>NZ_JAENMQ010000006.1:0-219522 GCF_016771845.1 Lelliottia jeotgali | reverse complement strand
GGCCTGCCGCCAGCGTTCAATCTGAGCCATGATCAAACTCTTCAATTTAAGTTTGATGCTCGTGAATTAAACTTCGTAATGAATTACGTATGTTCACTCAGAGACTTTGGTATTCATTTAGCGTCTTTCGACGTTTAGAATCCATGTCACTTTGAGTGCCCACACAGATTGTCTGATAAATTGTTAAAGAGCAGTGCAACGCGGCTTTCGCTCACCGTTGCGAGGTCCCGTATAATACGTTTTCCTCATTCAGAGTCAAGCGTTTAATTTCGCTTTTCTCTGTCGGCGTTCATCGCTGAACCCCTTCTGTCCCGGCGGCTTGTGTGCCGTTGTTCCGTGTCAGTGGAGGCGCATTATAGGGAGTTATTCTGAGGCTGCAAGTGTAAATCAGAAAATAATGACTGACCGCTCACTTTCCAGGCAAATATTATCCCAGATATTGAGTTTTGCCTGGTTTTTAAACAAAAACGAGCCCCGAGAGGCTCGTTTTTGAGGTTTTGTGACTTACTGCACTGCCACAATTCGGTCTTCATTCACTTCAAGGCGAATCACTTTTCCAGGAATCAGCTCCCCGGAGAGGATTTGCTGCGCCAGCGGGTTCTCGATCTGCTGCTGGATAGCACGTTTCAGAGGACGCGCCCCGTAAACCGGATCGTAACCATTGGCACTCAACAGTTTCAGCGCCTCGTCAGAGATGTGGATTTCATAACCACGCTCTTCAAGACGTTTATACAGACGCTGCAACTGAATCTGTGCAATAGAAGCAATGTGTTTTTCCCCAAGCGGGTGGAACACGACCACTTCATCGATACGGTTAATGAATTCCGGGCGGAAGCTATGGCTAACCACACCCAGCACCAGATCCTTCATATGACCGTAATCCAGTTCACCGAAACGTTCCTGAATCAAATCGGAACCCAGGTTCGAGGTCATGATCACCACAGTGTTGCGGAAATCGACCGTTCTCCCCTGCCCGTCAGTCAGACGACCATCGTCCAATACCTGCAGCAGAATGTTGAACACATCCGGGTGCGCTTTTTCCACTTCATCTAATAAGATGACGGAATAAGGACGACGACGAACCGCTTCAGTCAGATAACCCCCTTCTTCATACCCGACATATCCTGGAGGCGCACCGACCAGACGCGAGACCGAGTGTTTCTCCATAAACTCAGACATATCGATACGCACCATCGCGTCATCGCTGTCAAACATAAAGTTCGCCAAGGTTTTACACAGCTCGGTTTTACCTACGCCGGTCGGCCCCAGGAACAGGAACGAACCAATCGGGCGATTAGGATCTGACAAGCCCGCACGACTACGACGAATCGCATTCGATACGGCCTCAACAGCTTCATCCTGGCCGATCACACGATGATGGAGGTCATGCTCCATACGCAGCAGTTTTTCACGTTCCCCTTCCAGCATGCGGGCAACAGGGATACCCGTCCAGCGTGCCAGAACGTCTGCGATTTCCACATCCGTCACTTTGTTACGCAGCAGACGCATGGTTTTGCCTTCTGACTGCGTCGCCATCTCCAGCTGTTTTTCAAGTTCCGGAATTTTGCCGTACTGCAACTCTGACATGCGTGCCAAATCGCCCACGCGACGCGCCTGCTCAATGGCAATTTTCGCCTGCTCAAGTTCAGCCTTGATCGTCTGGGTGCCAGAAAGTGAGGCTTTTTCAGCCTTCCACTCTTCTTCCAGGATGGAGTACTGGCGCTCTTTATCGTCCAGTTCTTCATTAAGCATATCCAGACGTTTTTTACTCGCTTCATCAGACTCTTTCTTCAGCGCCTGCTGTTCAAGCTTGAGCTGAATGATCCTGCGGTCGAGTCTGTCGAGTTCTTCCGGTTTGGAGTCTATCTGCATACGAATGCTGGACGCCGCTTCATCAATCAGATCGATGGCTTTATCCGGCAACTGTCTGTCGGCAATATAACGGTGAGACAACGTTGCCGCCGCCACGATAGCCGGGTCCGTAATCTGCACGTGGTGATGCAATTCATAACGCTCTTTCAGACCACGCAAAATAGCGATGGTGTCTTCCACCGTTGGCTCAGCCACGAACACTTTCTGGAATCGACGTTCCAGCGCAGCGTCTTTCTCGATGTACTGGCGATACTCATCCAGCGTCGTCGCGCCGACGCAGTGCAGTTCACCACGAGCCAGGGCTGGTTTCAGCATATTCCCGGCATCCATTGCGCCATCGGCTTTACCGGCACCGACCATCGTGTGCAATTCGTCGATAAACAGAATGACATTGCCTTCCTGTTTCGACAGATCGTTAAGCACGCCTTTTAAACGCTCTTCGAATTCACCGCGGTATTTTGCCCCCGCCACCAGCGACCCCATATCCAGCGCCAACACGCGGCGGCCTTTCAGCCCTTCCGGCACTTCGCCGTTAACAATACGCTGCGCCAGCCCTTCAACGATGGCAGTTTTACCGACGCCCGGTTCACCAATCAGTACCGGGTTGTTTTTGGTACGACGCTGCAGTACCTGAATGGTACGGCGAATCTCTTCGTCACGACCGATCACCGGGTCAAGCTTGCCTTGTTCAGCACGCTCAGTCAGATCGACCGTATATTTTTTCAAAGCCTGACGTTGGTCTTCGGCTCCTTGATCGTTCACGCTTTCACCTCCACGCATTTTTTCAATCGCCTGAGTCACATTGGCGGTTGTCGCACCGGATGATTTCAGCAGATCGGTCAGCGTACCGCGTGATTCAAGCACCGCCAGAACAAACAGTTCCGACGAGATAAAGTTGTCCCCACGTTTTTGCGCCAGCTTGTCGCAAAGGTTCAGCACGCGCACCAGATCCTGAGACGGCTGAACATCCCCACCGGTGCCTTCCACCTGTGGCAGACGGCTCAGTGCCTGATCGATAGCCGTGCGCAGCTCGCCAGCATTAATGCCAGCCGACGTGAGTAAAGGACGTACCGATCCCCCTTCCTGATTCAGCAAGGCGCTCATTAAATGAAGAGGTTCGATAAATTGGTTGTCGTGCCCCAGTGCGAGAGACTGGGCATCGGCGAGAGCAAGCTGGAATTTATTAGTAAGACGATCCAGACGCATAACTCCTCCCATAACAGGTCAAATTTGCTACTGGAGATTAAATGAGGTCATCCCTCAATTATTCAAGGTTAATGACCTGAAATATGCGAAAAGAAAACGGCGCGTGCCGGATCGTCTTGATTCGTTAGGTTATATCAGCCAAATAAAACTTGCCATACGACCGGTGGTGTTGTCGCGACGATAAGAGAAAAAATCACCCTTTTCGGTGAAGGTACAGCGATCGCCACCGAATATCTGCGTCACCCCAACGTTGCCCAGACGCTGGCGGGCAAGTTGATAGATATCAGCCAGATATTTATCACCTTGCGGCCGGAATGCGCTGACGGCTTGCGGATCTTTTTCGATAAACGCTTCGCGCACCTCAGGACCGACTTCAAAAACCTTTGGACCGATGGCCGGACCAAGCCAAGCCATGATATTGCCCGGGGCGTCTTCAAAGCAGGCAATTGTCTCTTCCAGCACACCCGCGCACAGCCCCCGCCATCCGGCATGGGCGGCGGCGACTTCAGTACCCGCACGGTTGCAAAAGAGAACAGGCAGGCAGTCGGCGGTCATCACGGCACAAACTGTCCCGGGTGTATTGCTGTAGGACGCATCGGCACGTTTAGAAGCGTAGGGTTCCCCCGTCAGCCTCAACACATCATTGCCATGCACCTGCTCAAGCCATACGGGTTTTGACGGCAAATGTCCTGCCGCAAACATACGCTTGCGGTTCTCTTCAACATGTTCAAGGTTATCACCGCAGTGAGCGCCCAGATTCAATGATGCCCACGCATCGTGGCTCACGCCACCGACACGGGTTGAGCTACAGGCTGCCACGCCTGCAGGAATTGGCCACTCCGGGACAATCAGTTTGGTCATAACCAGTCCACTTTATCCTTATGTTCTTCAAAGTCTGCACGCATTGCAGCAATGAGATCGACCATATCCTGTGGGATTGGCGCATGCCATTCCATTTCGATACCGGTGACCGGATGATAAAGACGCAGCATCGTTGCGTGCAGCGCCTGACGGTCGAATTTACGCAAGGTGCTGATAAATTCTTCCGACGCGCCCTTCGGCGGGCGCGGACGGCCACCATAAACCTGATCGCCCACCAGCGGATGAGTGATATGGGACATATGCACACGGATCTGGTGAGTACGGCCCGTTTCCAGACGCAGACGCAGACGCGTATGAATGCGGAAATGTTCCATGATGCGATAGTGCGTCACCGCAGGTTTCCCCATCGGATGCACAGACATATGGGTGCGTTTGGTCGGGTGACGGCTAATCGGCTCTTCAACCGTGCCGCCTGACGTCATGTGACCAATCGCCACGGCTTCATATTCACGGGTGATTTCACGCAGCTGCAGCGACTCCACCAGACGCGTCTGGGCAGGAACCGTTTTCGCGACCACCATCAAACCGGTAGTGTCTTTATCCAGACGGTGAACGATGCCCGCACGCGGTACGTCAACAATCGGCGGATAATAATGAAGAAGCGCATTCAGTACGGTGCCATCTGGATTACCTGCACCCGGATGCACGACTAAGCCGCGCGGCTTGTTGATCACCAGGATATCGTCATCTTCATAAACGATTTCCAACGGGATATCCTGCGCCTCGAAACGGACTTCTTCTTCTATTTCAGCATTGATGGCGACGGCTTCCCCACCTAACACTTTCTCTTTTGGCTTGTCCCATACTTTGCCGTTTACCAGCACGCGCTGGTCAAGAATCCATTCTTTTATGCGTGAACGTGAATAATCAGGGAACATTTCGGCCAAAGCTTGATCTAAGCGTTGACCGAGCTGATTTTCGGAGACTGTTGCGGTGAGTTCTACTCGTTGTGCCATAGACTGCTTCTTCGTTTAACGTTGGGTTTTACGGCTTTGCCGTATAATATAGTGTGCTATTGTAGCTGGTCTTAATCGGGAGCAGGAAAGAGATTCTCCCGGACAAACATTTGAGGAAAGTCAAAACGTCATGACGCGCATGAAATATCTGGTGGCAGCGGCCACGTTGAGCCTGGCTTTGGTGGGCTGCTCCGGTTCAAATGAACAGGTCCCTGACAATCCGCCGAATGAAATCTATGCGACTGCACAACAAAAACTGCAGGACGGTAACTGGAAACAGGCGATAACGCAACTGGAAGCGCTGGATAATCGTTATCCATTTGGTCCGTATTCCCAGCAGGTACAATTAGATCTCATCTATGCCTACTACAAAAATGCCGATCTGCCGCTGGCTCAGGCTGCCATCGATCGCTTCATCCGTCTGAACCCGACTCATCCGAACATCGATTATGTCATGTATATGCGCGGACTGACCAACATGGCGCTGGATGATAGCGCTCTGCAAGGTTTCTTCGGTGTTGATCGTTCTGACCGTGACCCGCAACACGCGCGCGATGCATTCAATGACTTCTCCAAGCTGGTGCGTGGCTATCCGAACAGTCAGTACATTACCGATGCCACCAAGCGTCTGGTATTCCTGAAAGATCGTTTGTCCAAGTATGAATACTCTGTTGCTGAGTACTATACGCGTCGTGGCGCATGGGTGGCAGTGGTTAACCGCGTCGAAGGTATGCTGCGTGACTATCCAGATACACAAGCCACTCGTGATGGTTTGAAGCTGATGGAAAACGCATACCGCCAGATGCAGATGAACGCACAGGCTGAAAAAGTCGCGAAGATTATCGCCGCGAACAGCAGCAATACCTGATCGTTCCCAAAATGCAGAACGGCAGCCCAAGGGCTGCCGTTTTTTTATCCGTTATGGCCATCCGCTGAAGCGGTTTAGAGCCGACCAATCCCATCAACTATGGCTGCAATTCCCGACTTCGACAAGGTAAAAATCGCCTGTTCCTGCCTTTCCTCACAAAAAAGCTTCCTTGACAAAAAGTGACAAAATAACGTGATTTAGATCACACATTTTGACATTAGGACAGGTATGCTGGAATCACCAAGACGGAAAGACAAGAGGTAAAATTTATGACAATGAACATTACCAGTAAACAAATGGAAATTACTCCGGCAATCCGCCAGCACGTCGCAGACCGTCTCGCCAAACTGGATAAATGGCAAACTCATTTGATTAACCCGCATATCATTCTGTCTAAGGAACCACAGGGTTTTACCGCTGACGCAACTATCAATACTCCAAACGGCCATCTGGTCGCCAGCGCTAAACACGAAGATATGTATACCGCTATCAACGATTTGATCAACAAGCTGGAACGGCAGCTCAATAAAGTGCAACACAAAGGCGAAGCCCGTCGCGCCACAACATCGGTGAAAGACGCAAGCTATGCCGAAGAAGTTGAAGAAGAGTAATCCTTTAAATTGAGTGTACCGCCAACGCGCCTCCGGGCGCGTTTTTTATCGCTTCAATAACCTGATAAATATGGATTTTTTAAATCAGGCATCCACAAAATGACCATTTCATAAAACTTTACCCCCGGAAACGGGGGTTATCTAGCCACCGTTTGCTGCTTAAATGCTTAACTGCACGTCAAGATTTTGCTCAACGTCATAAGCCCCACCTGAAACAGGTCAAATAATATTATTAGCGTAATAACAAAATGACATAGCAGTCAAAAAGCATTTAATGAAGAGATTTTTAATCTTCCCCATTTTATTTTATTGTTTTTAATTATACTGGTAAAAAAGATGGCAATAACGAAATGTAAAGAGTGCAAGAAAGAAGTTTCATCAAAAGCAAAAGCCTGTCCGCATTGCGGAGTTAAAGAGCCGGGAGCAAAAAAAAGCGATACCATTGGCGGCATTATTGTTATGCTGCTTATTATGTTTGCCGTATATAAATGCTCTGGTGATACGCCTGAGGAAACGAGTGATAATCGTCCGGCGGTAAATCAAGTTTTCGAAATTAAAAACGGCAATCCGCAAGAATACAAAATAATAGGTGAGCAGGATTATAGTTTTTCAGGAAGAACCCGTTTAAACGTTTATATCTCTGCACCAGATGCTAATACCCTGGAAGACAGGGCGGCAACGGTTCAAAAGGCAGCAAAAGAATTTTTACGCGAAAGAAGAGCCCATCAGGTAACAGCATACTTGGAAGGTGGTAACTCGATTGCTAAGGGTGGCAATCACCTTGCGATCGCAACATATACGCCAGATGGATGCGGTAATGGTGGAGATAAATGCACGGGTAAGGCATGGGAAATCGAAGCAAGTGGGGAGAAATATAAACCAGGCACCTATGTAACACGCAAGAAGCTTACATAAGCAAAGCCCTCCATGCATTCGCTTCCGTTCGAAAGACAGAACCTACCAGCCCCAAATGGGGCTTTTTTTATGCATCAACGTTACATGCCACCACATCAAATTTAAGTCGGCCATCGGAAAACTATTACAAACATTACACCCACCCATAACAACACCTAACCAACTGAATTTAAATAAAAATAGTTGTAATAAAAAAAGCATTACAAAACCATTACTAAAACATTACACCTATATAAATCAATAAGTTAAAGGTCTAATTTGTAATGATTATGTACCATTACACTGTAATGCTTTTGTAAGAGTTTTGTAATGATTCTGAAGATGAAAACAAATCATTATAATCAATAACTTAAGATGTGATTTGAGTGTTTGTAATGTTTGTAATGCTTTTCCGATGCCCCCCATCAATTTTTGTGAAACTCAGAAATGGACAAAAAACAGCCTAATTTCGTGATGTTATTGTTATATAAATATGCTTTTTATGTACTGGCTGGTATAAGGGATAAGGCGGGGATATAGTCGCTTTCAGAGGCTATTGTTGTACCCACATTCACTATATGGAGCATTAGTAATGAACGAAGGGAATGTTTTTTCTTTTAATTTTCATTGGGTAATCTGTAGAGAGTTGACAGTAGAAAAATGAAAACAATTCTGGATGTTATCGGCTTTTTGCTTGCGGTATCGGCCTATGACTGGATGCGGACGAACGTACCAGCAAATCGCCGGGCGGCATGGGTTGCGGCAGCGATAGCTTTATTCGCCTGGACTTGTGTTCGGGCTGTTGGTGAAGCGCTATTTGAGGTGCTGATCCAATGGGTTACAACAGAATAATTTGCCCCCAAATGTTAAAGGCCACCGGGGGTGAGCCGGTGGCCTTACTTACGTTTCCTGGCTACTTATGGCAAGCAAGCCAGAATCAGCTCAATCAAGGCGACAAGCGCCTTCAGAGCGATGACAGCGATTTTTAAAAATCCCTTCATCACGTTGCTCCCTTAAGGAGCGCGGTACCACTGCTAAAGCCTTAACACTGCCTGGTTAACAGGGGTACATTGTTGGTGGATGTACACGCGCTCCAGTTGAGGCACTGAACCGACACCACTCGTAATTCAGCCAGGACTTGAACACGTTGCCGCATGCCTGCGTTACTTCAGAGCGCACAACCACTAACGACAAGGATTATAGAGCCATCAGAAGTGTAATCAAAGGGCTGTAACAATTAACAAACAAGAAAAAAGCCCGACTGGTGAGGTCAGGCTTATTTTCTTTGGAACTTAAGGATGATTCTCTGTTCAAGGTGATGAGCCTCAACCGGAGCGCGTGTACATCCACCAACAGTTGCTAGTTTATTCCCGATACGCGGCCATGTCAAAAGCCTGGTTTCGCTCACCCCACACAATTAAGTGCGCAGGTACTGCCAGCAAACGTAAAAAGTCAATTTTTTGAAAAACGCTGTAATCCGCGCCATGGCTAGCTTTTACGCCAAAATCATTATTTTCGTGGAATTGTTAAATCTCACGGAAAACGTCTGCATCGCACGCCACATCTTGCCTGACTGATTTTCACTAAAGTATGGAAAACGGAAAAAACCTTAATTTAGCTGAAAATACCTTAAAGATTCAGATTGGATTTTCACGTAATCCGCTTCAACAACGCCAGGATTGGCGCAGCCTGGCAGCCTGTTTGTCATCCCAGACCAAAACGAAATTATTCTCAACATGAAAACCGCAGGCGGGTGCGGTGTAGCGCCGTTTCCGTCTGGCGACCGCGTCCGCAGGATATCACGCTCAGCATTCACCAGGCGCGTTCTGCGCTGCGTTCACATGCTCATGTATGGCGCTGGGCAGGCAAAAAAAATCCCGCCACAGTGGGCGGGACAGGAAGCGAGACGGGTGTTAACCGATGAGGGGATCGTATTTATTTTTGAGGGTGCCGGCTGACTGAGCAGACACGTTAAATGCGTCAGCATTCGTCGGGCCGCCGGTATCCGGGTGGGTATGTGACGCACACTGCTGCGCCAGCTGCTTAACCAGGTCGATAGTATCAATCATCAGCTGTGCAACGTTCACTGACGACGTACCCATCCAGATGCTGGGCGCGATCAGCTCTATCTTCTGGCCAGCTATCATCTGCCGTATGGTGTCGGCCTGGTCGACTATCTGCTTTGCTTTTGCATTGATATCCGCCCCCGCCGTCACGCTGATATCTTTCGTTGCACTCACCATGACAGCACCGCCGGCGGCCAGGCTTGCATCGGCTGCAGACATCAGGCGAACCGCGCCAGCTGCTGCAGTCCAGGTGCCGAGTACCTTCAGCGTGTCGTCCGCTTTGATAACCGCTTCACGGCTCACCGCCTCCCGCTGCTCTTTGTCCGTTGCGATGCTGCGGGACGCTGACTTCTCGCTGATAGCGCGATCTGTCTCGCGCTGCCAGCTGCCGTCTGTGGCCACGCGCTGGAAGACGCCGTTACGCTGCTGCTGCAGCTGCTCGCCGGGCTTGACTGCAGGCATGTTATTCCCTTCAGCGAGGGTCTGCCGCACGACCGGTTTATCCTGCCTGCCCTCAGTAAAGGCCACCTCGACCAGCGTTCCCGCCGGTGGATAGCTGAACATTCCGCTTTCAGTTCCTCCCATGGGAACCGGCAGCGGTACCGATGAAAATACCGGCGTGCCAGGTGCAGGCTGGCCGTTCTCATCGAGCAGCTGCACGTCGACGGCGTATCGAGGACGGAATGGGTCCGCCACGTCGCCCGCGCCGGTCGCTTCCGGATGGCCAACAATACGCGCCACGCGCGGCAGGTGCATCCTGCCGGCCAGCTCTGGCGCAGCCGCCTCCAGCTGGCGTCTGAATGCGGATTTACTCAGCGGCGAGGCCGTGGTGATCTCCATCGTGTCCGCCTGCAGTCTAACCTGCGTTACCCGCCGACCGTTGACGTCAACCCCGGGCCTGATTCCCGGAATAACCGGGAAGGTCAGCGTATCGCCCGCAGTGGATGCCTGGTTAAAGATGTGTGGTACCGTGACGGGTTTGCCGGCGAACATCCCTCCGGAGGCTTCACCAACATAAACCTCACCGCCGGGCGTCTGGTACCAGATGTAATCCTGCAGGCCAAACGCGCGACCGAGGGAGTTCAGAAGCTGGAAGCCAGTACCGCTGTGGGTAAAATGCGGGACAGGCTTGTCAAACGCCTGCGGGATAAACGTCAGGCCGCTACGCTCCTGCAGCCAGTCGGTGATCGTTTTCAGGGTAGGATGCTGAAATGAGCATGGCCATAGCTTATCGAAGATGCCAACGAGCTCACGCACGAAAAGACGCTGGCTGCCATTCTCGGAAGGTTGTGACCGTTCAACATAACCCGTAAACCAGCGGTAAAGCTGATCCGGGTAGCCGACATCGATACGCACAAGTTTGCCGGTATAGTCCTTATCCGTTCGCGCAGTGATAAACCCGCGCCCGCACGCCGACAGCTCAAGTACCAGTGTTTCATCAACAAGCTCGACTTCATCAGTCGAAAGGCTAAGCCTTCTTACTGGCCTCATCGCTGCCACCTCCCAGTATGCCGTCAACAGGCTTCAGGACGTTCTCCTCAAACCATGAAAGTGTTTCCGGCGTTTCCTCTGCAGGTTTTGTGCCGCCGGCCTGCTGCTGCGTCTTTGTACCGGCAGCGGCTTTTTTATCGGCTCTGGCCTGGCGACGCTCCGGCACGCTGGTTTTTTCCCGCAGCGTAAAGGATACCTGCCACGCCTGCAGCCCGGACGCGCGGGATGCGTCTATCTGGCCGCTGAACGTGCATTCACGGAATTTGATTGCCCGCGCCAGCACGTTACCGACACGGTATACATGGAGTGCGCCGCCGCTGCCCGTCGCTGATGCCAGCTCAAAGATGATCCGCAGGTCATCGATACGCGAAAACGGCACAATACCGCTGACGCGCAGCTCTTTCGCCTTGATGCCCTGCTCAGCTTTATCCGTACTGCTGCTCTGCCCGCTCTGGTCTTTCTCCTTGAACTGCATCGATGGCGATATCGTGATGTTCTTCAGCGGTACCGCTTTGCCGTCAAGCGCCAGTATTGTCGATGTCATGCGTCAATCCTCTGAGAACACTCAAATCATCACCGGTAAACATCACTGCCGTACACAGCACCGCCGTGCTATCCGGGATATCCTCAAGCATCTCCTTCGCCAACTGAGAAAACAGCCCGGTTCCCGAGAAAACCCATGCTGTGGCCGTTTGCTTCGTCAACTCGTCAAGCCCCCCCATTACGCCATCAATCAGGGCCTGCCTGTCCTGTACGAAAGATGAAAGCGCTGCGGACAGCGCGTCTTCTGACAGCGGGAGTGCGGCTGCAGCCTGAGCGCTCTCGATAAGCCCCGCAGCCGATGCCTGGCGGCCAGTAGAAAACAGCAGTTCAGCTGCAGGCGGGAGCCCGTCCTTAATCTTTGCCGGCAGCCGCATGCGCTCAATCTGCAGGCGTGCCGTTGCATCAAACTGACGCAACGACTGGGTTACGGACGGGAGGGGGATCACACCGGAAAATAGCGCCAGCGCTTCCCTGTATGCGTCTGACGTCCCGCCGCATACCATCATCAGCAACAAATCGCCGGATCCGCCTGAGGTGCTGAGCCGTCCGGAGAGCCAGTTAATGGCATTAACCGGGCTTAACCAGCACCCGGTTTCAGTCTGCTGTCCTACGCCGTAGAGATACGGCTGTACGGTCAGCTCTGAGCAGATCACAGAAGGCAAAGATCCGGAGAATCGAACGTGCTTTTTAACCCAGACCATTGTTATTTACTCACCGGAACTGGCGGCAATTCAATATCTGGTGCCAGAGAGGTGTCAACCCGACTCAGCAGGACGGTGTAAACCTCCCACTCCTCAAGCAGCTGCTTTTCGGCGTCTGTGGCCATGCCGTACTTCACCGCGCGCTTAAGAGGTGCGATAGCGGCCTCAGCTGCGGCCATCAGCTCCGCCTTCATTCGCTCCGCTTCGGCTACGTAGTCAATTTCAGGCGGAACGTACTCAGCAATTTCCCCATGCTCTCCATTAATGCAGGCATCGTAGATTTCGCGCCCATAGTCCATCGGGTCATCCGGTGTCGCCGTAAACGGTATCAGACCGTATTCTTCGGAAAACACCATAACGTTAATCGCAGTGTGCTCTTCGTTAGCCCATACGGGCTTCATCACTTTTTCCATCACGCAATCCTGTAATAAAGTGTGGCACCAACGTCGTTTCCGGACGGTGCAGGCTGGCTCCCCAGACATTTCCACGTTCCGGCCATCGCTGAACCCTGAATGACCATTGATTTATCACCGTAGCCAACGCTGCTTTTCTGCGCCGCGATACCGGAAGAAAACAGCGAAGCGCCAGCTACGTTCGCGCCATTAGCTACCGCGGCGTTGCAGCTCAAAAACGCGTATGTACCGACACCGCCGAAACCTGCAATATTTGGACTCATTGCGTATCTGGAATCGGACTCTGTTTTTGTATAGGCATTTGATTTGCCCATATAACGCGCATCAAAGTTTGCATAATCAGACGGAACAACCTGACCATTTACTGTAAATTTTTTACCATTCGCTAAATTCAGTGCAATAGAGCCATCTTCATTTAAATTAAGGCCATTGTTGGCCTTATAGTTATAAAGCGCCACGTTGTATGCGGTGCCACCACGACCGACATAGAAAACGTTACTGCCATCTAAAGCCTTACCTAAAAGATAAGACGCCTGACCCTCGGCAAGCGGGTAAATAGAGATAGTTGCCCCATTGCCTTTGACTGCAATGTTTTTTTGGAACGTACCGCCATTGGTTGCGGATACGGCATCGCAATCCGTCGCAGAGGGCTTGTTTAGCGTCGTGTAATGAGTTGCCCATGGGGTTGCAGAATCCAGCGCATCAGCAGATGTTGAAAAACGTGAATAGAATTTCGTGTCACCACCAATGAATGCCTGCGCACGGCGCTGTGGCGTATAAGCAGCTTGCCAGCCTGCACCATTTAAGGGCACCTCAGGAGAAGCACCGGAGTACGCAAGAAACTGAGAAACCACACCCATCTTAAATTCAGCGGATAAGCCCAATCCCTCCCATCCAGTGGTCGGCACTCTTCCCGCTGTTGTATCTGTAGGGGATGTGACGATGTCTTTTGTTGCTGACGTACCGCAGCCGATGTTTTGCCGTGCTTCATCCGCATCGTTTACATCGCTCAGGTTTTTGTCTTTACGCAACCACTGCGAGGCCTGTTGGCCGCCGTCGACTGTTCCCTTTGGGCGCAAATCCGTGACGCTTCCGTCAGCGTTAATCTGTGCAACGGCAAAAACATAATGGCTGACGCCATCCTGTACGTAGTTTGCAAGCGTCGGCGCAACGGTGATGGTTTGCTGTGTATTCCAGACGCTGGCAGCGGTACCCGTCCAGGACGCGTCAACCCAGACCTTCGTCGGACGCGTGGCAGCATTCACTGGCGCAGCAGCACCAAGCGATACGCGCAGGCCACCGACATATCCCGCCCCGGGTTGAATGCTGTAGGCACCTGCAGATTCACGCACCAGAAAACCATCGCCAAAAAATGCCCCCGGGCCGTATAAATCGACGTTAGTGACGCGATCGTGCTCGTCCATTGCCCCAAGACGCACCGTAAAATCAATCTGCCAGGTCTCAGCCGGTACATTAATGAGCGTTGCGGCCTGCGCTCCGCTGTACTCCATCACAAAACTGCGGGTGAGGGCATTCCCCTGGTTGCCGTCGACGTTCGCGTATTTGTCCTGCGGCGGGATATGCGTCACCATCGCCAGCATGCCGCTGGATTTGTTAATCAGCCCGATCCAGTTAAACGTAAAGTCGCCGACCTCAGTACCGAGGAGAACGGAGTACACGACGGTATCACCGTTAATCACACCGGACTTATCGACGGCCTGCCGCCAGACAATCTGCGTCTGCGGTATGCCTTCGGCAGGATCTACCGGCGCTTCCGGATCAAGCCCGGGAACGTTCGCGAAAATAAACTCGTCGAGCACGACCGGCTGCTGTGATTCCGTCTGTGCGGCAAGATAGGCTTCAAATGCCAGGGTAATTGCTGTCGACATATTATTCCTCTTCTTCGTTCGGCTATCCGCGCCAGCGCGCTTTGGCCTGGCGAACGTCGATGTGTGTGAAGCTGCTGTAGCGACCAATGCCGCAGCGGTCAGGATATTTTCCTTCGAGGTAGTCAGCCACGCGATTGGTATTGATTCCGGTCACAACAATATCAGCAGCAATTCCCTGCACGTGCTGGGAGTTTGGCGCGCCGCCCACCTTCGCATTGTGTTTTTCACAGCGGCAGCCACTGTTGATTTTTACCGGCGCGCCAAAATGCCATCGCACATCTTCCAGCACCGCAATTAACGCAGAAGAAATGCTGTCAAACCCACAGCCGCAGCGACACGCAAATTCACTACTACTAAAATGTTCACTCAAATTACCCATAACATAGAACCCATATAAAAATCACAAAAACAAAGAGACCCACAACCGCAACCCCCTCAGCCTTTACTCAATAATCTTGACTGCAGCTTGTTTGATCCGCAGCTTTACGTAATCTTCATTGCCCGGGCGCTCGGTAAAACCGATCGCGAGCATCCCAATCATCTGGCCAAACTGTGGCGGTATGGCTGACGCACAGACCCACTTCACCCCGCTTTCCCGCGCTGACTTTCCGACGCTGGTTGACGCGACATGCTTCCAGCAGGCCGCCTTGCTGTCGATGAGGTTGATAAACTCAACCGTCAAATTTGAGTAGGGACGCAGAATCAAATCCCCCGTACCGGTGAGATTTTCAAGCTCGCGCTGGCGTTCGCGCACATACAGGGCGATGCGCTGGTTTTTCTCCAGGTTCATCGACCACACCGCCGCCGTCACAGCACCCGTATCGGCCATCAGCCGTGTTATCTCCGGGCCGACTGACTCTTCATGAATACGCGGCGTACCAAAAGCGTTCATCATGACGTACGCCACCTCGCGGCGACTCTCCCACAAATACTTTCCAAGCCCTGCGAAAAACACCAGGGCAACCAGTAATGCCAGTTTTTTCCAGGTGTCCACCCACCTGATTAATCCCATTGCACGTGCATCATCGACGTTACCCGCCACAACTCCCCCCTGCATTAATAAAAGCCGTTACGGCTGTCTGTGACGTTTCATCTCTTCAGGCTCGCAACATGAACCCCATAAATTCCGCCATACGCGCCGGCAGCGACGCTGATTCGGGTTGCAGTGACGACCTGATACTGGTAGCGCCTGCAGGTCCTGCCGTACTTTCTGATAATCTCCGCCATCAGCTCGCGATTCTCAGATATCTGGTTATCCGTGACCCGTATGAGGATGATGTCCCAGTCCAGTCCCGGTACCCGCTCCTCCTGTTCGATGTACCCGATCTCAAGGCGGTCAAAAATTTTCGCAAACCCGGCGACGGACCCGGCATCCTGCGCGTTCACAAAGGCGTACGCGACGCGCTTGCGAAAGAGAGACAACGGCTCGCCGTTAAAGCGGGCAACATCGCGCTCCCACGCCAGCAGTTCCAGAATGTCCTCATCGCACGTGAGTGCGTCGAACTGGCGAAGTGGCCACGTCACCCACTGGAAGACGCCCTCCCAGTATTTACGGGCCGCACGCGCCAGCGTGGACGGTTCTTTCCCCCTGAGCCACGCCGGCAGTCTGATATCAGGCGGTATTAACGATGCCATCGTCTTCAATCTCCACGGTCAGTGCGTCAAGACGGGGAACGTCAAGGCCGCTGATAATGTCATCCAGGGAAAAGGTGACTGACAAGATCCTCCTGTCGTTCTCATGCAGCTCCCTGCCGAGCTGGGAAAAGGAAAACCGGGAATATGGCCACGTCTTTTGCACGGCATAGCCGTTATTTTCACGAAAGGCGCAGCGGATAAGGTTTTCCGCTTCTGTCTTAATGGCCGCCAGTTCATCGGGGGTAATGTTGGCCAGCTGCAGGACGTATAGCGTGGCAACGAGCGAATGACGCGTATCCGGCAGCGGGAAGCACTGCAGATCGTCACCGTGGCCGTGGTAGCCCTGATTGGTCACATAATCATTAACGGCAGAGATGAAAGGGTCAGAAATTTCACCAGTATCAAGGAGTAGATACACATTTGCCGTGCCGGGGCCGCGCGGCGCATCGTGCAGGAAAAACACGCGGTCGACGGAAATCCCTGCCACGCTGGCAACCATGCCGCGATAGACGGCATCAATGTGATACTGAGCAGCAGCATTAAACTGGTTGCGGCAGCGGTCGCGCAGCTCGTCATCGCTTTCTTCATCGGCTCCGGGCGCGGTGAGCCAGTCTTCTTCATTGACGGCACCGGCGATACCGTCGAGCGCAACGGGTAAAATACGGTAGTAGCCAGGCGCAAGGTTGAAGTCGCTGCCGCTGCCGTTTGCCGTAACCGGCACGGGGCCACTACCGGAACCAGCTGCCAGCAGCGTGTCCTCCGTCACCGTCACGCTGTAGACAACGCCGTTTATACGCTCCGTCTGCACAACGCTGCCCGCAGGCACGGTCACATCCTGCCGGTCATCAGTTTTGTAGAACATCACTACGCCGCTGGCCGCCGTGGCCGGTTTCGGCGTGACGTTCAGCCCCCATGCCAGCAGGCGCAGCATCTGACCGGTCGCAGTGGCCAGAAACATGTTCGTCAGTACGCCCTGGACAAGCACGTCTTTGATCCACATCGCCGGCGCGGTGACAATGGCCGTAATAAGACGCCAGAAAGGGGACATGCGGGACGTGTTTGTCACCAGCCCCTCATCCTTAGCAATAGCAGTAAAGCGGGCGCTGACCTCCTCCTCGGTGGTCGGCATACCCGCATCACGCAGTACCTGCTCATAATCAGGCTGTGGTTTTGTCATAGTTCACTCCCAGCCCGACGGGGCCAAAATCGTAGGTTTCAGCCGTAATATGCAAACGCGCGTTTGTCTCTTCGGTAATCAGCACCGTGCCGGGCACCAGGCGATCGTCTGATTCAACCAGCAGTTCAATTTTTGTCAGCACATCTGCACGCATGCCCGGACTACGCTCGGCGAGCAGCTCTGTGGCGTAGCCGCTCTCAATAATGGCGTGTTTGATATCCTGCGCGATGCTGACGCGGTTATCACACATCACCGGCTCAAGGCCGGGGCCGAGGGTAAAATCGCCATCGGCAGTAATCAGCAAATCAACGTAAAGCGACGTCATCCCTTAAGCGCCTCCCACTCCTGAAGCTGCGCCGGCGTTGGCATGTTCTGAACGCTGATATTGACCTCGCCAATCTGCTGCCGGTTATCTGTTGTCTGCGGGCCGCCGCGCATTTCACGGCCCAGTCCACCGCGTGGAAGTGTGTCGGGGATACCGCCAGTCAGGGCAGAAGGAGGAGGCGTAAAGGGAGCCATCAGAGGCACGTTCTGCGTGGCATCAATATTGACGCCGGGGAGCGCATTGAGTTTGTCGGTGATCCAGCTCCATGTCGCTGAAAACATGTTTTTTATCCAGTCCCAGAGACCGCTAAACACGTTTGCTATTCCGCTGGCAAGCCTCGTGAATCCCTCAAGCACTGAAACGCCGGAAAACTGGTCTGTCAGCCATTTCCAGCCGCTGGCTATCGTGTCCCATGCCTGAGAAAAATAACCGGATACGGTATCAATAACCCCCATCAGGTACTGAAATGCCTGGCTGTCAGCGATGGAGGCTTTCACCTCATCCCAGTGTTTATAGAGATACCAAGCTCCGACTGCGAGAGCCGCCAGCGCTCCGATAATCAGCAGTACGGGCCATAAAGCAAAGTTAACAGCCCCGCCGAATGCGTAGGTAGCAATGCTGAGTGAAAGGGTCACGATACGCGCGGCCTTAAACGCTTTGTTCCATAGCCAGATGGCTATTGTGTAAGATTTCAAAACCGCAGTGCTGGCAGCCCAAATCCCCTTCAGTCCAATCCAGATAAACTTAGACACCCCCATGGTGATGTTCGCAATCGCGCCGGCAGCGGCAAAGAAAAGAAGACCTGCAGCCAATAAGCCCACAGCCCGGGTTAGCCCCGGGAAAAGTTTCTGCCAGCGAACCATCGTGGCCCCGGTATCGGCAATCGCCCCCATGAAAGGAAACAGTATCGGCAGAAGCGTTGAGCCAATGATGATTTTCATGGCTTCAAAATATTTGGTCAGGCGATCGAAGGGGTCAATCATGGATTCGGCCATCACACGGGCATGATCCAGCCCCTTGACGTCGCCGATGGCGTTGATGTTGGTCTTAAGTCCGTCGATATTGCCTACCATAAGCTTAATCATGGCCACAGCTTCATCACTGCCAAAGGCTTTTTTCAGCGTATCGGAGTCCGCGACCTTTGACAGATCACCGTATTTGCCGCGGATTTTTTCCAGAATTTGTACGACACCGAGCATTTTCCCCTGGCTGTCCGTGAAATTAAGCCCCAGCGTTTTCTGTGCACCACCAACTCCGGCGAGGAAGGCCTTATATTTTGTCCCGGCCTCACTGCCGCTCATCGTCGCCTGCAGGGTGCCAAGAACCGCCATCTGTTCGGCTATGCCTGCACCCGCAGATTTTGCACTCGCACCTAAAGCGGTGAATCCACCGCTCATTTCGCTTCCGGTAGTTTTAAACATCTGGACGGCGGTTGCTGTTTGCCCTGCCAGCTGATCAACCCATGCGCCGTTACCCATCGCATTTGCCTGATCCTGAAAGATGCCGTACATGGTGCCGACGTAGTTGGTGATGGTCGCGGCGTCTGACTTCGTGGCTTTGGCCAGCACGTTTGACGCCGTGGTGAAGGTGGCCAGCTCCTTGCCGGTGAGCCCCGCAATCGCTGACTGAATATCGTAGGAGGAGCGCACAAAATCCTGTGCGCTCTCGCCATACTGCATGGAGAACTTGAGGGATTCATCGCGCAGCATCCCGAGCGATTTTGTATCGACGCCCAGTGACTTTACTTCGCCCAGGGCGCGGTTCATGTCACGGGCGGGCTCAAGCAGCCCGCCCATAGCCTGACCGACGCCCCATAGCGCGACGCTGCCGACGCCTATACGGCGAAAAGCCTGCTGTGAGCTGTTCGCAAAGGAAGTCACGCCACCCTGCACCGCCCGCAGCGGGCGGGTGACGTTATCAACCAGCGATAAAATAAAATCCAGCTCACGCGCCATTATTTACCCTTAATTGCCCTGACGATGCCGTTTGAGACGGCGACGGTCATGTTCTCCCAGTACCGGTTATCGAGCCATGCCGCCGCTGCCATGCTCTCCACAGAGTCAGGTTCGTCCGGCAACCAGTAGCGGCGTAAAATGCTGTACTGCGCCACGCCATTTGACTCAATTGCCTTTACGCGCGCAGTTATTCCTTTACTTCAATTTCCAGCTTCGGCGCGTAGCGGCTGATAACAGCCTCCATCAGCTGCAGCACCGCTCCGGGCTTTTTCAGAACCTCTTTCAGCGCATCGGCATGCGCCGGCAGCACGGTACGCATCAAAAACTGCTGCGCCGGCGCGACCTTGTTATCAGGCTGCATGCTGTTGATCATGTTGTTGTAGTCGGTCGCCGTGGGCGCAAATGCCAGCGCTGTGCCGCCAACGGTCAGTTCAATTTTTTCAATAGCCATCGTCATTTCTCACGTTATGCCGCCACGGCGGGCGGGCAATTGATCATCAGCCCAGGAGGCCGTCGGTCGATTCAGCGTCCAGGTACGGGACGCCGTTAATACGGATAAAGTCGGGGCTGGTCACGACGTACTTGATTTTGTGCGCCAGCGCTTCACCGCCTTTCGAATCGTTATCCAGCAGGCCGGCCAGCATGAACTTGCAGCCAAACGCCTCAATTTTCATCTCTTCGTTGCCCGCTTTCGCATAAAACAGAATGTCGGCAGGCTCGATGCCGCGCCATGAACCGGCGCGACGTGCAAGGCCAGTCATCTGCTGCAGCACGCGCGTTGAGACTTCAATCTCACCCTCGGCGGCAACATCACCATCGACATACCCGTCCGGGATGCCGCCGGTCTGCGCCGCCGCGCTGTTGTCAGTAATGTCAAGCGTGACGGTATTGGCGTGGATGAGCTCCCCGTCGATGATAAAATCCGTGCTCTGACCGGAAATACGCTTCATGCGGAGGCCTCCAGGGTTGTATCAAGCGCGATGTTGACGACGATCTGCAGCGGCACCTCGTACGGACGCACAATCATGCCGACGACCACTTTTTTACGCGTCTCCCACATGATTTTGATGTCGCCTTCCTGCGGCGGTTTCACTTCTCCCGGGAACATGACGCCGTTGATTTGCATCGAACGGGACATTTCGCGCAGCGGACGGGCGAAGTAACTTTCGTTCGCGGCAATACTCGCCGGCGTGCTGTTCAGGCTGCGATCGGCAATTTTGGCAATCGCCATCAGGCGCACGCGTCGCGCGGCCTTGTCGGCAATGCGCACATTTTCAATAGACTGGTAATCTCCGCCCTCGGCATCGAGCGTGCGGCCATCACTCCAGAAAATGCCGTCATAGTCGGCATAGGTCATCGGTACGCTGTACCGGGACAGCTCCAGCGCCTGCAGCGTTGACAGCTCAAGGCGCACGCCATCAGCATCTACCGGCCAGTCAACGGCATCCGGCATGAGGAGTGGCCCGGTTTTGACGCGAGCCGGACTGTCTGCGATGGTCACGCTGCGGTTACACAAGCGGCCAGCCAGCATTCCCGGTTCAAATCCGGCGATGCGCGGCACGAGCTGCACGGCGTAGGCATTCGCGCCAGCCTGCAGGCTGGTCAGCCGTACCACATACTCCACCCACTTTTCCGCTGCGACGTTATCTTCAGCGACCTTCCAGAGCGGTATCTGCGTTTCCGTGAGCAGCCCGGAGGTGGCCAGGATAAACCAGCACCACCGGCCATGTTTCGCCGTGATTTCTGCCCGCAGCGCCGCAGCCTGCGTAATTGTCGCCTTGTCGCTGATATCGTCAGACAGGACGACACCCTCGACAGAAACGGACGCCTGAGCCGCACGAACCGTGTCAGCCCAGTCGGCCACCTCTTCGAGCGGACTGACCCAGGCCTGCCAGTTCTGGCCGCCGTTCAGCTGGGCCGCCCGCAAATCGTTCAGCAGCGGCCCCGGGCTGACTTTCTCAGTCAGATCCGTCAGCGCGTTGACAAAAAACAGCGTGCCGGCACCTTTTTCGCTCGCACCCGTAAACAGCAGCGTGCGCTCCGTTTCGTTGATTTCACCCTGCTGCAGATTCAGCTGGTTGACTGTTACCTGAGGCCATGTCATCGCTTACCCCTTATCCTTCTGTCCCATAACCAATCGCCTGCAACTGGCGAGCCAGTGCCTTATCAAAATCTGTATCGCTGATACCGAGGAAGACGCGCGACGGCAGCTCAATAATCCAGCTGTCTTTTGGCTCATCCCCGCTAAGCTTCCTGATAATCAGCCCGGCCTGCGCCGCGCTGAGCTCCCGAATTTCTGACATTTTGGCGTTGCGCATGCTGCGCCGCCCTTTCACTTTGTATCCCAGCTTGCGCAGGCGTCTGACCTGTCTGAGGGAGGCTTTTTCGCTTCCCGATTCGCTTAGGTTGCGCAGTGATGACTTTCTCACCGTTGCAGTCATGCCGTTTTGCTGGGCATAGCCCACCACGCCCGACCTGACTGCACGCCCCGTGTTGCTGTAATTCCCGCCCCGCAGATAAAGCCTGAGGGAGCCAGATGCCGGCAGTTCCTTTATCGCAATCAGCTTTACCAGCCCGGTCAGCATCTTCCCGCGCCGGCCTGATTTTCTGGCAGCCCACGGCGTTCCTTCAGGTGTGGCCTGCTGCCTGACCGCCTTTTTTGACGCGGGTATCACCCCGTATTTCGCCAGGCGCCACAGCAGGCGCTGTTGTTTTTTTGGCGTCAGCTCGAGCCTTTTCAGCGCCTCGCGCAGCCGCTTAATCTGCCGGCGGTCGAACGAGGCGCGGATCATGTCAGAGGCTCGCTGTTAACATCTGTGACACGGACGCTCACATCTTCCGCGTACCACACCTCAGCCGTGGCCAGCTCCCAGCGTTTACCGTCAAACGGAATGCAACCGTTGGGGTTTTCGCGAATGATGAGCGGCTCGCTGATGGTCAGCGTCACCGTCATATCCGCCACTTCGTCATCAATGACTTCAACCGACGTTGCCGGCGCGGTAATTTCGATCTCCTGCCCGTTCGGATCCTCGCCTTCGTTTTCCGTTATCCACACCGTGACCAGTGCGCTGATATTGTTCGGATCAAACAGGCGGTACGGCAGGCGCTCCCAGGACAAAAACACGCTGTAGCGCTGAATGGCCAGCTGATAGGCACCCAGACCCAGATCGCGCTGGCGCATGATGTACTCGATGTCGCTCATCTCGCTGGCGAACTGGATGCCGGCGATGCGCTCAGGTATGGCATCGCAGACAAAACGCGTCAGGGATTCGAGTCGGCTCATAGCAGGCTCACCGTTGCACGTCCCAGCCCGAGAATGCTCCGCACGGCCTGCGCGGACTCCGTCAGCAGCCCGTAGCGCGTTTCAGACGACTCCGCCCCGGGCAGCGCGGTACGACGCCCGAGAGCAGAAAACTCGCTGAGCAGCTCGGCTTTGGCGCAGGAATACACGGCAACGCGATACTGCGCCACCAGGGCATTATCACCGTCCTGACAATGCACACCCGGCACCTCTGCGGCCTTTTTCAGACCGCTGGCCATATGCCTGTCAGCGACGCTCTGCAGCTGGCGATTGACCTCTGTTGTGGCAACCAGCAGCGCCTGCAGCTGCGTGCCGGCATCAATATCCGGCGGTAACGACCGCTGTTTCTGAAAATCAGCCAGCTCGAGATCGGGCCAGAAACCATCATTGATAATGGTTTTTTTCTGGTAATCCGTTTCACGACCATTAAACATGTTGCCTCCGAAAAAAAAGCGGGCAGACCGGTTTCCACGGCCTGCAGGGTCACCCCTGAGCCTCCACCGCGCCCGCTCTGACGCTCGGTGCCCGTTAACCGGTCAGAGCGCGTATACGCATGGCAATTTTTTGCCGTAGCGTTCTGACCTGAATTTTTTTGTAAAGCGCGTCAGCCTGCGCCAACCAGCGGTCTGCCTGTTCAAGCACGTCCACGCTTTCAACCGCAGACGCACGCGGCCTGCCGTCGTCGTCGCGCAGCAGATGCAGCGCGGCAAACTTCAGCCATTTGGCGGTGATCTCTTCGTGCAGACGCCAGTTTTTCAGCACGTTGTTAAACGTCCTGGTAAAGAACGGCTCAATACCCCGGCCGTGCTCCGACTCCTTTTCGGCCCATGCCAGCATCGTGTCAGCCACAAAAACGGGCATTTTCGACTTAAAGCGGGCGGGCATATGCTGCCCCTGAGCGATAGCGATATCCGCGTAATCCAGCGCCTTCTGGTAGCTCTCCGTGTCAAACAGCCAGATGATGCACTCGACAAACACGGGGTTCTGATAAACCGTCCCGGCTTCGAGATACTTTTCCACCCACGGAAGCCAGCGCGGCAGCAGCTCGGTACGCTTGAGCGCCTGCCGGTCAGCCTGGTTATTCAGACTGCGCACAGCTTCAATATCGCGCTTCAGCGCAATCAGCTGCAGGTGCAGGCTGTCGGACTTTGGGGAATCCGGAGGGGCTTCCCCTTTCGCGATGGCCTGAGCACCCCGGACACGCGCCTGATATTCCCGAATCCCCATCTTCTTCCGCCCCTTAGTTCGCCGTAACCGTTACTGCAGCAATGTCGGTTTTGCTGCCATCCGTTGAGGTGAAGGTGATGTTTGCATCTCCCACAGCAACGCCGGTCACGCGGCCTGTATTGGTGACCGTGGCCACCGCAACGTCATCACTGGCCCAGGCACCGGTTTTATCCGTCGCATTTGCCGGCAGCACCTGCACAGAAAGCTGAACATTACCGCCCACCGCCACAGACGCGGTTTCTGGCGTCACGGACACGCTGGCCACCGCCACGTTACCCGTCGCCGGCGGAGAAACTCGCTCTTCCGGGAAGACCACGTTTTCAAACTCGATCCCGACAAAGCAGGTCTCGTCTTCAACGACGTAGCCTTCGTTGCGGTAGTACGAGTCAATCATCCCTTTCTTCTCGTCATCGTCCTTCAACTTGCGGCGAATAGACCCCGACTGCACATAGATAGACAGGTTATCGAGGGTGGTGACTACCGCCCCGCGCCCCGGGAAGTTCGGCGGCGTTTCGGAACGCATCCCGCCAAACTGCATCGTCAGGTCATAATCCCGCTGCGCGGCCCGCTCGGTCGGCGTCAGGCCGTGAACCTTGCTGACCAGCTGCGACTCTTTGGCCACCAGGTCAGCACCCACCAGGAAGACAAGGTCACGGCGATCTCGATGGATATCGCCCAGGCCACTCTTTAAATCAGAGGCAAGGTCATCCAGGTTCTGGTAGTCAGCACCCTCACCGAAGATGGTGATCTCGCCCGCATTTTTCCCCTCAGCAAGGACGTTTTCTGGCTTATGCTCGCGCATCCACTGCAGCCAGCCTTTGTTGACATCCTGCAACAGCGGATATGTCTCAATATCCGTATTGGCGGAAACCGTAATGCCACGCCAGCCGATCATCAGCATGTCCAGGGCAATCTGGCGCTGCACGAAGGTGGCATAATGGCTCAGGAAGGTCGCTTTATAACGGGCCCATAAATCCAGCTTGGCCCACGGAATAATGATGCCGCTGTCGGTTTCAGCCAGAGCGTATTTAAAGCCGTCTTCGTCAATACGACGGCGGAAGCGGCCATCTTTAACGCGCCCCGTAATCCCCTGCTGAACGCCGGAAAAGACTTTTTCGCCCTGAATATCGGTAACAGGAATAACGTTAATTTTACCGAGGAAATCAACGCGCCCCTGAATCGCTTTATTAATTCGCTCTTCCTGAGGCCCTGTTATTTCGAAATACTCTCCGACATCATCAATGGAATCCAGACCAAATTGCTGTGCAATGCGGGCAAAGAGAAGGCCTTTAACGACCTTGCGAGTTTCGGTTTTCATTTATTATTTACCTGCATTAAACAAACGTTTCGTTATCAACACTGTCAGCGTCAGGCGCACCCTTTGGCAGACGCGTGGCATCTTTTTCCAGCACTTCGAATTTAGTCATCAGCGCATCCGTTTTCTTACCCTGCTCTTCAAACATTTTCATGAGCTTGGAAAAATGGTTTTTGTCGTTATCATCAGACGGCGGAATAATTTCCGGTTTCGGATCTTTCTCATTTTTACCGTCGTCCGGATTATTACCGGCTGACAGCGCAGAGAATTGTTTCTCCAGCTCACCCATTTTTGTTTCCAGCACCGAGAACTTTTCATCCTGCTTAGAAAGCAGCCCGGTTAATTGCTCAAATTGTTCTTTCGTCATGTCGTGTTCCTCAGAATTTTGTTCATCAACCGTATTATCTGGATGAGTGGTGAAGCGCTCAAAAAGGCGGGAAATAAATGAGGAAGGTTCTTTCAGCTCAAGCGGCTCGGCATTCCCCTCCTGGACGTTTATCCCCTCATTTTTTGAAAAGTGCAGCATGTCTGTGCCCACACTGGCAGGCGTGTCAGTCACCGCAAGGCCATACATGTAGGTTTTGCCTGACTCTGCAAAGTTAGGTTCTATCTCGATGGATGAGAAAAGATACTGTTTCTCTTTATTCATCTGAATGAGATAGTTATTAGGCGACAGGCGAGCAAAGAGTTTTTGCACCCCGTTCACTTTTTCAGATTTAAGTTCATCAACCAAACCAAGATTATAATAACGGTGATGGCGTGGCCATATCAGCGCGGTGTAATAACTGCGATCGTAATTTTTAGCCGAATCAACCAGCCATTCTTCTTTGATATCGCGACCGTCGACGGTTTTACCCGCCGTTGCCACACAAATCCAGTCTGTTTTTAATCCAGGCATTTCGCACCGCGCATCATTCAGATGAAAGAAAAAAATCACATACATCCATTAAATGCCATACAGAAATATTTTTCACCGAATTAATTTCGGATAAGCGATATAACCGAAAAAAAGTTATTCACGGACGTAAATTCACAATTCACAATAGAGACAAAATAAGATGAGGGCTAAAAATGGCTGCACGCTACAGTGAAGAAACAAAACAAATGGCAAAGCAGCTTTATTTAAAGCGCCATACTCCGAAAGAAATTGCCACAAAATTAAAGCTACCGAATGTAGTACTGGTTTACAATTGGGCTGAAAAATTCAACTGGGCCGATTTACTCAGCGAGGAATCGGCTCTTGATGCCATTGAGCGCCGAATTGCAGTGTTATCGCCACGTGAGAATAAAAAAGTGGGTGAACTGCGCGAGCTGGAATGCCTGATTAACAGTCATATCAAGCTCATGGCGCAGCGAAACAAGCACACTGAGAAAATGGCCGAAATTAAAGGCCGTCTGCAGCCGGCTGCGGAGCATTCTGACGATACCGGCGAAGGGGAGCAGCCACGACGCCGTCGCCGTAAAAACGACATCAGCCATATCACCGCTGAGGCGCTCGATGCCTGGGCGAATGAGAACCTCTACCAGCATCAGCTGCACGTGCGTAAAAACAAATCGCACAAGGTTCGCAACATCCTGAAAGCACGTCAGATAGGCATGACGTACTACTTTGCCTTTGAGGCGCTCGAGGATGCAATCCTGACCGGCGACCAGCAAATTTTCCTGTCAGCGAGTAAGGCGCAGGCGTTTGTCTTCCGGCAGTACATTTTCAGCATCGCATCCCAGTTTTTCGACGTGCAGCTGCGCGGCACGGACATCACCCTGTCAAACGGTGCGGTGCTGCGCTTTCTGGCCACCAACAGCAATACCGCGCAGTCACATTCCGGAAACCTGTACTGCGATGAATATTTCTGGATCCCGAAATTCCAGAAAATGGACACCGTGGCAAGCGCCATGGCCGCGCAAATCAACCGCCGTGTGACCTACTTTTCAACGCCATCCAGTAAGTCACATCAGGCCTACCCGATGTGGAGCGGCGAGCGCTGGAAAAAAGACAGGCCGGACCGCAAGAACATCGAATTCCCCGATTTTGAGGCCATGCGTCAGGGGGTGCTTTGTCCCGATCGTCAGTGGCGTCACGTCATCACCCTCGCGGACGCCATCGCCGGCGGATTTGACCTGATTGACATTGATGAGCAGCGCGAGATCCACAGTGACACCGCCTTTAAGATGCTTTTTATGTGCATCTTTGTGGACGATGCCGCCAGCGTCTTCAAATTCGAGGTGCTCCAGAAATGCAAAGTGGATCCGACCACGTGGAAAGATTACGACTCAAAAGCCGCGCGGCCCTTCGGTCAGCGGGAAGTCTGGGGGGGATTCGACCCGGCGCGAACGGGCGATAATGCGACATTTGTTGTGGTGGCCGTTCCGGTGTTCGCCGGTGAACGTTTCAGGCTTCTGGAAAAATACCACTGGCGCGGCTTAGCCTTCGCCTGGATGGCGGAGGAGATCAAGAAAATTAAAGAAAAATTCAATATGACGCACATTGGCGTTGACGTAACCGGGATTGGTGCCGGCGTTTTTGAGCTCATACAGCACTTTGCCAGACGTGAGGCGATGCCAATTACCTATAACGTGGCGGAAAAAAACCGCCTGGTGATGAAAATGCTCGATATTGTCGACTCTGAGCGTATCGAGTGGGCTGAAGACGATCACACGAATGCATCGGCAAGTTTTATGGCCATCAGGCAAACAACAACCGCGAGCGGGAATGAAATGACCTTTGTGGCGGACAGAACAGAAGACACAGGGCACGCCGATCTCTTCTTTGCCATCAGCCACGCGATAATCAAAGAGCCGCTCAGTTACCGGACAAAACGTAAATCATCCTGGGGTATTGCAGCATGAGTAAGAGAAACAGGGGCAGGCAGAAAACTCTGCCGGCACGCTTTGATGCGCCGGAACCCCGGGCAGAGAACAAAATGAGCGTTATCAGCTTTGGCGGCATCGAGGAGATCACGTCACCGCTCGACTATGTAAAAACGAATTACGACACGTACAACGATTACTATATCCCGCCAATAGACCGGCAGGCGCTGTCAAAAATTGCCAATATCGCGGCCTATCACGGGGCCGTTTTGCGGGCACGCACAACCATGGTGGCCGGCGGGTTTGTCAGCGGTGGCGGCATGTCACAGAGCAAGATGCGGGCGACGGCGCTGAATCTGCTGATGTTCGGCGATGTGGCACTGCTAAAAGTACGCAACGCCTTTGGCGCTATAAATCGCCTGCAGCCGTTGCCATCGATGTACCTGCGTCGGCGGAAGAATGGCAAATTTGTGCTGCTGCAGCGGGGCGGCAATATCACCTATTCACCTGATGACATCATCTTCATCACCCAGTATGACCCGGAACAGCAGATTTACGGCATCCCGGATTACCTGGGCGGCCTGCAGTCCGCGATGCTGAACTTTGAGGCCACGCGGTTTCGTCAGAAATACTACAAAAACGGGGCGCATCTGGGCTACATCCTGTATGCCACCGACCCCGACATGTCGCCGGAACTCGAGATCGAGATAAGGAAAAAGATTGAGGAATCGAAGGGTGCCGGCAACTTCCGCAGCATGTTCATCAACATCCCGAACGGTAAGGCCGAAGGGGTCAAAATTATCCCGGTCGGTGATACCGGCGCGAAGGATGAGTTTGTGAACATCAAGAATATTTCAGCGCAGGATCAGCTTGTCGCCCACCGCTTCCCGGCAGGTCTTGCCGGCATCATTCCGCAGAACTCGACGGGGCTTGGCGACCCGCTGAAATACCGCGAGGCTTACCGGCAGGATGAGATCATCCCTATGCAAAATTTTATTGCGGAAGAAATAAACAACGGGGGGATACCGGCGAGGCTGCGGGTGTCGTTCGATAATAAACCAGTTGAGGATGCAGGCGCATGAAAAATAAATTAAAATCGCTGTATGACCATTATTACTTCGGAGTAATCAACATGCGCGTATTGAAAGTCACCTGCACGG
Source organism: Lelliottia jeotgali (assembly GCF_016771845.1). Lineage (NCBI taxonomy): Bacteria > Pseudomonadati > Pseudomonadota > Gammaproteobacteria > Enterobacterales > Enterobacteriaceae > Lelliottia > Lelliottia jeotgali. The sequence continues at coordinate 190,227 of NZ_JAENMQ010000006.1, read as the reverse complement.
TATGCCACGCGCCTGCGACTATTAAAAAGTCAGTACCGCAGCATGACGAACTTAGCGTTATCTATTGCGCCTGCGGCAACGTTGAGTGTGGTCATACGTTTGTGCTGAATCTGACATTTCATCATACCCTCAGCCCCAGTGCGCTGTCTGTCGATGGAAGGATCATAAACATGCTGGATAAACTTTCCCCACAACAGAAAGAAAATGCACTGCAGCAAATGCAGCTGCAGGGGATATAATATCCCCTGCAGTTTTACCACCGCGCAGGCTATGGATTGCCCCCAAACATAGCCCGTGCATTTTTTAGCGTCTCGTCTTCTCCGTTTTCTTCCTTCATCTCGCTAACGATCCTGACTGCTGCAGGCTCAGCCGTTCGCCGCTCACCAAATGAACTCATCGCCTCCGGAAAGATGGCCTTCATGACCAGCACCATTTCCTCAAACGTGCTGTATTCCGTCAGCTGAGCGGCCAGCATATGCGGCAGCCGGTCATCCTGCTTACCCAGCGCAACCCCCGCCAGCAAAGCGGCACGCCAGAAGCCTCCGCGGTCGCCCTGGGGCATTCTCTCGATGGCGTCACAGGCATAGCGATCGGCTGCGCTGCCTTCCGGATTGAGATAAAACGTGATTTTCCGGCGCTTATCGCTTTTCGGCATATCAGGATCCTATCGCATACATTCCATTGACCAGGTCAAACTGTGGATCGTCGCTTCGGAAGAAACGCTCGTCACGCACGCCGCAGGATGCGCGAAGCGCATCAGCAATCAGCTCAGCCCCACCGCCGATAACCATCACATGAGAGTAACCGTCAAAGCCCCTTACAGCATCAATGACGCGGCCAACAAGCCGGTGATGGGACTCGCGCAGCGCATCACGTACCACGGTAAGCCGTGACGTATCGTTAATCCGGCGCTGCAGGTAGTCCTCGTCATTGCGGTTAATAATCAGCTCATCGGCCAGGTAGCTGCTGCCGCGCGTCCCGGCTACCGTCATTGCTGCTCTGACTTCCTGCGTCATCAGCGACACACCAAGCCCGGAATCGCCGAATATCCGCGAGATACCGCGCATTTTTGCCCTCACATGCGAAATATCCAGCGTGGTACCACCGAGATCGACAATCAGGAGTGAATCCAGCTCGTCCAGGTCGCGTACCACGCTAAAGCCGGCTGGAATGGATTCCGGCATTACCTCGACGCTGCGGATGGTGAACGTTTCACCGTCATTAAGCACTACCGGACGCATGAGATTTTGCTGTTTACGCAGGATATTGTCGGTACGGGGCTGGTTGTCACGGTCGTAGAACTCCGTCAGAGGAAGCGTCACGACAATATCAACCTCGCATGGCGTAAGGCCCGTACACAAAAGCGCATGATGAACAGCAACCGCATTCACATCGCTGTACTGCCAGGCGACGTTGGTTGTCACCAGCGCATCGGCACTGATGGGATCGAAAGAATATTTTTCGCCGTTGAGGGTGTAGTTGTAGACACGCTCAGCACCAAACGTAACGCCCCATTCACGTTTAAAACTGTTCGGGCTGATTGCGCGGCGCACCTCTTTGCCCTCTTTCCACTGCAGCTTGATATTGGTTGAACCGTCATCAATAAAAACTTTCATACGACCTCATAAATAAAGTGAGAATAGATTGAGAAAAAAATGAGAAAAATTAGGGAATAATTTGCCTATGTCATAACCAAAAATCCCCTTCGCGCCACTTCGTGAGAAAAATCAGAGAAAAATAAAAGAACTATCTGAGCCATTATGTTCACGCTGTTATTTATCCCTGCTGAATACCCAGCAATGAAAAACATCAGGCATACGCTGCATTTCGCCTTTTCCGGCGTTGTAACGCTCACTGACGGCGCTGCGGGTAGCCACCTTGCGGATAAAACGTCGCTCATTACCGTTTTTAAGGAGTTTTTTGATTTCAGCCAGCGTAAACGGTATGTGCTGCCGGTGTTCGGAAGCGACCTGCACCATATGGTTAAAATTGACGGCAATTTCATTTTCTTTCGGAGAATGATTAATACCGTACGGCGTTAACTCATCCAGATAATCGAACAGCTCCCAGAATTCCTGCACAAGTGGATGATCGCGTTTCAGCGCCTGACAACGCTCAACGGCCAGAGCAGTAATTGCCGTACGTGTTTCCTCAATTCGGTCAATGGACACAGGCACAACCAGTGCAAGCGCCTCCATAAGTCCAGTAAGCTGAGCATGATTTTTTGCAATACGAATATGGCGAATGTCCGGATTGGACTCCAGCTCACGGCGTGCTTTTTCATAGCCCTTGCCGTAGGCCTGCATGATTTCTTTTTCGCGCATTGTGGCCATCAGCGTGAACCCGGATACGTGACTGACAGGTATCTGCTCAAGACGCTCTGCAGCGTATCGGGTCTGTAAGGACTGAGCCCGTTTATCGGTGTAAATGTGTATGATTCGCTCCAGAAACGCCTTACTGCCGTCAGTATCGGCGTTTTGAGCGATGACAATACTGCCCCTGAAAGGCGGCTCGTACGTCTCGTTATTGTTGGATTTTATCCCCACCGCGCGGGAGGCACGCCCGTTGTAAAGCGACTTAAGTTCATCCCAGTCAAAAGCACGTTGCTTTGCGTTATCTGTCGTACGATCGCCTTCGATTAAAACAACAGGCAGATTTCCAACCTGCGCAAAGTTACGGCCCCGGGCGGCGGCTGTTGATTTAGAGGGGTCAAACCCTTCGTACTCTTCACGACCCGCCAGTTTCCAGAGAAACTCAATCAATGTGGACTTACCGGTGCCAGGTTCTCCGACGATTTCTATAAACGGGAAAGACTTATCACGCTCGCGGATTTGCTCAGCAAATAGCGAGCCAAGCCAGAACGCAAGCGCCGCATAACCCTTCACCCCAAAAGCCGTCCAGATATCATCCACCCAGCCCGTTGTAAATTCGTCCAGCTTTGGGTTCAGATCCAGCGATGGCGTAAGGCTCAAACTCTTTACGCTGGCGCTATTGATTTCGAAATAGTCCTCGTCATTCATCTCGTAGAGCTTGCCACCACATACGGCAACGCGGTTAAACAGCCAGGCTGTATAATCCTTGTTATAGCCGATGAAATTTTGTGTCGTGACCTCTTTGATTTCCGGGAGCCTCATCTGGATGAATTTATCCAGCTGTTTGGTGCTACCGGTATACACTGCACCTTTTGCAATGTGCAGCAGGCGCTTTTTGAACTCTGCGGAACTGGTGAGCTGATTCGCCGTGAATGTGTCTTTGACCGCAGGCCGGCCAGGCATGTTGACCTTCACGTAGTACCATGATTCATCAGTGGGCTCTGAGCGCTGAAAGTAGAGCGGCGTCAGCCAGCAGTTGGCGATTTCGGTTACACCGCCAGACTCTTTCACGGCACGCTCTTTCGCCTCCCACTCCTGAATAACCTCAGTGCCGGAACTAGAAAAGCGCTCGTAGGCTCGCATGTAACGGTCAAGATCCAGCTCAAACCAGTACATGCGAGAACCATGCTCAAAATAAAATGCGTGCCACTCATTATGATGATGAATGAGAAGCGCTTTTTCGGTAGCACTTTTTGCCAGCAACAGATTGCCGTAATAACGGTAATTTTTACGGTCAGATGGCCCGAGGCGTTCAGCCAGCAGTAAATCGTTCCAGTCCTGTGCTTTCGCTGACTTAGCCGGCTGAGCGGCGCGAACTTTCCACCCGGCGGCTTCGCTACGCTTTGCAAACGCCAGAGTATGCTTAATGCCCGCCTTATCACCGTCAAAAGCCCATACAAGACGTGGGCGAGGTTTCTCACCCAACGCTTTTGCCAGCTCCTCAAGCGCGGCAAGCGGGTAATTATTGCTGCTCAGAGTTGCAACAGCAGTCACTCCGGCCTGGCAAAGACTGAGTGCATTAAAGATGCCCTCGGTAATCCAGATCTCGTTAACATCCTGCAGGTTAACAAATGGCGGAACCCACCAGTGGCCGACATAGCTACCTTTGATGTTGGCTTTCTGCTTACCAAAGCGCTGGGGTTTATCAATGATGCGTTCCCACGTGGCGCCACAGGCGAGTTTAAACCTGACGGTAGCAGAACCCATGCCATCCTTTGCAAAGGCACCCTGAGTGAAAAAGCCCTTGAGCCTCTCCGTATCGAGTCCGCGTGCTTCACGCAGATAAGCCTCAGCGGCAGCATGTGGCGTTTCAGGCGAGTCCTGGTACCGTGAAGACCAGTCTTCAAAAATGTCAGGGTATATCTCTTTAACAATAATCTGGTGTGCACAATTATTTTCGCGCCCGCATTTCAATATCCACGGCTTTTCAATACTGGTAAATAATTCGCGCTTTTGACAGCAAGGGCAAACGCCCTGCTGCAAATATTTTTCCCGCTCTTTAAACTCAAAGTCGCGAACGAGACGACTCACAACATCCCGTTGTATTGTGGCGTTCATAAATATTCCAGATATGAAGTTAGTTGATGGTTAAATCAGTGAATGCAATAAGCGTTATATTTTTCGTGAGTCATAAGAACCCAGTGCTTTCCGTTGTCTTTACTCAGCAAACGCCAGCGACGTGAAACACGCACAGAAAAATAAATGTGCGGCTTTATAACCTTATAAACCTTCTCACCACTGTAATACCGACAAAGCAACTCAAATGTTTTATTAAGTATAGTATTGCCTGCATGTTTGTTGGCTTTCAGTATCATTATTCCACCCTGGCTATTTTGTGCAGATACATCCATACGTAGGAAACGACTTTAGCCTGATGGATAGCATCATATAAGGCATGGTGTTTTATGCCCTCGAATTTAATAATGTTATGAACATTAAGGCCAAGCGCCCGGGATAGTTCGACAACGGTTTTAACGTCACGCTCGTTCCGGAAAAACCAAAGTGGTTCATCAAATCCGCACACTGCAACGGCATGATTGAGTATCACGGTGTCGAACGCTTCTTTGTTGCCCCATACCTGCAGACTGGAAGGTGATGAGTGCTCCAGAATGAATGCCTCAAGGTTCGCAAGTGCCAGAGGCAAATCAAGACGTTCATCATTTAAGATCTCACTACGCACATCAGAGTCCTGACGCATCCACCACAACACAGTCTCAGCACCTACTGTAAGGTTATGGCCAATGCAACTATCCAGACTGACACGCTGATAAAATTGCTTACCCATTTCACCCGTTTGAGGGTCAAAAAAGACAGCGCCGATAGAATTAATTGCAGATGTTGGGGTGCAGTCCATTCTTTTTATATCAATAATCAGATTGTTCATTACTTTATCCATAAGTTAAGCTGTATGTACGGTTTGAAGATGATTAATTACTGGCTTTTTCATTGATGCAGTAAGCAACGATGTTAAGCCAGTAAACTCCGGGATATTCCCGCTAAAAACCTGCAGTGTGATTTTGTGCAGTTCATTAAAATCATCTTTATCGTTGTTAAGCATGGCTGTTGCTGAAATACCCTCAAGGCACTTAGCAAGTTTCACATTTAACTCCATTAACTGCAGACCATCGCTGTGAACAGAAAATGTTTCTGTTTCGATTGATTTGGCCTGCTCGTGATAGTTATTCAATAAATTACGAATAAGCGTGGCGTATTTTGCTTTCATACTCATTCATTCCCTTTATCTGATTATTTTTGTTCCTGACGTACCGTTCTTTCAGTAGTGAACAGTCTGTTTTTCCAGTCATGCCATTCCGGGGGGGCTACCTGCGCAAGATGTGTAGCGTAGGCATCCCACTCAGCGCGATGGATGTAGATCTCACCACCCTTTTTTGATGCGTTTGTAGGGTCTTTCATTTTGATGACTGGTAGCTTGCCGGCCATAGCCATCTTACGAATGGCGGCAGGGGTTTTGCCGATGTAAGAAGCAAAAAATTCCGGGGTAACCAGGGCTGAAACCATGCTTTCTGCTATCTCTTTCATATGTAATACTCTCCGTTCCATTTAATTTCTAGGGCGTGTTAGGGCGTACTAGGGTTTATTTGTCGTCATCAAATGATGACACAACCAAAGGATAATCCTCAAATGATGACACCGTCAAGAAGCCATGCCAAAAAACTGAGAGACATACGAACCGCGGAAGGCATCACACAGGCAGATTTTGCAAAAATGCTTGAGATCGGGATAGGCACGGTTAGAAATTACGAAAGCGGACATCGTGAAGCTGGAATGGGAATCATAGATAAAGTGGTGAACCACCCCAGATTTACCAAATACACTCTTTGGCTTATGACAGGCCAAACGCTTCCGAACGCAGGGCAGGTTTGTCCCGCTGAATCGGCAGATGAAAGCAATCAGTCCGCAAGAAGTGCCTGACCTCATATGATCCGCTGTATAAGCCATTGTGTTATCCTTCGTTGGTTTTGGTTCCTAGTACGAATTAGGGTGTATTAGGGTTTATTTGTCGGTACTCAAATGAGTACCAGAGAAAGATAGTATACTGATGAAGACCATGTCAAGAGTCCATTCTCAGAAGTTGCAGCAAATAAGGAAATCAGAGGGGCTTACCCAAGCAGCCTTTGCGGATACAGTGTCTATTGCATTAAGTACAGTGAAAAATTATGAAAGTGGTCAGAGGGATGCAGGACTGGTAGTCATAGATGCGGTTCTAAATAATCCTAGGTTTGAAAAATACACTTTATGGTTGATGACAGGCAAAACAGCACCGTCGGCGGGACAAATCTCCCCGACTCTCTCCCCTGATGGGCCAGAAACAACAAAATATCCCCACTTAACTCAAAAAACTGGATAATTATCTGGTTCTTCTTCGTCTTAGAACACAACTTAACCAACGATTCAGACATCAGAGGGCTTCGCTATGTCAATTAAGAAGCTGGATGATGGTCGCTTTGAAGTGGATGTCAGGCCGCGCGGAACTTCAGGAAGAAGGATCCGGCGCAAGTTTGTAAGGAAAGCTGAGGCTCAGGCCTATGAACGTTACGTTCTGACCAACTTTCACGATAAAGAATGGCTCGAAAAACCTGCAGACCAACGCCTATTGTCAGATTTAATAGCTATATGGTGGAACTATCACGGTAAAAATCATAACTATGGAGATTCCTACCGGAAGCGTCTTGAGAAAATAAACAGAGATATGGGAGAACCAAGGATTTATTTGCTCACTAAAAACTTTTTGATGAAGTTCAGGGCCAATCGCCTTGAATCAGGCGTGTCACCAGGCACTATTAACCGAGACTTCTGTTCAATGTCGAGCATGTTCAGCCTGCTCATTGAAATGGAAGAATATCATCATGAAAATCCCTTTCGTAGTGTTCGTAAATTAAGGCTAGAAAATACTGAAATGTCCTACATGTCAGAACAAGAAGTAAAAGAACTTCTAAGTTCATTGACTGGGGACGACCGCAGGGTAGTTGTATTGTGCCTTAACACAGGTGCCCGCTGGGGAGAGGCAAGCAATTTAAAAGCAGAGCATGTCATTAACAACCGAGTGACATTCGTTAAAACAAAAACGGGGCCAGCAAGAACGGTACCAGTGTCTCAGGAAGTTGCCGATTACATTCTCACTAAAAAAAGCGGAAGGTTATTTAATACCGATTACGCACATATTCGTGAAGTGTTGAGAAAGGTTAAGCCGGAACTTCCAAAGGGTCAGGCTCTTCACGTTCTCCGGCACACATTTGCGACCCACTTTATGATTAACGGTGGCAATATCATTACGTTGCAACGCATATTGGGCCATACAACTATCGAACAAACGATGACTTATGCGCACTTTGCACCGGATTATTTGACGGACGCGATAAGGTTCAATCCTATGCGAGGAAGCGTCCATAACTTGACCTCTGGCTAGGGCGTATTAGGTAGTATTTAGCATCAAAAGGCGCAATTAAGTGTTTGTTTTGCTTCAAAGCGCCTTATTTTGCAGGCATACTCAATGCACCTTCGGGCGCGTTTTTTATTGACAGGATGAAAACAGTACGGGTACTTTAATGGTATCAATCACAGGATGAACCCATGACACGCACACCGTTTTTCTTCGCATTCTTTTTTACCTTCCCCTGAATGGGAGGCGTTTCGTCGTGTGATAAAGAATGCGAAGACGAACAACAAGGCCTCCCACACCGGGGGGCCTTTTTTATTGATAACAATAAACTAAACAGGCAACGCTATGACATCGGAAAACCCGTTAATGGATCTGCGAGTAAAAATCAGCGCACTGGATGAAAAACTGCTGGCGCTGCTCGCCGAACGCCGCACCCTCGCCGTCGAAGTGGGTAAAGCCAAGCTTGACTCCCACCGCCCTGTGCGCGACATCGACCGCGAGCGCGATCTGCTGGAGCGCCTGATCGAGCTGGGTAAAGCACACCACCTGGATGCTCATTACATCACCCGCCTGTTCCAGCTTATCATCGAAGATTCCGTACTGACCCAACAAGCGTTGCTGCAACAACATCTGAATAAAACTAATCCGCACTCCGCACGCGTGGCGTTTCTCGGGCCAAAAGGGTCTTACTCGCATCTGGCCGCACGCCAGTATGCTGCTCGCCATTTCGAAGAATTTATTGAAAGCGGCTGCGCAAAGTTCGCGGATATTTTTAATCAGGTCGAAACCGGACAAGCTGATTACGCTATCGTGCCGATTGAAAACACCAGTTCCGGTGCGATTAACGATGTGTACGATTTGCTTCAACACACTAGCCTGTCACTGGTTGGCGAGCTGAACATTCCAATCGATCACTGCGTACTGGTTTCTGGCTCAACCGACCTGAGCCAAATTGATACCGTCTACAGCCATCCACAACCGTTCCAGCAGTGCAGCCAGTTCCTGAACCGTTATCCACACTGGAAAATTGAGTACACCGAAAGCACGTCTGCGGCGATGGAAAAGGTGGCGCAGGCGAACTCTCCACGCGTAGCCGCGCTCGGTAACGAAGCGGGTGGCGCGCTGTATGGCTTGCAGGTGCTGGAGCGAAATCTGGCTAACCAGACACAGAACATTACCCGCTTCGTGGTACTGGCGCGTAAAGCGATTGATGTGTCCGATCAGGTCCCGGCGAAAACCACCTTACTGATGGCGACAGGTCAGCAGGCGGGTGCACTGGTTGAAGCCCTACTGGTGTTACGTAATCACAATCTGATCATGACCAAACTGGAATCCCGTCCGATCAACGGGAATCCGTGGGAGGAGATGTTCTATCTGGATATTCAGGCCAACCTGAAATCGGCATCCATGCAAGACGCCCTGCGTGAACTGGGCGAAATCACCCGTTCGATGAAAGTGCTGGGCTGCTATCCGGGCGAAAACGTCGTGCCGGTCGATCCGGTTTAACGCTCGACGAACCGACTTTTCTTCATTCCTGCCACGCTAACTGGCAGGGTGAAGATCGCACCTGATAGCGGATACTCCGCGACTTCCTGGCTATCCATGTTCTCGCGCGTGGTGGTGATAAACAGCGTTTTCATATCATCGCCACCAAAACAGACCATCGTCGGGCAACGCACCGGCAGGCGGTGCTCTTCCAGCTGTTCCCCTTGCGGTGAGAACCGTGCAATGCGCCAACCATCAAACAATGCGCTCCAGTAGCAGCCTTCAACATCCATCGCGGCACCGTCTGGGATTCCTTCCCCTTCTTTGAATCGGCGAAACACTTCGCGCGATCCCGGCTCGCCCTGCTCATCCAGCGGCGTACGGTAGATAACGCCATTGGGTGTATCCGAGGTAAACATCCACTGATTGTCCTGACTAAAGGCCAGCCCATTATGTCCGTGAATATCGCACTGGATCACTTTCGGCGTTAAGTCGTTATCAATACGCATCAGCATCGCGCCGTTACAATCTCCAGGCCCCCAAAAGGTGCCTGCGTAAAAACGCCCCAGATGATCGGTGCCACCATCGTTAAAACGGGCCAGCTGAGGATTCGACGGGTTATCACACACTTTACGCTGGAGCAGCCCGTGCTTATCGGTCAGCCAGATCGCGTTACGCATCGCGACGATAAATCCGCCTTTTTCACGCAAGGCAAAACAGCCAACTTCTTCATGGAATGAGAGAACAGTATGTTTAGCCGAAGAGAGATGATAACGATGAATCTCGCCTTCCAGAATATCGGCCCAATAGAGTGCTTTCTCGCTCTCACTCCAGGTCGGACATTCCGGTAAGTGCCCAGTGTAATCGAATAAAACCTGCGGTTCCGCCATGACAAATCCTCAAATGAAAAAAGCCAGCAGTGCTGGCTTTTAGTATATACATCATTAGATTACTGGCGGCTATCGTTCGCCTGGCGCAATAAGGTGCGGCTCTCATTCTGGAAACGCTTCGCGTAATCACCGAACCAGTGTTCGACCTTACGGAAACTGTCGATAAAGGCCTGCTTATCGCCCTGTTCCAGTAATGCTATCGCCTCACCAAACCTCTGGTAGTAGCGTTTGATCAGCGCCAGATTATTCTCTGACGACATAATAATATCAGCATACAGCTGAGGATCCTGGGCAAACAGACGCCCGACCATTGCCAGCTCCAGACGGTAAATCGGAGAGGAAAGCGCCAGCAACTGCTCCAGTTGGACATTCTCTTCAGCCAGATGCAGGCCGTAAGCGAATGTCGCAAAGTGGCGCAGCGCCTGAATAAACGCCATGTTTTGATCGTGCTCAACCGCGCTGATGCGGTGCAAACGCGCGCCCCACACCTGAATCTGTTCCAGGAACCACTGATAGGCTTCCGGCTGACGGCCATCGCAGTAAACGACAACTTGTTTCGCCAGGCTACCACTGTCCGGGCCAAACATCGGGTGTAAGCCCAGCACCGGTCCGTTATGCGCCGCGAGCATCGCCTGCAGCGGACCATTCTTCACGGACGCCAGATCCACCAGAATACAGTCTTCCGGCAGAGGCGGAAGTTTTCCGATAATGGCTTCGGTCACATGAATTGGCACGCTGACGATGACCATGCCCGCATCGGACATTAACTCTGGCGCTCGCGCCCAGTCTTCTTTTTCAAGAATACGTACCTGATAGCCAGAAAGCGTCAGCATCTTCTCAAACAGACTCCCCATCTGACCGCCACCGCCGACGATCACCACCGGGCGCAACGACGGACAGAGGGTTTTGAAGCCCTTATCGTTTTCGCTGGAGTAGGATTCACGCATCACGCGGCGCAGGACATCTTCAATCAGATCGGGGGAAACTCCCATCGATTGCGCCTCATCACGACGAGAGGCCAGCATGGACGCCTCGCGCTCCGGGACGTAAATCGGCAAGCCGTATTTGCTTTTGACTTCGCCGACTTCCGCAACCAGTGACATACGGCGCGCCAGCAAATCCAGCAGCGCCTTATCCACTTCATCAATTTGATCGCGTAATGCGGTCAATTCTGCAACCATAACAAACCTCTTAAGCCAGACGCGTCGCCAACTGGCCGTTCAAATCTTTGTGGATCTCACGCAGCAGCGCGTCAGTCGCTTCCCAACTGATACACGCGTCCGTGACGGAGACACCGTGTTTCATTGCACTGCGCGGCTGTTCGGATGACTGATTACCCTCGTGGATATTACTCTCAATCATCAGACCGATAATCGAACGGTTGCCGTCTTTGATTTGCGCGACAACGGATTCCGCTACCGCAGGCTGGCGACGGTAATCTTTATTGGAGTTACCATGGCTGCAATCTACCATCAGAGCCGGGCGCAGTCCCGCCTGTTCCATCTCTTTTTCACACTGCGCGACATCCGCCGGGCTGTAGTTTGGTGCTTTACCGCCGCGCAGGATCACGTGACCATCCGGGTTGCCCTGAGTTTGCAGAAGGCAAACCTGACCGGCCTGGTTGATCCCGACAAAGCGGTGCGGCATCGCCGCTGCACGCATGGCGTTAATCGCGGTGGCCAGACTGCCGTCAGTGCCGTTTTTAAAACCAACCGGCATCGACAGGCCAGACGCCATCTCGCGGTGAGTTTGTGATTCTGTAGTGCGCGCACCAATCGCGGACCAGCTAAACAGATCGCCCAGGTATTGCGGGCTGTTCGGGTCGAGCGCTTCTGTCGCCAGCGGCAGCCCCATATTCACCAGGTCTACCAGCAGACGACGCGCAATCTTCAGACCGGCTTCCACATCAAACGAGCCATCCATGTGCGGATCGTTAATCAATCCTTTCCAGCCCACGGTGGTACGAGGTTTTTCAAAATAGACGCGCATGACCAGGTAGAGGCTATCGCTGACCTCCTCTGCTAATGCTTTAAATCGACGAGCGTATTCAATCGCGGTTTCAGGATCGTGAATAGAGCAAGGCCCGCACACCACCAGCAGACGCGGATCGCGACCGGCAATGATGTTTGAAATGGTCTGGCGGGAGTGCTCGATCTGAGCCTCTTGTTCAGTGCTCAGCGGGAATTCCTGCTTTAACTGATCTGGCGTGATCAAAACCTGTTCGTCGGTAATATGTACGTTGTTCAGCGCGTCTTTTTGCATGATGGCGATCCTGTAATGCTCGTTTGCGATAGTGTTTTCCTCGATGAGGTGAACATACAATATCACACGAAGTAAAGATTTCAATCCAAAATACGTAAACATTACTTTACGAATGGCGATTTTTAGCAAAAAACATTCGATAAAACTGTAAACTTATAATTACATGTCGCTTTTTCTTAGCCAGGCTATGCTGAAGAAAAAGGAGAATGACAATGCGTCTAACTGTTTTCGTACTACTGTCTCTACTTTTGACAGGCTGTCAGATAAACCCCTACACCTTCCAGCCAACCTGGACCGGCACTAGCTGGTTCACTGCCGGTAAGGAAGATGCCATGAATGGCGCGTCGGTAAAAAGCAATGAAACACTCGCGGATAATTTTAACGATCCAGACGTAAACCGCAGTGAATACCTGCGTGGTTACGCAGACGGACAGAAAAAAATATGCACTGAGGATTTTGTCTACGCCTGGGGCGTGTCCGGGAAAGTATTTCCCGCCAGTTGCGATACCGCAGAAAATGCAGACCTGTTGCGCAAATCCTGGCAAAAAGGAATGGATGAAGGAATGCGGGGATCAAGACTTAATTAATTTAATAACATAACTATTTCATCCAGTTGCGATTTGGATTTAGCTTAAGTCACCATAAATTCCACATAATGACTGTTTAGGTAAACAATGGTATTCTGCCCGCAATATTTAAGGACATATATTTCCAGAGCGGTATGGCGGATTCTGGTGAGACATTTTTTTTCGATCCCTTTGTGCCATGTGTTGCTGGCGCTCATGCTGTTGATTGTCGGCGGGCAAACCCATGCAGAGACAGTGACGGAAACAGATAAGTCAGTACGTGCGATCGTCTCTGGCATTGTCAGTTATACCCGTTGGCCAGCGCTTTCTGGTCAGCCTAAGCTCTGTATTTTTTCATCATCCCGTTATGCTCAAGCGCTCAGTGAAAGCACTTCGGTCTCATTGCCGTACACGCCACAGATTGTTCATACTGAGTCAGAAGCATTAAATGCCACCTGTGATGCCGTTTATTTTGGAAATGAATCGCCTGCTAATCAACTTGAATTATTCAGGAATTATCAGGGCAGAGCGTTACTATTAATCGCCGAACAAAATGCTGAATGTGTTATTGGCAGTGCCTTTTGCCTGATTATTAATGAAGAAACAGTTAGATTTTCTGTCAATCTGGATGCACTGTCCCGCAGTGGCGTAAGAGTCAATCCGGATGTGTTAATGCTTGCCCGGAATAAGAAGCATGAATAAGGAATTTTCTTCAACGCCACGCCCAACGTTTAAAAGAACGCTGAGGCGCATCAGTATGATTAGCGTAGTTATTACCATGACGCTAATATGGTTATTATTGTGTATTGCGTCGGTAGTGACGTTAAAACAATACGCACAAAAAAATCTCGAATTAACCACTGCCACCATGAGTCGTAGTCTCGAAGCCTCTCTGGTTTTTAATGATGCGACAGCGGCCGGAGAAATCCTTGCCACACTTGGCAAACAGGGTCAGTTCGCCGTTGCAGAAGTGCTCGACGTCCATCATAAGCGTTTTGCGTCCTGGTCATGGAACCCTGATGATAATCCCGACACCTTGGGAACGTTGGTTAGCCGTCTGCTCTTTCCCGTCCCGGCCGTGCAACCGGTGATGCATAACGGCAACGTTATTGGCGAAGTCCGTATCACCGCACGCGACAGCCTGATTAGCCATTTTATCTGGACATCTTTCGCCGTATTAACGGGTTGTATTTTCCTCGCCGCTTTTGTGGCACTGGCCATCACCCGATCGTTACATCATGGGATCGTCACGGCGCTGCAAAACATCACCGAGGTGGTACATGACGTCAAAACGAATCGTAATTTTTCGCGTCGGGTAGACGAAGAGCGCATCGAAGAATTTCACCGTTTCGGCCAGGATTTCAATAGCCTGCTCGACGAAATGGAAGAGTGGCAGCTTAAATTACAGGCCAGAAATGCGCAGTTGATGCGTACCGCTATGCACGATCCACTGACAGGGCTTGCCAACCGCGCCGCTTTTCGCAACAGCATTGCTGCGCTAATGAACGATTCCTCTGCACAGTTCAACTCAGCCCTGCTGTTTCTGGACGGTGATGACTTCAAACAGATTAATGATACCTGGGGACATGCGGCGGGCGATTGCGTGCTGATTGACGTCGCCAGCAGAATGGTCGAGTTTGGCGGCCAGCGCCATCAGTCCTACCGTCTCGGCGGCGACGAATTTGCCATGATTCTTTATGGCGTTCACTCGACGACCGACGTACAGCAGATCTGTAATGCGCTATCACAGCAGTTTCTGCTGCCGTACGATCTGCACAATGGACACACCGCAACAATGTCTCTCAGTATTGGTTTTGCTCTGACGTGGGAAAATACCTCGGTTGAGGCATTGCTGGAGCAAGCCGATCGCAATATGTACCAGGCGAAAAAGCAGCGCTCAAAAATAATATCGTAAAAAAGGAACACATTATGTTAAAGCGATACCTCGCTCCAGTCTTACTGGCATCAATGATTCTGGCAGGCTGCCAGGCACCGCCCCAGGGAAAATTCACCGCAGAACAGATCGCGGCGATGAAATCCTATGGCTTTAACGAAATGAATGGCGACTGGTCACTCGGCCTGTCGGCCAAAATTTTGTTTGGTAAAAACGAATATCAGCTGCGACCGGAAAGCGAACAACAGATCCAGACGATGGCGACAAAACTGGCCGCAACAGGTCTGGTCCACGCGCGCATGGACGGACACACGGATAACTACGGCGAAGAGAGTTACAACGAAGCGCTGTCCTTAAAACGCGCTAATGTCGTGGCAGATGCCTGGGCGAAAGGGGCCAATATCCCGCGCAGCAACCTCACCACGCAGGGATTAGGCAAAAAATACCCGGTTGCGAGTAATGCGACATCACAAGGGCGTGCTGAAAACCGCCGCGTGGCAGTGGTTATCAGCACGCCTTAACCATTATTTGGTGGATTCAGACAGCGACAGCAACGACTGCGCGCGCCAGCGCAACCAGTCAATCAGCACGAAAAAGGCCAGGCTGAACCCCATCACCGGCATCATCATCCCGAGCATGACGCTGATAAATAGCGTCACTCCTCGCCCACTCGCGGGGAGTGACAGCCAACACTGACATAGCGTCAACACCGGATTCCTGGAGGCCAGAGCAGGACGACGCATCCACCACATCCGATATCCCCATGCGATCAATACGCACAGCGACACGCCGAAGACGATCAGTATTAGTTGATTCACCAGACCAAACAGAATACCCATATGAAAATCAACGCCCCAGCGAGTCAACTTCGCCATCAACGGGAAATCGGCGAAACGGGTTTGGTCCAGGATCTGCATGGAATGCGGGTCAATAGCCACGGCGTCCACCTGCGTTGGCCAACCGCGATCAATCTCAGTGACTGTCCAGGCTTGTTCAGCCATTTTAGCAGGCCTGATTTCCAGCTTATTCGCATCGATACCCGCCTCTCTTGCCACGTGCAGGACGTTATCAAACAGCGTCAGATCCATCGCCATCTCAGGCATCATCATCGCATCATGATGCCCGCGATGCTCAGCATGAGAGTCGACCTCAGCCGCTGGCCCGCGCAGCTGAGTGTTCACCTGCGGTGTGAGCCAGTTCATTTGCGTACGCAGTTTGTCGACGTTCCCACCCGCCCACTGCGACCAGGTAAGCCCGGTGGCAGAAAACAACAGCATCCCACCCAACAACGTCCAGCCGAGTGCTACATGCACACGACGGCGACTCTGAAAGGCGTTATTGATTCGTCGTTTAGGGCGTGTGTAAAACCACAGTGCAATCCCACCCAGAGCTGCTATCCACATCCAGGAGGCGGCCAGCTCGCTATACAAACGTCCAAAATCCCCCAACATCAATGAACTGTGCAGATAATCGATTTTCTGACGTAGGGGCAAAATGCCGCTGGTGCCGTAAACCGTCATATCCCCGCGAACCTCAAGACTCACCGGATCGACAAAAATAGCCCGGTTTTCCGATGGTCCAAGCGTCGGGTCAGCAAACATCACGCGCGTCGTTTCCCCTCCAATCAGGCCAGGACGCACGGCTTGCAGGCGTAATTGATCTCCAATAGCTTTCTCCGCTACGGCGATTTGCTCAGCCAGAGGTTGAGCTTCACCGGTGATGTCGCTATACAGCGCGTGCTTATACAGCATGCTTTCGAGCTGCGGTGTCGCCACATAGAGCGTTCCCGTTAATGCTGCGAAAAAAATGAACGGGCCGACAAACAACCCAATATAAAAATGGAGGCGTCGCAGCAGGTTTCCCCAGGCTGCGCGCGGCGTGCTAGCAGTCATACTTTTCCTTTGTGCAGGCAAAAAGTTATCGATGCGCAAACGCGCATATCTTTATTGTTTAGAGGGAATAAGCAGACAATTGCGGCGGAGCGCGGGTATCGGGAAACAGCCAGGGGAAAAAGTGCCAGTGGTTTACCGCCTGTCGCGTTGGTTTGATACGTTGACGCAGCAACACGGCGCACAGCAGCACAATCAGCGCCAACATCATGCCCGGCACATGCGCCAGTAATACGCAGTATCCGCAGGCCTCAGCATGATCAAGCGGCATCGGCTGTGGCGTTTCAGCATGATGTCCCGCCATCGACATCTGGCTCATATCATGGTGCATACCTGGCATCGCACTCATGGGATCTTTTTGCAGCGAGACGGAAATCAGTGGTGCAACCACGATCAGCAGGATCGCAAACAGCGCGGTCCAGGCCGCTTTGCGATTCAAGGCTGACAGATGCGGTGCGTTATTCACTGACCCTCCACTAGAGAGCCGGTATTGTAAATGATTTATGACGGAAGAGTTAACAGGCGGAGTGAATTGGCATAAAAAAGGGCCGGCCTTGCGGCCAGCCCTTTTAACAGGATGTTGCTTAAGCGAGTCTTAGTTCAGACGCTCTTTGATACGAGCAGACTTACCAGTACGCTCACGCAGGTAGTACAGTTTAGCTTTACGTACAGCACCACGACGTTTGACAGTAATGCTGTCAACTACTGGAGAGTGAGTCTGGAAGACACGCTCAACACCTTCGCCGTTGGAAATTTTACGAACAGTGAATGCAGAGTGCAGACCGCGGTTACGAATAGCGATAACCACGCCCTCGAATGCCTGCAGACGTTTTTTGGAACCTTCAACAACCCATACTTTCACTTCCACGGAATCACCCGGACGGAATGAAGGTACGTCCTGCTTCATCTGCTCTTGTTCAATTTGCTTAATAATGTTGCTCATAATTTAATCTCTTATCCTGGGTAAACTGATATATCGGGAGCGTATTACGCTTGCCCATCATGTTTATGTTGCTGTTGTGCGAGCTCTTTTTTGAACTCCGCCAGCAACCTTACTTGCTCTTCAGTCAGAGCCAGGTTTTCCAGAAGTTCAGGTCTTCTAAGCCAGGTTCGGCCCAGCGACTGCTTCAAACGCCAGCGACGTATCTCGGCATGGTTCCCCGACAGCAATACCGCCGGTACTTCCATCCCTTCTAACACTTCAGGGCGGGTATAGTGTGGACAGTCCAGCAATCCATCAGCAAAAGAATCTTCTGTTGCTGAAGCTTCATGGCCCAGTACACCCGGAATAAACCGGGCTACGGAGTCAATCAGCGTCATTGCCGGTAGCTCACCACCGCTGAGAACGTAATCGCCGATTGACCATTCTTCATCAATTTCGGTCTGAATTACGCGCTCATCTATCCCTTCATAGCGACCACATACCAGAATCAGTTTCTGATTCGTGGCCAGTTCGCTTACGCCTGCTTGATCAAGCTTGCGTCCCTGAGGTGA
Organism: Lelliottia jeotgali; assembly: GCF_016771845.1. Taxonomy (NCBI): domain Bacteria; kingdom Pseudomonadati; phylum Pseudomonadota; class Gammaproteobacteria; order Enterobacterales; family Enterobacteriaceae; genus Lelliottia; species Lelliottia jeotgali. The sequence goes on along the minus strand of NZ_JAENMQ010000006.1, from coordinate 171,974 downwards.
CAGATAAATCACCTTTGCGCCTTCACCTGCCGCGGCTTTTGCTGCATGGATGGCTTCCCGTAAGGGTTGAACCATCATTAACATCCCCGGTCCGCCGCCGTAAGGACGTTCGTCCACGGTACGGTGCCGGTCATGCGTGAAGTCACGAGGACTCCAGCTTTCGATGTTCAGCAGGCCTTTTTTTACTGCCCGGCCAGTTACCCCGTAATCAGTAATCGCGCGGAACATTTCAGGAAACAGGCTAATAATGCCAATCCACATAGCGCCGTCTTTTACCGTTTATCCGGAGAATTTAAAAACCAGGATCCCAATCTACTTCGATTGTTCGAGTAGTGAGATCGACTTTCTTGATAACCTGCCCATCGAGGAACGGAACCAGCCGCTCCTTGATGCCAAACGCATCTTTCAGGTTTGCCTTAATGACGAGAACGTCATTTGACCCGGTTTCCATCATGTCGATGACTTTGCCCAGGGCATAGCCTTCAGTAGTGACCACCTGGCAACCCATAAGGTCTTTCCAGTAATAATCACCCTCTTCCAGCGAAGGCAGTTGCGATGAATCGACGACAATTTCGCAATTGGTCAGCAGATTCGCCGCATCGCGATCGTCAACGCCTTTCAGCTTGATCACGATATCCTGATTGTGGTGACGCCAGCTTTCCAGCTCGACCGTTTCCCACTTACCGGCTTTCTGGATCATCCAGGGCTGGTAATTAAAAATGCTTTCAGCGTCTTCAGTGGAGGAAAACACTCTGAGCCAACCACGAATACCGTAGCAAGAACCCATTTTTCCCAATACGATCGGTTCAACAGGTGCTTTATTGCTCATCATGACCACCGTGACAGATTAAGCTGCTTTGTTTGCTGCTTTGATAAGCGTAGCAACGCGATCGGAAACAGTAGCGCCCAGGCCAACCCAGTGAGCGATACGATCCAGATCCAGACGAGTTTCTTCTTCAGAACCGCTAGCGATCGGGTTGAAGAAACCAACGCGCTCAATGAAGCGACCGTTGCGTGCATTACGGCTGTCAGTAACAACAACCTGGTAGAACGGACGCTTTTTTGCGCCGTGACGTGCTAAACGAATAGTTACCATAACATCCTCTTGTGTGAATAAAACACAGGGCCCCATCGAGGAACGGAGCCCAGTGTCATATTAAAAGCCCGAAAATTTTACTGATTTCTGGGGAAAATGCAATCAACAGTTACTCAGACTGCTGTAAATGGCAGGCAAGCCAGGCCAATCAGCGGCCCGGGAAGCCTGGGGGCATCATCCCTTTCATGCCTCGCATCATTTTCGCCATTCCGCCCTTCTTCATTTTCTTCATCATGCGCTGCATGTCGTCGAACTGTTTCAGAAGGCGGTTTACATCCTGTACCTGCATCCCGCAACCGGCGGCGATGCGGCGTTTGCGCGAACCTTTGATGATTTCTGGCTTGGCGCGCTCTTTCAGCGTCATCGAGTTGATGATCGCTTCCATACGCACCAGCACTTTGTCATCCATTTGCGCTTTGACGTTATCTGGGATCTGACCCATGCCCGGCAGTTTGCCCATCAGGCTGGCCATGCCACCCATGTTTTTCATCTGGCGAAGCTGTTCGAGGAAGTCGGTCAGGTCGAAACCGTCACCTTTCTTCAGCTTGCTTGCCAGCTTCTCAGCCTGCGCGCGGTCAACCTTGCTCTCGATATCTTCGATCAGCGACAGCACGTCGCCCATACCAAGAATTCGGGAAGCAATACGATCTGGATGGAACGGCTCCAGCGCTTCGGTCTTCTCACCGACGCCGAGGAATTTGATCGGCTTACCGGTGATGTGACGGATAGAGAGCGCCGCACCACCGCGAGCATCACCGTCCACTTTCGTTAATACAACGCCGGTCAACGGCAGCGCTTCATTAAACGCTTTTGCGGTATTTGCCGCATCCTGACCGGTCATCGCATCGACAACGAACAGGGTCTCAACCGGATTAATCGCGGCGTGAACCTGTTTGATTTCGTCCATCATCGCTTCGTCAACGTGCAGACGACCGGCGGTATCCACCAGCAGCACGTCGTAGAATTTCAGCTTCGCTTCTTTCAGTGCCGCATTAACGATGTCCACTGGCTTTTGCGCAACGTCAGACGGGAAGAAATCTACGCTAACCTGCTCAGCCAGAGTTTCAAGCTGTCGGATTGCCGCCGGACGATAAACGTCGGCAGACACAACCAGGACTTTTTTCTTATGCTTTTCGCGCAGGAATTTACCCAGTTTAGCGACGCTGGTGGTTTTACCCGCACCCTGCAGGCCCGCCATCAGCACCACCGCAGGTGGCTGCGCGGCCAGGTTCAGAACCTGGTTTTCTTCGCCCATTGCCGCAACCAGCTCGCTGCGCACAATTTTGACGAACTCCTGACCTGGGGTCAGGCTTTTGTTCACTTCATGACCAACCGCTTTCTCTTTTACACGGCTGATAAACTCGCGCACAACGGGCAGTGCCACATCGGCTTCGAGCAACGCCATGCGGACTTCGCGCAGCGTTTCTTTCACATTGTCTTCGGTAAGGCGCCCACGGCCGCTGATGTTGCGCAGCGAGCGCGACAAACGATCGGTTAAATTATCAAACATTGTCTCTCGCCTGAGGGTGAAACGTTAGGTCGCGTCAGCGACACATACACAGAATTTTGCCGCAGTATAACATGAAGGCGTCTTTGTTGTTATGCAACGGTTGGAGCGCGCGTCACGTAACGTTATACTGCTTCTCTTTCTTATTAAGACAACTGTCGACGCCTATATGCCTGTTTTCGCACTGATCGCCCTTGTTGCCTACTCTTGCAGCCTTGCGCTGATTATCCCTGGCCTGTTACAAAAAAACAGCGGCTGGCGGCGTATGGCTATTTTGTCGGCAGTGATCGCGCTGGTAAGCCATGCGTTTGCGCTGGAATCGCGCATTATTCCGGGCGACGGCAGCGTACAAAATCTGAGTGTCCTGAACGTCGGCTCACTGGTCAGCCTGATGATCTGTACGGTGATGACCATTGTCGCTTCCAAAAATCGCGGCTGGTTGTTACTGCCGATTGTCTACGCTTTTGCGCTGATTAACCTGGCGTTTGCCACCTTCGTTCCCAACGAATTCATCACCCATCTTGAAACCACACCGGGCATGATGGTGCATATCGGCCTGTCGCTGTTCTCTTACGCTACGCTGATCATTGCGGCGCTGTACGCCATGCAACTGGCGTGGATTGACTACCAGCTGAAAAACAAAAAACTGGTTTTCAACCAGGAAATGCCACCGCTGATGGTCATTGAGCGTAAGATGTTTCACATCACTCAAATAGGCGTCGTTTTGCTGACGCTAACGCTGTGTACGGGTTTGTTTTACATGCATAACCTGTTCAGCGTTGAGAATATCGATAAAGCGGTTCTCTCTATCATTGCGTGGTTTGTCTATATTGTCCTGTTATGGGGCCATTATCATCAGGGCTGGCGCGGTCGTCGCGTCGTCTGGTTTAACGTAGCGGGCGCTGGCATCCTGACCCTGGCCTATTTTGGCAGCCGCGTCATACAGCAGTTCGTCGGCTAAGCAACAAAGGAGTTCCCCCTGGAACACATCTCCACCACCACGTTGATCGTCACGCTGATCGTCATGGTGGTTATCTCCGCCTACTTCTCAGGATCGGAAACCGGCATGATGACCCTCAACCGCTACCGGTTACGTCATCGTGCTAAACAGGGTAACCGTGCTGCCCGACGCGTCGAAAAGCTGCTGCGTAAACCCGATCGCTTGATTAGCCTGGTGCTCATCGGCAACAACCTCGTCAATATTCTCGCCTCCGCGCTGGGTACCATCGTCGGGATGCGTCTTTACGGCAACGCGGGTGTCGCCATTGCGACCGGCGTTCTGACATTCGTGGTGCTGGTATTTGCTGAAGTCCTGCCTAAAACCATCGCCGCACTGTACCCAGAGAAAGTTGCCTATCCGAGCAGCTTCCTGCTGGGGCCGCTGCTGATCCTGATGATGCCGCTGGTCTGGCTGTTGAATATGGTCACCCGTTTGTTGATGCGCATGGTCGGGATTAAAGCCGACGTGGTCATCAGCAGTGCCCTGAGCAAGGACGAACTGCGCACCATCGTGCATGAATCTCGCTCGCAGATTTCTCGTCGTAATCAGGACATGCTGCTGTCGGTGCTGGATCTCGAAAAGGTCAGCGTCGATGACATTATGGTGCCGCGCAATGAAATCGTCGGGATCGACATCAACGATGACTGGAAAGCCATCGTCCGCCAGCTAACGCACTCCCCGCATGGCCGTATCGTGCTTTATCGTGATTCACTGGACGACGCCATTAGCATGCTGCGCGTACGCGAAGCTTATCGTCTGATGACGGAGAAAAAAGAGTTCACTAAAGAGGTGCTGCTACGCGCCGCCGATGAACTTTACATCATTCCTGAAGGCACGCCGCTCAGCACGCAGCTGGTGAAATTCCAGCGCAATAAAAAGAAAGTCGGCCTGGTGGTCAACGAATACGGGGATATTCAGGGGCTGGTGACAGTCGAAGATATTCTGGAGGAGATTGTTGGCGACTTTACGACGTCAATGTCGCCATCGCTTGCCGAAGAGGTCACGCCGCAAAACGACGGCTCGGTGCTGATCGACGGTAGCGCCAACGTGCGCGAGCTCAACAAAGCCTTCAACTGGCAGCTGCCTGAAGACGACGCTCGCACCATTAACGGAATGATTCTGGAAGCACTGGAAGAGATCCCGGCCTCCGGCACCCGTGTGCGCATCAGCCAGTACGATATTGATATCCTGGACGTGCAGGACAATATGATCAAACAGGTGAAAGTCATCCCGATAAAACCGCTGCGGGATAGCGTGGCCGAACGGTAATGTGTAGGCCGGGTAAGGCAAAGCCATCACCCGGCACTACTCAAGCTAAAGCAAATTACGCCTTCGCTTTTGCAACAGTCACCATCGCAGCACGAATCGTACGACCGTTCAGCGTGTAACCTTTCTGCATCACGGCCAGCACGTTGCCTGCGGTGACATCTTCAGATTCAACCATTGCAATCGCCTGGTGAACGTTCGGGTCCAGAGCGACGTTGGTATCAGCCACCACTTCAACGCCGAACTTACGCACTACATCCAGCATGGATTTCAGCGTCAGCTCCAGGCCTTCGACCATCGCAGCCATGTCCGGGTTGGCTTTATCAGCCACTTCCAGCGCACGATCCAGGCTATCAATCACCGGCAGCAGTTCGTTGACGAATTTCTCCAGCGCGAACTTATGCGCCTTCTCCACGTCCAGCTCGGTACGACGACGCAGGTTTTCCATTTCCGCTTTGATACGCAGCACGCTTTCGCGCTCGCGATTCTGGGCTTCAGTTAACTGAGCTTCCAGATTCGCAATTTTCTCATCGCGCGGATCCACCTGCTCAGCAGAAGCATCCGGCTCAACAGCCTCAACTTCTTCATGCTGTTCCATGATAATTTCTTCCGGGGCTTGCCCCTCAGGCGTTTTCTGTTCTTTACTACTCATGAATTTCTCCGCGTTTTTCTGCATTCATCTCGCTAACTTCGCTTATTATGGGGATCAGTTTCCGGGATTCAAGGGAACAAAGCATATTGTCACCATCATTCGGCACAAGGACCTCCAGAAAATGAATAATCATTTCAAGTGTATTGGGATTGTCGGACATCCACGTCACCCTACCGCGCTGACGACACATGAAATGTTGTATCGCTGGCTGTGCGCGAAAGGTTATGAAGTGATGGTTGAACAGCAAATTGCGCAGGAATTGCAGCTCAAAAATGTGAAGACCGGCACACTGGCTGAGATCGGCCAACAGGCTGATCTCGCGGTCGTGGTCGGCGGCGACGGCAACATGCTCGGCGCTGCCCGCACGCTGGCGCGTTACGACATTAAAGTCATCGGTATCAACCGTGGCAATCTCGGCTTCCTGACCGACCTCGATCCAGACAATGCCCATCAGCAGTTGGCCGATGTCCTGGATGGGCATTACATCAGTGAAAAACGCTTTCTGCTCGAAGCGCAGGTCTGCCAGCAGGACTGTCAAAAACGGATTAGTACGGCCATCAATGAAGTGGTCCTGCATCCTGGCAAAGTCGCGCATATGATTGAGTTCGAAGTCTATATCGACGAAGTCTTTGCCTTCTCGCAACGTTCTGACGGGCTGATCATTTCCACACCGACCGGTTCTACCGCCTATTCCCTTTCCGCTGGCGGTCCGATACTGACGCCCTCTCTGGATGCCATTACGCTGGTGCCAATGTTCCCGCACACCCTCTCGGCCCGCCCTTTGGTTATCAATAGTAGCAGCACCATCCGTCTGCGCTTCTCGCACCGCCGCAACGATCTTGAAATCAGCTGCGACAGCCAAATTGCACTGCCAATTCAGGAAGGTGAAGATGTCCTTATCCGCCGCTGCGACTACCATCTGAATTTGATCCACCCGAAGGACTACAGCTATTTCAACACCCTAAGCTCAAAACTCGGCTGGTCAAAAAAATTGTTCTAAAGTCGCACTCAGCACTTTACTGTATAAAAAACCAGTTTATACTGTATGAAAATACAGTTATGGTTTTTCATACAGGAAAACAATTATGCTGGCACAACTGACCATCAGCAACTTTGCCATTGTTCGTGAGCTTGAGATCGACTTCCAGAGTGGAATGACGGCTATAACCGGTGAAACCGGAGCCGGTAAATCTATTGCCATTGATGCGCTCGGATTGTGTCTCGGCGGTCGTGCAGAAGGCGACATTGTGCGCACCGGCGCCAGTCGAGCCGACCTCTGTGCACGCTTCTCTTTGAAAGATACCCCTGCCGCTCTGCGCTGGCTTGAAGTCAATCAGCTCGAAGATGGACGTGAGTGTTTACTTCGCCGCGTCATCAGCAGCGACGGGCGCTCCCGTGGTTTCATTAATGGCACTGCGGTTCCTCTTTCGCAGCTTCGTGAGCTGGGCCAATTACTGATTCAAATTCATGGTCAGCACGCGCATCAACAGCTCATCAAACCTGAACAACAAAAGGCACTGCTTGATGGCTACGCGGGTGAGCACGCGCTCACTCAGCTGATGGCAGAACATTATCGCCTTTGGCATCAAAGCTGCCGTGAACTGGCGCAGCATCAGCAGCAGAGTCAGGAGCGCGCCGCACGTGCTGAACTGTTGAACTATCAGCTTAAAGAACTGAATGAATTTAACCCGCAGCCGGGCGAGTTTGAGCAGATCGACGAAGAGTATAAACGGCTGGCTAACAGCGGGCATCTGATTTCAACCAGCCAACAAGCACTCAATCTGCTGGCGGATGGCGAAGACATCAACCTGCAAAGCCAGCTCTATTCCGTGCGCCAGCAAGTCACTGAACTGGTCAGTCTCGACAGCAAACTGTCAGGCGTGCTCGAGATGCTGGAAGAAGCTGCCATTCAGATTTCCGAGGCTGGTGAAGAACTGCGCCATTATTGCGAGCGCCTGGATCTCGATCCCAATCGTCTGTTTGAGCTTGAGCAGAGAATTTCCCGCCAGATTTCACTGGCACGTAAGCACTACGTCACGCCGGAAGAACTGCCGAATTTTCACCAGTCGCTGTTAGATGAACAACAGCAGCTCGACGATCAGGCCGACTCGCATGAAACCCTGTCGCTGGCAGTGAATGTTCATCATCAGCAGGCGCTGGCCACGGCGAAGCAGCTTCACGCGGTCCGCCAGCATTATGCTCAGGAACTGGGTCAGCACATAACAGACAGCATGCATGCGCTATCGATGCCACACGGCATCTTTACCATCGACGTCAAATTTGAAGTTAATCATTTAACGGCAGAAGGCGCAGACCGCATCGAGTTTCGTGTGACGACTAACCCAGGCCAGCCTTTACAGGCGATTTCCAAAGTGGCCTCCGGGGGCGAACTCTCGCGTATCGCTCTGGCGATTCAGGTGATCACTGCACGTAAAATGGAAACCCCGGCGCTGATTTTCGATGAAGTGGACGTGGGGATCAGCGGCCCGACCGCTGCCGTTGTCGGCAAACTGCTCCGTCAGTTGGGCGAATCCACCCAGGTAATGTGTGTGACCCACCTTCCGCAGGTGGCTGGCTGTGGGCATCACCATCTCTTTGTCAGCAAAGAAACAGACGGTGAAATGACTGAAACGCACATGCAGCCATTGGATAAAAAAGCTCGGTTACAAGAACTGGCTCGGTTACTTGGCGGCAGTGAAGTCACTCGTAATACGCTGGCCAACGCGAAAGAACTGTTGGCTGCATAAACTTTTTCGGGTTCTCAGGGTCATACTGAACAACAAAAACGCCGTCAGACCGGTTTCAAAGTGGGGCAAGGTCTATTATCATCGGCATATAACATATGAGCCGCGTATTGCTCGGGCCCGAAAAGGAATCAAATCACTATGCGCTGTAAAACGCTGACCGCTGTCGCAGCGGTTCTTCTGATGTTGACCGCAGGTTGTTCCACTCTGGAGCGAGTGGTTTACCGTCCTGACATCAACCAGGGGAACTACCTCACACCTAACGATGTGTCTAAAATTCGTGTCGGCATGACGCAACAGCAGGTCGCTTATGCACTGGGAACCCCGATGATGTCCGATCCGTTCGGCACTAACACCTGGTTCTATGTTTTCCGCCAGCAGCCTGGCCATGAAGGCGTGACTCAGCAGACGCTGACCCTGACCTTTAACAGCAGCGGTGTGTTAACCAACATTGACAACAAACCGGCGCTCACTAAAGAGTAAGGTTTCAGAAATGCAAAAAGGTGCTCACTGAGCACCTTTTTTGTGTCTTAACGATGTTTAGTTCTACTTCCCAGCTTTCTCCGCACGCTGACGGCGCAGCTCTTTAGGGTCGGCAATCAGCGGACGATAAATCTCAACGCGATCGCCGTCATTCACAACGTCACTCAGCTTAACCGGACGGCTGTAAATACCCACTTTGTTTTGAGCCAGATCGATATCACTGCGCAGCTCAAGTAGACCAGAGGCGCGAATTGCTTCTTCAACGGTGGCCCCCTCTTCGAGTTTCACGCGTTGCAGATATTGCTTTTCAGGCATCGCGTAAGCCACTTCCACCGTGATTTTAGGCGACACTGTAAACCTCTTTTGCACGCACGGTGAATGCCTGAACCATATTGGAGGCCAGTTCTTTAAAGATGCGGCCAAACGCCAGTTCGATCAGCTTATTGGTGAACTCGAAATCCAGATGGAACTCGATGCGGCAGGCATCAGCGCTCAGCGGCGTAAACTTCCAGCCTCCCATCAAGGTTTTGAACGGCCCGTCGACCAGATGCATCAGAATACTTTGATTATCGGTCAGCGTATTTCGAGTAGTGAATGTCTTACTGATCCCTGCTTTGGACACATCCACCGCCGCCGTCATCTGCGTCGGGCCAGCATCCAGCACCCGGCTACCGGTACACCCCGGGATAAACTGCGGATAGGACTGAACGTCATTCACTAACTGGTACATTTGTTCCACACTGTAGGGGACAAGCGCAGTACGGCTAATCTGAGGCATAGCATTTTCCATGGTCACACAACGGACAAATAATAACATTTATCCCCTGTTAAAAAAACGCTAAGGCGTATCTCGTGCTAAGATAGCGCGTTGGACCTCACAGGATGCAATCGCAATGAGGTTACTTTTTGAACTCAGATTACCTATGGCTTCACGACACTTATGACGAAGAAAAAAGCACATAAACCTGGCTCGGCAACCATTGCGCTGAACAAGCGTGCCCGCCATGAGTATTTCATTGAAGAAGAATTCGAAGCTGGTCTTGCGTTGCAGGGCTGGGAAGTCAAATCCCTGCGTGCAGGGAAAGCAAACATCAGCGACAGCTATGTGATCCTGATTGATGGCGAAGCCTTCCTGTTTGGTGCGAACTTTACGCCGCTGGCCGTCGCCTCTTCGCACTACGTTTGCGACCCGACGCGCACGCGCAAACTGCTGCTGAACCAGCGCGAACTGGCTTCACTCTTTGGCCGCATCAACCGCGAAGGTTACACCGTCGTCGCCCTGTCTCTGTACTGGAAAAATGCCTGGTGTAAAGTGAAAATCGGCGTGGCTAAGGGTAAGAAACAGCACGACAAACGTGACGACGTAAAAGACCGTGAATGGCAGGTCGACAAAGCGCGTATCATGAAGCACGCAGGTCGTTAATTTCTGCCTGAATTTTGTACTTTTCATAGTGATTTAAGAACTTATCGTTCCACGCTGGCATCACCAATGCCAGTTCTGGTATACTGAGTTCAACACATTGGGGCTGATTCTGGATTCGACGGGATTTGCGAAACCCAAGGTGCATGCCGAGGGGCGGTTTGCCTCGTAAAAAGCCGCAAAAAAATAGTCGCAAACGACGAAAACTACGCTTTAGCAGCTTAATAACCTGCTAAGAGCCCTCTCTCCCTAGCTTCCGCTCTTAAGACGGGGATCAAAGAGAGGTCAAACCCAAAAGAGATCGCATGGATGTCCTGCCTGGGGCTGAAGTGTTAAAACTAATCAGGCTAGTCTGGTAGTGGCGTGTCTGTCCGCAGGTGCCAGGCGAATGTAAAGACTGACTAAGCATGTAGTACCGAGGATGTAGGAATTTCGGACGGGGGTTCAAATCCCCCCAGCTCCACCAAATAAAACAAGGGGTTACGTGAAAACGTAGCCCCTTTTTTTTGTCCATGTCCACTTTACGTCCACCCAAGTTTGTTCGTTAGATTGGTTTTAATCAAAGAGGATTGATTGCCCATGAGTAACGCCCCTACACAAGAACTCGATGCTGAAAAGCTTTACGAAAATGCCAGAGTCTCAATTCAGCTCGGAATTGAAGACTTCCAGATGTCGCAACGAAATGAAAATGAAGGAGGAAACCCGGCTCGAGCTTTGTCCTCAGTGAGAAATCTTTTTGCCGGAATGATGCTTCTATTCAAGTACAAGCTAGCTAAGTCCGTGGATACTCCAGAAGACGCTTATCGTTTAATTCACATTCCTCCCAGGGATATCTTGCCAACACCTGATGGCTCCGGTGGCATCCAATGGAGGCCAGAAGGTAAATTTCAGAAGAATAAAACAATCGATGTCTCTGATATTAAAGCTCGTTTCAATACGTTTGAGGTTTATGTCGACTGGGATACGATTGCTGAACTTCATAATTGCCGCAATCATTTAGAACATTTACATCCTCAGAATACACATGGCGAACTAGCTGGTTTTGTAGCCAATTTGTTCCCTGTACTAACAAATTTCATCAATGACGAGCTTGAAAAATCGCCTCCAGAGGTTTTAGGTACTTCTTGGGAAATTATGCTTGCACATCAAACGTTTTATAATAGCCAATTAGCTGAGTGTGAAGAATCTTGGTTAGGTGCAGAAGTTCCTGAGGGGATGCAAGAATATTTACCAACCTGCACTTGTAGTGAATGCGGCTCCAGACTTTTAAAAGCTTCACCTGACAGCATTGAACAGGGATATACAGTCCAATCAAATGAAGATGATTTTGAGTATTACTGTATATCCTGTGGCGAACATGCTCCTATCACGCCCTTATTGATGGACTCATTTGAACACGAGTTTTTCTATTGGCCACCAGATGGGGATGATCCAACTTACGAGGAGTGTTACAACTGCAATCATGACACTTTTGTTATAGCTGAAGGCAACTGTCGTTGGTGCGATACCGACTTAGACTATAAAAAATGCAAATTTTGCGAACAAACATTACAGCAAGATGATCAAGCAAACGAAGGGCTTTGTGGTTACTGCAATCACAGATTTTATAAAGATGATTAATGGTTTTTTTGCTGTCTTTTACATTTAACCTTAAAAATCAACATTTATAGCCACTCAATAGTACCATTGACGACAGAGTGGCAGCAGAGATACAAGGTGCGATTCTTTACATGGATAAAGTGAATACCGTTTTAGTCCTCCTGATTACAGTATCGTTAGCTCTGATTGCTCTGTTCACAGGAACTGGCTCAGTTTCAGACACAATAGCAATTGGAGGTTCTGGCGTTTCATTTCAGGCCCCAAAAGCTGTGCCACTTATACTGGCTTTCGTTTGGTTATTGCTTTGGCAGCGCTTCATGGTTCTTTCCTTACATGAAAATAAACCTGAAATAGACAAATTAATCCAAAACAAACTGAACGATTCAGGCTTCGTTCACAAAGCTTTCTCAGCTAAGAAAGCAGGATTTCCAGGAGCCTATGCTGTGTGCAAATGGCCATGGCCAGATTTCAAAATCCCCCAGACAGCTGCCGGAAAATACGTTCATTATGAGAGAGGGTTGCTAGCTCGGAGATTTAAGTTTTCCTATTTCGGAAACGATGCTACCGGTGGGGGTATGTTCGTACATTTCGGACCAAAAGCGAGCAACATCAAGAACGGAACGCTTACCCCTTTAAATCTGGGTTATTGGAAGTGCCTGCTTTTTGAGGTGAAATTTCTAACAATTCGCCTTTTTGATACACCTTCAGTAGGGCAGCATTACATACCCCATGTCATTGCGTGGACAACAGCCCTAACAATTCTCTTAATGACAATACATCAATCTTCAATCTGACTTTTTCAGTTTTGAATTGTTAATCGAAAGCCTTGCAATGCACACCTGCCAAGGCTTTGCTGTATTTTCCTTACCAGCCATCTCTGGTGTAATTTGATCTTCCAAACTTACGTAAAATATTAAATCCCCTTATTTATCTGTAAGTTGCAATTCTCATTAGATCCTCTTCAGATCCATAAACCTGAAAAATACTGAAATTTGTTTCAATCTTTTCAGTTTGGATATTCTGCAAAACCGCCAGTCGTGGCGCGGTCTGGCCATCCGGTTTGTAGAAAAATAAAACTGAAAAATTTTTACGATCCAAAAACCGCAGGCGGGTGCGGTGTAGTGCGATTTTGGTCTGCGGAAGATTTATTTTGTCATGCTGTGACGCTCTCAGCGCCCCGCTGTGGGTACGATCTATTTTAACTGTTGCGGTTGCTGTCGTAAGGAAAGGACGCGGCAGAGCGCTGCGGGTTGCGCGTGATGATAGGTAACGAAGGCTTTCATAGTTATCCCTCACATCATGCCGCTGGCGTTTGTGGTCACGATATCGACGGCAGCAGCAAGAACCGGCGCGGACTGGAGGCGGCTTTCAACGGTGTAAGCCAGAACGGAAAGGGAGCGAATAGCATCACGCGCACGATCAAGAATTTGTATGCGGCGCGCAGCGGTCATATCCTCAGTTGATACAGCTTCCCCAGCGATCGCACCCACATTGGCGGTGGCGCTCAATGCACAAAATTGCATGTTGGCTTCGATAGCGTTGTTAACCGGAACGGACGGCAAGCAATTTATCTGCCCCAGCATCCCGTCCAATAAACGCGCATCCTCTGTGTAATCAGTGATCGCAAGAAGCTCGTCACAAGTCAGGCGGTGTGGTTGCGTAGGGTTCAACTTATTGCGCAGAATTTGCGGACGCATACCAACGGCTGCGGCTACATCTTCCAGGTTATGAGAGAGCGCGAACGCTCGGCAAGCTGCATCAAAGTGAGCATGTTTAGAAGTCTGATAATCAAACATTGTTTCAATCCCACGCCATATACAAAATGAACATTGAAATTCGCTCAAAATGATAATTAGTTGTCTGCATTCCACGCATGCCAATCTACAAAGACGTGTTCTTTTGGCCTGATTTTTGGTTTGATTTTCAGTTTTCCTGAATGGACCCAGTATCGTGCTGTGCGTAGTTTGATGCCTACACGGTCGCAAAAAGCCGCAATTGGCACCCAACGACTTTCTGTATAGGTTGCGGAGGTAGTTTTCATAAGGCAAAATCTCACTTTGAAGTACCCACCATTTGCAGATGGTGGCAATGGTTAACAAAGAACTACAATCAATCACAATAACGAACTACAAACCAACATCGCAAATGCTATGTATTCGTTTGTAGTTTGTCAACCATTAAGAACTACAAAGATGCAAAACTATAATATCAAAACTGGTGCCAGAGAAGCTGTAGCTCGCATTTGCGAGGTTTACGGATTCACTTCACGCCTTCAGCTAGCTCAGTATCTTGAAATGTCACCGAGTGCCTTGGGCACACGGATAATGCGAGACAACTTCCCAGCAGATCTTGTTTTAAGATGTGCTTTAGAAACAGGGGCTTCTATCTACTGGCTTACAACTGGAGAGGGTGCAACATTCGACCATTTGGCTAGTGAAACGGTTAGAATTCCAGCATATAAAATCGTCAACAACGAATTATCACGCCAGCCCTCTTACATCTTCGATAAGGTACTTTTACCGAACTACACGGGAGAACTACAAATTATCATAGATGACAAAACAACCTACTTTGTAGATTTCGGAACCCATCAAGTTAATGATGGTAAGTATCTGATCGAATATTCAGGCACAAAGAGCATTAAGGAATTGACTCTTTTGCCAGGCAATAAACTTCGTATTGATTGGGGTAAATATCCCGTGGACTGCGACGTGACCGACGTTACATTGCTGGGTAAAGTTGTTGCCATATACTTGGTTAACGAATAATGGCAGTACGGAAAATTGACAGTGGGGAATGGCTATGTGATGTGCGCCCAAACGGTGTACAAGGAAAGCGTGTTAGGAAAAAATTTGCTACAAAAGGAGAAGCGCTTACTTACGAGAAATTCATACTTCTTGAACTTGAAAATAAACCATGGCTTGGTGAAAAACAGGATAACCGAAGACTCTCAGAAATAATTGAGCAATGGCATGATCTGTATGGGCGAACCTTGACGGACTCTGAACGCATGATGTCAAAACTTAAAGCTATCTGTACTGGAATGGGAAACCCAATAGCTACTAATATTAGTGCGGCTGATTTCAGCGAGTATCGCCAAGGAAGGCTCAGAGGTGAAATCCCTGATATTAATGGCAGGTGCATGTCTATTAGCCCACGCACAGTCAATCATGAACATCGCTATCTCTCTGCCGTATTCGGCACATTAAAAAAATTAGGACATTGGCCACTTCCAAATCCTTTGTCAGGCATTCCCACATTCAAAATTGATGAGAAAATGGTTTCATTTCTTTATCCTGAGGAAATAAAAAATCTCATTGAATATTTGAAAGATTCTAACAGTGAAAGTGTACTACTAGTCGCAAAAATCTGTTTAGCCACAGGTGCAAGATGGAGTGAAGCAGAAAACCTTGAAGGGGCACAAGTTACTCCTTACAGAATTACCTATCGTAATACAAAAAATAAAAAGGTACGTTCAGTTCCCATTTCAAAAAAACTCTACGAGGAAATTCCAAAGCTACGAGGACGTTTGTTTACACCTTGTCGTAAAACATTTGAAAGAGTAGTAAACAAAGCGGGAATTGATTTACCTGTAGGTCAATGCACACATGTATTACGTCACACTTTCGCGAGTCACTTCATGATGAACGGGGGCAATATACTAGTCCTAAAAGAGATTCTTGGCCATTCAGATATCAAAATGACCATGATATACTCTCATTTCGCACCCACTCACCTAGAAGATGCAGTAACTAAAAACCCTCTTTATAATTTGGAATAAAAATGGAAGAATTAAACTTTGAGTTTTCTATAAAGCTGATAATAATTATTACATATATTATTTATTTAATTTATACCAGCATTAATATTTTCAAAGCTGATTCATTCAATATGACTCCGGAACCATTATCGCACCAACCATTATTCAAAGCAGCCATAATGATCCCCTTCGTATCATTCATTACGTTTGGAATGATTGCATGGATTGGTCATAAGCCTCAATTAGATGCTGAAGGTTTAAATAATTTCCTTAACATTAGCAAACTACCACTAGCGCTTTTTTCATTAGCAGCTCCCTTTGGAGTTTTAGTCAACAACATTCACAGAACCATACAGACAAAAGCTCAAATAAATGAAATCCAGAAAAAAAACACTAGTGACATTTATTACAGCCATCAAAAAAACATAATAGAATTAATTAATGGCATAAAGGAAAAAACTTTAGATTTTAAAGTAACCCTAGACTCAAAAAATGATGATACATACATTGCCAGCATTATAAGACCGATAAGACTATACCGTACGGTATTTTACAAATCGACGCCTAAGAGCAATGACTTCTCATTTAACTTTGAGTTTATTTACTTCACAATTAAGAGTATGGTCTCTTCACTCGAAATATTAAAAAATTTAGAGGAGCATTCAAAGAGAGAAAAAAAAGACATATCATTTGTAGCTAAGGAACTCAGCAATTTCATTGATAAGATAGATAATGTCGCGAGGCTTTATCAAATTGATACGTTTTTTAGACACAAACAATATGAAATAAAAGAAGATACATTTACATTCAACACTATCTTTCAAACAGAATCTGAAGTGATTTGTATATTTGTCTATTACATTTCCACCATTCAGAATATTGCAGATATTTTGGGATTTAAAAGTCATACTTATCCAATTTTTGAATATTTAAAAGATAAGGAAGAGTATTTCATGAAAGATGTATTTAAACATCCCAACTTTGAAGAAAGAGATTTCAAACTCTCCAAACATGGCTTCAAAACCAATGACCACATTGTGTCCACCGAGTAATTAAACCAGTGATAACAGGTGTCAACCACTAACAACTAGGCATATGAAAAATAACAACTAAATCACCAATAGCGCATTCCCATTGAGAATGTAGGAATTTCGGACGGGGGTTCAAATCCCCCCAGCCCAAAATTCTTTGTAGATGGTCACCAGAGCCTGATACGAAGTCCTGAAAGCCCGCACGGCGAAAGCCTGCGGGCTTTTTTGTGGCTCATATCTGTCACGAGAATTCTCAAGCAAATCTCATAGCAACGCCGTCGGCAACCTTATGCCTCCAAACCACAGCAACCACCTCAAATAACATCACTGCCAATAATCCATTCATTATCACAAGCGTTCTATTTCGATCGCTAAAGCACTTTTCACGATTTTCTGAACGAGAACTCCCCCTATAAATTCGCCATTTCATACTTCTTTATCTTCCGATACAGGGTCGCAATCCCAATCCCTAGCTCATCCGCAGCCTGTTTTTTATTACTGTTACGACTCAGCGCGCCTCGTATCATCTGCCGCTCCATCTCCTCCAGCACTGTCACGCTCTCTTCTTCGGAAGACACCGTCGCCCCTGGCAGTTGAGCTGCTGCAACCTTCCGACTACTCACCACGTTTGGCGGCAGCAGCGAGATATCAATAACGCTGCCAGAGGGTACAACGTTCACCAGATACTCGAGCAAATTGCTAAGTTCGCGGATATTGCCGGGCCACTGGTAGTCTTTCAGGAAGGCGATAACATCAGGTGCGACGCCGGGATATACCAGGTTTAGACGACGGGTGTGCAGATGCAGGAAATAGTGGATCAGTAGTTCGATATCCTCCTGCCGCTCACGAAGCGGCGGCAGATTAAGCGGAATTACGTTCAGACGGTAGTAGAGGTCTTCGCGAAACTGACCCTTACTAATCAACTGTTCGAGGTTCTGATTGGTGGCCGAAATAATACGGATATCCACTGGCAACGGGTGGCTGGCCCCTACTGGCTGAATCTCCCGAGACTCAATGGTGCGCAGCAGCTTGGCCTGCAGTGACAGCTGCATATCGCCAATTTCATCGAGGAACAGCGTTCCGTGATTCGCCGCCTGAATTAGTCCAGTTTTACCGTTCGCCAGTGCCCCGGTAAAAGCGCCCTTCACGTAGCCAAAAAGTTCGCTCTCCAGCAGCTGCTCAGGGATAGCGGCACAGTTGATAGCAATAAACGGCTGGTCCCGACGGTCGCTGAGCTTATGAATCGCACGGGCGACCACCTCTTTACCGGTGCCACTCTCACCGGCGATCATCACGCTGGAAGGGCTAGGCGCCACGCGGCTCATGAGCGTTTTTAACTGCCTCATGGGCGGGCACTCCCCCACCATCGCCTCGATCTGCGGCCCCTCCTGAACATGATTTAAAGCAGTTGAAGAATGAGACTGATGGAACGCCATCAGAAACAGCCACTGATCCTGTACCGCGTGCAGCTGGCCAATAATCAGCTCCTTCTTGTCATCTATGGAGATAACGTGCTGCATGTGGCCGTGCCTGAAATTCCCTTCAAAAGTCAGGGGGCTAAAATGAATGCTTTTGCCCATAATATTGTTATGGGTGGCACCCATAATCTTTAATGCCACCTGATTCGCACATATGACTTTCTGATCTCGCCCCACCACCAGAACACCCTGGTCCATATTTTCAATCATAGTGGTGAAGAGTTTCTGAATATTATCGCTGCCCCCCTGATCTTGTAAAAGACGAGCAACAAATATTGAAGAGATATGACGAACGTAATCAGAGAACGCCTGAATATTGTCATTAATTCGCTCCTGCTGTTCGCAGGTCAGTGCAACCAGACTGATAACTCCGACGCATTGATCTTGATATATTACCGGTGTTCCCAGAAACGCCTTCTCTTTGCAATTTTCTTTATGTGAACAATCGGTACAAAGAGGATCGAAACGCGAATGCGTCACCACCTTCTCTTTTTTTGTTTCTATTATGTAACATAATAACCGAGAGTTTTTACTGAGTTTTCGCCCGAGAAATTTCCCATACACGCCCGTCCCGGCCACGCGACACAGCGTATTATCAACAATCTCGACCTCCAGTTGCAGCACACTGGAGAGCATTCTTGCAAACTGTTGAATCGTAGGCTGAATTTGCATGAGAATCGAGGGTGCATTAGAGGATGTCATAATCAACCTTTTAATATTGCGCATTGGGTGACATATCAGAACAGGTCCATGTCATGTCTTATCCACAATGATACTACGCTCTCTTTAGCTGGAATTGACATAGAGAGTTTTCTTTCCCGCTTCCTATCCAAAAATATGCAGCCACTATCACATTTTCATATCAATATGATATTTACAGCGCGTGTTTTATCAATTTCGCAAAGCTGCCCTACCTGGTTCTCTTTACATTGGCAATGAACTACGTAATTTCGTGATTCACTTCTCAAAATCGCGGCCAAATAACGGTTTTCACATCATCAGTGACGTTCTGGCGCACTAATTGCTTGATGTGCATTAGCGCTGGCTGTCGCTATTTCGGTACCCCCGCACATCCGACCGCACAGCAATCATTAAGCTCGTTACTTACAATCAGGATTAAAAATGAAAACTGTCAACGAATTGATTAAGGATATCAATCAGCTTAATTCTCACCTCCACGAGAAGGACTTTCTGCTGACGTGGGAGCAATCTCCAGATGAGCTGAAACAGGTACTGGACGTTGCCGCTGCGCTCAAGGGGCTGCGCGCCGAAAACATCGCCACCAAAGTGTTTAACAGCGGGCTGGGGATTTCCGTTTTTCGCGATAACTCAACGCGCACCCGCTTCTCCTACGCTTCAGCGTTAAACCTGTTAGGCCTTGCCCAGCAGGACCTTGATGAAGGGAAATCGCAAATCGCCCACGGGGAAACGGTTCGCGAAACAGCCAACATGATTTCTTTCTGCGCGGACGCCATCGGGATCCGCGATGACATGTATCTCGGCGCGGGTAACGCCTATATGCGTGAAGTAGGCGAAGCGCTCGACGACGGACACCAGCAGGGTGTTCTGCCACAGCGTCCCGCGCTAATCAACCTGCAGTGCGATATCGACCACCCGACCCAATCAATGGCCGATCTGGCCTGGCTGCGTGAGCATTTCGGCTCGCTGGAAAACCTGAAAGGCAAAAAAATCGCCATGACCTGGGCCTATTCCCCAAGCTACGGCAAACCCCTTTCCGTGCCGCAGGGAATTATCGGTCTGATGACCCGCTTTGGTATGGACGTCACCCTCGCGCACCCTGAAGGTTACGACCTGATCCCAGAAGTGCTCGAGGTTGCCGAACGCAATGCCAAAGCCTCCGGGGGGAGCTTCCGTCAGGTCACAGATATGGCCGAAGCCTTCAAAGACGCAGACATTGTTTACCCGAAATCCTGGGCACCTTACAAGGTCATGGAAGAACGCACCGAACTGCTACGTGCTAACGATCACGACGGCCTGAAAGCGCTGGAGAAAGCCTGCCTGGCGCAAAATGCCAAACACAAAGACTGGCACTGCACCGAAGAGATGATGGCAAAAACCCACCAGGGCGATGCCCTGTATATGCACTGTCTGCCTGCCGATATCACCGGCGTCTCCTGTGATGAAGGTGAAGTGGCCGAAGCGGTGTTCGAGAAATACCGTATTGCTACCTATAAAGAAGCGAGCTGGAAACCTTACATCATTGCCTCGATGATCCTGTGCCGCAAATACGCCAAACCAGGCCAGCTTCTGGCAGAGCTGCTCAGCGAAGGGCAGAAACGCATCAAATAAATTTCCCGGCTGGCTGACCCGCCAGCCTTATCTTTTACACCTGGGAGAAGGATCGCGTATGTCTACTTTCTCAATGAAGATGGATATTGCCGACAACCATTTTTTTACCGGGGAACACTCGTCGCTGTTCTCTCGCCAGCAGGCGCAGCAGGCCCGGCAGTTCCATCAAAAAATAGCCGGTTACAGACCGACCCCCCTGTATGCCCTGAATGACCTGGCCGCCCTGTTTGGCGTGCACAAAATTCTGGTCAAAGACGAATCGCAGCGCTTCGGTCTCAACGCCTTCAAAATGCTGGGCGGCTCCTATGCCATCGCCCAGTTACTCTGCGAAAAGTATCATCTCGATATCAAAACCCTTTCCTTTGATGCGCTGAAAAATAGCATCAAAGAGAAGATGACCTTCGCCACTACCACCGATGGCAACCACGGACGAGGTGTGGCCTGGGCGGCTAAACAGCTTGGGCAAAAAGCGGTTATCTACATGCCGAAAGGCTCCGCGCAGGAACGCGTTGACGCCATTCTTCGCCTCGGTGCTCAGTGCATCGTCACCGACATGAACTACGACGATACCGTCCGTTTTACCCTACAAATGGCGCAAAAAAACGGTTGGGAAGTGGTGCAGGACACCGCTTGGGAAGGCTACACAAAAATCCCAACCTGGATCATGCAGGGCTACGCCACTCTCGCCGACGAAGCGGCCGAACAGATAGCCTCTATGGGCATTGCCCGCCCGACGCACGTCTTCCTTCAGGCGGGTGTTGGCGCGATGGCTGGCGGCGTGCTCGGCTATCTGACCAACGTCTATGACGCGCGTGAATTGACCTCGGTGATTGTTGAGCCGGACCAGGCCGACTGCATTTATCGCTCTGGTGTCAAAGGTGAGATGGTCAACGTCGGTGGCGATATGGCCACCATTATGGCGGGCCTCGCCTGCGGTGAACCCAACCCGCTGGGCTGGGAGATCCTGCGTAACTGTGCCAGCCATTTTGTCTCCTGCCAGGACGCCGTCGCGGCGCTAGGGATGCGGGTACTGGGCAATCCCCTCGGCAACGATCCCGCCATTATCTCCGGTGAATCCGGCGCCGTCGGTGTGGGTCTACTTACCGCCATTCACTGCCACCCCGACCGCGACGTGCTAAGACAAAAACTCGGGCTGGACAGCCACTCCGTGGTACTGGCGATCAGCACCGAAGGTGACACAGATGCGAAGCACTACCGGGAAGTGGTCTGGGAAGGCAAACATCCGGCAGCGCGATAACGCATATTCATTTCATCCCGGAACACGGGACAACAAGGACTGGAGAACAACTCAATGGCTAAGCAAATTCCTTTCAAACTGATCACCGAAAAAGCAAAACATTATCAAGATGATATGACGCGCTTTCTGCGCGACATGATCGCTATCCCCAGCGAAAGCTGTGATGAAAAGCACGTCGTACACCGCATCAAAGAAGAGATGGAAAAAGTCGGGTTCGATAAGGTGGAAATCGACCCGATGGGCAACGTGCTTGGCTATATCGGCCACGGCCCGCGTCTGGTGGCAATGGATGCCCATATCGATACTGTCGGCATCGGCAACATCAAAAACTGGAACTTTGACCCGTACAAAGGCATGGAAACCGATGAATTGATCGGTGGACGCGGCGCGTCAGATCAGGAAGGCGGCATGGCCTCGATGGTTTACGCCGGGAAAATTATTAAAGATTTGGGGCTGGAAGATGAGTACACCCTGCTGGTGACCGGCACCGTGCAGGAAGAGGATTGTGACGGCCTGTGCTGGCAATACATTATCGAGCAGTCCGGCATCCGTCCTGAGTTCGTGGTTAGCACTGAGCCAACCGACTGCCAGATCTATCGCGGCCAGCGCGGACGCATGGAAATTCGCGTTGATGTTCAGGGCGTCAGTTGCCACGGCTCAGCGCCGGAACGCGGCGACAACGCCATCTTCAAAATGGGTCCAATCCTCAACGACCTGCAGGGGCTTTCACACAATCTGGGCAACGATGAATTCCTCGGCAAAGGCACTCTCACCGTCTCCGAAATCTTCTTCACCTCACCGAGCCGCTGCGCGGTGGCAGACAGTTGCGCCGTCTCCATCGACCGTCGTCTGACCTGGGGTGAAACCTGGGAAGGCGCACTGGACGAGATCCGCGCCCTGCCTGCGGTCAAAAATGCCGGTGCGGTCGTTTCCATGTACAACTACGATCGCCCTTCGTGGACCGGGCTGGTCTACCCCACTGAGTGCTACTTCCCGACCTGGAAAGTGGAAGAGAACCACTTCACCGTCCGCGCCCTGAGCAACGCCTATGAAGGTCTGTTTGGCAAAGCGCCAGTCGTTGATAAGTGGACCTTCTCCACCAACGGCGTATCGATCATGGGTCGTCACGGTATTCCGGTGATCGGCTTTGGTCCTGGTAAAGAGCCCGAAGCGCACGCGCCGAACGAGAAGACCTGGAAATCACATCTGGTCACCTGCGCCGCCATGTACGCCGCTATTCCACTGAGCTGGCTGGCAAACGAATAATCGCTTTCAGGATCACCTCCCGCCGCACCCACGGTGGGAGTCTGGGGTTTTCTATGCGCCTGTTGATTAAAAATGGCCTTGTCGTCAACGCCGACGGGCAGGCAAAGCAGGATTTGTTGATCGAAGGGGGTCGGGTCAAGCAGCTCGCCCCTCATATCGCGGTCGAGCCGTCCTGCAAGATCATTGATGCCGAGGGGTGCTACGTCATGCCCGGTGGGGTCGATGTTCATACCCACTTTAATATTGATACCGGTCTCGCACGCAGCTGCGATGATTTCTTCACCGGTACTCGCGCCGCCGCCTGTGGCGGAACCACCACGATTGTCGACCATATGGGTTTTGGTCCGTCGGGCTGTCGGCTGCGCCACCAGCTTGAGGCCTACCAGGGTTACGCAGCCTACAAAGCGGTGATCGACTACAGCTTTCACGGCGTGATTCAGCACATTAACGCCGCCATTCTCGATGAAATTCCGATGATGGTGGAGGCGGGCATCAGCAGCTTTAAACTCTATCTGACCTATCAGTACAAACTGAACGATGAGGAGGTTTTGCAGGCGCTGCACCACCTGCATCGCGCTCATGCCCTGGCCACCGTTCACCCGGAAAACGACGCGGCCATCAAGCAAAAACGCGCCGAGTTTATCACCGCCGGAAAAACTGCCCCGCGCTACCACGCCCTGAGCCGTCCGGTCGAGTGTGAAGCTGAAGCTATCGCCCGAATGATCAACCTGGCTCAGCTCGCGGGCAACGCGCCGCTGTATATCGTGCATCTCTCCAACGGCTTGGGGCTGGACTATTTACGCCTTGCCCGCGCCCGCCGCCAGCCGGTATGGGTCGAGACCTGTCCGCAATACTTGTTACTTAACGATCTTTACTACGAACGCGATGACGCGCTGCAGTTTATTCTCAGCCCACCTTTGCGTAACGCCAGCAACAACGACGCCCTGTGGAGCGGCATTGCTGATGGTGCCATAGACGTGGTGGCGACCGATCACTGCGCCTTCTCAATGGCCCAGCGCCAGCAGATCTCCGGCGGTGATTTCAGCCGCTGTCCGAACGGTCTTCCGGGCGTTGAAAACCGCCTGCTACTGATGTTCTCAAACGGAGTCATGACCGGGCGCATCACGCCAGAACGCTTCGTCGCACTGACCAGTACCAACCCGGCAAAGCTGTTTGGCATGTGGCCGCAAAAAGGGCTGCTCGCCCCCGAATCGGATGCCGACGTGGTGATTATTGATCCGAAAAGGACCACTACCATCCGCCATGACATGCTGCACGACAACGCCGACTACTCGCCGTGGGAGGGCTTTATCTGTCAGGGGGCGATTCGCCAAACCCTTTCTCGCGGCCGGGTGATTTATGACAACGGCAACTTTACCGGCAGCGCCGGACAGGGCCGCTTTATCCGCCGCCAGCCTTTTTCTGCGACTCACGCTCCCGCCACGGGATTGCATCTTAATGAGAGGAATTAATGCGTAAAAAAATCGTTCTCGCTCTGGGCGGGAATGCCCTGGGCGA
Organism: Lelliottia jeotgali; assembly: GCF_016771845.1. Classification (NCBI taxonomy): domain Bacteria; kingdom Pseudomonadati; phylum Pseudomonadota; class Gammaproteobacteria; order Enterobacterales; family Enterobacteriaceae; genus Lelliottia; species Lelliottia jeotgali. The sequence continues at coordinate 147,586 of NZ_JAENMQ010000006.1, read as the reverse complement.
CAATCTTGCCGGGCAAATGCAGGCCGTGAAGCAAACGGCACAAGCGATCGTCGATCTGATCGCGCAGGGGCATCAGGTGGTCGTCACACACGGAAATGGCCCGCAGGTGGGGATGATCAACCTCGCTTTCGAAGCCGCCGCCAGAACCGAAGCCCACACCCCGATGCTGCCGATGTCCGTCTGCGTGGCCCTGAGCCAGGGTTATATCGGCTACGATCTGCAAAACGCCCTGCGCGAAGAGCTGCTCAGCCGCAACATGCCCATTCCTGTCGCCACGTTGATTACTCAGGTGGAAGTGGATGCCAACGACGAGGCTTTCCGCAACCCGACAAAACCGATCGGGTCCTTTTTCAGCAAAGACGAAGCCGACGCGCTGACGAAGCAAGGCTACACCCTGAAAGAAGATGCCGGGCGCGGGTATCGTCGCGTGGTGGCCTCGCCGCAACCACTGGATATTATTGAAAAAGAAACGGTCAAAGCGCTGATGAACGCCGGTCAGGTAGTGATCACCGCCGGTGGCGGCGGTATTCCGGTGGTCCGAGAGGGGCACCATCTGCGCGGCGTCAGCGCAGTGATTGATAAAGACTGGGCCAGTGCCCGGCTGGCGGCGATGATCGACGCCGACATGCTGATCATCCTCACCGCCGTGGAAAAGGTCGCCATCAACTTTGGCAAATCGAACGAACAGTGGCTGGAGAAATTGTCTCTGCACGATGCCGAGCGCTTCATTGCCGAAGGGCATTTTGCCAAAGGCTCAATGCTGCCAAAAGTGGAAGCTGCGGCCTCTTTCGCCCGTTCGCGTCCCGGTCGTCAGGCGCTCATTACTATGCTGAGCAAAGCCAAAGAGGGCATCGAAGGCAAAACCGGAACGATTATCGAAGGCTAATCGCCGGCAATCGTCACCATCATCAGGCCCCCAGGGGCCTGATTTTTTACCTGCAAAAGCTCCGCCAGCACGCTGATGGCAATTTCATTCGGCGTTTCGGCCCCAATGTCATACCCCACCGGGGCACGCAGACGGGCGATATCCGCTTCCGCCACACCGTTTTCCCGCATCTGACGGACAAAAACCTGCACCTTACGCCGACTGGCAAGTAGCCCAAGCCAGACCACCGGCAACACAATCAGCTTATCCAGCGCTTCACGATCCTGGTTATTGGTGGCGATCAGCACGAAGTTTTCAGGGCAAATCGCCAGTTGCTCGACGGCTGCCCCGAACGTGGGCGCATGCAGTAAGGTAGTCGATGGCGGAAAGTAGGTCGGGTTCAGGCTCTCTTCGTGGATATCCGCCACCGCAATATCAAAACCCAGCAACACCGCCCCATGCGCAATCGCCCGATTGACGTGTCCGCCGCCGATCAATACCAGCCGCGGGCGCAAACCGTGCACGCTGATGTAAACCGACATCGCTCCGCCGCAGTCTGACCCGACCGCATCGTTGCCGTTGCGCGCCATGCGCCCGTGGAACATTCGCGAAGCCTTTTCCTGCATCGCTTCCAGCGCTTCGGCAATCACCTTCCGCTCCACCATTCCCCCGCCAATGGTCCCCACAATAGAGCCATCATCGCGGATCAGCATCTGGGCAGAATGTCTGGGAGTAGAACCGCGGCTATCGACAATTTGCGCCAGCGCAAACGCGCGGTTTTGCTCTTCAAGCCGTGCGGCTTCTGCGAAAATATTCATAGCAACCTCGATGATTATTCCTTTGTTCCCAATCCCGTTTGCCATGCAAGGTTTGTGCTGATTTCATCTCTGTCGTGTTAAAGCGTGAGCGTCGTCAGCTTATTTCCCTTATCGGTACTTTTTTCGCCCTGACGTGCTGCCCTCTTTCGCTGAAATATTATCATTCTGATAGCTTGCTTCTGTTTTTGAGAAATAAAACCACGCTTTAAAAAAGAGTGATTTTAATTCGCATCAAGCATCGGAATATTATTTACCGTATCGTCACCGACTTTCGATCTGGTTCACAAATTCATTCAATCTCTGGTCGCCAGGGAATACGTGGTGTGAATATTGCTCTCCTTCTCCTCATTCACTGGAATTATCACAAAACGAGCAATGTCTTTCTGACAAATTAAGGAGAAGGTTATGGGGGATATTATGCGTCCCGTTCCATTTGAGGAACTCTTGACGCGCATTTTTGACGAATACCAGAGCCAGCATTCCATTTTTGGTATTCCTGAGCAGCAGTTTTACAAGCAGACAGTACCGCACAGCCTCAGCGTGTTTGGCGAAAGCTGTACCACCCCCGTGGGCCCTGCCGCCGGGCCACATACCCAGCTGGCGCAGAATATCATTACCTCCTGGCTGACCGGTGGGCGGTTTATCGAACTGAAAACCGTGCAAATTCTTGACCGCCTGGAGCTGGAAAAACCCTGCATTGATGCGGAAGACGAATGTTTTAACACCGAATGGTCTACGGAATTTACCCTCCTGAAAGCCTGGGATGAATATCTTAAGGCGTGGTTTATTCTGCATCTGCTGGAAGAACTCTTCCCTCTCACGCCCGTCGAAAACGGCAAATCTTTTATTTTCAATATGAGCGTCGGCTATAACCTCGAGGGAATTAAGCAGCCGCCGATGCAGCAGTTTATCGATAATATGATCGATGCCTCTGAACAACCTAAATTTGCTGAATATCGCGACACGCTTAACCGCTGGTTGCAGGATGAGTCCTTTATTAACCGCGTCAATCCGGCAGCGAAGCGATATCACCTTGCGACGCTGGCCCAGCGCATCCCAGGGACGCTGGTGCAGAGCATCACCTTATCCACCATGCATGGCTGCCCGCCCGATGAAATCGAAGCCATCTGCCGCTATATGCTGGAGGAGAAAAACCTTAATACCTTCGTGAAACTCAATCCGACATTATTGGGTTATCCGCGCGTGAGGGAAATTCTCGACTCTTGCGGCTTCGGGTATATCAAACTCAGCGAAGAATCCTTCGAGCACGATCTCAAAATTGGTCGTGCGCTGGAGATGTTAAAACGGCTGATGGCGATCGCCAAAACGCGCTCGCTGGGCTTCGGGGTAAAACTCACCAACACCCTCGGTACCCTCAACAACAAAGGCGCGCTGCCGGGCGGCGAAATGTACATGTCCGGGCGCGCGCTGTTCCCGCTGTCGATCAACGTTGCGGCACTGCTGTCGCGGGAATTCGACGGCAAGCTGCCCATCTCCTACTCCGGCGGGGCAAGCCAGGTTAATATCCGCGAGATCTTCGAGACCGGGATTCGCCCGATCACTATGGCGACGGATCTGCTCAAACCCGGCGGCTACCTGCGCCTGACCGCCTGTCTGCATGAGCTGGAATCCTCCGACGGCTGGGAAATGCCGCTGATTGACGTCGCGCGCCTGAACGCCCTGGCTGAAAAAGCGACGACTATGGCCTATACCCAGAAAAGCTGGAAGCCGGAAGATCGCATTGAGGTCGCCGAACCGCTGCCAATGTTCGATTGTTACGTTGCCCCTTGCGTTACAGCCTGCGCCATCAAGCAGGACATCCCGGAATACATCAGTCTGCTGGGACAGCAGCGTTATGCCGACGCGCTAGAGCTTATTTATCAGCGCAACGCCCTGCCTGCGATCACCGGCCATATCTGCGATCACCAGTGCCAGTACAACTGTACGCGCCTTGATTACGACAGCGCACTCAACATCCGCGAACTGAAAAAAATAGCCCTCGAAAAAGGCTGGGATGAGTATCAGCGCCGCTGGCATAAACCGGCAGGTTCCGGCTCTCTGCATCCGGTCGCGGTGATCGGCGCAGGTCCGGCGGGGCTAGCGGCGGGCTACTTCCTCGCTCGCGCCGGTCATCCGGTCACGCTGTTTGAACGCGAAGAGAACGCCGGTGGCGTGGTCAAAAACATCATTCCTCAGTTCCGCATCCCCGGCGAACTCATCCAGCATGACATCGATTTTGTGGTCGACCACGGCGTGAAAATTGTTTACGGCTGTGACCCGCATTTGAGCGTTGAAAAGCTCCAGCAGGAAGGCTTCCAGTATGTACTGGTTGGCATCGGCACCAATAAAAACAGCGGTGTGACGCTACGCGGCGATAACCCGAACGTGCGTAAATCTCTCGATTTCCTGCGCGAATTGAATCGCGGCGATACCCTTCATCTCGGCAAACATGTGGCTATTGTCGGGGCGGGAAATACGGCGATGGACTGCGCTCGTGCGGCTTTGCGCGTGCCGGGCGTGGAAAAAGCCACCATCGTCTATCGCCGCTCGCAGCAGGAAATGCCCGCCTGGCGGGAAGAGGTTGAAGAGGCCCTGCACGACGGCGTCGCTTTCCAGTTCTTGAGCAATCCCGAACAATTCAACGCTGACGGGACGCTTGTCGTGCGTGTGATGACCCTCGGCGAGCCCGATGAAAAAGGCCGTCGCCGTCCGGTGGAAACCGCAGAAACGCGTACCATGCAGGTCGATACGCTGATCACCGCCATCGGCGAACAGCAGGACACCGACGCGCTGACCGCGATGGGTATTCCGCTGGATGCACGAGGCTGGCCAGAGGTCAATGCCGACGGTGAAACCCGCAAACCGGGCGTGTTCCTGATTGGCGATGTTCAGCGCGGGCCGTCTTCCATCGTCGCCGCCATCGGCAATGCCCGGCGGGCGACGGACGTGATCTTGGCGCGGGAAAACATCGCCAGTTCTCACGCCAATAAACACTGGAACAACGTCGATCCGGCGCAGGTTTATCAGCGCAAAGGGGCGATTGTCATCGCTGAAATCAGTAAAGACGACAGCGATGCGTTCGTCGCCCAGGAAGCCAGCCGCTGCCTGGAGTGCAACTACATCTGCAGCAAGTGTGTCGACGTCTGCCCTAACCGTGCCAACGTTTCTATCGCCGTACCTGGCTTCCAGAACCGCTATCAGACATTGCATCTCGATGCATATTGCAACGAATGCGGGAACTGCGCGCAGTTCTGCCCGTGGCAGGGAAAACCGTATAAAGACAAAGTGACCGTCTTTAGTCTGGCGCAGGATTTCCTCCACAGCAGCAATCCTGGATTCTTCGTCGATAACCACAGCCTACATGTCCGGCAGAACGACCAAATCTGGCAGCTCTCGATCGGCAACGACGGTCAGTTCGCTGAGGTTCCCTTGGAGCTGAATGCGCTCTGTCGCATCATCAGCCATGTCCATCAGCACCACAGCTATCTGCTGGGAGGCGTTGAAATATGAGTATCTTAATTCTGAAAAATGCGACAGGCGTGCAGCTACATCCGGCGAAGGTGTGGGAAAACGTCGATATCGCCATTGAAAACGACGTCATCCTGGAGGTCGGTCCTTCGCTCTCCGCGCGCTATCCACAGGCGAAGAGCAAAGAGATGAACGGGCGCATCGTCATGCCAGGCATGGTCTGTGCGCATAACCACTTCTATTCAGGCCTGTCGCGCGGCATTCAGGCGACGATCCCGCCCTGCCCAGATTTTATCTCGACGCTGAAAAACCTGTGGTGGCGTCTCGACCGGGCGCTGGATGAAGAATCACTTTACTACAGCGGGCTGATTTGCGCGCTGGAAGCGATCCGCAGCGGCTGTACTGCGGTGATTGATCATCACGCCTCCCCAGCTTATATCGGTGGTTCGCTTAGCCAGCTGCGCAACGCCTTCCTGAAAGTCGGTCTGCGCGGCATGACCTGCTTCGAAACCACCGATCGCAACGGCGGCACTAAAGAGCTACGGGCCGGTGTCGAGGAGAATATTCGCTTTGCCGGGGAGATCGACGCAGCCCGCAAAAAAGGCGAGCAGCCGTATCTGGTAGAGGCGCATATCGGGGCGCATGCGCCCTTTACCGTGCCCGACGAAGGGCTGGGGATGCTGAGAGAAGCGCTCAAAATCACCGGGCGCGGCCTGCATATTCATGCCGCCGAAGACGGGTATGACGTTTCGCACAGCCATCACCGTTATGGGAAAGATCTGCTGGTACGCCTCGCCGAATTTGACCTGCTCGACAGTAAAACGTTAGTCGCCCACGGGTTGTATCTTTCAGAGGCGGATATCGCGCTGCTGAATGCCAGCGACGGTTTTCTGGTACACAACGCCCGCTCCAATATGAACAACCACGTCGGGTATAACCAACATTTACTCGAAATACGCAATCTGGCGCTGGGCACCGACGGTATTGGTTCCGATATGTTTGAAGAGATGAAGTTTGCCTTCTTCAAACACCGCGACGCGGGCGGACCGCTGTGGCCGGACAGCTTCGCCCGCGCATTAAGTAACGGCAACGAGCTTCTGAACCGCAACTTCAACGCTCGCTTTGGTCGCCTGGAAGCCGGCTACAAAGCGGATCTGACAATTTGTGACTATCAGCCACCAACGCCGCTTATTGCGGAAAACATTGCCGGGCATATCGCCTTCGGCATGGGCGCTAATAGCGTGTACGGCGTGATGGTCAACGGTGTGACGATCTATGAAAACCGGCAGTTTACCTTCGACTGCGAACCGATCTTCACCGAAGCACAAAGGGTGGCGAAGAAACTCTGGGCGCGGATGGATAACCTGTCCTGATAAAAAAATCCCCCGGCGAGCCGCATCGGGGGGATTTTTTCGCGACAGCACTCACCAACTGACGGTATCGGCCTGGCGCTTTTGTCGCAGCGCCACCAGCTGTGATTCGGTCATCAGACTCAGTGCTGCCGTCGGGCAGGCTTCGACACAGGCCGGGCCGCGCTCCCTGCCAGCACACAGACTGCATTTCACCATCGCCGGTAATTCCCCTGCCTTAATCTCAATGGTAATCGCACCAAACGGACAGACCACCGCGCAGCGCTGGCAGCCGATACACTTTCCGGCATCGGCTTCGACCCGCTCTTTTCCCATCGACAACGCACCGCTCGGGCAAACCGCCACGCAGGGCGCGTTCTCGCACTGATGGCACATCACCGGAACGCTCAGGGTATCCAGGCGCAGCACGGTAAGTCGCGGCTGAAGTTTGCCGTCCGGCGCGCCGTTTTCCAGCGCGCAGGCCAATTCACAGGTCCGACAGCCAATACAGGCTTCCGGGCTGACGAAAATAAAACGGGTCATGCCTCCTCCTTACGCTCAAAGAGCGTGAGCATCTCCTGCGCCGCCTGACGTCCGGCCACCATCGCCGTGACCACCAGATCCGCGCCGTGAACGGCGTCTCCGCCCGCAAAAACCTTGTCGTTGCCGGTTTGCGTGGTGGCGCGATCTTTTCCGCCGGTACAAATTTGCCCCCAGCGATCAAGCTCGATCCCGTTCCCGCGCAGCCACGGCATATCGTGCGCCTGGAAACCAAAGGCCATGATCAGCACATCGGCAGGCAGTTCAAATTCCGATCCGGCCACCGGCTGTGGACGGCGGCGACCATCCGGGCCAGGCTCTCCCATCGCCGTGCGGATAAGCCCAATCGCGCTCACCTGGCCTTTGCGGTTGGACTGAATGAAGCGCGGCTGCACATTGAACTGAAAATCCACGCCCTCTTCACGCGCGTTACCCACTTCTTTCTTCGAGCCGGGCATACTTTGCTCATCCCGGCGATAGGCGCAGGTGACGCTGGCGGCCCCCCGACGGATGGCGGTGCGCAGGCAGTCCATCGCCGTATCACCGCCACCGAGCACCACCACGCGTTTGCCCTTGATTTCGGTCAGTGGATACTCAGCTATTTCTTCGAGTCCCATCACTTCGCGGGTATTGGCTATCAGGAAAGGCAGCGCCTGAATAACGCCCGGCAACGTTTCACCCTCCAGCCCGGCCGCCATCAGACCGTAGGTGCCAACACCGAGGAACACCGCGTCATAGTTGTCCACCAGCTCATTGAAGGCGATATCGCGGCCCACCTCCTGATTAAGGTGAAAACGAATCCCCATTTCACTGAAAATTTCGCGCCGCACCGCAAGAATATTTTTATCGAGTTTGAAGGGCGGTATGCCAAAGGTCAGCAGCCCGCCAATTTCCGGGTGGCGATCAAACACATCCACCTGCACGCCCGCGCGCGCCAGAATATCGGCACAGCCAAGCCCCGCAGGCCCGGCACCGATCACCGCTACCCGTTCTTTGCGGGGCGCGACCTCGCCAATTTTTGGCCGCCAGCCCATCGCCAGGGCAGTGTCGGTGATATAGCGTTCAAGATTGCCGATTGCCACCGATCCGCCTTCGTTTTTCAGGGTGCAGGCCCCTTCGCAGAGCCTGTCCTGCGGGCACACCCGGCCACAAATTTCCGGTAGCGAACTGCTCTGATGGCAAAGCTCAGCGGCCTCGATAATCTTGCCCTCATTCACCAGACGGATGAAATCTGGAATGGCGTTATGCAGCGGGCAGGTCCAGTTACACCAGGCTTTTTGCGCGCAGCTCAGGCACCGCTCGCTTTCATATCCGGCATCGCATTCTGCGAGCGGGCGATAAATCTCGTCGAAATGCTGTTTACGCTGTTCGGCGTCGACTTTTTTCGCCCCGATACGCGGCGGTTTATTCAACATATCCTGGCGTCGGATGCCGTGAGGTGGCTTCTGCTGTTGCCCCAGCGCCGAGCGAATTTGCCGCTCGCGGCGCAATTGGTTGAGCGCCTTTTCATCCACCAGGCTCAGTGCCTGTGTCGGACAGTTCGCCACGCAGGCCTGCTGCCCGGAGGCACTCTCGCTGCACAGATCGCATTTTTGCGCCAGCAACGGCGACGCATCGTCATTTGCCACCATCTCAATGGCACCAAACGGGCAGGCAATCACGCAGTTTTTACAGCCGATGCACGCCTCCTGTCGGAACTGCACGCTGTCATTGGCAAATAACAAAGCCTGAGTGGGGCAAACGGCGACGCAGGGGGCGTCATTGCAGTGATGGCAGGTGGTCGCACTGCTGGCATCGCGCTTAAAAATGACGTGAATGCGTGGAAGGAAATCACTCCGCTGCTGCGGCCAGGAATCCTGGTGATGAGAGAGAACGCAGGCGACTTCGCAGGCATGGCAGCCAATACAATTCGCCGCATCCGCGACAATAAATTTATTCATTTTCTTCCCTTTATTATTCTGAAGTAACTCAGGGAAGCTATGCAATTATCAGGCGATGTTTGATTACGGGATTATATGAAACGTTATTTTGCGAGCCATATCAAAAAGCCGCCCCAGAACATCATTACAGGCAGCCCTAACCTTTTGAAAATACGGACACAACCACTGATTAAAATACCATTATGAGAGATAATTTATCTCAATGTGATATCGCAGGGGAAAAGGTTTGGAATTCGCCTCGCAAACTTATTTCAGGGTATTTCATTATTTCAGGTAACGCGTGATTTAATTCACAGAATATATTCATCACACGTTGGCGTATTCATTTCTGGCACAGCTTACGCATAACACTCTCCGTGTGCGCAACATGCTGATGATCCCATCAGTGCAGGGAGGCTAAGGCCTTCGAATCGTAACTTCAGCCTTCAACCTAATCGGCGTGCTGGAGTCGTACAGGAGACAACCTTTTTATGAAAGACATGGCCATTCCGGCTCCACGAGCCACAGGGTCAACCGCTCCGGTTGACGAAATTCTGCCTATCACCCAAATGTTCCTCTATGGTCTGCAGCATGTGCTGGTGATGTACGCCGGCGCGGTGGCGGTTCCGCTGGTGGTGGGCAGCGCGGTGGGGCTACCGCCCGAGCATATTATTTTATTGATCAGCGCCGATCTGTTCGTCTGCGGCATCGCCACTATTATCCAGTCGATGGGCGCGACCCAGTGGCTGGGCTGTAAACTACCGCTGATTCAGGGATGTACCTTTGCGGCGCTGATCCCGATGGTACTGATCGGCAAGCAGTACGGTATGGGGGGTATTTCCGGGGCAGTGATTGTCTCCGGGATTTTCATACTTTGTTGCGCGCCCTGGATTAGCCGACTGATCCGTTTCTTTCCAAAAGTGGTGATGGGCGGGATCGTGACGCTGATCGGGCTGTCGATTATGCCCGTGGCAGGAGGCTGGATTGGCGGTGGCTCAAGCGAAATGGCCGGGTTCGGCGATCTGTTCTGCCTGCTGATGGGGGCCATCACCCTGGTGATTATCCTCAATATTTATACCTTCGCGTCGGGCGTGATTAAAAACACCTCTGTGCTGATCGGGCTGGTGATTGGCACAGTGCTATGGAGTTTCTTTAAACCACTCAATTTCAGCCTCGTCAACACCACCCCGTGGCTCCACCTGCCAACGATAATGCCCTTCGCAAAACCCGAATTTCACATTATCCCCGTCGCGCTGCTGTCGATGGTGATGGTCGTAGTGATGGTGGAAACCATGTCATCGATGATGGCCACGGGTGATATCGTGGGCAAAAAAGTGGATGCATTGATGCTGCGTAATGGCCTGAATACCTGCGGGTTGGCAACCACTTTCTGCGGCTTCTTTAATCTGTTTCCCTACGCCGCCTTTGCACAAAACGTCGGACTTATCGGCCTGACGGGCGTTCGTAGCCGCTATGTAGTCTCTGTCTCAGGAATGATTCTGGTGCTGATGGGCATTTTCTCCAAAATGGCGGCGCTGGTGGTGCTGATCCCGAAACCGGTGCTCGGCGGCGCGGGTATTGTGATGTTCGGGATGGTGGCCGTGTCCGGCATTCGCACGCTGGGGCAGGTGAACTATCGCAATAATAACAACGGGATGGTGGTGGCGTTAACCCTGGGCCTCGGCATGATGCCGGTGCTGGTGCCCAATCTGTTCAGTCAGTTCCCGCCGATGGTTCAGCTGTTTCTGCACAGCGGGATCACCATCGGGACGCTGACGGCGATTGTCGCCAACCTGACGCTGAACGGAAGCGTGCCTTTCCGCGTCTCCCACGATGCACTTGTGCCAGACCCGCTCCCGCCAAGCTCAGCGGCGCGTAATATGGCGGTGAGAACCGTACGGATGTGGCTGTTGCTACGTAAAGTACAAAAAGAGCAGCAGCTCCTGCAACAGGAAGAGAAAGGATGATCATTCGTCTCATTTTCTCGGCGATTGTTTTGGCGCTGCTGGCGGTTCCTGCCGTTCAGCAGGCCATCGCCCTGGGGCTGAGCAGCCGCTTCGGCTTCGGGTTACTGTTTTAACGAGTCAAAAAAATCGCCCCGATAGATGCACTACCGGGGCGATGCAGAAAAAATGATTACTTTGAAGTCATCGTGCAGACTCGACCACTCCATTGCGCGACCTGCGAATACTGCGCTGGCGTATCGACATCCCAGTGAATGCCCTGCTCTCTCACACTCACCACATGTGTTTCGATCTGATTGATTACGTCCTTAAGCGTGGTGCTTTCCGGCGCGTGCGCGATCAACACCTTGGCTCGCTGAGGCAACAAAATAGGATGTCCTTTGCCCCGATCGTGTCCAGGAATCAAACAGACATCCTGATTACCACCAAACCACAGGGTACGATAAACGGCGGGGGTGACTTCCGGCATATCCCCTAACGCGAGGAAAAAGCGCGAAGAGGTCAGCGCGGCGACCCCGCACTGAACCGACGAAAACATCCCCGCCTCGTAGTGAGGGTTCTGGATAACGTCGATGCGCGGATGATCCTGGTAGTACAGCGCCAGCTCATTGCCGCGATGTCCTGCCACCAGCACCACGCGATCGCAAAAAGATAACGCGCTGGCAAGCGCGCTATCGAGGATCGTCCCGTCGTCCCAGGGCATCATCAGTTTCCACTTTCCCATCCGGCTGGAGAGGCCCGCCGCCAGCATAACGCACTCTTTTGTTTGCCTGGTACTCACCCTCTTCTCCTCCGAAAACACCGCCTTGGCAGCGGTGTCGGTTCTCAATTACGCTTTCAGGACCGCTTTAATGGAAGTGATGATCGGCTGATAGCCAGTGCAGCGACAAAGGTTGCCCTCCAGCGCTTCTTTTAATTGGTCATCGTCGGGAGTGGGGTTCACATCCAGCAGCGCTTTGGTACTCATCAGCACGCCCGGTGTGCAAAAACCGCACTGCACGCCGCCATGACGGATAAAGGCATTTTGCAGTCGCTTGCCTACCGGATCGCGATACAGCCCTTCAACGGTCTCAATCTCTGCCCCGTCGCACTGGGCGGCCAGCAGCAGGCATGAGCACACCGATTTACCGTCGACAACAATTGTACAGGCACCGCACTCCCCGACAGAGCACCCTTCTTTGGTGCCCGTCAGTTGCAGGTCGTCACGCAGAAAATCGATCAGACGCTGGTTGTCTTCGACATCACGACAAACGCGAATGCCATTCACAATTAGCTCAATATGATTCATGGTCATGGCTCCTTATTTGCTCTGCTCTGTCATCACTTCCAGCAGCATCTGCCGGAACATATCGATAAATACCGGGATTTTGTACGGGGCAGACCAGCGCCCGCCAATCGCACCTTCAATCAGGGTATGAAGCACCTGCTCCGCATGCGCGATGGTGTCAGCCGTCAACGGTTTACCCACCAGAGCCTGCTCGACGACCGTCAAACGCTGCGGCTTGCTCATCAGCGCCCCATCCACCAGCCGACAAACCTGAATTGTCCCCGCCGCATCCACATGGAACTGGCCGGTTAAACTCTGGCGGGTGATGTTTAGGGCGTTTCGCCGCCCCAATTGTAGGTAACGCGTAGTCAGCGGCTGTTTGAGCGGAGCCGGAAGATGGATATGCGTCACCAGCTCATCGGGTTCGAGAGCGGTACGATATCCGCCGGTGACAAACTGGCTGACCGGCATTCGGCGCACACCCCGTAAACTGCGTAGTTCAACTTCTGCGTCGTAAATAATCAGCGGCGGCAGCGAGTCGGCACACGGTGCAGCGTTAACAATGTTGCCGCCGATAGTCGCGCGGTTGCGAAGCTGCAACGAGCCAACCGTGCGACAGGCGGTGACCAGCAGTGGATAACGTTCTTGAATCAGCGGATGTTTCACCAGGTCGCTAAAGCAGACGCCCGCCCCGACCGACACGCCACCGTTGACATCAGCAATCTCTTTTAACGCCTGCAACGCCGCGATATTCACCAGCGGCACGCCTTCGGATTTCATTCGCGCCTGAACCAGCACATCTGTGCCTCCGGCAATCGGAACGGCTCCACCGTCGGCGAGCATCGTGAGCGCCTCTTCCAGCGAGTGAGGGATTTTTAACGAAACCGAATTGAGACGATGGATCTGCTTTTTCTCTTCCGAGTCGAGCATCTGCTCGCTCTGACGTTCCGGCTTTTTCAGGTTATAGCCGAGCCTGACCTGCTCGAGCGTGAGCGGCAGGGTGCGGTTATGGCGTTCAATGGCAAAACTCACCGCATTGTTTAACGCCGCGGCACCCAGCTCCAACACCGGCTCGCCAATCACTTTCGCCCCCATCGGCCCGGCGTTATCATAATTCTCAACGGCGATGACATCGATGTGCGGCATGTCCTTGATGGTCGGTAGCAAATAAGTATCAAAGTTTTCCGACTTCACCACGCCGTGCTCGGTGTTGAAATCTTCCAGCATGCCGTAGCCGATCATCCCCTGCATAACGCCGCCATAGACCTGGCCGACGAACCCGACTGGGTTGATGACTTTGCCGACGTCGTGGGTCGCCACCACGTTATTCACCGTCACTTTGCCGGTGCGCGTGTCCACCGCCACGTCGGCTATTTGACAGCCATACACCCAGGTGAAGTACGGGCTGCCGCTGCCTTTTTCCTCATCCCAGTGGATATCCGGTGCTACGTGCCAGCCGTAGGATGACAGGTTCGCGCCGGTCGCTTTGGTCATATCAACCACCTGCTGGAAACTCAGGCTGTGTTCAGGATGATGGCGATGGAACACTCGCCCTTCGCGCCAGACCAGATCGTCATCGCTTCCGGCTTTCAGCGTCTCTTTGATCGCTGCCGCCATACGTTTTTTGATTTTAGTGACCGCGCTCAGAATAGCCTGACCGCCCATCAGCGTGCCGCGAGAAGCCACCGTTGAGCCGCCATCGGCAATCATCGCCGTCGCCGGTTCGCTGAACATCACCCGATCGAGCCCAATACCAAAGGCTTCCGCCGCCAGCAGCGACATGGTGGTTTGCAGCCCCTGCCCGTTTTCCGATACGGATGTGGAGATGTTGACGCTGCCGTCGGCATTCACTTGCATCAGCGCAGACGACGCATCCAGCCCTTCCGCCCCCAGCGAGCAACCGCGATGGCTTAAGGCCAGCCCAATGCCATAGCGAATCGGGCCGCCTTGCGCATTAATCTCCCGGTAGTGCGCCCGCTTGGCTTCAAACTCCGCCTTAATCAGTGATTTTTGCAGGACCTCTTCGGCAGAGACCGTATGTTTATCGAAGACCTGCCCCGCCATGCTGGTGTCGCCCTGCTGCAAGACGTTGCGCAGACGAAATTCCACGGGCGACATTCCGATAATTTCCGCCACTTCATCCATCAGGGATTCGTTAGCAAAAATCACCTGCGGCGCGCCGTAGCCGCGATAGGCCGAGGTGTAGTTATTGTTGGTATAGACGCCCGTCACATCGACGCGCACGTTGGGAATATTGTACGGACCGGCCGCCTGGACCGAGCTTCGCCAGGTCACAAACACCGTCTGCCCGGAGTAGCTTCCGCCGTCAGCGATAATGTCGATTTTCATCGCCTGAATGTGAGCGTTGTCATCCAGCCCGATGCGGTATTTCATTTTATAGGGATGGCGTTTATAGCTTTCCCGCATCGACTGTTCGCGGTTGTAGGTAAACTTCACCGGGCGCCCGGTCAGGTGGACGAGAAGGGCCGCGCGGCAGGCGAGATTATCAATGATGTCGTCTTTACCGCCAAACGAACCGCCCAACACCGAGCGTTTAACGTTGACTTTGGCCTGGGGAAGATCGAGATATTTGGCCACGATCCCGCGAATGCGGTGCGCATTCTGAATCGAGCCGGAAATGGTCATGATCTGCTCATTATCATCCAGATACGCCGTTATCGATTCCGGTTCGATGTAGCCGTGTTCCTGGAACCCGACTTCATATTCACGCTCAAAAATACGCGTAGAGGCGGCAAACCCGGCATCAATATCGCCTTTCACCGTGTGGTGGTGATTAATAATGTTGCTGTCCAGCTCGCTGTGAATGAGGCGGGCCCCCGGTTTCATCGCTTCTTCGGGTGAGGTAATGGGTTCCCAGGGGGTGTAATTCACCTTTATTTTATCGACCGCCAGGCAGGCGGCTTCATAAGATTCCGCAGCCACTACGGCAATCACATCGCCGCGATAGGCAATTTCGTTATCGATGATCGGAGGATAGTCAGGAATGATTACCCCCAGACTGCGCTGACCAGGAATATCATTCCAGGTCGCAATTCGTATCACACCGGGGATATTTTCTGCTTCAGACAGGTCCATCGAATCAATTCTTCCGGCGGGAATATCGGCATATCGACACGCGCCATACAGCATATTCTTCATTCTGATGTCATCGCCGTACACGGCCTTGCCATTCACCTTCGCAAGCCCGTCTACCCGCGGCACCTCATTGCCAACCAGCAATGTTTCCATGTTGTTTCATCTCCGCTAACAGAAAAAAGATAGGGGAAAGAAGCAATGGCTGTGCCATCTCTGGCGGCAAGGGGAATTTGCATGGCGTTCTGTGACGTCAGTTCAGAAAAATAAAGCAAAGGTGGGACAGAGAATGAAGCGATACGCTGAAAGCCTATCAAAAGGATAGCGCATGTATCACTGTGATAATTTCAAACCGAGGGTGACGGTTTAATAACGTCTTGTTGGTTCACGCTTAAGACTTTATTACAGCACCTGAATTTTCCTCATTGATCCAATTACAGTTTTTTCCTAAAGCCATGCCGCTTCGCTCGTGCCATGCTGAATCACGCTCATAACATGAATAACGTTAATTGAGGATATTATGAAAAAGACAATCATCGCATTATCTGCACTTCTGCTGGCTTCTCCTGTTTTTGCCGCAACCACACACGCAACCGACGATACTGTTGCCGCCGCGAAAGCGAATGCCAATGACGCGAAGCAAAAACTGCACGAAGAGCAGAACAAAGGTGAAGAGCTGAAGCTTAAATCTCAGCACGCTGCGGAAGGCAAAAGCGAGAGCTTTGGCAGCAAGGTGAGTGAAGATTCCCAGAAAGCCTGGCATAAAACCAAAGAAGGCACCGAGAAGGGCTGGGATGCCACCAAAGAAGGGACGGAGAAAGGCTGGAACAAGACCAAAGAAGGCGCAGCGTCGCTGGAAAAGAAAGTCACTGAGTAAGTTATCTCCCCCCGAAAAGGCCGCCATCGCGGCCTTTTTTATTTGTAGGCCGCTGCGGCCTGAATTGCCCGGTGGCGCTGCGCTTACCGGGCCTACAACGACAACGACTCGAACCGTAGGCCGGATAAGGCGCAGCCGCCATCCGGCGGAAAACGGCTGTGCAGCCTGACTACACCGGCTGATCATTTCCCCCTTCCTCCCGAATAAATCTCCCTCCCCGCGCGTTTACCCCTTGCCCGCATACTGGAGATCTGCCCGATGATTCGTCCTTTGATATTTGCGCTCGCCCTGCTCTCCCCTGCCCTTTACGCGCAGCCGGTGAGTTACGCCATCAATACCGATAGAACTCCGATTACCCTTTCATGGCATGCGTTCGGCGGCATTCTGTCCTGGGCGAACCTCGATGGTGCCACGGGGGATGTGACCCTAGATCCAGAGAATGAATTTAGCGATCGTATCGACGTCACCATCCCTGTCTCTACGCTGGTCGCATCCAACAGCTTGCTCACCTGGCAGCTGAAGAGCGACATGTTTTTCGATGCCAGCCGCTATCCCAATATTCAGTTCAGCAGCACCCGCGTGGTGGCGCTGAGTGGCGGGCGCTTTCGGGTATTCGGCACACTAAAAGTCAAAGATATCCAGCGCCCGGTGATTCTGGAAGCGACGCTGGAAGAACACAAAATGGATGAATCCATATCGCTTCACGCCACCACTGCCATCTCACGATCCGCGTATCATATGGACAAATTCGCCCTGGTGGTGGATGACCGTATCGCCATTAAAATTGAGATCCAGGCCATTGCCCGCTCCGCGTCATGACAACACAGACTGCAATTGACGCGCACTGGCTTCCAGCTGCGCCGTCGGGTTGCGGCCAATCAGCACAAACTGATAGCTCCGACTTTTCCACCAGGCAATATTCATACTGTGCCGTTGCTCATTCTGAATCTCTGCATCATTGCTCTGCTCAAGCGGCGAAATACACAGCGCCATCGGCCCAAAATCCGCGTGCATCCAGACAATCTGGGCGATAGAGGTGCTGTCATAGCGCAGCATTCGGATCATCTTCAGCTCAGCATTGTGCAGCATCAGCTGCTGCTCACTCACTTTCAGACCGAGATCCTCGGCGGTACGCGCGATCCCTCGGGCAATGACGGGCTGCGAACTGTCGACATCCAGCAAGGTTTCAGCGCTGTAGAGCGACATATACTGGGCTTCAAGATCGCGGATATGCGCGTTTTCATCGCGTGCTTCGCCCAATGGCCTCACCAGATAGCCCAGACCCGAGCCGATAACCAGAAAACTCACTGAGGCAGCGATAAGCGCGCGGCGACTCACGCCGGGACGGGATACGGGGCTTTCTGCCAGATATTTGTCCAGGCATTGCTGCATGCGAGCCGAAGGCGCGTCATCCAGCAACGGGGCAAAGGCGCGTTGATAATCCTGATGGCTATTCTTCAGCTCGGTCGTTCGTGCGCTCAGAAACGCGTCAACGTTAAGTTGCTCTTCGAAAGCGCGGGCGTCGGCACTGTCCATCTCACCGTCCAACCAGGCGACTATCGCATCATCGTGATAAGGGGGAGTAAATCGTAACGATTTCAAGAGCGTTTCTCCTTTGCCGCAGGGCGGGCATCCACTGTTTTTGCAAGCGTTGCCCGCGCCGTGGCCAGTCGGCTCATAATGGTGCCGATGGGGACCGCTAGTGTGTCCGCCGCTTCCTGATAGGTAAATCCTTCGACATAAACTAAAAACAGCGTGTTGCGCTGGGCTTCAGGAAGATTATTCACCCGCTGCATGATTTGCTGAAAATGAATGCGTTCCTCATCCCGCGTATGTGTATCAGGCGCAATAAGCTCTTCGCCCGGCACAAAACCTTGCCCCTGACGAACCTGGCGGGCGCGCAGATCGGAAATCCAGATCGAATGCAGAATCGAGAACAGCCATCTGTCAATTCGGGTGCCAGGCGTGTATTGCGCGCTCCTTTCAAGCGCGCGAACACAGGTCGACTGGACCAGCTCTTCAGCCATATCTCGACTTCGCGACAGCACCAGCCCGTAGCGCCAGAGGCGCGTCAGATGTGCCGCCAGCTGCTGGCGAACGTCACTGGTTGCGATTTTTTTGCCCTCTCGCTGATGTCAGGATTCCGGATGCCCGTCAATCGCGGCCTGCAAATCGCGATACTCCTCGCAATTCTGACCGCAAATACCGGCAATTACTTTCAGTTGTTCTTTCGCCAGATCCGGGCGACCTTTCACCATCCATGCTTCACCCAAGTACTCACGGGCTTTGGCATAGTTAGGCTGCAGGGCAAGCGAGCGCTGGTAATAGCCGATGCCTTCATCCGTGCGTCCCAGTTTTCGCGTCGCATAGCCGCGATAATTCCACGCCTCTGCCGTATTGGCATTTTTCAGCGAATCCAGCAGATTCAGTGCCGCCTGATACTCGCCTTTTTTCGCGAGATGATACGCATAGTTGGTTTTGTCCTCATCGCTGAGGCTGCTGGTTTTCTCCGGCACACATTTCTTGCTCACACTGTCATAGACTTGCCCTGACGGACAGTCTGGCGTCTTGCTTTCAGTATCATTATTGCCCATCGCGAAAGCCTGCGGGGCCTGCAAACAAAATAACAGCACCGGAATCGCAAGGGTGCGGGAAAGCGGGAAAGATGCGTTAGCGTTCATTTTCTACTCCTGGGTCAGTGATGGTCAGGTGAACGAAGAGTAAACGCCTGAGCACCCTGTTCTATTCGGAGTCTGTGCATCATTTATCGATACCGAAAATCATACTTAAGGCGTATGCCATCGGATAATGGAAAGCGATAGATTCAATCAAGAATTAATTCCGCATTAATTACCGCCCCAACTAGCAGATTATTTAGCCCACGCCAGTTTTATTTTTAATTCGGTCACAAACATAATATATCTTATAAGTGATGATTTACCCACCCTGAAATAACGCTTTAGCACTTCTTAACTGACTATTTATTTACATTATAAAAACTCAAATATATTCATCCTCTTTCTTAATAACCCTGTCTAACCCGCAAAGAAGAAAAAACCGCAGAAGCCATGCATAGCGCGGCCTTGAAGGCATTTCATCTATATATAAACCTGTGTGAGATTATTCAATTCAGAAGAGGTTAACGGGTGGTTACTGGCGCTTCATTTGCATATTACGCTATTTATAGCTATATCATTTTTAGACCGTTTAATTAATATCTCTATAAATCACAGGGCTTTATATAACACAAAAAACGTCGAACACAAGCAAAACACAATCAAATAAATTGATTCATCTGATGTTGCCACCCTATTTGTTGGCGGGCATCGATCGCTCTGAAGAAAAGGACGGTGAGCACTATTTCAAATAAATAGCGACTCCGCCGGGGGCGCTCTTTACCCACAGAAATTATATGGCCTCATCTTGCACGCCATTTCAATAAAAATCTGTTGGGAGTCATCTATATGAGCCAAATCTCTGTTATCTCGAAACTTACTGGCGTGGAAACCACCACCGAAGGCACTCAGGTTACTCTGGATCACTCCTCAATCGTGAAGCTTCACGTCGGCCGGGCCGACATTTCCCACTACACGCGCAGCGGCAACGATCTGATCGTGAGCCTGCACTCAGGGGAAGTCATTACCCTGAAAAACTTTTACCACGGCGATGCGCAGGGCGAGAGCCAGCTGGTATTGCAGGAAGGCAACGGCGCGCTGTGGTGGATTGAAGACCCGACCGCCGCCGAGCATTACGAAGCGATTGCCTCGACGGATGTACTGATGGGGGCCTCTGGCGATAACGGCGGCGCAGCCATCTGGCCGTGGGTGCTGGGTGGCGTCGCCGTCGCAGGCGGGATAGCCCTTGCCGCAGGCGGCGGTGGTGGCGGCGGTGGTGGTGGCGGTGATGACAATAACTCGGGTAATCCCGGCAATCCAGGCAACCCGTCGGACCCTGATACCACACCACCTAACGCACCGACCAATCTGCAATTCTCGCCGGACGGTAACACCGTGACCGGGACCGCAGAACCCAACAGTACCATCACCTTAAAAGATGCCAACGGGAATCTGGTCGGCACCGGGAAAACCGGCAGCGACGGGAAGTTCACCATCGAACTGGGTACGCCGTTAACCAACGGCGAGCAGCTTACTGCAACCGCCACCGACTCATCCGGTAACGTCAGCAAAGAGGGCCACGTCACCGCGCCTGACCTGACCACACCTGATGCGCCGGACATTTTGATTGTCAACGACGATGTCGGGGGCGAAACCGGTCCGCTGGAAAATGGCCAGCGCACCGATGATGCCCGTCCGACGCTGAGCGGCATTGGCGAAGCGGGAACCACCATCACCATCTTCGATAACGGCACCAAAATCGGCACCACAACCGTGGATGCCAAGGGCAACTGGAGCTTTACCCCGCCGAATGCGCTGTCCAACGGCAGCCATACCCTGACCTCTACCGCCACCGATGCGGCAGGCCACACCAGCGCGCCGTCAGCCGGGATCACCATTGTGGTCGATACGGTTGCGCCTACGGCACCGGTGATTTCCAGTGTCACCGATGACGTCGACCCGGTCACCGGGCCGCTCAACAACGGCGGCAGCACCAACGATCAGCGCCCACAGTTTACTGGCACCGCTGAAGCGGGTTCAACGGTTACGATTTACGATAACGGCATCGCAATCGGCACGGTAACTGCCGCCGGAAACGGCAGCTGGAGCTTTACCCCGTCAGTCAATTTGAGTGAAGGCAGCCACCAGATTACGGTGCGCGCCACAGACGTGGCGGGCAATACCAGCGCTGCCTCGCCGGGCTTTAACATTACCGTTGATATCACCGCGCCCGCTGCGCCGTCCGCTTTTGTGGTCAATGATGAAGTCGGCTCGATCCGCGGTGCGGTTTCCGCGGGGCAGACCACCGATGCCAGCCAGCCGCGTCTGACCGGTCGGGGCGATCCGGGCAGCACGATTATTATTTACGATAACGGCGTGGAAGTCGGCAGAGTGACCGTCGGCACGAACGGCTTGTGGAGTGTGGCTCCGAATGGCCCACTTTCCGAAGGCCCGCACTCGGTCACGGTGCGTGAAATCGACGCTGCCGGGAATCCGAGCGGCTTGTCGCAGGCCATCAACTTTATTGTCGATACCGTAGCACCAGGCCAGCCTGCGATCACCCTCAACCCGGCAGGCACCCAGATAACCGGTACTGCTGAACCGAACAGCACCATTACCATTACCAACGGCACGGGTCAGAGCTGGACAGGCACGGCAGATGGCAGCGGCAACTTCACCATTGCGCTCAGCCCTGCGCAGACCAACGGCCAAACCATTTCGGTCATCGCCTCGGACGCCGCCGGGAACGCCAGTATTCCTGCCACAGCTATCGCCGTTGACAACATCGCTCCGAACCCGCCAACCGGATTGACCGTCGCCGGAGACGGAGCCAGCGTCAGCGGTAGCGCCGAGCCAAACAGCACCGTCACCGTTAAAGATCCTGCTGGCGGCGTGATCGGTTCTGGCACCACCGATGCTAACGGCCATTTCACCGTGCCTATCGATCCGCCACAAACCAACGGCGAAGTGTTGCAGGTGATCGCCAGCGATCCAACGGGGAATGACAGCCAGCCAGGTCACGCTGATGCGCCTGACACCACCAAACCGCTGGCACCGGATAACCTGGATGTCTCGGATGACGGGACCACCGTTACCGGCACCGCCGAACCGGGCAGCACCGTCAGCATTAAAGGTCCGGATGGCGTGGAGATTGGTCACGCCACGGCGGGCGATAACGGCGACTTTACCGTCACTATCTCCCCGCCGCAGCTTAACGGCGAGAAGCTGACCGCCGATGCGACGGATCACGCGGGCAATACCGGGCCAACGGCGTCGGTCGATGCCCCTGATATCACCCCACCGCAAGCGCCGGTGATCACGTCGGTGTATGACGACGTGGCCAACGGAATCGGTGACATCGCGAATAACGGCCTGACTAACGACTCTAACCCGACTATTCATGGGACAGGCGAGGCTGGCACCCGGCTCTATATTTACAGCGGGTCAGACCAAATCGGTACGCTGATCATTCCTCAAAACGGCATCTGGGAATACACGCCGTCGGTGCACCTGCGCGAGGGCGGGCATGTTCTGACTGCCACCGCCATTGACGCTGCCGGGAATGCCAGCGGCACCTCGAACAGCTGGAGCATTACTGTCGACAGCGTAGTCCCTGCCGCACCGGTCATTACCTCAGTGGTTGACGATGTTCCAGGCAGAACCGGCCCGCTCGATACGGGAGAAACCACCAACGACTCTCGTCCGACGCTCAACGGCACGGGCGAGCCAGGAGCGACAATCAGCGTGCGTCTTGACGGCGTGCAGATCGGCACCGCCGTGGTCAGCGATGGCGGTTCCTGGACCTTTACTCCGACGCTGGCGCTCCCGGAAGGCGGCCCGCACACACTCACCGCCGTAGCCATTGATAAGGCCGGGAACGTCGGCTCCCCTTCGAACGGGTTTGAGATCATCGTCGATACCGCGCCGCCACCGGCCCCGTCTATCGCGACAGTCACCGACAACACCGGCAGCGTCACTGGCCCGGTCACCAGCGGCACACCGACGGATGAAACCCGTCCAGTGCTTTCAGGCAACGCTCCGCCGAATACGATTATCACCGTTTACGATGGCACCACCCTGCTGGGAACCGCCACTGTCACCGGCGGAACCTGGAGCTTTACCCCAACCACCCCGCTCACCAACGGCACGCACTCGCTGACGGTGGTCGCCACGGATTCCGCAGGCAACTCAACCGCCTCGCCGCCGTTTAGCCTGGTGGTGGACACCATTGCGCCCGCCACGCCGGATACCCCGGATGTCACCGTTAATCCTGACGGCCAGCCTGCTGCGCTCAATCCAGGCGAAGCGACGCGTGATACCACCCCGACCTTAAGCGGCTCCGGTACGCCGGGCGACACGGTGACTATCTACATTGACGGCGTCAAACAGCCCGATGTGGTCACCGTTCAGCCGAACGGAACCTGGACCTGGACGCCAACTCAGGCGTTGCCAAACGGCTCTTACGATGTCGCCCTGACGGTCACCAACAAAGACGGCGCGGGCAACGAGAGTGCGCCATCCCAGCCGGTGACTATCATCATTGACACCGATCCGCCAGCGACGCCGACGGCACCGGTTGTCACCGATAACGTCACCCAAATCACCGGACCGGTCGATAACAATGGCAGCACCAACGATTCGCGTCCGGTGCTGAGCGGCACGGGCGTAGCCAACGATGTGATCATTATTTACGACAGCGTGGGCGGTGCACCTAAGCAGGAAGTGGGTCGCGTCACCGTCGGTGCCGACGGCAACTGGAGCTGGCGGCCAGATACAGCCCTGACTCAAACGACACACGCCTTCACCACTACCGCCACGGACGAAGCGGGGAACGTGTCAGGCACATCGCCAGTCATTACGGTGACCGTTGATACCGAGGCTCCTGATACCCCAGCAATCACCTCCGGGACCGTTGCCAATGGCGGTTCAACAACCGATACCACCCCTACCATCAGCGGAACGGGCAGTAGCGGCGATACGGTGATTATCTATAACAACGGCGTCGAAGTGGCCCGCGTTCCTGTCACAGGCGGCACCTGGACCTGGACCAGCCCGGAAGCGTCAGACGGCACGCTGAAACTGACCGCCTCCTCCGTCGATGCGGCGGGTAACGTCAGCGGCACCAGCCCGGTTTACACCATCACCGTGGATACCGTTGCGCCAACCACGCCGCAGATTGACAGCATCTCCAGCAGCACTCTGGTAAACGGTACGCTGTACACCAATGACAGCACGCCGACCATCAGCGGGAAAACCGAGATCGGCAGCACAATCACCGTCTCTATCGACGGTGGCGCACCGCAGCAGGCCACGGTGGATGCCAACGGCAACTGGACATTGACCCTGCCGAACGGTTCGGCGCTGAGCGATAACCCGCATACCATTATCGTTACCGCCACCGACGCCGCCGGAAACGCCACGCCGAGCGCGCCTGTGACCGTGACCGTTGATACTATTGCGCCGGACAATCCTTCGGGCCTGGCGATTACCGCTCAGGGCACTCCGCTCACCGGGGTGACCACTGAAGGCGCGACCGTTGTCGTTCGTGACGGCAGTGGCAATGTGATCGGTACCGGCGTCGCCGGGGCGGGCGGGAGCTTCTCTATCGCCCTGAGTCCTGCTCAAACAAGTGCCACCACCCTGAGCGTGACGGCCACGGATGAAGCGGGCAATAACAGCGCCTCTGTCCCTCTGACTGTGACCGATGCACCTGAAACTCTGCCGGACGTGCCCGTTATCACAGCGATTACCGATGATATCGGCACAGTGACGGGTAACGTTCTGGGTAAAACTTCTGATGATACTTCGCCAACAGTTAGCGGTACTGCGCAGGCGGGCACTACGGTGTCGCTCTATCAGAATGGAGTGCTGTTAACCACCATTGTACTCGGGGCCACTGAAACGACCTGGAGCTATACCGTGCCGGGCCCGTTAACCAACGGCCAGTACAATTACACGGTCACGGCAACCCTTGATGGTGCCACGAGCGGGCTCTCTCCGGCCGCCACCGTCACCATCGATTTGACGGCACCAAACACACCTACCCTTGGCGCGGTCACCGATGACGTCGGCCCTGGCACCGGGCCACTCACTAACGGACAAACCACCAACGATAACCGTCCAACCCTGAGCGGCACCGCAACGCCGGGCGACACCATCACCATCTACAACAATGGTACCGCCATTGGCACTGTGGTGGTCGGTTCCACCGGCACCTGGAGCTTTACCCCAGGCGGCGCGCTGGCGGAAGGCAACCACGCTCTGACCATCACCGCCACCGATCCTGCAGGTAATACAAGCCTGCCATCGGGTGCGTTTAACATTGTCGTCGATACCATTTCCACCACCCCGGTGATCGTCGGCGCGGATGATAACGTCGGCACCGTTGTCGGGAATGTCCCAACCGGCGGTACGACCAACGACAGCACGCCGACCCTTTCAGGCACGGCGGAAGCCAACAGCAGCATCGCGATTTTCGAAGGCAACACCCAGATTGGCACCGCCACCGCCAACGGTTCGGGCGGCTGGAGCTTTACCCCGACCACGCCGCTGGGCGAAGGCAGCCATACCTTTACGGTAATCGCGACCGATCCTCAGGGTAACGTCAGCACCAGCTCTAACAGCTACACGGTGATCGTCGACCTCACCCCACCAGCGGTTCCGGTGCTCACTTCCGTTGCCGATGACGTGCAGGGTGGTGTGGTCGGTAATTTGACCTCGGGCCAGCTCACCAACGACGCCACACCAACCCTGACCGGCACCGGCGTTGACGGCAGCACCATTCACATCCTGAATAACGGCGCCGAAATCGGCACTGCGGTTGTCGTCGGCGGCACCTGGACCTTTATCCCATCAACCGGTCTTGCGGACGGCGTGTACAACATCAGGATCAATGCCACCGATGCGGCGGGTAACGTTTCAGCGAACTCCCCGGTCTTCTCCTTCACAGTGGATACCACCGCGCCTGCGGCACCGGCCCTTACCTCGGTACAGGACGACGTCGGCCCGGTCACGGGGAATATTAACGACGGCGGCAGCACCAATGACAACCGTCCAACCTTTAACGGCACTGGCGAAATCGGGGCGACAATCACCCTGCTCAGCGACGGACAACCGTTCGGCACTGCGGTGGTCAACTCGCAGGGGAACTGGACCTTCACCCCAACGGCAGCGCTCGCCGACGGCCCGCACACCATCACCATCAGCACCACCGATGTGGCGGGCAATTCCTCTACCACCAATACCACCTTCACGCTGACGGTCGATACTCAGCCGCCAGCCGCGCCGCTGATTATTAACGCCACGGACGACGTCGGCACCGTTCTTGACCCGGTGTTAAACGGCAAAACGACCGACGACACGCGGCCACAGCTGAACGGATCGGCGGCGGCCAATGCCACCATCATCATTTATGAAAACGGCGTCCAGGTTGGCACGGTAACGGCCAACGGATCGGGGGCATGGAGCTTCACCCCGCCAACCGCCCTGAGCAATGGCAGCCATACCTGGACGGCCACCGCGACCGATGCGGCGGGCAACGTCAGCGTGGCATCGCCGGGCTTCACGGTGATTGTGGATACCGTCGCTCCGCTCGCCCCGGTTATCACCCAGGCACTGGACGATGTCGGCACCGTGACCGGTCCACTGAGCAGCGGGCAGACAACGGATGACACCTTGCCGCGTCTGAGTGGGACCAGTGAGCCGAACGCGACCATCAATATCTATGAAGGCAGCACACTGCGCGGCACCACCACGGCGGACGCCAGCGGGAACTGGTCGGTGACCCTGACCACTCCGCTTGGCGAAGGCACGCATAATCTGGTCGCCCAGGCCACCGATGCGGCGGGGAACAACAGCGATCCATCCACACCGTTTGTCCTGACCATTGACCTCACCGCCCCGACGCTCCCTGTGCTGCTGACGGTGGTCGATGACGTCGGCACCGTGACCAACCTGGCCAGCGGTCAGCTGACCAACGACGCGCAACCGACTCTCTCAGGCACGGCGGAAGCGGGTTCGACGGTGAAAATCTTCGACAATGGCGTGCTGATTGGCACCGTCACCGCCACTGGCGGCGCGTGGTCCTTCACCCCGACACCAGCGCTGAGCGACGGGCTGCATCCGCTGACCATCACCGCCACCGACGCCGCCGGGAACACCAGCGGCCCGACAACAGCCTTTGTGGTTAACGTGGACGCCACCGCGCCAACGGCCCCGGTGATCTCGTCGGTCGTCGATGATGTCGGTTCCGTCACCGGGCCGGTGATTAACGGCAATCCGACCAACGATACGACGCCGACGCTGAACGGCACCGCCGAGGCCAATGCGACGGTACGCATTTACGACGGCGGCGTGCTGATCGGCACCGTCACCGCCGATGGCAACGGTAACTGGACGCTGCCGCAGGCCACGATCTCGTTGACCAACGGACAGCATAACTTCACCGCCACCGCGACCGACGCGGCGGGCAACACCAGCGCGCCGTCATCCATCACCTCGATCGTGCTGGATACCGTCGCACCAGGTGTTCCAGGCACCCTGGCCGTGATCAGCAACGGGACACACGTCACCGGTCTGGCGGAAGCAGGCAGCACTGTCACCATCACCAGCAGCACCGGGACCGTGCTTGGTACGGCGACGGCGGACGGAAGCGGTGCGTTCAACGTCACCATTTCACCTGCACAAACCAACGGCGAAACCCTGCTGGCCTTTGCAACCGATAAGGCCGGGAACGCCGGTGGCACACTTAGCGTGGTCGCGCCGTTCACCAACCTGCCGAATGCACCGCTGATTACCACCGTGAACGACAACGTCGGCACCATCACCGGGAATCTTACCAACGGCAAAACCACCGATGACACCACGCCAACCCTGAGCGGGACGGCGCAGCCGAACTCCACCATCACGCTGTACAACAACGGCGTGGCGATGGGCACGGCGACCACGGATGTCAACGGTAACTGGACCTTCACCACGCCAGCATTGGGCGAAGGTTCCCACGCCTTTACCGCCACCGCCACCAACGTTATCGGCGGCACCGGGCCGGTCTCGCTACCGACGACGGTCATCGTCGACACCATCGCCCCGAACGCGCCGAACGGCACCTTCAACGCCGATGGCAGCGTGCTGACAGGCACCGCCGAAGCAGGCAGCACCGTCACCATTCGTCTGGCGGATGGTTCTACGGTCACCACCACGGCGAACGCCGGAGGCACCTACAGCTACAGCTTCCTCAATAAACAGACGGAAGGTCAGACGCTGCAAATCACCGCCACCGATGCGGCGGGCAACACCTCTACCCCAGGCTCGGCGCTGGCTCCTGTTGTGCCACTTTCCGCGAGTTCGAACGTCGAGGAGCTGGAACTCAGCACCACAGCGACGGTAACGACCGCCCAGTACAGCGACTACGGCTCCCTGCTGGTCGGCGCGCTTGGCAACGTGCTGGCGCTGCTCGGCAACGACACGGCGCAGGTCGGCTTTACGGTCAGTGCGGGCGGAAGTGCGGATATCTCGATCAATGCCAACGCCACGGGCGTGGTGCTTTCTCTGCTCAATACTCTGGAAGTGGTGGTGCAGCGCTGGGATGCGGTTAACGGCACCTGGACCACGGTAGTGGATACGGGTCTGCCGCAGTTTGCCAACCTGCTGACCCTCGGGGCGAGCGGCGTCACGCTTAACATGACCGGGCTGGCAGATGGGCAATATCGCGTTCTTAGCTACAACACCAACCTGCTGGCGACCGGGTCGTACACCAGCCTTGACGTGGATGTCACCCAGACCAGCGCCGGGACGGTGACGGGCGTGACCACTCAGTCCGGGAACGTGATTTATGACGTTGACCCGACCACCGGCAGCGACAACGCCCCGGCGGGTACACGTATCACGGCAGTGACTGATGCGCAGGGCCATACCATCAACGTTACGGCGGATGGCACGGTTATCCAGGGCCAGTACGGTACGCTGACCATCAACCTGAACGGGAGCTACACCTACACCCTAACCAACACCAGCGCCGCCGTTCTGGGGCGGACCGAAAGCTTCACCTACACCATCGGCCATAACGGGGCCAGCGCCTCGGCGCAGCTGGTAATTTCGCTCGGGGCGAACACCGTCACCAACAGTGTCACGGCGGTGGACGATACGGCGAGTTTCACCTTCGATACCAGCGTGCACGCCATCAACAACGGCACCTCGTCCCAGGGCGGCTTTACCGTTGTCGGCGTGAACCTTGGCAACACGCTGGGGCTGAACCTGCTCGACGATCTGAGCAATCCGATCATCTATAACGTGGCGGAAGGTACCACCCGCACCATGACCATCCAGGCCTCCGTGGGCGGCGTGGCGCTGGCCTCTGTGTTCGACCTGTACGTCTATAAATTCAACGAGGCGACGCAGACCTTCGAGCAGATGCGCGTCCAGCCTGGCTGGCTGCGCGCACCGCTGCTGGGCGGAACGTCAGCCACCCTGACGCTCAACCTGCCGGCAGGTGAATACCTGTTCCTGCTGAATACCGCGGCGGGGATCACGGCCCTGACGGCCTACACCCTCAACGTGCTGGAAGACCATGTCTACACCGTCTCAAGCGTCGGCGGCAGCACCACCGGCGATGTGCTGGCGGATGACATTATCCCGGCGGGCACCCACGTCACCTCGGTGAACGGCGTGGCGGTCAACGGGACGGGCGTCACCACCATTCAGGGGGAATATGGCACCCTGACCATTAATGCGGACGGGAAATACACCTACACCCTGAACAGCGGTGTCGGGGCCGATCACATCAAAACGCCGGATACCTTCGTCTACACCGTGACCGCGCCAAACGGCGATAAAGACACGGCGTCGCTGAATATCACCCCAACGGCGCGGGCGATGGATGCGGTCAACGACGTCAGTGCGGTGATGGACGTGACCTCCGTTCACCATACGGCGGCTTATTCGGACACCACCGTCGGCAGTGCCAGCTGGCAGGCAGCGCTGCTGGCCTCCACCCAGGGCAGCGGCAGCGGCACCTTTGTGGTCGACCCGAACACGGCGCTGCATAACGTGGTTCTGCACTTTAACGTCGCGTCGTTGCTCTCTCTCGGCGGGCTGACGGTGGACTGGGTGCTGTCGAACGGCTCGACCACTATCCGCAGCGGTTCGTTCAACGGGGGATTACTGCTGGGCGGTACCGCCACGATTAACCTCAGCGGGCTGGATCTGGATGCGGGCACCTACACCCTCTCCTACACCGGGAAAATGGGCGCGCTGGCGGTGGGGCAAATCACCATCACCCCGGACGTGGTGGGGACCACTTACTCCCTCACCCAGTTCGATTCCACCAGCGGTCACACCGTCAACGGCAACATCTTCGACGGGACGGATTCGCAGGGGGCGATGGATCAGCTGCACTCGGTCGACACCCGTCTGAGCATCACCGGCTTCAACGGCGTGGTCACCACCCTTGACCCGTACACCACCAGCGCCGCTAACGTCACTATTCAGGGACATTACGGCACGCTCTCTATCGGTGCGGACGGGCATTACACCTACACCATGAACACCGGGGTATCGCTCTCCAGCATCACCTCGAAGGAGGTCTTCAACTACACCCTGACCGATGCGGCTGGCAAAACGGACAGCGCCTCGCTGACCATCAACATGGCGCCGCAGTTCATCAGCTCTGAGCATAACGACGTGATCAACGGGACGGCCTACGGCGATACCCTGATTTATCAGGTGCTGAACAATACCGTGGGTAACGCCACGGCGGGCAACAACACCGGGGATCACTGGACCAACTTCTCTATCAGCCAGGGGGATAAAATTGACATCGGCGATCTGCTGGTGGGCTGGAACGGGCAGGCCTCGACGCTGGGGAATTACGTGCATGTCACTACCAGCGGTAACAACACTGTGATCTCCATCGACCGTGATGGTACAGGGACCACCTACACTAATACCACGTTGGTCACGTTGGACGGCGTGCAGAGCAGCTACGACGAACTGGTTAATCAGCACCACAACATCATCACCTGATAGCACAACACAATTGACCCGGGCGTTCAGCGCCCGGGCATAAAGCGGTACTCTTTTATTAGGGATATGACATGGGAATGAAGATGCCTTACTGGTGGCTTTCATGCTGCCTGATATCTGTGCCCGCGCTCGCTGCAAATCCTGCGGGGGTGATCAATACCGGTTTCCTGAGTGAAGAACAGGAACTGCCGTCGCTGAATGGTCGCGTCGCGCCGGTTGCCGGTAACGCCGCGCCCGGCACACTCAAATTGGGCGATGCCGTTAACCGCGCCGTCAGCTGGCATCCGACCATTAGCGAAGCCGTCGGGAAACTCTACGAACAATCGGAACAAGTCGACGTCGCCAAATCGAAATACTATCCGCAGGTCAACGCCGGAATGGATGGCGGCTATAGCCACGACGGCAGCAACAACGGTTTTACCCCTTCATTAGTGCTTTCTCTTTCACAAATGCTCTACGACTTTGGCAAAGTGGCCAGCCAGGTCCGCGCCGAAAATGCAGGCGTAGCCCAGCAGCAGGCTAACGTGCTGGTGAGTATTGATACCATCGGGCACGACACGGCGCTGGCGATGGTGCAGGTGCAAACCTGGCAGCAGATGGTGGAAACCGCCAAAGAGCAGCTCGACGCGCTGTCGTCCATCGGCAATCTCGCCCGCCAGCGTAACGACGAAGGAGCGAGTTCGCTCTCCGACGTGGTGCAGACCGACGCCCGCATCGAAGGCGCTCGCGCTCAGCTGATGCAGTATCAGGCGAGCCTCGACAGCTCCCGCGCCACGCTGATGAGCTTTCTCGGCTGGAACAACCTGAACACCATCAGCAACGACTTCCCAGCCAACCTGACGCGCAGTTGCGATGTCGCTGAGCCGGACGATCGTCTGGTGCCAGCGGTGCTTTCGGCATGGGCACAGGCCAACGTCGCGCAGGCCAATCTCGATTATGCCAATGCGCAAATGACGCCGACCGTGTCGCTCGAACCGGAAGTGCGCCACTATCTCAACGACCGTTACGCGGGCCACGACTCATTGGATCGCACCCAGTATTCCGCGTGGGTCAAAGTACAGATGCCGCTCTACCAGGGCGGCGGCCTCACCGCCCGGCGCAACGCCGCCGGACACGCCGTCGAAGCCGCGCAATCCACCATTCAGCGTACCCGCCTCGACGTACGCCAGAAGTTGCTGGAATCCCGCAGTCAGATAATGAGCCTGATGAGCACTTTGCAAATTCAGGGCCGTCAGGAAGCGCTCAGCGTCCGCACCCGCGAACTGTATCAACAGCAATATCTCGATCTTGGCTCGCGCCCGCTACTCGACGTGCTGAACGCCGAACAGGAGGTCTATCAGGCGCGTTTCACGCAACAGCAAACCGCCGGGCAAATCCACCAGCTACAGCTGAGCTGCCTGTACAACACGGGCCTTCTGCGTCATTCGTTCGATCTTGAAAACCGCACCATTCAGACTGTGGAGATCCAGCCATGAAGCACACCGATATCCCGCTGGACGAAAGTATTGCGGAAGAGACGCTGGAACACTGGGCGCAGGCGTTTGGCTATGTTGCCAGCCGCTATCGCGTGGCCTGTTCTCCCGGCGCCCTGGTCGCCAGCGCGCCGTGGCTGAAGGGCAAACCGATGATCCCGGCGCTGACCCAGCTGGCGCGTGAGGCGGGGCTTTCCTTTCAGCTCCTGACCGCCACGGAGCAGTCAATCAGCAGCTGGAAACTGCCGGTGGTGGTTGAGCTAAACGAAGGCAAAATCGGCGTCATCGAGCACTTCGACGGCGACGATACCCTCGATATCAACTTCATCGACACCTCGCCGCACAACAACCGCGTGTCGATGACCGCCCTGCTGCCAGCGATTCGCCACGTGGTCGCCCTGCGCCCGCTGGCGGCGCTGAAAGACAGCCGCGTCGATGCCTATATTTCCAAGTACCGTCCGGACTGGCTCTACCGGCTGGTGATGCGCGACATGCGTCCGTACACCTGGGTGATGCTGGCCGCGCTGTTTATCAACGTGCTGTCGCTCTCCGGGATTGTCTTTTCGATGCAGGTGTATGACCGGGTGATCCCCGCGCAGTCCTACCCAACGCTGTACGTCCTGACCATCGGGGTGCTGATCGCCACCTTGTTTGGCTTTGTACTGCGCATTGCGCGCGGGCACATTATGGATCTACTCGGCAAACGCGCGGATCTGCGCGTCTCGGATCGGGTATTTGGTCACGCCCTGCGCCTGCGTAACAGCGCGATCCCGCGCTCGACCGGGAGCTTTATTTCCCAGCTGCGCGAGCTGGAGCAGATCCGCGAGATGGTCACCTCCTCCACCATTTCAACGATCGTCGATTTGCCGTTCTTCTTCCTGTTCGTGGTGGTGCTGGCGATCATCGCCCCGCAGCTGGCGTGGATCGCCCCCGTCGCCGCCGTGCTGATGGTTCTGCCTGGCCTGCTGCTGCAAAAGAAACTTGCGGCACTGGCGAAGCAGTCCGCCCATGAATCGACCCTGCGCAACGCGGTGCTGGTCGAGAGCGTGCAGGGACTGGAAGACATCAAACTGATGCAGGCGGAAAACCGCTTTTTGCAACAGTGGAACAGCTATATCCAGATAACCGCCGAGTCCGGTCTGCGCACCCGCGAGCTGACGCAAAACCTGATCAGCTGGGGGATGACCATTCAAAGCCTGGTCTACGCCGGAGTGATCGTGGTCGGCGCGCCGATGGTGATCGACGGCACGCTCACCACCGGTTCGGTAGTCGCCGCCTCGATGCTGGCCTCGCGGATGATCGCCCCGATGGCGACCCTGTGCGGCGTGCTGGCCCGCTGGCAGCAGGTGAAAGCCGCCAAAGAGGGGCTGGACAGCATCATGCAGTTGCCGACGGAAAATCAGCGTGAAGAGACGCCGATCCGCCAGGACGTGCTGCGCGGACATTACCTGTTCGATCAGGCGCAGTTTCGCTATCACCCGGAAGATCCGCGCATGGCTTTACGCATCAACCGCCTGGAGATCAAACCCGGCGAGAAAGTGGCGATCCTCGGGCGTAACGGGGCGGGCAAATCCACGCTGTTACAGGCGATGTCGGGCGGAATGGATCTGGCGGGCGGCGAGCTGCGCCTCGACAACCTCAGCCTGCCGCATCTGGACGTGGCGGATCTGCGGCGCAACGTCGGGTTTATGACGCAAAATGCGCGGCTGTTCTACGGCACACTGCGGGAAAACATCACCCTCGGGATGCCGCGTGCGACAGATGAAGAGATCTTCGCGGTGCTGGAAATGTGCGGCGCGGCGAGCTTTGTGCAGAAGCTGCCAAAAGGGCTGGATTACCCAATCATGGAGAACGGCGTGGGGCTCTCCGGCGGGCAGCGCCAGTCAATCTTGCTGGCGCGTATGTTCCTGCGCGATCCCAATATCGTGCTGCTGGATGAGCCGACCGCTTCGCTTGATGAACACACGGAACGTGAGTTTCTCCAGCATCTCAGCCAGTGGCTCGGGAACCGGACGCTGATCGTCGCCACTCACCGCGTCCCGGTGCTGGAACTGGTGGAGCGCGTGGTGGTGCTGAAAGAGGGCATGCTGGTGATGGACGCGCCGAAAGCGCAGGCCCTGAGCAACAGCCGCATGCAGCAGCAGGCAAACGGACGGGAGTGGAAAAATGAAAATCAGTCAGCGTGACGTGGCGGCAATGGACGATCTCGATAACGCTCTCGACTCCGAAAGCGGCTACTCCGGCGCACGGCGCATCGTGATCCTCTCCCTGCTGTTGTTCGTTATTGTCGGGGTGTGGGCATGGTTCGGCATTCTCGACGAAGTCTCAACCGGGACCGGGAAAGTGATCCCCAGCTCGCGCGAACAGGTTTTACAGTCCCTCGACGGCGGGATTTTAACCGAGCTGAATGTGCGAGAAGGCAATCTGGTGCAGGCGGGACAAGTTCTGGCGAAACTCGACCCTACGCGCTCGGAATCTAACGTCGGGGAAAGTGCAGCGCGCTATCGGGCATCGCTGGCCTCCAGCGTGCGTCTGACGGCGGAAGTGAACGATCTGCCGTTGGTGTTCCCCCCTTCCCTGAAAAAATGGCCGGACCTGATCGCCGCTGAAACCCGGCTCTACACCTCTCGCCGCGCGCAGCTCGATGACACCCAGCGCGAGCTGAGAGCGGCGCTCGATCTGGCGAACAAAGAGCTGGCGATCACCCAGCGGCTGATCAAAACCGGCGCCGCCAGTCGCGTGGAAGAGTTACGCTTGCAGCGGCAAAAAAGCGATCTGGAGCTGAAACTCACTGACGTGCGATCGCAGTATTACGTCCAGGCCCGCGAGGCGCTGTCAAAAGCCAACGCCGAGGTAGATATGGTCTCGGCGGTGCTGAAAGGCCGCGAGGATTCCGTGACCCGTCTGACCGTGCGATCGCCGGTGCGTGGGATCGTGAAAAACATCAAAGTGACCACTATTGGCGGCGTGATCCCGCCTAACGGCGAGCTGATGGAGATCGTGCCGGTGGACGATCACCTGCTGATCGAAACCCGCCTGTCACCGCGCGATATCGCCTTCATCCACCCCGAGCAAAAAGCACTGGTGAAGATCACCGCTTACGATTACGCCATCTACGGCGGGTTGAATGGCGTGGTCGAAACCATTTCACCGGACACCATTCAGGATGAAGCCAAGCCAGAAGTGTTCTATTACCGGGTATTTATCCGCACCAGCCAGGATTATCTGGTCAACAAAGCGGGGCGGAAATTCTCGATTGTGCCGGGGATGATCGCGACGGTGGATATCAAAACCGGGGAGAAATCGGTGATGGATTACATGATTAAACCGTTTAACCGGGCGAAAGAGGCGCTGCGCGAACGGTAAGGGTTTAACAAACATGCCCGGTGGCGCTGCGCTTACCGGGCCTACGGGTTTTGTAGGTCGGGTAAGCGTGAGCGCCACCCGACATTTTTTTCCCTGAACTCTGCTACAGTACCGCCAACATAAAAATCAGGGAGTGAACATGCGCCAACGTACGATTGTGTGTCCGATTATCCAGAATGACGGGGCGTATCTGCTGTGCAAAATGGCGGCGGATCGCGGGGTGTTTCCCGGTCAGTGGGCGCTGTCGGGTGGCGGTATGGAGCCGGGTGAAACGATGGAACAGGCGCTGCGCCGCGAAATCAGCGAGGAGCTGGGGGATCGCCTTGAGATAAACGAGGTCAAACCTTTCGCCTTTCGCGACGATATCCGGGTAAAAACCTACGCCGACGGCACCACCGAAGAAATCTATATGATCTACCTGATCTTCGATTGCATCAGCGCTAACCGCGACGTGACCTTTAACGAAGAGTTTCAGGAGATCGCGTGGGTGCAGCCGGAGTCTTTGAAAGATCTGGATCTCAACGAGGCAACGCGCGTGACGTTTGCGCAGAAGGGGTTGTTGTAACGCCCCACTGCCCCGGCGTTTTACCGGTATAGGTGCGAAATACCTCGATAAAGGCGCTAACACTGTTATATCCGCACGACAGGGCAATCCACCCCACCGGTTTGCCCTCTTCAAGCCACTCCATCGCCCTGATGACACGGGCCAGTTGGCGCCAGTTCACAAAATTCATTCCCGTCCCGGCTTTGAACTGGCGGTTAAAGGTCCTCACGCTCATCCCGCACTGGCGTGCATACGCTTCCACGGACTGCACATCATCCACGGCGTTCAACAACGTACGGGCAATTTTCAGCAACCGTGGATGGGCAGGCATTGGCAGGCGGTAGAGATCCTGTTTCGCATGAGCCAACTCATCGGTCAGCATCGATGCCCAGCGCAAATCAGCTTTTCCACTCGCCTGACAGAGCCGCATAAACAGCGCCTCGGACAGCATTTCCGGTTCGAAGACCGACGGCTGATCGGGCAGCGCAGTGCACAGCGACGAATCGAGATAAAGAGACTGGCCCTCAATGGCGCTTTCCGACAGCGCAGCGTGACGCAATTCCGCCGGGATCCAGCCGATGTGTTCTCGCGGCACCACCCAGCGCCCTTTATCGCTTTCGATAATCAGCAGGCCCGAGGTAATACGACACAATTGACCGGTAGAATGAACGTGCCAGTCGGTACGATAGCCCGTGGGATGACGAAGGGGTTCAGACGTTAGCATCATTTGACCGAAAATCGTGATTAATTGCCTGATTACAGAAACTACGCCAGATTCTGTCAAGGATAATGTGCTTCACCACGTAAAAGGAGCACAACCATGAATCCACTCATTCACTTGCCATCAGCCGCTAATGAACTGGCGTGTTGCACATTTATGCAGCAGCTCTTAAACGATCTCTTCGCGGGAAAACTGGCTCCGGCGGAAATTTTCTCTGCGGATTATCAGCAGCATACGGATGGCAATACGCTTGATTACGAGGGATTTATCCAGCATCTGAATCACGTCCGCGCCCAGGTTAGCCGTATCGCCTTCAGAGTCGAGCAGGCATGCTGCACCCCACACATGCTGGCAGACCGACATTGTGTCACGGTCACCAAAACCAACGGGCAAACGTCAGACATTGAGGTGTACATGTTTGCCCGCCTGCGTGACGGGAAGATTTGGCGAATCGACGAAGTGA
Source organism: Lelliottia jeotgali (assembly GCF_016771845.1). Taxonomy (NCBI): domain Bacteria; kingdom Pseudomonadati; phylum Pseudomonadota; class Gammaproteobacteria; order Enterobacterales; family Enterobacteriaceae; genus Lelliottia; species Lelliottia jeotgali. The sequence continues at coordinate 110,227 of NZ_JAENMQ010000006.1, read as the reverse complement.
CACGCGTGATCAAAGGCGACCATGCCGACAAATCCCTTGCCAGCGCAACGTCTTAACTGGCTTGCTGCGGTGCGGCAGAGAGATAAACGCGCACATAGCGGGTGAATTTACCGACAAAGACGCCCGCGAATATCCCACCGGTGATAATCGCAAAGGCACTCATCCCTGGCTGTTGCAGCGTTTCGGGCGAGACGGCGGTCATTACGCCTAAGACATATTTCACACCGAACGCCAGCATCATAAACGGCAACGCCGAGTAGTCTGCCTGTCGATAAATGCTGCGGGGCTGCGCCGCGCGGGCGGTGTTCACTTGCTTAATCAGCAGATAGCCCAGCGCCGCGCCCGCCAGCAGTCCAGCTCCCCACAGCGTGCAGGTCGCGACGGTGAGTTTGCGAAACACCACCAGATCGTAGATATCCCAGATCAGAAAAATGGCGGGAATAATCGCGAGCTTTTCCAGCGTGACGATGGCGGGTTTGCGGGCTTTTATGCCGCGAGAAACGAGAAAAATAAACAGTACCCACACCCAGACGGGCGTGTGAGTGATAACACCGGTGATGAATTCTGTCATGGGTTTTACCCTCAGTAAGATTTTCTCACCGGCTCATTATTACGCACAATGGCGGCGGTGCCATCATGCGTAAGACTGTTCAGAGCGAAATTTTCAGGCGTCGAACGGCCTCTATCAGCTGTTCATCGGTGGGAGTGACGAACGACATGCGAAGCGTCGAACGATCGGGATTGCTGCAATAGAAGAACTCGCCCGGCACAAACACCACGCCGTTCGCCAGCGTCTTCGCCAGCCACTCGGTGGTATTGAGGCCATTGTTGAATTTCGCCCACAGGAACATCCCGCCCTTCGGCTTGTGGAAAGTCAGCACATCGCCCAACTCTTTTTCCAGTTCATCAGCAAAAGTCTGATATTTCTGGCGATAGGCTTCACGGATAAGCTTTATTTGCCCTGCCAGGCGCCCGGTTTGCAGATATTCATACGTCATCAGCTGCGACAACGTGCTGGTATGCAAATCGGTAGTTTGTTTGAGATTCACTACCGCCCTTTTCAGCCATTCCGGAACCACCAGCCAGCCGACGCGGGTGCCTGGTGCCAGGATTTTAGAAAAGGTCGAGGTATAGACCACGTTGTGTTCGTTGCCGATGGCTTTGGCGTGGGCCATCAGCGGGCGGAACACGTCTGAGGTGTAGTTAATTTCGCTGTACGGGTCGTCTTCAATAATCACGAAATCGTAGCGTTTTGATAACGCCACCAGCTGCTTGCGGCGGCTTTCAGAAAGCGTCACGCCGCCAGGATTACCGAAGGTCGGCACGATATAAACGGCTTTAATGGTTTTGCGGCTGACCAGCGCTTCCAGTTCATCGACCTTCATTCCTTCGCCGTCTGTCCCGACGGATTCAAGATTCGCCTGGGCGAGGCTAAAGACCTGCAACGCTGCGAGATAGGTCGGGCTTTCCACCACCACCGTATCGCCGGGGTTGATCAACGCGCGGGCCAGAATATCCAGCGACTGCTGCGAGCCGGAAGTGATGACCACGTCATCAGCCTGGCAGGCAATTCCTCGGCCAGTACAGATCTGCCCAATCGCTTCGCGAAGTAAAGGGTAGCCTTCGGTCAAACCATACTGGAAGGCTTCGCCAAACTGTCGGGATAAGACGGCATCGGCCGCAATTTGTAAGCCTTCGTGATCGAATAGATCGGGATTTGGAATGCCGCCGCCGAGGGAAATCACACCCGGCATTTTGCTGTGTTTTAACAATTCACGGATGGCGGAAGATTGCAGGCTTTGCACGCTGCTGGCGAGTTTGTTCTTTGACATACTGTCGGACCCTGTTTTTCTGATTTTTTTATGATGTTCACAGTGTTAGTAACACATGTACGGGGCTTTGATAATCCCCTTTGCCGCTTTTTGCTGGAGTTTACTGATCATCTTTGGGAATGATTGAGATATGCCCGGTACGCTCCAGAATTGCATACTTTATTTTACTGAATTCCGTAATGCCCTGGTTTTGTCGCGCGGCGACCAAAATATCATCGCAGGAAACATCCACTTTTTTGAGTTTATCCGTCAGAGGCATCCCATTTTCGACCAAAATGACCGGGGAACCATCCAAAATAGTTTCTGCGCCAGAGACATACTTCTTCATCAGGCCGAATAGAATATCCACCGCAACCAGCGTGACAATCGTCAGCATCGCGCCGGTGACCGAAAAGTCATTCCCCAGCAACGCCTGCTGCGTCGCCTCGCTAATGATCAGCAGTAAGATCAGATCAAAGCTGGTCATCTGCAATAATGCCCGACGCCCGGCGACTTTGAATACCACCAGCAGGATCAGGTAAATCGCCAGTGCCCGAAAGACCATCTCCATATTGCGCTCCTAGGGATAAATAAACTGCCAGAAGCGGATTTCCGGCCCATTATTGAATGAGACCCGGCTCACCGCTTTTCCCGGCGTCGTTGGCGTGACGTACATTGTCACAGAGAAATCACTGTGATTTTTTATTGCGTTATAGACCAGGATAATGGCCTTTCCCTGACTGAACATGCGGTCAGGTTGAGGGGAGATATTGCCGGGCTGGAAATTATCGCTAAAATCACCGTCAAGGCGAAAGACATATTCCCCGGAATTTGAAAAAGGGGCAGTCACCTTGAGTTTACCTTCCGTTTGCAGGCGGCCAAAATGTTCATAATAAAGTCGTAGCGTATGATTGTTATTTTCTTTCTGCGCGGAGCTGAAATACCCCGTCGAAAAAAAACCGCCCAGTGCCAGCGCTAATATGAATAATAAGACAGCAAACCCGAACTGGCGAAATCGTTCCTCGAAGGTGAGCGCAGCACGATTTTCGTTTACGCCAGGTAATACCTTATGTTCGTCTTTCAGACTCGCCATCTATCACCTCATCCTGATGACTCTAGAAATGACCGGTAATCAGACTTAATATTAAGCCAGATCTGCAGATTAGGGAGTTCAGCATGAAATTATCTCTTGCCGCCACACGATACGGGCTGTCTGGGGCGATTTTGTTGCTCTCTGGCTGCGTGGTCGCGGATATGGATTCGTCCAATTATGCCTACGTTCCGTGGGTTCAGGTCTTCCAGAAACCGGATGCCTCCGGGCGAACCAACGTCTCGCAGCGCAAAGAGGATCTCTACGCCTGCGGCGTTCGTCGGGAAGATAATCTCGATGATAAAAACTGGGGACTGAATAGCGCGTATGGAAATGAAACGCCAAAAGAGCATCGTGACCGAATGGATAACACGCTAAATTGCATGACGCAAAAAGGCTATAAGGTTTATGGTTTCGATGAATGTGGGCCGCTAAAAAAACCGACCGGATTATGCCCTAATTAAAATTATCCTCCTCCCCTACCAATATAGGGGAGGGATACACCAGGAATATTCCGGTCTTTAAGATTAATCCCCATTTCTTCCCTTGCCAAAAAAAACAACAATTTCACCGCTCCATTTGTCATGGAATATCCATGACGTCTTTGTCGGTTTATCCGGCATGATCACAATAACAACGGCACAAGGATTACGGAAAATGAAAACAATATCTCTGGCGGTATTGGTGGCGGCAAGTCTGGCCAGCGGCGCTGCTCTGGCGGATAACCAAACTGTCTCTGTTGGCTATGCGCAGAGCAAAGTTGAGAACTTTAAAAATATTCGCGGCGTCAACGCACAATATCGCTACGAATGGGATTCCCCGCTGAGCGTGATCGGCTCTTTCACCTATATGAGCGGCAGTGACGATCAGAAATATTATGTCGATTCTGATTCGGTGAAAAATAACATCGACGTGAAATATTACTCGCTGATGGCCGGTCCGGCTTATCGTATTAACGAATATGTTTCGTTATATGCCCTGGGCGGCATCGCACATACCAAAGCGGATGTGGATACCAAATGGGTGAACGCAGGCGATGGTTATACGCAGAAAGACAGCCTTTCTGAAAAATCGACCTCTTTCGCCTATGGCGCGGGCGTGCAATTCAACCCAACCGCTGAACTGGCGATTAATGTCGGTTATGAAGGCACCAATGCCGATATTGATGGCAGCCATTCCATTAACGGCTGGAACGTGGGTGTGGGTTACCGGTTCTAAGCGGCGTTTATGCCGGGTGGCGGCTACGCCTTACCCGGCCTACGAGGTCAGTGCAGTATTTTGCCGGAGATTAAACCGCACGAATGCCCTGCAAAATATGCTCAATGTAATGCGTCAATTTCGGCAACGGGCGTAAATCCTGGCGCCACAGCATATGCACCGGCCTCGGTTCTGGCGTGTACTTTTCCAGCACGCGGATCAACCGGCCATTCGCCAGCTCTTCCGCCACCAGCACCTCCGGCTGCAACAGCAAACCCGCCCCGGCAACCGCCGCCGTGCGTAATCCATACCCGTCGTTACAGCGCAATATGGCATCACGTTTCCAGCGCACATCCCCTTCTACACCCGGCAGTCGCCATTCATTGCGCGCGGTCCAGACCGTGTGCGAAAGGCACAAATGATCGACCAGATCGGCAGGCGTTTGCGGCGTTCCGTGCCGCGCCAGATAGTCAGGGGCCGCGCAGATCACCATCCGGTACGGACACAGGTACTTCGCGACCAGATCGTCTTTACGGATATCGCCAATGCGGATCGCCAGATCGAATCCTTCATTGACCATATCGACCATCCGGTTGGTTAGATCGAGTTCAACGCGCACTTCGGGCCAGGCTTGTAAAAACGTCGCCGTGAGCGGAGCGATCACACAACCCCCGAATGAGGTCGGCGCACTGATGCGCAGCGTCCCGGCTGGAGCGGCACGCAAACGCTCGACCGAACTTTCAGCAATTGATACCTGCTCCAGCACCCGTTTCGCTTCATCATAAAATACGCGACCGGCGTCGGTTAGACTCTGACGACGGGTATTGCGCTCCAGCAAACGCGTGCCAAGCTGCGTTTCAAGAAGCTGGATGTATTTCCCGACCATCACCGCCGACATCTCCAGCCGGGCCGCTGCACCGGTAAAACTGCCGCTTTCGACCACGGTAATAAAGGTTTCCATGCCGCGAAGCTTATCCATATTGCAAACCTCTGGTTAGTAATCCTCTAACTTTAGCCCAGTTTATCCGAATTCTGATTTATTAAAGAATGGAGACTCACAACCTGAAGGAGTCTGCTATGAAAATCGTCATTATTGGTGCCAGCGGTACGGTCGGTCGCGCCGTGACAGAAGAGTTGAGCAGTAAACATGAGGTGATCCGCGTCGGTCGCACGCAGGGCGATGAGCAGGTGGATATCACGTCGCAGGAGAGCGTACAGGCACTGTTCGAAAAAATCGGCCCGGTGGATGCCATCGTGTCTGCCAGCGGCGGCCTGCATTTTGGCCCGCTGGCAACCATGAAAGACAGCGATTTCAACCAGGGCTTGCAGGACAAACTGTTGGGGCAGGTGCGCCTGGCACTCACCGGGCAACATTACCTGAATGAAGGCGGGTCGATTACCTTGATTAGCGGGATCGTGGCCGATGAGCCGATTGCGCAGGGTGTCAACGCCACCACCGTGAACGCCGCGTTGGCCGGATTCGTCCGCGCTGCCGCCTGCGAACTGCCGCGCGGAATTCGTATCAACCTGATTAGCCCGACGGTGCTAACCGAATCCGCCGAAGCGTACGACGGATTCTTCCCCGGCTTCGAAAGCGTGCCCGCCGCTCGCGTCGCGCTGGCCTACCGCCGCAGCGTAGAAGGCGTGCAAAGCGGCCAGGTGTACAAAGTCGGTTACTGAGGTCTAACGGCGGCGATCAGCACCAGCATCGGTCGCTCCGCCTCTTCTGCCAGCGCGGGCCAGGCGTCAATCTGCGCCTGCGTTGGGCCCCACTCGTTGACTTCACGAAGCGTTAAGCCTGCTTTTATCAGCGCATTCAGCGTGGTGCCGAGCGTGCGGTGATATTTGATCACCCCGTCCGCCAGCCAGTTGCTGACGCGCTGCCCTTCCTGCTGATACTGATTCACGCCCCAGAAACGATCCCCGTTATCATCCGTCAACCACCCCTGGCGCGAGGCGCAGGTGTAGATCGGATGCTCCATCGAAAAGACCAGGCTGCCGCCAGGCTTTAACGCGCGCTGAACATGGCTAAATAACGTGTCGAGTTCCGGGAGATAGTGCAGCGCCAGCGAGCTGTAGACCAGGTCGAGGCTGTTGTCTGCAAGCGTTAAAGATTCCAGATCGCTGCGTTGATAAGTGATCGCTGGATCGTGAGTTAACTCTGAAGCGCGGGCGAGCATTTTTTCCGAGATATCGACGCCCATCACCTGCGCAGCACCCATTTCGCGCGCGCTACGGCAGAACCAGCCGTAACCGCAGCCCAGATCGATGACCGATTTGCCCGACAGATCGGGGAGCATTTTTTTGAGTGCAGGCCATTCCGGTGCGCCGTCCAGCCCCTGCACCGAGCGCGGAAGCTGGGCGTAGCCCTCGAAAAACGCCGGATTGTCGTAGATATTTTGTGCCATCGCAGATCCCTCTTTGTGAATATGCGTAGCAGTATATCGCATGGTATGGGTTTTGTAGGCCGGGGAAGGCATAGCCGCCACCCGGCAGCACGCGGCTGTGCGGCCTAAAATGCCCGGTGGCGCTGCGCTTACCGGGCCTACGGTTCGTGCTGCTGTTGGTTTTGTAGGCCGGGTAAGGCGTAGCCACCACCCGGCAGCAAGCGGCTGTGCGGACTAAAATGCCCGGTGGCGCTGCGCTTACCGGGCCTACGGTTCGTGCTGCTGTTGGTTTTGTAGGCCGGGTAAGGCGTAGCCGCCACCCGGCAGCACGCGGTTGTGCGGCCTAAAATGCCCGGTGGCGCTGCGCTTACCGGGCCTACGGTTCGTGCTGCTGTTGGTTTTGTAGGCCGGGTAAGGCGTAGCCACCACCCGGCAGCAAGCGGCTGTGCGGCCTAAAAGGCCCGGTGGCGCTGCGCTTACCGGGCCTACGGTTCGTGCTGCTGTTGGTTTTGTAGGCCGGGTAAGGCGTAGCCGCCACCCGGCAGCAAGCGGCTGTGCGGACTAAAATGCCCGGTGGCGCTGCGCTTACCGGGCCTACGGTTCGTGCTGCTGTTGGTTTTGTAGGCTGGGTAAGGCGTAGCCGCCACCCGGCAGCAAGCGGCTGTGCTGCCAAAAAAGGCCCGGTGGCGCTGCGCTTACCGGGCCTACGGTTCTTGCTGCTGTTGGTTTTGTAGGCCGGGTAAGGCATAGCCGCCACCCGGCGCAACATTAGCTCACTATACCCCATACCAGATTGCCGTTATGGAACGTGGCGGTACGCGGAGAGATGCGCGCCACGGCTTCGGCGGAACAGGAGGCATCCACCAGCACAAAGCTGGCGTCATCCTGCGCTTTCGGCCACACGCGCTCGCCTTTATCGTTCAGCGGCAACACGTCGCCAGTGGCAATCCCCAGCGCGCGCGACAGGGTTTGTTCGTTCGGGCGGATATAGAGCTGCGCGTAAAGGTTCGCTTTTTCCAGCATGTCGCCCAGGCCATACGGCGACCAGTGGTCGATCACGCTGTCGGTACCCGTCATCACAAACACGCCTTTATCGCGCAGCTGTTTGAGCGGCATGTGCAGCGTGCCAATCGGCACGGTCGAGGCGATGGTGATTTGCTGTGCCGCCATGCGCGTGGCGATGGCGTCTACCTGCTGCTCGTTGAGCGTCGCCAGCGCAAAGCCGTGGCTGATGGTCAGTTTGCCCTTCAGTTCCGGTGTTTTCTCGACCATCTCGACCATATAATTCACCGCCGCCACGCCTGCCGGGCTGGTTTCGTGCAGATGGATGTCCACGCCCTTGTCGTAATCCAGCGCTATCTGGAACATGGCGTCGAGGGATTTTTCCATCGCGCCGTCGACATTAGTCGGGTCCAGCCCGCCGACGTAGTGCGCCCCGGCCTGCATCGCTTCGCGCATCAGCGGCTCGCATTTAGACAGCAGTAATCCGTGCTGCGGGAAGGCCACGATTTCACAGTCAAAACCGGCTTTACGCCGCGCCAGCACCGCCTGCAGATTTTCCAGATTTTTCAGGCCAGAGGTCGGCTCGATATTGCAGTGGCTGCGGGCGATGGTCGAGCCTTTGGACTGGATCAGATCGATCAGCTTTTCCGCGCGCTCCTGCGTGTAAGGCTGCAGCTCCGGCAGCAATTTTTGCTCAAGGCGGATCATGTCCTGAATCGTCGTTCCCGCCGGGCGATTGAGCGATCGCCACGGGCCGCCGTAGAAGGTTTTGTCCAGATGGATGTGCATGTCGCGCATCGCCGGGAGCATCAGCTTGCCGCCCGCGTTGTAGTGCGAAAGCGCGCTGTCAGCGTGGCTTTTATTGTCGCGCAGAGCGACGATTTTACCGTCTTTAATTTCCAGCGTTTTCAGCTCAGTACGCGTGCTGGTGGCTACGTCGCCGTCAAAATTAAACCCGGCCTCCAGCAGCACGTTGTCGAGGTAGTAATGTTTCGCAGTGATGTTCATCGGTTTGCCCGTCTCGCAGGTCTCTTTTGCTGTGTCAGCAGCATACGCGACGGAACCGGTCGCGCCAAACAACGCGCAGGCAGTGACCATTTTGCCGCTCTGGCTGATAAACTCCCGGCGGCTTTTATTCTCTTTCATCTTATCTTCCTTTTCTGACTTTCTTACGCGTTCACGATGTGGGTGCCGGTCTCTCCGCGCAGCGCCGCAGGTAGGCAATCTGGCGAGGTGATGATGACCCGTTTGCCGCCCTGTTGCAGGAACGCCAGGCTGGCAACAATTTTCGGCAGCATGCTGCCCGCCGGGAAATGGCCCTCGTCCATGTAGCGCGTCATTTGCGCCACGTTGACGGTGTCGAGAGCCTGCTGGTTCGGCTTGCCAAAATTCACGCACACTTTCTCGACGCCGGTGGTGATCACCAGCACGTCGGCAGAAATTTCACGTGCCAGCAGCGCGGTGGAGAGATCTTTATCAATCACCGCGTCGACGCTTTGATAATCCCCTTCAGCGGTGCGGATCACCGGAATTCCGCCGCCGCCCGCGCCGATCACCACAAAGCCTTTTTGCGTCAGGGTTTTGATGGCATCGGCTTCGACAATGCGCACCGGCTGCGGCGAGGCGACCACGCGACGGTATCCGCGCCCGGAATCTTCGACAAAGTGCCAGTCGGGATGAGCGAGCTGTAGCTCATCGCGTTGAGCTTCGCTGAAAAAGGCACCGATAGGCTTGGTGGGATGGGTAAAACCGGGATCGTTTTGATCCACCTCCACCTGCGTGACTACCGTCACCGCCTTTTGCTCACCGCGCGCGGCGAGACGGTTGTTTAGCGCCTGCTGGATCAGATAGCCGATCCCGCCCTGAGTGTCGGCGACGCAGTTGGCGAGCGGTGTCAGGGGGAGACCTTCGCGCTCGTGGGCGATCTCCGCGCGCCTAAGATCGAGGCCTACCTGCGGGCCGTTGCCGTGGGTGAGGACGATGTCGTAGTCGGAGGCGAGCATCTCTAACACCGATTCCGCCACCGCTTTGACTGCCTGCGCCTGATGTTCAATCGACTGGCTGGCGTTATCTTTGATAATGCTGTTGCCACCGATGGCGACGACCATGAGTTCTTTCATGTGTTTTCCTTAGAAATTGTGCGGTCTGGTGCCCTCACCCCGGCCCTCTCCCGCAGGGAGAGGGAGAAAACCAGTCCCCCCTCTATCCAGGGGGGAGGGAGAAAACCAGTCCCCCCTCTATCCTGGGGTGAGGGAGAAAACCAGTCCCCCCTCTATCCAGGGGGGAGGGAGAAAACCAGCCCCCCTCTATCCTGGGGGGAGGGAGAAAACCAGTCCCCCCTCTATCCTGGGGGGAGGAATAAACCAGTTCCCTCTCCCTGTGGGAGAGGGTTAGGGTGAGGGCATCAGGCATTATCAGGACTCTGAAACCGGCGCTGCCGCCTGCGCTACTTCGCGGCTATCCATGATGTGTTTCACCACGAACATCCCGCTCATCATCAGGTACGCGGTGACGAACATCAGCGAACTGCCTTCGGCAAAACCGACCACCGGGGCGTGGATTACACCGAACAGCGCCAGCAGTGCACCGACGGCTGCGGCGATCGCCCCGCGCAACGGTTTATTGAGGATGGCGAAGATGGCGATACAACCCCACAGCATGCTGGCGAGCGGTGCGCCGTTGCCCAGATGCATCAGCCCTTCGTAGTAGATACCTTTGCTGTGCAGCACGTCGGTGCCAATCTTCGCGGCGTTAGTCCCCGCTGCACCCATCACGCTGTTCATCATGGTCAGCGCCCAGTTGGCGATCCACGGGAACAGGCAGATAAAGATGACGGGCACCTCCACTTTGGGCGTTTCCCTCACCACCTGGTTGGCGGTGACCACGCCGATAAACACCAGAATCGGCACGATGGCGGTCATCGGAATGATGGCGAGCATAAAGGCCCCCAGCCCGAACAGCGGCACGATGAACATGGTGACGCCCGACGCCAGGGTGTAGCCGATGCTCGCGCCCATCGCTTTCCATCCCGCGTGGCCGACGTAGACTGTCACCGGGAACGGATTGCCCATCAAACAGCCAAGCATGGAGGCCAGGCCGTTGGCCAGCATCACTTTGCGGGTCGGGTATTCATCCCCTGCCGCGTGGGCGCTTTCGATGTTTTCGAGGTCAAAGATATAGTTCGCCAGCCCCAGCGGGACCGCCGACGCCAGATACGGCAGGGCGTGCGGTAAACCTTGCATGAAACTGTCTACGTGGACTGACGGCGGGTTAAAGCCGAACGAGGACATGGACGCTTTGATCGCTTCCGGGCTTTGCAGGCCGGAGATCCACGCCAGCGCAGTACCGGCAACCAGTAACAACAGGCCGGTCGGAATGCGCGCGAAGATCGGCTTTTTACCAAACCAGTTGATAAAGATCAGCAGCAGCACGATGAAGGAGACCGTCGGCGCTTCGAACGCCTGCAGCATTGGGTTCATCGCCAGCAACAGCAGACCTAAACCGGAGAGGCACGACAGCAGCACGGTACGCGGGATCATCTTGCGAATGGTTTCGCCAAGGAACGAACCGCCCGCCAGAATCATCGCTTCCACGAAGCACCACACCAGACCTATCTGGATGGCAAAATCCGCATCACCGGTCTGCTGATAAACCGGCATCAGCACCAGAAACGTCACGGTGAAAATGGACGGCGCGCTCGGGCCAGACGGCAGCGCCGTCACATCGTTGCGCCCGGTCTGGCGCTGCATTTGCAGGCCAAACCACGTGTAACAGATGCTGGCGACCAGCACCGCCAGCCCGAAGGCTGGCGCGATACGCCCATAAACAATCTCTTTCGGGATGCCGACGACAAAAATGAGCAGCCCCATCATGGTCAACAGGTTAGTCAGGTTATTGGTCATGAGCCCGAAATAGGCCGCCCAGTCACCTCTTTTCCACTCCAGTTTCATGCTTTTCATGAATGCTTACCTTATAAAAAGTAGCGATCGCGGAAGGTCAACAGCGCCTTTTCAAAACAGCTAAATGGCGGGTGAACGATGCCCGCCCCAATCATGCCGATCCCAGCGTCTTTGTGGGCGATGGCGGTGTTGATCACCGGCAGAATGCCGCTGGCGGCAACGCGGGTGATATCAATCGCCGTTGGGATGCCCATAAACGAGAGCAGCGGAATGGTGACGTTCGGGTTTTCGCCAAGGGTGATTTCGCGCATCTGGCGCGAGAAGTCGATGGCTTCGTCCACCGTGCCGCCCACCAGCGCGACAATCGCCGGCGCCGTCGCCATCGCAAATCCGCCGATGCCGTAGGTTTCGGTGATGGCGCTGTCGCCGATATCCAGACCGGAATCCTCCGGTTTGTAACCGGCAAACATCGGGCCAATCACCTGCTGCGCCGGGCCGGTAAACCACTGCCCCGGCAGGCCAGAAATGCGCAGGCCAAATTCGTACCCGTTTCGCGCCATCGTCGTGACCACGGTGCTGTACTCGATGCCGTGCGCGGCATCGAGCGCGGCTTTGCACATCGCCATCCACGTCGGGCCGGAGAAGTAGTCGCTGCTCGCCACGAACTCGAACACCTGACGCTGCTGCTCTACCGGATAACCGGCCTGAATCAGCCCCGGCGTTAGCGCCTGGATCAACAGCGTGGTGCCTGCGTTGTTGCGGTTGTGGCACTCATCGCCCATGTGCAGCGCCTGAGCCAGCATTAAGCGCAGATCGATTTCGCCGATGATTTTCATCGCATCACGCAGCATCGGGCCGAGCACGTCGCGCATCCAGTTCAGGCGATCAATCACGCTTTGATCGTTAGCGCCCATGCGCAGGATTTTCGCCATCTGCTCGCTGAGGTTGGTGAACGCGCGGTTGCCGTAGGTTTTATTCTCGACGATGTGCATGAACATCGACGCCGAGGTGACACCCGCCATCGAGCCGACGCAGTCGTGTTCGTGGCACGGCGAGAAGGTGATTTCTCCGGATGCCGCGAGGCGCTCGGCGTCGTCCAGATCGCTTGCCAACCCTTCAAACACCAGTGCGCCCGTCACTGCGCCGCGCATTGCGCCGCACATGTTTTGCCACGCCACCGGTGGGCCGGCATGCAGAATGGTGGTGCGAGTCATGCCAGGCACCACGTTGATGGCCTGATCAAAGCCCACCAGCACCGGATGGGACTGAATAATGCGCTCCAGCGCCTGTTTGTTGGCGGCGGCGATTTTTTCGGCAAGCGCGGACTGTGCCAGCTGATCCAGCGCCTCCACCACCTGCATGTTGCCCTGCCCCGGCGGCGTCCAGTCGAGCTGCGTGACCGCCACGTGTTGTTTTTTGAGATCGTCGCTGAACATGGCGATACCGACATTAATGACGTTCAGCGGCTGGTTAAATAAGGTTTTCATCAGGCTTTTTCTCCTTTGCAGACAAATTCACGCGCCAGTAATCCGGTATTGGTGCTGCTGCTGGCCCAGATCACACCTGCATCCGTGAGCAACTGGCACTGCTGCGACAGGGACGGGGTATCCAGATCGGTGCCGAGCACGTAGCCAAGGATCTCCAGCGGGCGGTTGTCCGCTTTCGCGATGGCCTGCGCCTCTTTAATGGCGTCGATCATCACCCCGACCGGGTCCTCGTGGGAGCCAAAGCCGAGCACGAAATCCATCACGATCACGCCGACTTCCGGGTCGCGCGCCTCCTGCAACAGACGGCTGATGCGGTTGGTCGGGTCGATCATCGGATGCGGTTTGCCGTTGGTGAAATCATCGTCGCCGAAATCAAGGAAGGTATGGGCTTTACTGACGTTGAGATCGGCCAGACGTTTGGTCGGGTCCGGCTGGATGTTGCTGTAAACGTCGTCGAATTTTTCCAGCGCCGCGAACATCGCTTCGTCGCATAAAGTGCCGCCGCAGAACAGGCCGCGAATGTATTTTTGCTGCGGTGTCAGACGCGTACGGACTTCTTCAATAAGCGGCCAGTTGAGCGGATGCAAATCCAGCGACTCTTTTTTAATGCCGGTGAGGAGGACCGCTTTCAGGGCTGCCTCTTTGGTGCCGCGCGCGAACTGCAGGCCGTCTTCATCGGCGGGCGGTTCGTTGCGCCCGAGGAAACAGACCACCACCGGTTTGCGGCAGGCGCGGGCGCGGGCCAGCACTTTTTCAGCCACTTTTGGCGCAGGCGGTTTAGAGATTAAGGCGATCACCTGGGTGGCCTCGTCGGCTTCGAGCATCTCGATGGCGTCGAGCATCATCAGGCCGCCGATTTTTTCACTCAAATCACGGCCACCGGTGCCGATCAATTGCGATATGCCGCCGCCGAATTCATGAATGCGCGCGCTCAGCTCCTGGCTGCCGGTGCCCGACGCGCCCACGATGCCGATCGGTCCAGGGCGTACCGCGTTGCCAAAGCACAGCGCGGCGCCATTGATAATGGCAGTGCCGCAGTCCGGGCCCATCATCAGCAGACCTTTCTCATGCGCCAGCTGCTTGAGCGCCAGTTCGTCGTCGAGGCTGACGTTATCGGAAAAGAGCATCACGTTGAGATCGTTTTCCAGCGCCTGGCGCGCTTCACGGGCGGCAAACAGGCCGTTGACCGAAATCACCGCCAGATTGCTGTCAGGACGATGGGTTTTGGCGCTGGCGAGCGTGGCGAAACGCGCTTCGTGTGCACCGCCGCTCTCTTTGCGGGTAAACAATTCTTCGATGGCCGCCAGGGTTTCGTCATTGGCAGACTCACCTTTAATCACAATCATCAGGTCGCCGTTTTTAGCGTCCTGCAGTTCCGGCGTTAATAAGCCGAGGTTTTTTAATACGCCTTTGTTCATTTCGGTCGCCATCGCCACAAACGCCTGTTCCACACCAGGCAATTTATTGGCTTTGGTCGAAACCGACATCAGCGAAACAGAATCAAAATAAGTGTTCTTTTTAATAACGATTTTGGTGGGCATGTTTCCTCCCGAATGCGGGCAAAAGGGGGCCGCCATCATGATTAAGGCATGATGGTAAACGTGAAAATTTTCAGGTCAGGCAAGCCCGAAAAGGCTTGCCGAATGCATTACGCGCCTGCGGCTAACAGCAGCTCGGCAATGGCGTGATAGCCTTTCTCGCGCGCCAGTTCGAGCGGCGTTTTACCGTATTTGTCGGTCATGTGCGGATTGGCGCCGTGGTCGAGAAGTAATTTGACGATCTCCTGCTGTTTTGGGCCGCCATCGTTGAGCACGATCGCTTCCAGCAGCGGCGTCCAGCCGACAAAGTTGGTGTGATTGACGTTGATATCTGTGTGGGTCAGCAGTTCGCGGACAATTTCCACGTGACCTTTTTCACTGGCAGGCGTAATACCGACGCCGCCGAAACGCGACAGACGATCCAAGTCCGGATTCGCGGGCAGGATAATGCGCAGCAGAGTTAGATCGTTCGTCAAACAGCTGATTAAGAACGGGTTGAAACAGGTCTGATCCTGTTGATCGATATCCGCACCGGCGGAAATAAGAAATTCAACGCAAGGATAATGCTTTTTGAGGCTGGCAGTAATAATGGCGGTTCTTTTCTGGCGATTGGTGGCGTTAATATCCACGCCTTTTTCCAGACAGGCTTTAAGTGCATCCAGATTGCCCTGCTCTGCCGCCAGCAGAAATTCAGTAACGAGTTCATTTGCAGACATATTCAGACTCCGATTTTTCATTTCTGATGGCCTGAGAATAGCAACAGCCCAGGGATAAAAGAATCCGGTTAAAATTCATTCATCGTAAGCACATTGATTGTTGAATCAAAATCAACAGTTGAGTCAAAACGTGCGTCGGTGCAATGTTTTTCTTATCTTTCGAGCGCTTTTTCCGCACAGAAGTGCTTTCTGCTTATGGCTCAACACGCCTTTACTGGCGCGGCCTGAAACAAAATCGCAGAAGTGTGATTGCGCTCAAATGAGTTGTAACCGCAGTGTTAAATACTGTTCAAAACTGATTGCCGTTTGGGTGGATTACAAATAGATTCAACAATACCGCTGAGGCCGTTTGCATAAGAGAGTGAGCCATGAATTCTATTTTCACTGAAGAGAACCTGCTGGCTTTTACCGCTGCGGTGCGCTTCGGCAGCTTCAGTAAAGCGGCAGAAGAACTGGGCGTGACGACATCCGCGATAAGTTACACCATCAAACGGATGGAGACCGGGCTGGACGTCGTACTGTTCGTGCGTAATACCCGCAGTATCGAACTGACAGAATCCGGATTTTACTTTTATCGTAAAGCGACGGATTTGCTTAATGATTTTTACGCCATCAAACGCGGGATTGATACCATTTCACAGGGCATCGAAGCGCGGGTACGCATTTGTATTAATCAGCTTTTATATACGCCGCGCCATACCGCGAGACTGTTGCAGGTATTAAAAAAACAGTTCCCGACCTGCCAGATCACGGTCACCACCGAGGTGTATAACGGCGTGTGGGATTCGATTATTAATAACCAGGCGAATATTGCCATTGGTGCGCCAGATACGCTGCTCGACGGCGGTGGGATTGATTACACGGAGATTGGCGCGATTCGATGGGTGTTCGCCATCTCTCCCCAGCATCCGCTGGCATTTTCCCCGGAGCCGATTGCCGAGAGCCAGCTGCGCCTTTACCCGAATATCATGGTTGAGGACACGGCGCACACGATCAATAAAAAAGTGGGATGGTTGCTGCACGGGCAGGAGGCGATTCTGGTGCCGGACTTTAACACCAAATGCCAGTGTCAGATTCTTGGCGAAGGGATTGGCTTTTTACCGGAACATATGGCGCGGGAAGCGGTGGAAGAAGGCCTGCTGGTAACGCGGCGGATTAACAATCCCCGTCAGGATTCCCGCATGTTGCTGGCAACACAACATGCGGCGACCGGCCAGGTAACCCGCTGGATCAAACAGCAGTTTGGGCCTCAAGGCGTCCTGACCGGGGTTTATAGCGATTTATTGTGGCGAGATTAACGTTTAATCGCGGGACTGCACCCAGAAAGCATGAATAAGCCCCGGAATGTAACCCAAAAGAGTCAGAACGATATTAAGAATAAACGCCCAGCCGAAGCCTTTGCCAAGCAATACGCCCAGCGGTGGGATAAGAATAGTAAAAACGATACGCCAGAAACCCATACATTCTCCATACAAGCTAAACAGGTAATTGTTAAAAAAGATAATTTATCTTTAAGCGTAGTGAGTTTACCGTGGCCTGCCATTCCGCTCGCGAGCTTTTACGCTCCTTTACCCTCTTTACAATCGCACAGACTGGCGAATAAGAGGTATTCGCGCGTTAAGCCTGTACCCTGTTGGCGACGTGGGCTAAGGTAAGAAACACCAAAATGAGGAGGTCACTATGTTTACTGTTGGAGATCTTGTGCAGCCACGTATGGGCGGCCCAAAACTGAAAGTGGTTGAAGTCCATGAGGATCAGATTGTTGCCGTGCAGGCAAGCAATGAGCAAGGCGAGAAATTTACGCTGAAGGCGGCGGATGTGGCGCTGTATAAAGAAGACGGCGATTTCGGCGTCTGCTGAAAACTCAGGGCGGTGCAATACCGCCCTGATGTAAACCACTTAGATCAGGAAATCATCCAGTGATTGACCGTTCGCCAGCGCATTCGCGATAGGCTTAGGGGTGCGGCCCTGACCGGTCCAGGTTTTTTCTTCACCGTTAACGTCAGTAAAACGATATTTCGCTTCACGTGCCTGACGTTTTTGCGGCTGGCTGGCGCCTTTCAGTACGTCTTTACCCAGCAAATCTTCCGGAGAAATACCGTCTGCTTTCATCAGCTCCAACAGCGCATTAATTTTCTGCTGCTGTTCAGCCTGCTGGCTCTGCATTTCATCTTGCTCATTACGTTTTTCTTCCGTAACGATGCGGAATTTTTCCAGCATTTCTTCAAGCACATCTATAGAGAATTCACGCGCCATTGCGCGAAGGGTACGGATATTATTAAGATTTTGTAACATTGAAGACATATTACTGAAGACCTTTTATGAGTTGATTCAATGAGCAATAGTTCAATATGGTAATCCACTTTACTTTGAATATCCAGCGAGATTCCTCCCAGACTTTTATTAAGGACATTCAAAAATATTTAATTAATTATCCTTACCTTTATTTGCATTCCCCACAATATTGCATTTGTTTATCACACTATTTGTTTTCAAAATGGCGTGTATGGGGGGAAAGACCACGGTTTCGTTTACATAGATGAATAATCATTCACGTGTTAAGCATAGTAAAACAGATCCCATATCAGAATAATTCACCATTAAATTGGCCTTAATAGAACATTAATCACAGACTGCCTGATTTTTATACAACTTAGAGCAGCGTCTGCTGAGAGGGATGTCTTTGCGGCTTGTATCGCAGCGCAAAACACAACTAAAGCATTGATTTTAAATGTCAATTACTACCGAGAGACACAAAATATCAGGCTGAGTGAACTGCAGACACTTTTAGAGCATTTTATCGACGAAAGGTCATTAAATAAAAATAAATCACTCATTGTGACTTTCAAGGCAGAGATATACTCTATACACGTTAAATAAACCAACCTAAAGCACCGTTCGCTGCGGGTAAAATTTCTGTTTTGTGGTTTTCTCAAGGAGTTTGGACATGTTCTCACCGCAGTCTCGCCTGCGTCACGCAGTTGCAGACACTTTCGCGATGGTTGTCTACTGTTCCGTTGTGAACATGGCGATCGAGATATTCCTCTCCGGAATGTCGTTTGAACAGTCACTTTCTTCCAGACTGGTCGCTATTCCAGTCAACATTCTTATTGCATGGCCGTATGGATTTTACCGTGATGCGGTGATGCGCGTGGCGCGTCGCTTTAGCCCGTCCGGATGGATGAAAAACCTGGCGGACGTGCTGGCTTACGTCACCTTCCAGTCTCCGGTATATGTGGCTATTTTACTGACGGTCGGCGCAGACTGGCATCAGATTGCTGCAGCTGTCAGCTCAAATATTGTGGTGTCGATGTTGATGGGTGCCGTCTATGGCTACTTCCTCGATTACTGCCGCCGCCTGTTTAAAGTCAGCCAGTATCATCGGTCTCAGGCGTAACGTGCTGCGACTGGCCGACGCCAGTCGCGGATTTATTGCGGTTCGCCAAACAAACCTTGCAGAAATCGCTCCAGCGCCATGCGGGAGCTAAAACCGTGCGGAATACCGTAGTGCTGGTGCCGTTCACCGGCTAAGTACAGCGGGAATTGCTCGTAATGATCGCAGGTTTTGATATCTGTGGCCGGCTCAGCAAACGACAAACTGCGGTCTTTTAGCGTGGGATGAATAATCAGCGCAGTGCGCCCCATTCGGGCTTCGCGGTTAACATAAACATAATTATCGCCACGGCGATATCCGTATGTTTTTTGAGTCACTGCATCCATGATGAAACCCGCTTTTTCAAGAACGCGTGCCACCTCATCGGGTCGTAAATACATATTTTATCCTCGTTATCTTTTCCTGCGGGCCAACCTTACAATATTCAGCATTAGCAACGCTTTCAGATAAATCCATAAAGGCCACGATATGTCGTGACTCGCTTCAGATATTAAAATCCTGGGCTAAACTGAGTATGAACGCAAAATTATGGAGGATCGTATGTTTAACAGACCGAACCGAAACGATATTAATGACGACGCTCAGGATATTCGTAACGATGTCAGCCAATTAGCGGACACACTGGAAGATGTGTTGAAATCCTGGGGCTCAGATGCAAAGGATGAGGCGGATGTCGCCAGACGTAAGGCTCAGTCTCTGCTGCGTGAAACCCGCGCCCGGATGAATGGCCGCTCGCGCACATCGCAAGCCGCCTGCGACGCCATTGGCTGTGCCAGTAGTTTCGTCCGCGATAAACCGCTGTATGCCGTGGGGACTGTCGCTGCGGTGGGGATTTTTATCGGTGCCCTGCTGACGCTGCGTAATAAATAACCCTTAAACGCATCATGCATGACCCTCGTTCGCTCTGGCGTTCGGGGGTTTTTATTTTTTTTGGTCAATATACAACCAAAACCCTTGTACGGCCCGCCCCTCCTCACTTTGACTAGCACCGAGGAAAAATCACGCCAGAAATCCCATATCTTGTATGGTTGAAACTTACATCAACTACATCTAGTATTCCTTTTAGCCAGACACCTACAACCCGACGCGTTCAATCGCGCCGTTCCTTCATTCTAAATGGAAATACGAATCATGAGCATTACTATTTACACTCGTAACGACTGCGTTCAGTGTCACGCCACTAAACGAGCAATGGAAAGCCGTGGCGTCGAGTTTGAGATGGTGAATGTGGACTTACAGCCCGATGCGGCAGATACCCTGCGTGCGCAAGGATTCCGTCAGCTTCCGGTGGTGATCGCCGGGGAAACCAGCTGGTCAGGCTTTCGCCCGGACATGATTAACCGCCTGCAAACTCAGGCCGCCAGCGCATGAGTCTGCTCGTCTACTTTTCCAGCAGCTCGGAAAATACGCTGCGCTTTATCGAGCGCGTCGGGCTGCCCGCCGTGCGCATTCCGCTCAACGAGCGCGAGCGTATTCAGGTAGACGAACCTTATATTCTGGTGGTCCCAAGCTATGGCGGCGGTGGGACGGCGGGCGCGGTGCCCCGTCAGGCGATCCGCTTTCTTAATGATCCCCATAACCGGGCGCTGATTCGCGGCGTGATCGCGGCAGGTAATCGCAACTTTGGCGATGCATTTTGCCGCGCCGGGGATGTTATCTCTCAAAAGTGCGGCGTGCCGTATCTCTATCGTTTTGAACTGATGGGGACACAGCAGGACGTAGAAAACGTGCGTAAAGGAGTGAACGAATTTTGGCAACGACAACCGCAGAACGCGTAATGCAGGGATCGACGGATTACCACGCCCTGAACGCGATGCTAAACCTCTACGATCGCGAGGGGCATATTCAATTTGGCAAAGATCATGAGGCGGTGGACGCCTTTTTTGCCGCCCACGTCCGTCCGAACATGGTGCCATTTGCCAGCCAGCAGGCGCGGCTCGACTACCTGGTCAACGAAGGCTATTACGAAGAGCGGGTGCTGACGCGCTACGATCGCGCCTTTGTAGTGAGCCTGTTTGAACGCGCACACGCCAGCGGTTTTCGTTTTCAGACCTTCCTCGGCGCCTGGAAATACTACACCAGCTATACGCTCAAAACCTTCGACGGCAAACGCTATCTGGAAAGTTTTGAAGATCGCGTGTGCATGGTGGCTTTAACGCTGGCGCAGGGTGATGAAGCCCTGGCGCAGCAGCTGACGGATGAGATCCTTTCTGGTCGATTCCAGCCCGCCACGCCGACGTTCCTCAACTGCGGTAAAGCGCAGCGCGGTGAGCTGGTCTCCTGTTTCCTGCTGCGCATCGAAGACAATATGGAGTCGATTGGACGCGCGGTGAACTCGGCTCTGCAACTCTCCAAACGCGGCGGCGGCGTGGCGTTTTTGCTGTCGAATCTGCGGGAATCCGGTGCGCCCATTAAGCGCATCGAGAATCAGTCTTCGGGAGTGATCCCGGTGATGAAAATGCTGGAAGATGCGTTCTCGTATGCCAATCAGCTGGGAGCGCGTCAGGGTGCGGGCGCGGTCTATCTTCACGCCCATCACCCGGACATTCTGCGTTTCCTCGATACCAAACGCGAAAACGCCGACGAAAAAATCCGTATCAAAACCCTGTCGCTTGGCGTGGTAATCCCCGATATCACTTTCCAGCTGGCGAAAGAGAATGCCGAGATGGCCCTCTTCTCGCCGTACGATATCGAGCGCATCTACGGCAAGCCCTTCGGTGACGTGGCGATTAGCGAGCTGTACGACGAGCTGGTCGCCGACGACCGCGTTCGGAAAAAATACATCAACGCCCGCGACTTTTTCCAGACCCTGGCCGAGATCCAGTTTGAGTCCGGCTATCCGTACATCATGTATGAAGATACGGTGAACCGCGCCAATCCGATTGCCGGGCGCATCAACATGAGCAACCTGTGCTCGGAGATTTTGCAGGTCAACAGCGCGTCGACGTACGACGAGAATCTGGATTATGCCGACACAGGCAAAGATATCTCCTGCAATCTCGGCTCACTGAATATTGCCCACACTATGGATTCGCCGAATTTTGGCCGCACCGTTGAAACCGCCATTCGCGGCCTGACGGCGGTGTCGGACATGAGCCACATCCGCAGCGTGCCGTCGATTGAAGTCGGGAATACCGCGTCCCACGCCATCGGGCTGGGGCAGATGAATTTGCACGGTTATCTGGCTCGCGAAGGGATTTTTTACGGTAGCGCGGAAGGACTGGATTTCACCAACCTCTATTTCTACACCATCACCTGGCATGCCCTGCATACCTCGATGATGCTGGCCCGCGAGCGCAACCAGCGCTTCGCCGGGTTTGAGCAGTCGCGCTACGCCAGCGGGGAGTATTTTAATCAGTATCTGGAAAGCGACTGGCAGCCGAAAACCGACAAAGTGCGGGCGCTGTTTGCCCGGGCCGGAGTCTCGCTTCCAACGCGCGAGATGTGGCAACAGCTGCGCGCCGACGTGATGCAGTACGGCATCTATAACCAGAACCTACAGGCGGTGCCGCCGACCGGGTCAATTTCGTATATCAACCATGCGACGTCGAGCATTCACCCGATCGTTTCAAAAATCGAAATTCGCAAGGAAGGCAAAACCGGGCGCGTGTACTACCCCGCCCCGTTTATGACCAACGAAAATCTGGCGCTGTATCAGGATGCGTATGAAATCGGTCCGGAGAAGATTATTGATACCTACGCCGAGGCCACGCGACATGTGGATCAGGGGCTGTCGCTGACGCTGTTCTTCCCCGATACCGCCACCACCCGTGATATTAACAAGGCGCAAATTTACGCCTGGAAAAAAGGCATCAAGACCCTGTACTACATTCGCCTGCGTCAGCTTGCGCTGGAAGGCACCGAAATTGAAGGCTGCGTGTCCTGCGCGCTGTAAGGAGAAAGGATGAAACTGTCACGCGTCAGTGCCGTTAACTGGAATAAGATTCAGGACGATAAAGACCTGGAAGTGTGGAACCGTCTGACCAGCAACTTCTGGCTGCCGGAAAAAGTGCCACTGTCGAACGATATTCCGGCGTGGGCCACGCTCAGCCACGCTGAACAACAGCTGACAATCCGTGTATTTACCGGATTAACGCTGCTCGATACTATCCAGAACACCGTAGGCGCACCAGCGCTGATGGCCGATTCGCTGACCCCGCACGAAGAGGCGGTGATGTCGAATATCAGTTTTATGGAGGCGGTTCACGCTCGCTCGTACAGTTCGATTTTCTCGACGCTGTGCCAGACCAAAGATGTGGATGCAGCTTATACCTGGAGCGAAGAGAGCGCCTCGTTGCAGCGTAAAGCGCAGCTGGTGCTGGAGTATTATCAGGCCGATGAGCCACTGAAGAAGAAAATCGCCAGCGTGTTTCTGGAATCGTTCCTCTTTTATTCCGGCTTCTGGCTGCCGATGTACTGGTCGAGTCGCGGTAAGCTCACCAACACCGCCGATTTGATTCGCCTGATCATCCGCGATGAGGCAGTGCATGGGTATTACATTGGGTATAAGTATCAGAAAGGGCTGGAGAAAATCAGCGAGGAGAAGCGCGAAGAGCTGAAAGGGTTTGCGCTGGATTTGCTGATGGATCTCTATGATAACGAGCTGAACTATACCGAAGAGCTGTACGCTGGAACGGGCTGGGAAGAGGACGTGAAAGCGTTTCTCTGTTACAACGCCAATAAGGCGCTGATGAATCTCGGCTACGAGGCGCTTTTCCCACCGGAAATGGCGGCAGTGAACCCAGCGATTCTGGCAGCGCTCTCGCCAAATGCCGACGAAAACCACGATTTCTTCTCAGGTTCTGGGTCGTCCTATGTGATGGGTAAAGCGGTGGAAACCGAGGATGAGGACTGGGATTTTTAGATAAGTCTTTCCCCCTCACCCTAACCCTCTCCCCAAACGGGAGAGGGGACTGTTCGGTGCGGTCTTTTCCCCCTCGCCCCTTTGGGGAGAGGGCCGGGGTGAGGGGAAAATAACGAATCTGAAATTAATATAAACTCCACTTCCTTCCCCATAAATATCCCCCATCATCTATACTGTAATTCCAGTGTCATATTCTCCTGAATTATTCCGATTCAGAAGAAATTCCCCGACCCTGCGGCAAAAAATCTCAGAAAAATTCAACACCCGCTCAGCCCTTTCCTCATGGGAAATTCAGACGATTCGCTAATGGCAAAATTCGTGCCACAGACGCCGCAAGGGTTGTCTCAGATTCTCAGTATGTTAGGGTATGGCCAGTTCATTATTTTTAATGGTATTCATATCGACGCTAATAAATAACGGGAATGACTCTATTGCATGGCAATTAAATTAGAAGTTAAAAATCTCTATAAAGTATTTGGCGAGCATCCACAGCGCGCATTCAAATATATTGAAAAAGGACTTTCAAAAGAACAAATCCTGGAAAAGACAGGATTATCCCTTGGCGTTAAAGACGCCAGTCTGGCAATTGAAGAAGGCGAGATTTTCGTCATCATGGGGTTATCCGGTTCGGGTAAATCCACTATGGTTCGCCTTCTCAATCGCCTGATTGAACCCACCCGCGGACAGGTGCTGATTGATGGCGTGGATATCGCCAAAATATCTGACGCCGAGCTTCGTGAGGTGCGCAGGAAAAAGATTGCGATGGTCTTTCAGTCATTCGCGCTAATGCCACATATGACGGTACTGGATAATACCGCTTTCGGTATGGAATTAGCAGGAATCCCTGCAGCTATTCGCCAGGAAAAAGCACTGGATGCATTACGTCAGGTGGGCCTGGAAAATTATGCCCACGGCTATCCTGATGAACTTTCTGGCGGTATGCGCCAGCGCGTCGGTTTAGCCCGCGCATTAGCCATTAATCCCGATATCTTATTAATGGATGAAGCCTTCTCTGCGCTTGATCCTTTAATTCGTACTGAGATGCAGGATGAACTGGTAAAACTGCAGGCAAAACATCAACGCACCGTGGTATTTATTTCCCACGATCTTGATGAAGCGATGCGTATAGGCGACAGAATTGCCATTATGCAAAACGGCGAAGTGGTGCAAGTGGGCACGCCGGATGAAATTCTTAATAATCCGGCAAATGATTATGTCCGCACCTTCTTCCGTGGCGTGGATATTAGCCAGGTATTTAGCGCTAAGGATATTTCCCGTCGCGCGCTGGAAGGCATTATCCGCCGCACGCCAGGTTTTGGTCCGCGTTCCGCGCTGAAACTGTTGCAGGATGAAGACCGTGAATATGGCTATGTGATTGAACGCGGTAATAAGTTTGTTGGCATTGTCTCCATCGACTCTCTGAAACACGCGCTCAGCGAAAATCAGGGAATCGATGCGGCGTTACTCGACGCTCCGCTTGCCGTGGACGCCGAAACGCCGCTCAGCGAGTTGCTCTCTCATGTAGGCCAGGCGCCGTGCGCGGTCCCGGTCGTCGGAGAAGAACAACAGTACGTCGGCATCATCTCAAAACGCATGCTGCTGCAGGCTTTAGATCGCGAGGGAACAAACAATGGCTAATCAATCAAACCCGTGGGGAACCACAGAGGCGGCGGACAGCGCCGCGCAATCCGCAGATGCCTGGGGTTCTTCTGCGCCCGCACCGGCTGACGGCGGCGGTGCGAGCGACTGGCTCACCAGCGCGCCCGCTCCAGCACCGGAACATTTCAATATTATGGACCCGTTCCATAAGACGCTGATCCCGCTGGATAGCTGGGTGACCGAAGGCATCGACTGGGTGGTCACCCACTTCCGTCCGGTGTTCCAGGGCATTCGCGTCCCGGTGGACTACATCCTGAATGGCTTCCAGCAGATGATGCTGGGTATGCCGGCACCTGTTGCCATCATTCTGTTTGCGCTGATTGCCTGGCAGTTCGGCAGTGCAGGAATGGGGATCGCAACGCTGATTTCATTGATTGTGATTGGCGCAATTGGCGCCTGGTCGCAGGCGATGATTACTCTGGCACTGGTGCTCACCGCCCTGCTGTTCTGCGTAGTCATCGGCTTGCCGATGGGTATCTGGCTGGCGCGGAGTCCGAAGGCGGCAAAAATTATACGTCCACTGCTGGATGCGATGCAGACCACACCAGCATTTGTCTATCTGGTACCAATCGTCATGCTGTTTGGGATCGGTAACGTACCGGGCGTGGTGGTAACGATTATCTTCGCCCTGCCGCCGATTATCCGTCTGACCATTCTGGGGATTAACCAGGTCCCAGCCGACTTGATTGAAGCTTCGCGTTCGTTCGGCGCAAGCCCGCGCCAGATGTTATTCAAAGTGCAGCTTCCGCTGGCGATGCCCACCATTATGGCGGGTGTGAACCAGACGCTGATGCTCGCCCTGTCGATGGTCGTTATTGCGTCGATGATCGCCGTTGGCGGTCTCGGTCAGATGGTACTGCGCGGCATCGGTCGTCTCGATATGGGGCTGGCCACCGTGGGCGGCGTCGGGATCGTTATCCTCGCCATTATTCTTGACCGTCTGACTCAGGCTGTCGGTCGCGATTCACGCAGTCGCGGCAACCGTCGCTGGTACAGCACCGGCCCGATCGGGTTGATGACCCGTCCATTCATTAAATAAGGAACAACGATGCGACATAACATCCTTTTTGCCACAGCGTTTGCCACCCTTGTCTCCTCCAGCGCATTTGCCGCTGATTTGCCGGGCAAAGGCGTGACCGTTCAACCGATTCAGAGCACTATTTCTGAAGAATCCTTCCAGACCATGTTGGTCAGCCGCGCACTGGAAAAGCTGGGCTACACGGTTAATAAAGCCAGCGAAGTGGATTACAACGTCGGCTATACCTCGATTGCCTCTGGCGATGCGACTTTTACCGCCGTGAACTGGCAACCGCTGCACGATGATATGTATGCCGCAGCGGGCGGAAATAAGAAGTTTTACCGCGAAGGCACTTTTGTGACGGGCGCAGCACAGGGTTATCTGATCGACAAGAAAACCGCCGATCAATACCACATCACCAATATCGAGCAGCTTAAAGATCCGAAGATCGCCAAACTGTTCGATACCAACGGTGACGGTAAAGCCGACATGATGGGCTGTTCACCAGGCTGGGGCTGTGAGGCGGTGATTAATCACCAGAACAAAGCCTTCGACCTGGAGAAAACCGTCGATGTGAGCCACGGTAACTACTCTGCGATGATGGCCGATACCATTGCCCGCTTTAAAGAAGGCAAACCGATTATTTACTACACCTGGACGCCGTACTGGGTCAGCGATGTAATGAAACCGGGTAAAGACGTGGTGTGGCTGCAGGTGCCATTCTCTTCCCTGCCAGGCGAGCAGAAGGATATCGACACCAAACTGCCGAACGGCATGAACTATGGTTTCCCGGTGAACACCATGCATATCGTTGCCAACAAAGCCTGGGCTGAGAAAAACCCGGCGGCGGCGAAATTATTCTCGGTAATGAAATTGCCACTGGCGGATATCAACGCCCAGAATGCGATGATGCACGCAGGCAAATCATCTGAAGCGGATGTCCAGGGTCACGTTGACGGCTGGATCAAAGCCCACCAGCAGCAGTTTGACAGCTGGGTGAATGAGGCGCTGGCAGCGCAGAAGTAAGGTTTTCCCCTCACCCCGGACCGTACACTCCCAAAGGGAAAGGGGGATTAAATTCCCTCTCCCCGTGGGAGAGGGTTAGGGTGAGGGCATCAGGCCGCACAATCTCACTCTCCCAACCCTAAACCGCACAAACCACCACGCGACAAATCCCCAACATTCACATTCATCCGTTATGATGGTTTCTGAAAAAATAATCACTTAACTCACAGTTCTCGAATCTCATGACGAAAAACTCTCAAGGGCTTAGCCCGGCACTTATTCTGCTCATGTCGGTGGCAACCGGCCTGGCGGTGGCAAGTAACTACTATGCACAACCGTTGCTCGACACCATCGCTCGGGCCTTTTCACTCTCGGCCAGTTCCGCTGGTTTCATCGTGACCGCCGCCCAGTTGGGCTATGCCGCCGGTCTGCTGTTCCTGGTGCCATTAGGCGATATGTTCGAACGCCGCAGGCTGATCGTCATCATGACGCTGCTGGCCGCCGGTGGTATGTTGATCACCGCTTCCAGCCAGTCGCTGGGAATGATGATTCTCGGCACGGCACTCACCGGATTGTTCTCGGTAGTGGCGCAGATCCTCGTCCCTCTGGCCGCCACGCTCGCGGCCCCGGAAAAACGCGGCAAAGTGGTGGGCACCATCATGAGCGGCCTGCTGCTGGGGATTTTACTGGCACGAACCGTGGCCGGACTGCTGGCGAGTCTCGGCGGCTGGCGCACCGTTTACTGGGTCGCCAGCGTATTAATGGTGGTGATGGCGTTTGCCCTGTGGCGCGGCCTGCCAAAAGTGAAGCAAGAAAACCATCTTAACTATCCTCAGCTTCTCGGCTCAGTTTTTAGCCTGTTCACGCAGGATAAACTCCTGCGTACTCGCGCCCTGCTGGGGTGTTTCACCTTTGCCAACTTCAGCATTTTGTGGACCTCGATGGCCTTTCTGCTGGCGTCGCCGCCGTTCAACTATTCCGAAGGGGTCATTGGCCTGTTTGGTCTGGCAGGTGCGGCCGGTGCACTGGGCGCGCGTCCTGCCGGTGGTCTGGCGGATAAGGGCAAATCGCATCTGACAACTTCCGCCGGATTGGTTCTACTACTGCTTTCGTGGGCGGCTATCTGGTACGGGCATATCTCGGTGCTGTCGCTGATTGTCGGGATTCTGGTCCTCGACTTGACGGTTCAGGGCGTGCATATCACCAATCAGACCGTTATCTATCGCGTGAAACCCGAGGCGCGAAACCGCCTGACCGCAGGTTACATGACCAGCTACTTTATTGGCGGTGCGGCGGGTTCGCTGATCTCTGCATCGGCGTGGCAGCACGCGGGCTGGACCGGTGTTTGTGTGGTCGGTACGGTCGTCGCCGCCATTAACCTGCTAATCTGGTGGCGCGGATATCACCTTCAGGAAGCGATTCAGTAAGCTTTACATGATGATGGAGCTTCTTAGGGTGTTAAGGAGCTCCGCACTCTGTTAAGGTGAGCGTAATTATTTATCCCAGAAATTTTACTGTGGGTGACATATTAGATTACCGCATGAATAGTTCAGACCTGGTGGCTGCTCACGCCCCACTCAAATCGCCTACATTTTCGTCCTGTTTGAAACTTCATGCTGTTTCCTCCCGCCCGACCCCGTCTTTCATGGGCGTTAGCCCTCTCGTTTCTGTGCTCACCGGGTCACGGATTCACCCGGCACTTTCTGACAGTGATATCAGCTTGGCGGATATAACCGCACAAATAATTCATTTACATTATTTGTCACTGTCGTTACTATATCGACTGTAATTAATGAGGTCATACCCAAATGGATAGTTCGTTTACGCCCATTGAACAAATGCTTAAATTTCGCGCCAGTCGTTACGAGGACTTCCCGTATCAGGAAATCCTGTTAACCCGTCTGTGCATGCACATGCAGGGTAAGCTGCTGGATAACCGCAATAAAATGCTGAAAGCTCAAGGGATTAACGAGACGTTGTTTATGGCGTTGATTACGCTGGAGTCTCAGGAGGATCACAGCATTCAGCCTTCTGAATTGAGCTGCGCCCTGGGTTCATCCCGTACCAACGCGACCCGTATCGCCGATGAGCTGGAAAAACGCGGCTGGATTGAGCGCCGTGAAAGCGACAACGACCGTCGTTGCCTGCATCTGCAACTGACCGATAAAGGTCATGAATTCCTGCGTGGGGTGCTGCCACCTCAGCACAACTGCCTGCATCAGCTTTGGTCTGCCCTGAGTACGACCGAACGCGATCAGTTAGAGCACATCACTCGCAAGCTTCTCACCCGTCTGGATCAGATGGATGAAGATGGCGTCATTCTTGAGGCGCTGAGCTAACGCGACGACACGCTCAACCTTCCAGATTAAAAAAGATAACGGACAGGCCAGCACGTAATACTGCTGGCCTTTCTGACAACAGGTCGGCTCAGCCGATGTGAAAATAAGAAGATCGTGGAGAACTACAATGAGCGCAAATGCGGAGAACACTCCCCCGCAGCAACCGGTCAACACTAAGAAAGGCAAACGTAAAAGCGCCCTTCTGCTGCTGACTTTGCTCTTTATTATTATTGCCGTGGCATATGGGATTTATTGGTTTTTAGTACTGCGTCATATTGAAGAAACCGATGACGCATACGTGGCAGGGAACCAGGTTCAGATTATGGCGCAGGTGTCGGGCAGCGTGACGAAAGTCTGGGCTGACAATACCGACTTTGTGCAAAAAGGGGATGTGCTGGTCACGCTTGATCCGACCGATGCGCAGCAGGCGTTTGAAAAAGCACAGACTGAGCTGGCCTCAAGCGTGCGTCAAACCCGCCAGTCGATGATCAACAGCAAGCAGTTGCAGGCGAGCATCGATGTGCAGAAAACCGCTCTGGCGCAGGCGCAAAGCGACCTTAACCGTCGTGTGCCGCTCGGCACCGCCAATCTGATTGGCCGTGAAGAACTGCAACACGCGCGTGACGCCGTGGCCAGCGCGCAAGCGCAGCTCGACGTGGCGATTCAACAGTACAACGCGAACCAGGCGATGATTCTGGGTACCAATCTGGAAGATCAGCCTGCCGTCAAACAAGCGGCAACCGAAGTCCGTAACGCATGGCTTGCCCTGCAACGTACTAAGATTGTTAGCCCGATGACCGGCTATGTTTCTCGTCGCTCCGTGCAGCCTGGCGCGCAAATTAGCCAGACTACGCCGCTGATGGCAGTGGTACCGGCTAACAATCTGTGGGTGGATGCGAACTTCAAAGAGACGCAGCTGGCCCACATGCGTATCGGCCAGACCGCGACCATCGTCAGTGATATTTACGGTGACGACGTGAAGTACACCGGTAAAGTGGTCGGCCTGGATATGGGTACCGGCAGCGCGTTCTCCCTCCTGCCAGCGCAGAACGCCACCGGCAACTGGATCAAAGTGGTTCAGCGTCTTCCTGTGCGTATCGAACTGGACGGCAAACAGCTGACGGATCACCCACTGCGCATCGGTTTATCGACGCTGGTGACCGTGGACACTGCCGATCGTGAAGGCCAGATGCTGGCGAATCAGGTTCGTACCCACCCGGCTTATGAAAGTAATGCCCGTGAAATCAACCTTGATCCGGTCAATAAGCTGATTGACGACATCGTGAAAGCGAACGCCGGTTAATTCGAAGGTGAGCGGTATGCAACAGCAAAAACCGCTGGAGGGAGCGCAACTGGTCATTATGACCATTGCGTTGTCGCTGGCGACATTCATGCAGGTGCTGGACTCCACCATCGCAAACGTGGCGATCCCCACCATCGCCGGTAACCTTGGCTCATCGCTGAGCCAGGGGACATGGGTAATCACCTCGTTCGGGGTTGCGAATGCGATCTCGATTCCGATTACCGGCTGGCTGGCAAAACGCGTCGGGGAAGTTCGACTGTTCATGTGGTCGACGGTGTTGTTCGTCATCGCCTCCTGGGCGTGCGGCATGTCCAACAGCCTGACGATGTTGATCTTCTTCCGCGTGATTCAGGGGATTGTTGCCGGGCCACTCATTCCACTGTCGCAGAGCTTGCTTCTGAACAACTATCCGCCAGCCAAGCGTTCTATCGCCCTGGCGCTATGGTCGATGACGGTGATCGTTGCGCCGATTTGCGGGCCGATTCTCGGCGGGTATATCAGCGATAACTACCACTGGGGCTGGATATTCTTCATCAACGTGCCCATCGGTGCGTTAGTGGTACTGATGACGCTGCAATCGCTGCGCGGTCGGGAAACCAAAACCGAACAACGCCGTATCGACGGCGTGGGACTGGCGCTGCTGGTGCTGGGTATCGGTAGTCTGCAGATCATGCTGGACCGAGGTAAGGAGCTGGACTGGTTTGCCTCGCAGGAGATCATCGTCCTGACCGTTGTCGCGGTGGTCGCGATCAGCTTCCTGATTGTCTGGGAGCTGACGGACGATAACCCGATAGTCGATTTGTCGCTGTTTAAGTCGCGAAACTTCACCATCGGCTGCCTGTGTATCAGTCTCGCCTATATGCTCTATTTCGGCGCGATTGTTCTGCTGCCGCAGCTGTTGCAGGAGGTATACGGCTACACAGCAACCTGGGCGGGCCTGGCGTCTGCGCCAGTCGGTCTGATTCCGGTGTTGCTGTCACCGATTATTGGTCGCTTTGCCCATAAACTCGATATGCGACGGCTGGTCACATTCAGCTTTATCATGTATGCAGTGTGCTTCTACTGGCGTGCGTATACGTTCGAACCGGGGATGGACTTTGGCGCGTCCGCGTGGCCACAGTTTATTCAGGGCTTTGCCGTGGCGTGCTTCTTTATGCCACTGACCACCATCACGCTGTCGGGCTTACCGCCTGAACGCATGGCGGCGGCGTCGAGCTTATCGAACTTTACCCGAACGCTGGCAGGCTCAATCGGGACGTCCATTACGACGACGCTGTGGACCAACCGTGAGTCGTTACACCATGCGCAGTTGACCGAATCGGTGAATGCCTTCAACCCGAACGCCCAGCAGATGTATTCCCAGCTCGAAGGCATGGGGATGACAGAGCAGCAAGCATCGGGCTGGATTGCCCAGCAGATAACCAATCAGGGTCTGATTATCTCCGCTAACGAGATTTTCTGGATTTCAGCAGGGATATTTATCCTGTTGCTTGGTTTGATATGGTTTGCCAAACCGCCATTCGGCGCGGGCGGCGGTGGCGGTGGTGCCCACTAACGATTGGGAAAGTTGTCCATTTCTCTACAGCTTCTGTCAGCTCTGATAAAGCAGCGCTCCTGAAATCGCTTCACGATAGTGAAAAGACAACAGGAGCGCATCATGCTGAAACACCCTTCCCAAAAATACGCCCCCTTTACGCCTCTCCCCCTGCCCGACCGTCGCTGGCCGGATCAACGTATCACCCAAGCTCCACGCTGGCTTTCCACCGATCTGCGCGATGGCAATCAGGCGCTGGCTGAACCGATGGACAGTGCGCGCAAATTGCAGTTCTGGGATTTGCTCCTCGGCTGTGGTTTTAAAGAGATTGAAGTCGCCTTCCCGTCTGCCTCGCAGACCGATTTCAATTTTGTTCGCCAGCTCATTGAAGAGAATCGGATTCCTGATGACGTCACTATTCAGGTGCTGACTCAGGCGCGGGAAGATTTAATCCTGCGTACTTTTGAGTCCTTGCGCGGGGCAAAACAGGCAACCGTTCATCTCTACAACGCCACCGCGCCGCTGTTCAGACGCCTGGTGTTTGGCATGGATAAAGCCCAAATTATCGAGCTGGCCGTTCGTTCAACGCGCCAAATACGCAGGCTGTGCGAGGAAAATCCTGATACACGCTGGCAATACGAATACTCCCCGGAAACCTTCTGTTTTACCGAAGCGGAATTTGCCCTTGAGATTTGCGAAGCGGTCGCTGACATCTGGCAGCCGTGCGCGGAAAGGCCGATGATCCTTAACTTGCCTGCCACCGTTGAAGTCAGCACGCCAAACGTCTACGCCGATCAAATTGAGTATTTTTGCCGCCACTTTAGTCGCCGTCGTGACGTCTGCATTAGCGTTCACCCGCACAACGATCGCGGCACAGGTGTGGCCAGTGCAGAACTGGCGGTGATGGCAGGTGCAGACCGCGTGGAAGGTTGCCTGTTCGGTAACGGTGAGCGCACCGGGAATGTCTGTCTGGTGACGCTGGCAATGAATTTGTACAGCCAGGGCGTGAGTCCTGATCTGGATTTCAGCAACATGACGCAGGTTGTCGAAGTGGTGGAGAGCTGCAATCAGCTGCCCGTTCATCCCCGCCACCCGTGGGCAGGACGTCTGGCGTATACCGCTTTTTCTGGATCTCATCAGGATGCCATTAAGAAAGGCTTTGATACGCGTAAACCAGATGAACGCTGGGAGATGCCCTATCTGCCCGTCGATCCGCAGGATATCGGCTGTTCCTACGAAGCGGTTATCCGGGTAAACAGCCAGTCGGGAAAAAGTGGCAGCGCATGGATTATCGAGCAAAACCACGGACTCAAACTCCCCCGCGCCTTGCAGCAGGATTTTAGCCAGCACGTGCAGCAGGAGACCGATAGTCACGGCAAAGAGATGACGCAAAATGCCCTTTGGCAGCTTTTTCGGGCACGTTACAGCCTGGTGGCGACACCGCGTTTTGCGCTGCAAAGCTACCGAAGCGAAAGTCAGCAGGACGGACAATTACGCTTAACGGCCACTGTCGCCGTCGATGGCGGTACGCGCCAGCTTGTGGGTCAGGGGAATGGTCTGTTATCGGCAGCCGCCAACGGAATGAGTCGCTGGGTAAGCACGCCGTTTGTGATTAAGGATTATCATGAACATTCGCTCGGAGAGCGCAGCGATAGCCGGTCAGTGGCGTACATTCGCTGTCTGTTCCCGGACGGCAGCAGCCGCTGGGGAGTCGGCATTGATAACGACGTGGCGCGCGCCTCGCTTCAGGCACTGCTGAACGCAGTCGGCTAGTAATCTTTGAAATAGTCGCTGGGTGAAACGCCCATCACCCGGCGAAACATTGCGCTAAAAGCGCTGTGGCTGCCGTATCCCAGATCGAGAGCCACACGCAGTACCGGCTGGCCCTGCGCCAGACGAGTCAGCGCCTCCAGCAAACGCGCCCGTCGCGTCCATTCCCCGTAGCTCAGCCCGGTTTGCTGCTGAAAGTGGCGGTTAAGGGTGCGTTCACTCATGCTGGTAAGGTTGGCGGCTTCTGCGCTGCTCCAGTGATGTTCCGGAGCGCTGCGGATTTGCTGACACAATTTGCGCAGTACGTCCGTATCCGGTTCAGGCAAACAGAACGGCAGCACCGGCATGGCCCGGATTTCATCAAGGATCAGTTCATAGATCCGCTCATCGCGACTGCCGGGAGCATAAGATTCAGGAAGATCGAGTGCGCTGACGATCAGCTCGCGCAATAAGGATGAGATCTGCACAATCTGGCACGACGCAGGGAGATCGGCACGCGCCAGAGGATCGATAAACAGCGTTCGCGCTGCCACCTTCCCGGTAATGCGTATCGCGTGCTGCGTCCCGGCGGGCAGCCATACGCCGCGTCCGGGCGGAACCACCCAGCATCCAGCCGCCGTATCAACGCGCACCACGCCGCTCAGGCTGTGCAACAGCTGGGCACAGTCGTGCTGGTGCCACGGCTCGCTATCGCCATTTTTATAATCATGGGCGAAGGGAACCAGGGGGCGATGGGCAAAGGAGAAGGTTAACGTTGTGGTCATTGTGTTTCGCCGAATGGCGGGTTCGGGGCGGTGATTGTGCCGGGTGGCGTCTGCGCCTTACCCGGCCTACGCTTCGAGCCGTTGTAGGCCCGGTATGCGCAGCGCCACCGGGCTTCCACTGACATCATGCTAGATGTGCAGTTCCTGCAGGGTTTCTTTCGGCAGGGCCAGCTCTTCATTGCTGTTCACGCGGACATCACGCTCAATAATGTGACGCGCGATTTCCTGCGCTTCTTCCAGAGAGTGCATCTGATACGTGCCGCACTGGTAGACGTTCAGCTCAGGGATCTGGTTCTGCTCTTTCACTTTCAGCACGTCGGCCATTGCCGCTTTCCAGGCATCCGCCACGCGCGTTTCATCTGGCTGACCAATCAGGCTCATGTAGAAACCGGTACGGCAGCCCATCGGGGAGATATCGATGATTTCCACGCCGTTACCGTTCAGGTGATCGCGCATGA
This sequence comes from Lelliottia jeotgali, assembly GCF_016771845.1. NCBI lineage: Bacteria > Pseudomonadati > Pseudomonadota > Gammaproteobacteria > Enterobacterales > Enterobacteriaceae > Lelliottia > Lelliottia jeotgali. Next base: position 74,992 of record NZ_JAENMQ010000006.1, on the reverse strand, counting down.
AACCGGCGAACAGGTGCTCCAGGGTGTGAATACCTTTTTCCGGCATCACTTCTTTGTTCGGCACGCAGAAACGCAGGTCGAATACGGTGATTGTGTCGCCGTGCGGGGTATGCATGGTCTTCGCAACACGGACAGCAGGTGCTTCCATACGGGTGTGGTCGACTGTGAAGCTATCTAATAACGGCATACGTCACCTCCGATAGTGATTATTTTTAAAATAAAATGAACTCTTTGTTTCCCTGCGCGTCTGAGTATATGAAAGACGCGCATTTGTTATCATCATCCCTGATTTCAGAGATGTATATTTTGGCCACAGCGATGTGGCCTTTTTCTTTTCTGTCAGGCGTTCTTCGCCAGAAACTCATCAAACGACTCGGTATCCGCAGCTTCCACTTCACGCTGACGCACCACCGATGCCTCGCGCTCTGCCACGAAATCCTCTTCGCTTAAAACCTCCAGCGGCTCCTGCGACAGCATGTCGCGATACTGCGCGGCAAGCGAACGGCCGGTTCCACCGATACCTTGATCAATCATAGAACGCAGAATGCGCGCTGAGAACGTCAGTTCTGGGTTATCAAACGATTCGACCAGCTGATCGCACACCTTCTGATAGTCCTCGCCGCCGTACACGCTGTCCATTGTCTGCGCCACACGTTTGAGATCGCGGAACAGATCTTTGCCGACTTTCGCCAGCGGAAACTGCGCCGTTTCGCAACCAATACCCAGCGTCAGGCCAGGCTTGCGCCCTTCCAGAATCACACGATTCCAGTTGGTGCGCGTACAGAGAAGTTCGTCAGAACTCATCTCAGGCGCATCCGCCAGCACACACCAGACCATAAACAAGTCCAGGAAACGCACCTGCTGCTCGTCGACGCCGATTGGCGAGAACGGGTTGATATCCAGCGAACGCACTTCAATGTACTCAATGCCGCCGCGCTCCAGCGCATCCGATGGAGCTTCGCCGCTGCGCGTCACGCGTTTCGGGCGGATCGGCGCATACAGCTCGTTTTCAATCTGCAACACGTTACTGTTGATCTGCAGGCGCTTACCGTCTTTTTCGAGGCCGATTTTCTCGTACTCTTCTGACGGCGTTTTGATCGCTCGCTTCAAGCCTGCCACATATTCGTGCAATTCGTTAAACGTAATTCCGAGATTGCTTTGCGACTTATTGGTATAACCGAGATCGCTCAGGCGCAGAGAGGTGGCGTACGGCAGGTAATACATGCCGCAGTCGGTCTTCTCAAACGGCAGCGTGGTCGGTTTGCCCTGCAGGAACGAGGAGCAAATCGCAGGCGAAGCACCAAACAGGTACGGGATCACCCAACCAAAACGGTAGTAGTTGCGGATCAGACGGAAATACCCCGCCGAGATCGACTCTTTATCCGTTTCGCCGCACTTCGCCTGCCAGAACGCCATCGGCAGCGAGAAGTTGTAATGCACGCCGGAAATAGTCTGCATCAGCGCGCCGTAGCGGTTTTTCAGCCCTTCGCGATAGAGCGTTTTCAGGCGGCCAATATTCGAGGTGCCGTATTGCGCCAGCTCAATGTCCTGCCCCTGCTCGATGTAGCAAGGCATGCTCAGCGGCCACATCCGCTCATCGCCCAGCTGGCGGGCGGTAAAGCGGTGAACGTCGCGCATCAGCGTCAGCATGTGGTCAATATCGCCATCGACGGGCGTAATGAACTCCAGCAGCGCTTCGGCGAAATCGGTTGTGATCCATTTATGTGTCAGCGCAGAGCCTAACGCTTCAGGATGGCCTGTTGTTGCCAGGCTGCCATCTTCGTTTACGCGCAGCGTTTCGCGCTCAAGCCCACGCTGAATCCCCTTCAGAGCCTGAGGATGTTTTTCCAGCCAGGCCAGCGCCTGTGATACGTCCGGGATCAAATTGACCTCCCGCCTGTCAAAATAAGAGTTATCCAGCATAAATTGTAATGGTTGACGATTGAAGGTCGCTTTTTCATTCCACCAATTAGTGCCACCACGTCATGCCCTGTAGGGTTGCAAGTGCCACGAGGACATAGCGCAACGCCTTGCCAAGGCATAAAAAAAAGAGCACCGGCCCCCAGGAGATGCGCATCCATCCCGCCAGCAGACACAGCAAATCGCCTATAACAGGCATCCAGCTTAATAAAAGCGTCGCAGCGCCATAGCGTTTAAGCCAGCCCGCTGCTTTTTCCTGCCAGCGTGATGTTTTACGCAGCGGAAAGAAACGCCCAAGAATAACGTTAGTCAGCCCTCCAAGGCTATTACCCATTGTTGCTATTACTACCAACAACCAGGGCTGACTGACACCAGACAACAGCATCGCGACCAGCACAACTTCCGAATTACCCGGTAAAAGTGTGGCACTTAAAAAACTGCTGGCAAATAAAGACGCAAGTGACAGCAAGTCACTCACAGCAGGCGAACATCCACAGCGTCCATTCCGGCTGCATGTGCGGCCTGAATGCCGAAATCTGCATCTTCAAAAACGACGCACTTGTTCGCCGGGACGCCCATCAGTTCCGCACAAAGCAGAAAGGTGTCCGGAGCCGGTTTATGGTTTTGAACATGATCGGCGGCGACAACCGCAGAGAAATAGTGGCGCAGACCCAAATGATTTAGCAACGCTTCTGCTACTGCGCTTTCACTGCCTGTGCCCACTGACATCGGACGACGACCGTGCCACTCTTTGACCACCTCAATCAGCGGTAAAGGGTTTACGGTGTCTAACAGCATCGCTTTGACAGCGTCGGTTTTTTCACGGGCAAGCAAATGGGGATCGAGATCAGCGTGGTTCAGTTCAATCACTGCCTGAGCGATTCGCCAGGTGGGTGAGCCATTCAGCGCGACCATCGCCTGTAGGTCGAACGTCATACCATAACGCCCAAGAACGTCATTCCAGGCTTTACGATGTGTGGGTTCGGTATCCAGGATGGTGCCATCCATGTCGAAGATCAGACCGTCATACTGTGCGTACATCGTGCTCTCGCCAAACGATTAACAAGATATTACTTTATCGTAAACGAGGATTTTTGTCGCTGATTCTGGTTGTAATACAAAGAGGATGATGGGTAATTGAACTATGGGGGAATACTAAGAAGAAATGGTGCATCCGGGAGGATTCGAACCTCCGACCGCTCGGTTCGTAGCCGAGTACTCTATCCAGCTGAGCTACGGATGCATCAAGGGGTACTGCTGATTCAATGTCGCTCAACAAGCCGCAACACTGAGAATATGGTGCATCCGGGAGGATTCGAACCTCCGACCGCTCGGTTCGTAGCCGAGTACTCTATCCAGCTGAGCTACGGATGCATCGGGATTTACTATTTACTGCTTGATACGTCATATCACTTCGAAAGCAATACGAGGTAATAGATGGTGCATCCGGGAGGATTCGAACCTCCGACCGCTCGGTTCGTAGCCGAGTACTCTATCCAGCTGAGCTACGGATGCATCAGGGGGTACTGCTTTTACTGCTGATTCAATGTCACTCAACAAGCCGCAACACTGAGAATGATGGTGCATCCGGGAGGATTCGAACCTCCGACCGCTCGGTTCGTAGCCGAGTACTCTATCCAGCTGAGCTACGGATGCAAAATGGCGGTGAGGCGGGGATTCGAACCCCGGATGCAGCTTTTGACCGCATACTCCCTTAGCAGGGGAGCGCCTTCAGCCTCTCGGCCACCTCACCACACAACGCCTCTTTCGAGTGCTTCGAGTTACTCGTTAAGAGCTTCTCGTCGCTGCGTGGCGCATATATTACTTTCTGGGACTTATAAGTCAAACAATTTTCCACAACCTTTTTTCGTTTGCACAAATCACACTCAATTCGCATGTAAAAGCTGCAAAGAGGGTGTTTTATAAACGGATTTTGCAGCCATCCGCACAGAAATCCTCAGGGAAAATTGCGGAGTTTGGGCGAGATAAGGTTTAGAGAGTGACAAAAAACAGAAGGAATGAAATCGAACGGTAACTTTATGCAGGAAGAATAGCGAGAGGGTTGCGTCTCGCCGGGCGGCGAGACGCGATAATATCAGTAACTGGACTGCTGGGATTTTTCAGCCTGGATACGCTGGTAGATCTCTTCACGATGGACAGAGACTTCTTTAGGGGCGTTCACACCAATACGTACCTGGTTACCCTTCACCCCTAAAACTGTCACGGTGACCTCATCCCCAATCATGAGGGTCTCACCAACTCGACGAGTCAGAATCAGCATTCTTTGCTCCTTGAAAGATTAAAAGAGTCGGGTCTCTTGTATCCCGGCATTATCCATCATATAACGCCAAAAAGTAAGCGATGACAAACACGTAATGTGTAAGCAGTCACGGCATCACATTCTGTTAAACGTAAGTTTAGCCGATATACACAAACTCAACCTGACTTTATCGTTAGCGATAGCGTAGTGAAAAGTACGCCATAACGGTGAGGTTATGGCGTCTGTTTACGCTTTGTAATTATTACAGTTTAGCGTTTACCCAGCTTTCAACACTGGCCAAAGCGGCTGGAAGTGCTGCCACGTCTGTACCACCGGCTTGCGCCATGTCCGGACGTCCACCACCTTTGCCACCCACCTGCTGGGCGACCATACCAATCAGCTCCCCTGCTTTCACACGGTCAGTCACATCCTTAGAGACGCCCGCAATCAGAGAAACCTTACCTTCAAACGCTGTTGCCAGAACGATAACCGTTGAACCGAGCTGGTTCTTGAGATCATCAACCATGGTACGAAGCATCTTAGGCTCTACCCCTGCCAGTTCGCTGACCAGCAGTTTAACACCTTTAATATCAACCGCTTTGCTGGAGAGGTTTGCACTCTCCTGCACTGCCGCCTGCTCTTTGAGCTGCTGCAGCTCTTTTTCCAGCTGACGAGTACGTTCCAGCGCGCTGCGCACTTTCTCGCCCAGGTTGTGGCTGTCGCCCTTCAACAGCTGAGCAATGTCGTGCAACTGATCGCTTGCAGCGTGCAGGCTGGCAATCGCACCTTCGCCGGTCACAGCTTCAATACGACGCACACCGGCCGCGGTACCTGATTCAGACAGAATACGGAACAGGCCGATATCACCCGTACGCGAGGCGTGAGTACCGCCGCACAGTTCAGTAGAGAAATCACCCATGCTCAACACGCGAACACGTTCGTCGTACTTCTCGCCAAACAGTGCCATCGCACCTTTGGCTTTTGCCGCTTCGAGATCCATGATGTGGGTCTCGATTGGCAGGTTGCGACGAATTTGGGCGTTGACCATGTCTTCAACCGCACGGATTTCGGACGGTTTCATTGCTTCGAAATGGGAGAAGTCAAAGCGCAGCACTTTGTCATTCACCAGAGAACCTTTCTGAGCAACGTGCGTCCCCAGCACATCGCGCAGGGCGGCATGCATCAGGTGCGTTGCGGAGTGGTTCAGACGAATGCGCGCACGGCGAGCTTCATCCACTTCGGCTTTCACGCCCGCGCCGACTTTCAGGGAACCTGAAGCCAGTTTGCCGACATGACCAATAGCCTGGCCGTATTTCTGGGTGTCAGTCACGGTGAAAGCAAAATCGCTGCCTTTCAGCTCGCCTTTATCGCCCACCTGACCGCCAGATTCCGCGTAGAACGGCGTTTTGTCCAGAACGACAACCGCTTCCTGACCAGCGCTGATGCTGTCTACGGCTTTACCGTCAACAAACAGTGCGGTCACTTTACCGGTCAGTTCCAGATGGTCGTAACCCTGGAATTCAGACGCGCTATCCACGCGGATCATCGCGTTGTAATCTGCGCCAAAACCGCTGGACTCACGCGCACGACGGCGCTGTTCTTCCATTGCAGCTTCAAAGCCCGCTTCGTCGACTTTGATATTGCGCTCGCGGCAAACGTCTGCGGTCAGGTCAACCGGGAAACCGTAAGTGTCATACAGGCGGAAAGCGGTGTCGCCGTCCAGCGTATCGCCGGTCAGTTTGGACAACTCTTCATCGAGCAGAGCCAGACCGCGCTCAAGAGTACGCGCAAACTGCTCTTCTTCTGTTTTCAGAACCTGCTCGACCAGCGCCTGCTGGCGTTTCAGTTCATCGCCCGCTGCACCCATGACGCCAACCAGTGGCCCCACCAGCTTATAGAAGAAGGTATCTTTCGCGCCCAGCATGTTGCCGTGACGGACAGCACGACGAATGATACGGCGCAGCACGTAGCCACGGTTTTCATTCGAAGGGGTCACGCCGTCAGCAATCAGGAACGCACAAGAGCGAATATGGTCCGCGATAACGCGCAGAGATTTGTTGCTCAGATCGGTTGCACCGGTCACTTCAGCCACGGATTTAATCAGGGTGCTGAACAGATCGATGTCGTAGTTGGAGTTGACGTGCTGCAGAACAGCCGCGATACGCTCCAGACCCATACCGGTATCTACGGACGGCTTAGGCAGCGGCTCCATAGTGCCGTCAATCTGACGGTTGAACTGCATGAAGACGATGTTCCAGATCTCAATGTAGCGATCGCCATCTTCTTCTGCCGTGCCCGGAGGTCCGCCCCAAATGTGGTCGCCGTGATCGTAGAAGATCTCGGTACAAGGACCGCAAGGACCTGTGTCGCCCATCTGCCAGAAGTTGTCAGACGCATAAGGCGCGCCTTTGTTGTCGCCGATGCGGATAATGCGCTCACGTGGGATACCGACTTCTTTTTCCCAGATTTCGTAAGCTTCATCATCGGTTTCGTACACGGTAACCCACAGACGCTCTTTCGGCAGGTTGAACCAGTTTTCACCGGTCAGCAATTCCCACGCGAACTGGATAGCATCGTGTTTGAAGTAGTCGCCGAAGCTGAAGTTGCCCAGCATCTCGAAGAAAGTATGGTGACGTGCGGTGTAGCCGACGTTTTCCAGATCGTTGTGTTTACCGCCCGCACGCACGCAACGCTGTGACGTTGTAGCGCGGGAATAATTACGCTTGTCGAGACCAAGGAATACATCCTTGAACTGGTTCATCCCGGCGTTGGTAAACAGAAGAGTCGGGTCATTGTTTGGTACCAGGGAGCTGCTGGCAACAACCTGGTGTCCCTTACTATGGAAAAAGTCGAGAAACGCCTGACGGATCTCAGCGGTGCTCTTGCTCATAATTATCCTGAAATCAAGCTAACGAAATGTCGTCGCCAGCCAGTACCGGTTAATACCTGGACGGACTCGCGACTTGAAAAAGTGGGAATAAGATAAGTTTTCTTGCAAGGGAAGTAAAATCCCGCATGCGGTCAATCAGCAAAATTACGCCATATGTCCTGAATATCTTCCATCAGGAAGCCGCGGTACAACAAAAATCGCTGGATTTTGACTTTTTCCGAAAATTCACGCGGCAAAGGTTCGCCGTATTTCCGAATTGCCTGGTCACGTGCCAGTTCGCACCAGTCAATTTCACATTCCCGCATCGCCTGTTCGGTAGCCTCACGGGCGATGCCTTTTTGGTTTAGCTCCTGGCGAATGCGCGCCGGGCCATAACCTTTGCGGCTACGGCTGGCGATAAAGCGGGTCACAAAACGGCTATCGTCGAGATAGTGATATTCGTAGCACCAGGCCACGACGCGGTCGTAATCTTCCGCCGTTGCGTCAATCGCTTCTGGCCCGTTTTTACCCATCACGGGCGCGGCGAGTTTACGCCGTAGCTCCTGTTCGCTGTGGTCGCGCACCGCTAGAATCCGCACCGCGCGATCCAGTAAACGCGCGTAGGCAGGGCGACGCGGGGTATTTTCGCTCATAACAAACCTGCTGTTTTACAAATGCAAAAAGGGCCGCAATCGCAGCCCTTGATTTTAGAAGACGGAATTAGAAATCTTCTTTGGTTTCTTCAACATCAGCAGCATCTACAACGAAGTCAGGTTTTGAATCCTGATTGCTGAGAAGCAGCTCACGCACTTTCTTCTCAATTTCTTTCGCTGCAGCTGGGTTTTCTTTCAGCCAGGAAATAGCGTTCGCTTTACCCTGACCAATTTTGTCGCCGTTGTAGCTGTACCAGGCGCCTGCTTTTTCAATCAACTTCTCTTTCACGCCGAGGTCAACCAGCTCGCCGAAGAAGTTGATGCCTTCACCGTAGAGGATCTGGAATTCAGCCTGTTTGAACGGTGCGGCAATTTTGTTCTTCACAACCTTCACGCGGGTTTCGCTACCGATGACATTATCGCCGTCTTTCACTGCGCCGATGCGACGGATATCCAGACGAACAGAAGCGTAGAACTTCAGTGCGTTACCGCCAGTAGTGGTTTCCGGGTTACCGAACATCACACCAATCTTCATACGGATCTGGTTGATGAAAATCAGAAGAGTATTAGATTGTTTCAGGTTACCAGCCAGCTTACGCATCGCCTGGCTCATCATACGTGCCGCGAGGCCCATGTGAGAGTCACCGATTTCGCCTTCGATTTCCGCTTTTGGCGTCAGCGCCGCAACGGAGTCGACCACGAGAACGTCTACCGCACCTGAACGCGCCAGCGCGTCACAGATTTCCAGCGCCTGCTCACCGGTATCTGGCTGAGAACACAGCAGGTTGTCGATATCGACACCCAGTTTACGGGCATAGACAGGGTCCAGCGCGTGTTCAGCGTCGATGAACGCACAGGTTTTACCTTCACGCTGTGCGGCAGCAATCACCTGCAGCGTCAGAGTCGTTTTACCAGAGGATTCCGGCCCGTAGATTTCTACGATACGGCCCATTGGCAGACCGCCTGCACCCAACGCGATATCCAAAGAAAGCGAACCGGTGGAGATGGTTTCCACATCCATGGAACGGTCTTCACCCAGGCGCATGATGGAGCCTTTACCAAATTGCTTTTCAATCTGGCCGAGTGCTGCCGCCAACGCTTTCTGTTTGTTTTCGTCGATAGCCATTATTACTCCTGTCATGCCGGGGAACTGCGCCGGATAGTGAATTCTGTTCTGTTGATGCGATTATACTGTATGGTCATACAGTATCAAGTGTTTTGTAGAAATTGTTGCCAGAGCGTTTTTAACGCATATTCCGTCGCCTGTCGGCGCACGCTTTCGCGGTCACCGCTGAAGCATTCGCGGAAGGTGACGCCCTGCCCCTGTGAGGTCGCAAAACCAAACCAGACGGTACCGACCGGTTTAACATCGCTGCCGCCATCCGGCCCGGCGATTCCGCTGATGGCGATCGCGTAATCTGCGCGCGCGGCTTTGAGCGCGCCTATCGCCATCTCCACCACCACCGGCTCACTGACCGCGCCGTGCTGTTCGAGCGTCGATTCACGCACGCCAATCATCTGCGCTTTGGCTTCGTTACTGTACGTCACAAAACTGCGCTCGAACCAGGCGGAGCTCCCCGCAATGTCCGTTATCACTTTTGCCACCCAGCCGCCGGTGCAGGATTCGGCCGTCGTTAAGGTCGCGCCGCGCTGCTTTAACGCCAGCCCGACAACTTCGCTCAGCTGCATCAATTCATGGTCAGTCATCATCGCTTTAGGCTCCTGAAAAACATGCAGGACAAGATAGCACTTTCTCATGGGATATGGGGATGAGGTTCCGGTTTTACGAGGAGGCTTCAGAAAAAAGCCGACACAGTCGCATCGGCTTTAAAAGAGGGCTATTTCATGCTGTCGGCGAGGGTATTTACGTTGTGGCGAAAGGCTTTCACGTAGGTGTCCGCCACACCGCCTTTAGCGGAGAGCGCTTCGGGATAGAGTTCACCACCCGGCTGCGCGCCCGTCGCACTGGCAATTTGCTTCACCAGTCGCGGATCGAGCTGGTTTTCCATAAACCAGCTTTTGACGCCGTCGGCCTTAATCTGGTTGATGATCTCCGCCACCTGCGCGGCGCTGGCCTCGCTCTCGGATGACAGCCCTTGCGGCGCCATAAAAGTCACGTCGTAGGCACGGCTGAAATAGCCGAAGGCGTCATGGCTGGTGAGCACTTTGCGTTTCTCCTGCGGGATAGAACTGAAGCGCGATTTCGCCCAGCCGTCGAGCTGTGTCAGCTGTGTAATATAAGGTTTGCCCGTGGCCTCCAGCGCTGCTTTCTCTTGCGGGTCAGCCTTGACCAGCCCCGCCAGAATATTTTGCGCATACAGGGCACCATTGCCGGCGCTGTTCCAGGCGTGCGGATCGGTGACAGTTTTCCCGTCTTCCTCCAGGGTATGGGTTTTGACTCCGGCTGATGCCACCACCAGCGTGCCTTTAAAGCCCGAGGCTTTCACCAGACGATCCAGCCACCCTTCCAGCCCGAGTCCGTTGACCACCACCACATCCGCTTTGCTTAATGCGGCGCTGTCTTTTGGCGACGGCTCAAAGGTATGCGGATCGCCGTCTGGCCCCACCAGCGTGGTGACCTTCACATGGTCGCCGCCAACCTCTTGCGTGATATCGCCCAGAATAGAAAAACTGGTTACCACGTTCAGCGTTTTCGCCAGCGCACCCTGTGACATCAGCCCCAGCGCGAACGCCATCATTATTCCTGTCTTTTTCATCATTTCCCCTTGCGTTAAAAAAGCGCACGCAGCCTGCTGCGCGAGCCACATAAAACCGAAATAAAGAACCACACGCTGGCGGTCAGCACGATCGAAGGCCCGGCGGGCAGGCTTGCCGCCCAGGAGAGGCTCAATCCGAGCCAGGCACAAAACACGCCGCTGATGCCTGCCATTAACAGTAATCCCGGTAAGGTGCGCATCCAGCAGCGGGCAGCCACCGCGGGCAGCATCATCAGCCCTACCGCCATCAGCGTGCCGAGCACCTGGAACCCGGCGACCAGGTTCAGCACCAACAATGACAAGAACAAGCCGTGCAGCACTGCGGGTAGCCTGCGCGCATTGACCTGCAACCACGCGGTATCAAAGGCCTCCGTGACCAGCCCTCGGTAAAACAGCGCCAGCATCATTAAGGTCAGGCCGCACACGCCCGCTACGAATAGCGCCGCGTCGTTATCGACCGCCAGAATAGAGCCAAAAAGCAGATGCAACAGATCGACATTCGACCCGCGCAGGGAAACCAGCGTAACCCCCAACGCCAGCGAGCCCAGATACAGCCCGGCGAAACTGGCATCCTCTTTCAGAGGGGTACGTCGACTGACTAATCCCGCCACCAGCGCCACGACGATCCCGGCGATAAATCCGCCAATACTCATCGCCAGCAACGACATTCCGCTGACCAGATATCCCACCGCTACACCGGGTAAAATGGCGTGGGAAAGCGCATCGCCCATCAGGCTCATGCGTCTGAGCAGTAAGAAAACGCCGAGCACTGTGGTGCTGACGGAGAGCGCCAGGCATACCACCAGCGCGCGGCGCATAAAGCCGTATTCGATGAACGGCTGGAAGAAAATATGCCAGATCATGCGACTCTCACCCGCTCCGTGCCCCAATGAGGCATCGCCGTATCGAGACGTAATGTCTGCGGGAAGTGGCGCGACACGCGTTCGCTATCGTGCAACACCGCCAGCACCGTCTGCCCGTTCAAATACATATCCAGCATTAATTCCATCAGGACATTACAGGTGGTTTCATCGACGCCGGTAAAAGGCTCGTCCAGCATCACCAGCGGCGCATTCTGCACCAGCACGCGTGCGAACAGCATGCGCTGAAACTGGCCGCCAGAAAGCTCGTCAATGGTGGAGTTCGCCAGGGATTCCAGACCGACGCGTTCAAGCGCTTCAGCGATCCTCAGCCGGGTTTCGCGACGATACGCCGCCAGCAGGGAAATTTTCGGCCAGCAGCCCATGCTCACTACGTCATGCACGGTCAACGGAAATTGCGCTTCAAGGGAGTGACGCTGCGCCAGCCAGCCGATCGTCGGGCGTTTTTCACGCCAGAGAAATTTCCCGCTGACCGGTGGAATAAACCCCGCCAGGGTTTTGAGCAGCGTCGATTTTCCGCAGCCGTTGGCCCCAATAATCGCCGTCATGCTGCCGCGTTCAATGATGCCATTTAGCGCCTGAGTCACCGGCTGGCGGTCATAGCCCGCCACCAGGTTTTGCAGTTCAATCATGGAAGAACCACCGCCCAGCGCACCGCCTGGCCAATGAGCACAATCAGAATGGCCGCCAGCCACAGGCGGTTGAGTGCGGAAAGAGAAAAGAGAGACATCGTTGCACCACTGATAAATGTTATAACATAACAATAATCAAATGCGATGCGGATGTAAACGCGAATCAAAAAATGGGAGTGTGGCGAAATGTTTCTGTCGGAGGAAATTGCCGGGTGGCGGCTACGCCTTACCCGGCCTACGTTCGCGGATTTTTGTAGGCCGGGCAAGCGCAGCGCCGCCCGGCAAACTCAACGTAAACTACTGACTAAACGGTGAAGTCCCCGGAACGCGCGCCAGCGAGACCGCCTGACCAAGCTGCCACACCGCCATCGCGTAATGCGTGCTGTGGTTATAACGAGTGATGGTGTAGAAGTTCGGCAGACCGTACCAGTACTGATAGCCGGTGCCGATATCCAGACGCAGCAGGCTGGCGGTCTGATGATTGCCCAACGGCTGCATCGGCGTTAAACCTGCCGCCGCCAGCTGCGACACGCTGTAGTTGGTTTTGAAGCCATTCTCCAGCCCTGGTGCCTGGCCGTTCGCCTGCACCGCCACCGGATCGCCCTTCACCCAGCCGTGCGCTTTAAAGTAGTTCGCCACGCTACCGATGGCATCCACCGGGTCCCACAGGTTAATGTGCCCGTCGCCGTTAAAGTCGACAGCGTACTCTTTATAGGAGGACGGCATAAACTGGCCGTAGCCCATCGCGCCCGCAAAGGAGCCTTTCAGATCCAGCGGATCATCTTGTTCGTTACGCGCCATCAGCAGGAAGGTTTCCAGCTCAGACTGGAAATATTCCGCACGACGCGGATAGTTAAAGGAGAGCGTCGCCAGCGCATCCAGAATACGGGTTTTGCCCATCACGCGGCCCCAGCGGGTTTCGACACCGATAATCCCGACGATAATTTCAGGCGGCACACCATAAACCTGCCATGCGCGCGTCAGCGCATCTTCATACTGATTCCAGAACGCCACGCCGTTTTGCACATTATCCGGGGTGATGAACTGTTTGCGATAGCGCAGCCACGCCCCGTTTGGCCCAGTCGGCACCTGCGCAGTCGGCGCCTGGCGATCCATCAGACGCAGCACGTAGTCCAGACGTTTCGCCTGAGACAGAATCTCGTGCAGCTGCTGTTTGTTAAAACCATGTTTGTTCACCATCTTATCGATGAACTGCTCGGCGACCGCGTTATTGGCGAAATCACCGCCCATCTGCATCATGTTGTGCTGCGGCTCAAGAAGAAAACCACCCGAAGGGGTGCCAGCCGTCTGTTGAACTTCCTCTGTTTTCGGTTTGCTGCTACAGGCAGCAAGCATAATCAGCGCGGGTAAGAGCGCTGCGTAACGACGCTTGACCATGAGACATCCATTTAAACGAATTCGATAAGTGGCAAGTATGGTAAAGCATCCCCAATGCCTCAAGGAAGCGGTTCTGCGACCATCAGCAAAACTTTTGTCATTGCTTATGAATCTGACCTTTCGAATGCACTATCATGGGCGCAACCCTTTCTGTCTGGCCCGTTCAGACAGGAAGAGAAAGGAACGCTAACCGGAGAAAAAGATGAGTGATTTTCTGCTAAACACAGGCCGTCAGACGTTAATGCTGGAGCTTCAGGAAGCCAGCCGACTGCCGGAAAGGCTGGGCGACGATTTTGTTCGCGCGGCCAATACCATCATCCAGTGCGAAGGCAAAGTGATTGTCGCGGGCATCGGGAAATCCGGCCATATCGGCAAAAAAATTGCTGCCACGCTCGCCAGCACCGGCACGCCTGCGTTCTTTGTCCATCCAGCTGAAGCGCTGCATGGCGATTTGGGGATGATTGAAAGCCGCGACGTGATGCTGTTTATCTCCTATTCCGGCTCGGCGAAAGAGCTCGATTTAATCATTCCCCGCCTGCAGGAAAAATCGGTCGCCCTGCTGGCGATGACCGGAAAATCACGCTCGCCGCTGGCGCTGGCCGCCAAAGCCACGCTCGATATTTCCGTGGAACGCGAAGCGTGCCCGATGCATCTCGCCCCCACGTCCAGCACCGTCAACACCCTGATGATGGGCGATGCGCTGGCGATGGCGGTGATGCAGGCGCGCGGCTTTAACGAAGAAGATTTTGCCCGCTCACATCCGGCAGGCGCATTGGGCGCACGTTTGCTGAATAAAGTGCATCATCTGATGCGCACCGACGACGCCATCCCGCAGGTGAAACTCACCACCAGCGTGATGGACGCGATGCTTGAACTGAGCCGCACCGGGCTGGGATTAGTTGCCGTGTGCGATGAAAACGGGCTGGTCAAAGGGGTCTTTACCGATGGCGACCTGCGACGCTGGCTGGTCGGCGGCGGTAAACTGGAAGCAGTGGTCAGCGATGCCATGACCAGCGGTGGCCTGACGCTCAACGCCGAAAGCCGCGCCATCGAAGCCAAAGAAATCCTGATGAAACGTAAAATCACCGCCGCGCCGGTGGTCGACGACAGCGGCAAGCTGTGCGGTGCGATCAACCTTCAGGATTTCTACCAGGCCGGAATTATCTAACCCTTCAGCCCCAGACGTTTCGCCAGCCGATGCAGGTTGGCGACGTCTGTCTCCAGCGCCCGCGCGCAGGCCGCCCAGCTGCGGTTATTCTGCTCCAGCGTGCGGGTAATCATCTGACGCTGAAACTCTTCTGTCGCCTCTCGCAAATTTTCATTAAGGATGACGGGCGCTTCCGCCAGCGCAACGGGAACAGCATCATCATGCAGGGAAAAATGCCGGGCGTGGATCACCACTTCATCGCCAGTCCGTGTGGCTCGCGCAAGGACCACCGCACGATGAATGGCATGTTCCAGCTCGCGCACATTCCCCGGCCAGCCGTAGCTCAACAGATGGTTACGCGCGCCGGGGCTGAGCACCACGCGGGAAAGTCCCATTTTTAACCGACACTGCTCGCAGAAATAGCCAGCCAGCAAGACCACATCTTCACCGCGCTCACGCAGCGGCGGCACGGAAAGCGGAAACACGCTTAAGCGATGGAACAAATCGGCGCGAAAATTCCCGGCCAGCACCTCTTCGCGCAGGTCACGGTTCGTCGCCGCCAGCACACGGACATCCACCCGCAGGCTGCGGTCATCACCGACGCGCTGAATATCGCCGTACTGCAACACGCGCAGCAGCTTAGCCTGCAACGCCTGCGACAATTCACCGATTTCATCGAGGAAAAGCGTGCCGTTGTCGGCCATTTCAAACTTGCCGCTGCGGTTGCTGATGGCCCCCGTAAACGCCCCTTTCACATGACCGAACAGCTCGCTTTCCGCCACACTTTCCGGCAGCGCGGCACAGTTCAGATAGACCAGCGGATTGATCGCGCGTGGCGAACCTTCGTGGATCGCCTTCGCCACCAGCTCTTTCCCGGTGCCGGTTTCCCCGCTGATTAAGACGTTCAGATCGGACGCCGCAACGATGTCGATCTCCTTTTTAAGCTGCGTCATACCCGGCGACAGGCCGATCATTTCCGTATGCGCCACCTGCTCAAACACCGTCGGGCTGCCCGGCAAAATATTCTGGCTCTCCAGCTGTTCAATCAGCAGCGCATTGTTCAGCGCCCCGGCGGCCAGGGCGGCAATCAGGCGCAATTCTTCATCGCTAAAAGTATCGAACTGGTCTGGCAGGAGTCCGTCGAGGGTCAGCGCACCAATCAGATTTTGCCCGGCAAACAGCGGCAGGCCGATGCAGGCGTGAACCTTCAGACTCTCCTGGCCGGGAATTAAGCCATCGTAGGGGTCGGGCAAGTCGCTATCAGCAGGAAAGCGCACCACGTCACCCGCGCGGGCGATAGTCTCCAGGCGTGGATGGCCCTCAAGCGTAAATCGCCGCCCCAGCACGTCCTGTGCCAGCCCGTCTATCGCCAGTGGAATGAACTGCCGACCTTCGTAGCGCAGCAGCGCCGAAGCGTCGCAATCCAGTACGTGACGCAGCGTGGAAATCAGCCGCTGGAAGCGGTCCTGATGACCAACACCCGCCTGTAATTCAATGGCGATCTTCGCCAGCACCTCTACGGAAAAGCTCATTTTCGCCTCACGGTCATTTTGACAATGCATACTGTCATATTGACGATAAACTGCATAGTCATTTCGACTACCCATTGCGAGTGAGTTTTTATAAAACCATTTTAAATTAACAAGTTAAAAAACTGGCACGCAACTTGATATAGCCAAACCATCTTATTGAAAAACACCGTCTTAATTTGAGGTTGCTATGTCTATTCTGGTTAAAAATAACATTCATTGGGTTGGCCAACGTGACTGGGAAGTGCGTGATTTTCACGGGACCGAATACAAAACGCTGCGCGGCAGCAGCTATAACAGCTATCTGATCCGTGAAGGCAAAAACGTGCTGATCGATACCGTCGATCACAAATTCAGCCGCGAGTTCGTGCAGAACCTGCGCAGCGAAATCGATCTGAATGACATTGATTACATCGTGATTAACCACGCGGAAGAGGACCACGCGGGCGCGCTGACCGAGCTGATGTCTTATATTCCCAACACGCCAATCTACTGCACCACCAACGCCATCGATTCGATTAACGGCCACCACCATCATCCGGAGTGGAATTTCCACACCGTCAAAACCGGTGATGCGCTGGACATTGGCAACGGCAAACAGTTGATCTTTGTTGAAACCCCGATGCTGCACTGGCCCGACAGCATGATGACCTACATGACCGGCGACGCGGTGCTGTTCAGTAACGACGCCTTCGGCCAGCACTACTGCGACGAACGTCTGTTTAACGATGAAGTGGATCAGACCGAGCTGTTCGAACAGTGCCAGCGCTACTACGCCAACATCCTGACCCCGTTCAGCCGCCTGGTGACACCAAAAATCACCGAAATCCTCGGCTTCAATCTGCCGGTCGATATGATTGCCACCTCGCACGGCGTGGTCTGGCGTGAAAACCCAACCCAAATCGTGGAGCTGTATCTGAAATGGGCGGCAGATTATCAGGAAGATCGCATTACGCTGTTCTACGACACTATGTCCAACAACACCCGCATGATGGCGGACGCCATTGCCCAGGGCATCAACGAAGTCGACCCGAACGTGGCGGTGAAAATCTTCAACGTGGCGCGCAGCGATAAGAATGAAATCCTGACCAACGTTTTCCGCTCGAAAGGCGTGCTGGTCGGCACCTCCACCATGAATAATGTGATGATGCCGAAAATCGCCGGTCTGGTCGAAGAGATGACCGGCCTGCGTTTTCGCAACAAACGCGCCAGCGCCTTTGGCTCCCACGGCTGGAGCGGCGGCGCGGTGGATCGTCTCTCCACCCGTCTACAGGATGCCGGTTTTGAGATGTCGATGAGCCTGAAAGCGAAATGGCGTCCGGACATCGACGCCCTGGAGATTTGCCGTCAGCACGGCCGCGATATCGCACGCCAGTGGGCGCTCGCTCCACTGCCGGAAGCGGCACCAAAAGCACCGGAACAGAAAGACGATTGCGCCTGCGCTGCGGCAGCAGCAGCCGATCTCGGCCCTTGCATGCAGTGCAGTGTCTGCCAGTGGATTTACGATCCTTCTCTCGGCGAGCCTTTGCAGGATGTCGCACCGGGCACCCCGTGGCGCGACGTACCGGACAACTTCCTGTGCCCGGAATGTTCCCTCGGTAAAGACGTCTTCGATGAACTGGCCGCGGAGGCAAAATGAACCACGGAATTGTGATCATCGGCTCGGGCTTTGCCGCCCGCCAGCTGGTGAAAAATATTCGTAAGCAAGACGCGAACGTCCCGCTGACAGTGATCGCCGCAGACAGCATGGACGAGTACAACAAGCCTGATTTAAGCCATGTCATCAGCCAGAATCAGCGTGCAGACGACCTTACCCGCCAGACGGCGGGGGAGTTCGCTGAACAGTTTAACCTGCGACTTTTTCCGCATACCTGGGTCACGGATATCGACGCCAGCGCCCATGTAGTGAAGGGCAAAGACCAGCAGTGGCAGTACGACAAACTGGTGCTGGCGACGGGGGCGTCAGCCTTTGTGCCTCCCGTTCAAGGCCGCGAGCTGATGCTAACGTTGAACAGCCAGCAGGAGTATCAGGCCAGCGAAACCACGCTTCGCGACGCGCAGCGGGTAATGATTGTCGGCGGCGGTCTGATTGGCACCGAACTGGCGATGGATTTTTGTCGCGCCGGGAAAGCGGTCACACTGGTCGATCACGCCGCCAGCATTCTCTCAGCCCTGATGCCCGCAGAAGTGAGCAGTCGCTTACAGCATCGGTTAACGGAAATGGGCGTGCATTTGCTGCTGAAATCTCAGCTCCAGAGCCTGATGAAAATCGATAATGGCATTCGCGCCACGCTGGGTAGCAACCGCAGCGTTGAGGTCGATGTGGTGATCGCAGCGACGGGCCTGCGCCCGGAAACTGCGCTGGCGCATCGTGCCGGAGCGGAGATCAACCGCGGCGTGAAGGTGGATAGCAATCTGCAAACCACTCAGCCCGACGTTTACGCTCTCGGCGACTGTGCAGAAATCAACGGCCAGGTCCTGCCGTTCCTGCAACCGATTCAGATAAGCGCGATGTATCTGGCGAAAAATCTGTTAGGTGCAAGCGCACCGCTAAAACTGCCTGCGATGCTGGTGAAAGTCAAAACGCCAGAACTGCCGCTGCATCTCGCGGGAGAGACACAGCGACAGGATTTAAACTGGCAAATGATGATTGAACCACAGGGCATGGTTGCGAAAGGTGCCGACACTGACGGTCAACTTCGCGCTTTTGTGGTTAGCGAAGATCGGATGAAGGAGGCTTTCGCCCTGCTGAAGTCGCTGCCCGTTTAACCCTCAAACCTCTGCCACGCTGACTTAACCTTTGGATTTTATGATCCACAGCCCCGGTGTCCCGGGGCTTTTTTTTACGCATTCTGTGCACGAGATAAATACAAATAAGATAAATCACGACTGTCAGTCCCTTGTCTATTATTTATTTGAATATAAAGGACAAGGTGAATTAAATATTTACGCGCGCTATTTATTCACCCTGAACCATATATAATTTTTATTATTGATAAAGAGATTATCGGACGTAATTTAATTGTAACGCATAATAAAAAGCAATTTATGTTTAGATTATTTTTTTAAATACTGATTTGTGCCATCCGACACCGCCAGCGCGTCGTAACCGCGCCAGCGGTAGTTGAGCATTGAGACCAGCCAGCAGGCGATAAACAGGCCCACCACCACAAATCCGGCATCGCCGAGATTGTCATTAATGGCAGCCACTGCGTTCCATATCCCGCCGCGTAATTCAAACTTATCCATCACCAGGCCCATTGCTTCCAGCCCGCCAATAAATAATGCAACCACTACCGACGTACCGGTAATCGTCATGTTGTAATAAAGCTTGCGCTGTGGTTTATTAAATGCCCAGCCGTATGCGCCAATCATCAGTAAATTATCAAGCGTATCCACCAGCGCCATTCCGCTCGCAAACAGTGCCGGGAAGATCATAATCGCCCACACCGACATACCGTTTGATGCGCTGGCGGCAGAAATGCCCAGCACGCCAATTTCGGTGGCAGTATCAAACCCGAGGCCAAACAAAAATCCCACCAGATACATCTGCCAGCTTTTGCTGACCAGACGGAACGTCGCACCAAATAACCAGCTCATCACGCCGCCCTGCACGGCAGGTTCAGCGTTTATCGACTGACCTTTTTTCAAGGCCTGAAAACTGCGCCACACGCCGCTCAGGATAACCATATTGACCAGCGCCATCGCCAGTAAAAAGGTCGCGGAAACCGCCGTACCAATCAGACCACCGGTCTCGTGAAACCAGCCCATGTTCTTTTGAAATGCACTCGCGGTGGCAGCAATCGCCACCGAGGCCAGCACCACAATGGTTGAGTGGCCCAGCGAAAACCATGCGCCCACGCCGGATGGCCGTTTGCCCTGCTGCATCATTTTGCGCGTGACCGTATCAATCGCCGCAATATGATCCGCATCGACCGCGTGGCGCAGCCCGTAACACCACGCCAGCAGACTGGCCGCCATCAGCGTGGTACTGCCGCTAAAAGTGTGCCAGGCCCAAGCCCACGCCAGCACATTGGCCGCCAGCAGAATCATGAGTAAAGGTTCGTTACGCACCCATCGTTGCATATCAGTTCCTGTGTGCAGAATGTCGGGCCGCAGCGACCACTGCCTGCCCAAATGAGATTGCCCCATCGCCCGCAGGCAATTTTTCCGGGAAAAGGAGCGTAAAACCAGAAAGATAACGTTGCAGCCGCGATCTGAGCAGCCGGTTGTGCAACACGCCACCGCTCAAGCAGAGTGTCGAAATGCCTAAGCGCCGGGCGTGATACATCAGCAGATTAGCCAACCCTTTTGCCAGCGCGTCATGGAAAGCCCACGCGCGTTCGCCGGGCATCGCCTGCCAGTCGAGCCACTGACGCCAGAATGTGGACATATCGTCCACCGCCAGCGTGACCGGATGATTCACGCCAGCGCATGTCGCGGCGAGCGCCTCAAGCTGGCAGGCGGCTTCACCTTCGTAGCGTTGTCTGTCGGGCGCAATGCCGAGTGCACAGGCCACGGCGTCAAACAATCGCCCGCAGGAGGAAGCCTGCGGGGCGTTAATCCCTCGTTCCATTGCCGTCGCCAGCAGTCGCCAATTTTGCGCCTGCACGGCGCGCGTTTCCGGTCGGGACTGCCAGTCCGGAATAAACGCCAGAGACTGGGCGAGCAGATTACGCCACGGTTCGATAGCCGCCAGATCGCCGCCCGGCAGCACCACTGCGGGCAATCCGCCGAGGTGTTCGCACTCACGATAGTTCACCCGCAGACATTCACCGCCCCACAGCGCACCGTTTTCACCCATTCCGATTCCGTCGAGTGTGAGGGCAACCACATCACCGCCGTCCAGCGGCCAACCGTTTTCCGCCAGACATGCCGCGGCGTGAGCATGGTGATGGAGCACCGTTTCTTTCGGCAACGCCAGCGCATCGGCCCATTGAGCAGAACGGTAGCCCGGATGGGCATCACACACCACGCGTTCCGGTAGAAAATCATACATTTGCTGAATGACGGCCAGCGCCTCGCGCCACTGATGCTCGACCCCGTCGTCACTGAGATCGCCAAAATGCTGACTCAGCACCGCCTGCCCGCCGCGCACCAGGCAGAAGGTGTTTTTCATCTCCGCGCCGAGGCACAGCATCGGCGGAATATCATGAAATCCTTCAGGCAGTGGGATGGCGTCAGGGACAAAACCCCGCGCGCGGCGCAGCATCGCGCCGTGCGAGTCGATCACCGAATCATCCATACGCTGCAAAATATCGCGGTTGTGCAACAGAAATCCGTCGGCTATCTCGCGCAGCTCATCCAGCGCCTGTTCGTTGCTGATCACCGGCGGTTTACCGCTCAGATTTCCGGAGGTCATCACCAGCGGGCGAGCGCAGTCGTCCATCAGCAAATGTTGCAGCGGATTGGACGCCAGCATTACGCCGATGCAATCCAGGCCTGGCGCAATCCCATCGGGCAACGGGGGTAAATCGCTTTTCGCGGTGAGCACAATCGGCGCAGCGGAGGAAAGTAAGCGCTCCCGAACATCGACAGGCAAATCACCGGCGTGAGGCAGCATCACCGCCAGCGGTTTACCCGGACGATGTTTACGTTCACGCAGCCGCGCCACCGCTACATCATTACTGGCATCGCAGGCCAGATGAAAACCGCCGAGGCCTTTTATCGCCACAATCCCGCCGCTTTTCAGCATCGCAACCGCAGCCGTTAACGCTGAATCACGCGTTTGTAGATCGTCACCCGCACGCCATTCCAGCTGCGGCCCACAGTCAGGGCAAGCCACCGGCTGGGCGTGAAAACGGCGATCCGCCGGATTGCGGTATTCGCTCTCACACGGAGAGCAAAGCGGGAAGTTGGCCATCGCCGTAGCGGGCCGGTCGTAGGGCATCGCGCGAATGATGGTAAAACGCGGGCCGCAGTGGGTGCAGTTGATAAAAGGATAGCGATAGCGGCGCTCACGCGGATCGCGCATCTCCGCCAGACAGGCTTGACAGGTCGCGGCATCCGGCACGATTTGGGTCGCCATTGCACCGCCCGCGCTATGACGGATGGTGAAACTCGCAGGATTTTGCGGCCAGGCAAATGCCTGCATTTCTACGCTGTCGATACGCGCCAGCGGTGGGCAATTCAGCAACAGCTGTTGTTGAAATGCCGTCGCATCGCCCGCCAGACGCACCAGCACGCCTTCGCCGTCGTTACAGACATCACCGCGAAGACCCAGCTGATTCGCCAACTGCCAGACAAAGGGGCGGAAACCCACCCCCTGTACCTTGCCGCGCACCCGTAGCTGCACGCCGTTGCCAGTCATCGTGGCTTAAAACAGCATTGATGAAGAGGTGTCGAACGCCGCGCGACGGCGCTTCTCGGCGCTCATCTGTTCGAGTTTATTACGATCGATGCAGACCAGGGCGTGCGTCGGACAGGCTTCAATGCACGCCGGGCCGCTTTCACGGTGGTTGCACAGGTCGCATTTGTTAGCTTCCGCTTTGTCGGCCCGCACGCTGAGACCCGCGCCGCTATTGCGCACAACCGGGCGTACCACCACTTCCATCGCGCCATACGGACAGGCCACCACGCAGGTTTTGCAGCCGATACAGCGCTCCTGCATCACCTGCACAAAGCCATTTTCGCGATTGATCGCCCCGTTAGGACAGACGTTGGCGCAGGGTGCATCTTCGCACTGGCGGCAGATAGCTGCCGTTGAGATGTTCACGCCTTTGATAACGTGAATGCGCGGCAGGAAAGATTCGGGGGTCAGGGACGCACAATCCTGCTGCGCCTGATGAGACACAACGCAAGCCACTTCGCAGGTACGACAGCCAATACATTTACTGGCATCGGCCATAATAAAACGGTTCATCTGCTTCTCCAGCATTAAGTTATGCGGCGAAACATACATAAAACGTGCCACATTTTAATATACTGATTTAACTGAACTTAATCAGTGACCCCAGATGTCATCGTCACGAGTGACGATGACATCTGTCGACGTCAGACATGGGCTTTGGCGGCGACAGAATCGCGCAGGATAAGCTCGCCGGGGAAGGCCTGCTGGCTGGTAAATTCGCCGCCGTCGAGCATAAAAATCAGGCGGCTGATAGTCTCTTTGATCATCTCGGTGACCGGAATACGGACGCTGGAGAGCGACGGCACGGTATACGGCGCGATGGAAACATCATCAAAACCAATGACGGAGACCTCGCCCGGCGAGGCAATCCCGCTGTTATGTAGCTGCTTTAGCGCACCTATCGCCATATCGTCATTACTGGCGACAAGCGCGGTGAATGTCTCTTTGCGTGCAAGTAGCGTGGCCACCCCCGCCGCCCCGCTTTCCGGCGTCCATTTGCCCTCAACCAGCAGTTCATCACGCAGGGGAATACCGTGTTGGGCCAGGGCCTCACGGTAGCCAGAAAGACGTTCGATACCGGTGGGCGAATCCAGCGAGCCGGTGATAAAAGCGATATCGCGATGGCCCATCTCAATCAGCTGCGATACAGCGTCCTGACACGAGGCTTTATGATCGGACCACACACAATGGCTGCTGTTTTTGCGCAGACGACGGTTGAGCACCATGATCGGCTGCTCCTGCTTTTCGACGATCTCGTCCATCTCATCGACGCTTAAAAAGCGCGGATAGATGATGATCGCATCGCAGCGCATGTCGAGCAGATACTGAATCGCCTCGCGCTCTTCATCGGCGCTGTGTTTGCCATCCGCCAGAATCAGCTGGCGACCTTTTTCTTCCGTCATACGCGCGGCGTGAAACAGCAGCTCACTGAAATACACGCCGTGATAAAGGGTGTTAGTGACCACCAACCCCAGGGTTTGCGTGCGCTTTGCAGCCAGATTTCGCGCCAGCAAATTCGGGCGATAGCCGCTCTCTTCGATCGCCTTAAAAACGCGGTCTTTGGTTTCCTGGCCTACGTAACCATTGCCCGAAAGCACCCGAGAAACCGTCGCCTTCGACACCCCTGCCCGCTTCGCCACTTCCAGCATCGTGGTCATGTAATCATTCCGTCAAAAACTAATGCGCCGAAGTGTACTGCACCGCGCGAAAATTGTCGCAGCGCGTATCTCACGCTTTTGAATGCTCAAAGTGATCGTTATCACGAATGTAAAAAATGCACATACGACCATCTTGTTTCATACAAAGAAACTCATCATGATTTTGTGGAACCGGTTTCCTACACGTTCTCACCATTAAAACAGGATCAACTCCGATGGCCAAAAATTATGCCGCGCTGGCGAAAGACGTTGTCAGTGCGCTCGGCGGCAAAGACAACATCGTCGCCGTCACCCACTGTATGACGCGCCTGCGCTTTGTGTTGCAGGACGAAAGCGCCATCGACAGCGCCACCCTCAAAAGCATCAGCGGCGTGCTCGGCGTGGTGCGTAACGACAATCAGTGCCAGGTGATTATTGGCAACACCGTTTCTCAGGCGTACTGCGAAGTAGTGAATCTGCTGCCTGCCGGAATGCGTCCTGCCGAGCCGCAAGGCCCGCAAAAACTGACCCTGCGCCGGATCGGTGCCGGGGTTCTCGACGCGCTGATCGGCACTATGTCTCCGCTGATCCCGGCGATCATCGGTGGTTCGATGGTCAAGCTGCTGGCGATGATCTTAGAAATGACCGGCGTGCTGACCAAAGGCGCACCGACGCTCACTATTCTGACGGTGATCGGCGACGGCGCATTCTTCTTCCTGCCGCTGATGGTGGCAGCATCTGCTGCCGTAAAATTCAAAACCAACATGTCGCTAGCGATTGCCATCGCGGGCGTGCTGGTTCATCCAAGCTTTATCGAGCTGATGGCGAAAGCCGCCCAGGGCGAGCACGTCGAGTTCGCGTTTATCCCGGTAACCGCAGTGAAATACACCTACACGGTGATTCCGGCGCTGGTGATGACCTGGTGCCTGTCGTACATCGAGCGCTGGGTGGACAAAATCACCCCGGCGGTGACTAAAAACTTCCTCAAACCGATGCTGATTGTGCTGATTGCCGCCCCGCTGGCTATCCTGTTGATTGGTCCGATTGGGATCTGGATTGGCACCGCGATTTCCGCGCTGGTTTACACCGTGCATGATTATCTCGGCTGGCTGTCCGT
The DNA here is from genome assembly GCF_016771845.1 of Lelliottia jeotgali. Lineage (NCBI taxonomy): Bacteria > Pseudomonadati > Pseudomonadota > Gammaproteobacteria > Enterobacterales > Enterobacteriaceae > Lelliottia > Lelliottia jeotgali. The sequence goes on along the minus strand of NZ_JAENMQ010000006.1, from coordinate 49,883 downwards.
CGCCATCATGGGCGCACTGTGGCCGCTGCTGGTGATGACCGGGATGCACCGCGTCTTTACGCCTACCATCATTCAGACCATCGCAGAAACCGGCAAAGAGGGAATGGTCATGCCGTCGGAAATCGGCGCCAACCTGTCGCTCGGCGGTTCTTCGCTGGCGGTGGCGTGGAAAACCAAAAACCCAGAGCTGCGTCAGACCGCACTTGCGGCGGCGGCATCCGCCATCATGGCGGGTATTTCTGAACCGGCGCTGTACGGCGTGGCGATTCGCCTGAAACGCCCGCTGATTGCGAGCCTGATAAGCGGCTTCATCTGCGGCGCTATCGCTGGAATGGCGGGGCTTGCCAGCCATTCGATGGCGGCACCGGGTCTGTTCACCAGCGTGCAGTTCTTCGATCCAGCCAACCCGATGACCATCGTTTGGGTATTTGGCGTGATGGCCCTGGCGGTGGTGCTCTCGTTTGTTCTGACGCTGATCCTTGGTTTTGAGGATATCCCGGTAGAAGACGAAGCCGAGAAAGCACGTGCCCTGCAGGCTGCACCTGTCCCGGCACAAGAAGCACGCGCATAAATGAATAACGAGGTAAAAATGTCTGTTTTTCCACAAGGATTTTTATGGGGCGGCGCACTGGCCGCCAACCAGAGTGAAGGCGCTTACCGTGAAGGCGGCAAAGGGCTGACCACCGTCGATATGATTCCCCACGGCGCGAACCGTATGGCGGTAAAGGTCGGCAAGGAAAAACGTTTTACGCTTCGCGACGACGAGTTTTACCCAAGCCACGAGGCGATTGATTTCTACCATCGCTACAAAGAAGACATCGCCCTGATGGCGGAGATGGGTTTTACGGTGTTTCGGACCTCGATTGCCTGGAGTCGTCTCTATCCGAACGGCGACGAGCCACTGCCAAATCAGGAAGGCATTGCCTTTTACCGCGCGGTGTTTGAAGAGTGTAAAAAGTACAACATCGAACCGCTGGTGACGCTGTGCCACTTTGATGTGCCGATGCATCTGGTGACGGAATACGGCTCCTGGCGCAACCGCAAAATGGTGGATTTCTTCGCCCGCTACGCGCGCACCTGCTTTGAAGAGTTCAACGGTCTGGTGAAATACTGGCTGACCTTCAACGAGATCAACATCATGCTGCACAGCCCGTTCTCGGGGGCGGGTCTGGTGTTTGAAGAAGGCGAGAACGAAGATCAGGTGAAATACCAGGCTGCGCACCACGAGCTGGTGGCGAGTGCACTGGCGACCAAAATCGCCCATGAGGTGAACCCGGAAAACCAGGTCGGCTGTATGCTGGCGGGCGGGAATTTCTACCCTTACTCCTGCAAGCCGGAAGACGTGTGGACGGCGCTGGAAAAAGACCGCGAGAACCTGTTCTTTATCGACGTGCAGGCGCGCGGGACTTATCCGGCCTATTCGGCGCGCGTGTTCCGTGAAAAAGGGGTAACGATTGTTAAAGACCCAGCCGACGACCAGATCCTCAAGCACACCGTCGATTTTGTCTCGTTTAGCTATTACGCATCACGCTGCGCCTCGGCGGAGATGAACGCCAATAACACCAGCGCGGCAAACATCGTCAAATCCCTGCGCAACCCGCACATCGAAGTGAGCGAATGGGGCTGGGGCATTGACCCGCTGGGCCTGCGCATCACCATGAACATGATGTACGACCGCTACCAGAAACCGCTGTTCCTGGTGGAAAACGGGTTAGGCGCGAAAGACGAGATCGACGCGAATGGTGAGATTAACGACGACTATCGCATTAGCTATCTGCGCGAACACATCCGCGCGATGGGCGATGCGATTGAAGACGGCGTGCCGCTGATGGGCTACACCACCTGGGGCTGTATCGATTTGGTGGCCGCATCCACCGGCGAGATGAGCAAGCGCTACGGGTTTGTGTACGTCGATCGCGACGATGCAGGCCACGGCACGCTGGACCGGAAACGCAAAAAATCGTTCTGGTGGTATAAGAAGGTGATTGCGAGTAACGGGGCGGATTTAGGGTAGCCGAACGTCCTCCGAACGGTCCCCTCTCCCTGTGGGAGAGGGTTAGGGTGAGGGGAACCCGCGTCACAGGACTGACAGGTATTGTGTGGTCTGGTGCCCTCACCCCGGCCCTCTCCCACAGGAAGAGGGAGATAACGGCCCAACCGGTAAGCGCAGCGCTACCGGGCAATGTCAGGCCGCAGCGCCGTTTCCCGCCGGGTGGCGGCTACGCCTTACCCGGCCTACAAAACCATAGGCCGGTGCAAGCCTTTGTAGGCCCGGTAAGGCGTAGCCGCCACCGGGCAACAACCGCTCAGAGCTGCGCAAATCCCCCATCCCCCACCCACTCTGCCAGCCGGGAATACACCACCTCAACGGCCGCTTTAATGGCTGGCGTCATCGGGTAATAAAACCCGACAATATCCGGCTGAATGCCCAAAAACAGCACCTCGCCCACGTCGTCTTTGATCTGATCGACCAGATAGTTAAGCGGCATATTATGGGTGGTCATCATGAACATCTCGGCGATATCGTCCGGGTCGATCAGGCGGATTTCACCGGGGTTAAGCCCCATATCCGTCGCATCGACAATCAGCAGACGGTCCGGGCGCAGCTCGCGCAGGGCGACCACGTCGTTTTCAGGGGCGCTACCGCCGTCGATCACCCGCCAGTTGCCCTGCGGATTCGCGAAGCACATCTCCGCCAGCAGCGGGCCTGCGCCGTCATCACCCATCATGCTATTGCCGACACACAGTAAAACGTCAGTCACGTAATCTCCTCACCATCAGGTAGATGGCGCTCTCCTGATGAATATCATGCAGCATGCTGAGCAGCGTTTTGCTCCACGCCTGCTGCGCGGGGGTTTGCACCGCCAGCGCCGCGTTAAAGGCGTTCGCCAGCATGGCGATATGGTTGCTGTCGATGACGATCTCGCCATACTTCGGCACGCCTTCCATTTTACGCCGCGCCGTACTGCCCGCCTCTAACGTGCCGATCCACGCCAGATAATCGTCCCACGGGCAGCTCAACGCCGCCTCTAAACAGTCGATTATCCCAAGATGGTGGCCAATCGCCAGGCTGTAATAAACCACCTGCTGGGCCGCATCCGGCGTCGCATCGTTCTCATCGATAAACTTACGGCTCAGCTGACTGAACACCACCTGTTCGCTCATCGGATACGCGCCTCGTCCACCACCTGATTCAGGTTCGCCACGATCTCGTTCAGACGCGGATCTTTTTCCGCCTCCAGCCAGCGCTCAACCTGATGATCACCCTGGCTCAGCAGACGCAGATAGTCATCGGCAATCTGACGGCCATAGCGATATCCGGCAAGACGACGCGCCGTCCGGTCAACCTTCACGCGCAATGGCTGAACCATGTCAGGGTGCAAAATCTGCGCGGGCTGGTTGTCGATTTCCCCCGGCTCGCGGGCGTGGATTTTCTGCTCCAGCAGCCCCAGCGCCATCGCAAAACCGTACAGCGTCGCGGCAGGCGTCGGCGGGCAGCCGGGGATATAGACATCCACCGGCACGATTTTGTCGGTCCCGCCCCAGACACAGTAGAGATCGTGGAAGATGCCGCCGCTGTTGCCGCACGCCCCGTAGGAGATGCAGATTTTTGGATCGGGCGCGGATTGCCAGGCGCGCAGCGCCGGGGATCGCATCGCGCGCGTCACTGCACCGGTGAACAGCAGAATGTCCGCATGACGCGGAGACGGCACCACTTTGATACCAAAACGTTCGGCGTCAAACAGCGGTGACAGAGTGGCGAAGATTTCAATCTCGCAGCCGTTGCAGCCCCCGCAGTCCACACGGTAGACGTAGGCGGAACGTTTGATTTTTTTCAGCAGGGACGCTTTCATGTTGGCGATGGATTCATCCACCGTCATCGGCACCGGAATGCCGTTATCGTCGCGCGGGCCGAGTAAATTATTCATCAGCTGGCTTCTCTCATGTGGCGGGTGATATCGATGCGGTCGGACGGCAGCAGGCACTTCTGGCGTTTGCATTCCGGGCAGGTTTCGAACCCTTCCCGGTGCTGTTCCGCACGCGCATCACCGTTGTGTTTCAGCAGCGCAATGGCGTAGTCGATCTCTTTTTGCACGGCGAACGGATGGTTGCAGACGCGGCAATGGCACAGGTCAAAGCGCGACTGTTGAAGGAAATCGGCTTTGTTCCACACCGCCAGCTCGTACTCCTGCGACAGTTTAATCGCCGCCGTCGGGCAGACCTCTTCGCAGCGGCCGCAAAAAATGCAGCGCCCGAGATTGAACTGCCAGGCCAATTCATTCGTCGCCAGATCCGTTTCCACCGTCAGGGCGTTCGACGGACAGGCGTTCACGCACGCCGCGCAGCCGATGCACTGCTGCGGATTGTGCTCCGGTTTGCCACGAAAGTTTTTATCGACCGGCATCGGCTCCAGCGGATAACTGCTGGTCACCGTGCCGGTTTTGATCACTTTTTTGATAAAGGTAAACATGACGAATCCTTATTTCAGCGGCGAGTTCTTGCGCTCGATGCTGTAGCGTTCAAGCTCTTTGTACGGCACTACCTGGCTTTTCTTCTTGCGCACATCCACCACCGTCATGCGGTCGGTACAGGAGTAGCAAGGATCGAGACTGCCGATGATCAGGGGTGCGTCAGACACCGTGTTGCCGCGCAGCATGTAGCGCAGGGTCGGCCAGTTGGCGTAGGTCGCCGCACGGCAGCGCCAGCGGTAGAGCTTCTGGTTGTCGCCGGTCATGCTCCAGTGGATATCATCCCCGCGCGGCGCTTCGGAGAACCCGAGCGCGAAGCGGTTCGGAATATAGGTAAAGCCTTCCACCGCCAGCGGACCGCCCGGCAGATTATCCAGACCAAAGTCGATCATATTCAGCGCGGTAAAGACTTCGTTGATGCGCACTTTCAGGCGGGAAATTACGTCACAGCCCTGCTCGATGTGGACCGTCATCGGCAGCAAACCGTAGCCAACGAACGGGTGATCGGCGCGGGTATCGCGGGCGTGACCGCTGGCGCGCACCATTGGGCCGACGTTGCTGAAGTCACGGGCAATCTGCGGATCGAGGCGACCCACACCGACAGTACGCTGCTCGATGTTAGGCGTGCTGAGCAGCATATCCACCAGATCCTGCACGTCGCGGCGCATCTGCTGCGCCAGCAGGCGGGTCTGGATCATGTCGTCTTTCAGCAGATCGCGGCGAATCCCGCCGATCAGGTTCAGACCGTAGGTTTTACGCGCCCCGGTGAGGATTTCAGCCATTTTCATCGAGGCTTCACGCACGCGGAAGAACTGCATAAACCCGGAGTCAAAGCCGACGAAGTGACAGGCCAGGCCGAGGTTCAGCAGGTGCGAGTGCAAGCGCTCCACTTCCAGCAGAATGGCGCGGATCATCTGCGCACGCTCTGGCACCACGATCCCCATCGCGTTTTCCACCGAGGTGGTGTAGGCGGTACTGTGGGCAAAGCCGCAGATCCCGCACACGCGATCGGAAAGGAACGTCACTTCGTTGTAACCCATGCGGGTTTCCGCCAGTTTTTCCATCCCGCGGTGGACATAGAACAGACGGTAATCGGCGTCGATAATGTTCTCGCCATCGACGAACAGGCGGAAGTGGCCCGGCTCATCAGAGGTGACGTGCAGCGGGCCAATCGGCACCACGTTGTTCTTTTTGCTGCCCAGTTCGTTGATGAACTCGTAGGTTTCGCTGTCGGTCGTCGGGGCAGGACGCTGACGATAATCCATGCTGTCTTTGCGCAGCGGGTAGAGTTCATCCGGCCAGTCGTCCGGCAATACCAGGCGACGTTCATCCGGCAGGCCGACGGCTACCAGACCGTACATATCACGCACTTCGCGCTCGCCCCAAACCGCCGCAGGCACGCGCGGCGTGACGGACGGGTACTCCGGTTTATTCGGATCGACTTCGACGCGCACGGTTATCCAGCATTTGACGCCCTGCTCCATCGACAGCACGTAATAGACCGCGTAGTTGCCGCACAGCTGGCGCTCATCGTTGCCGAACAGCACCGACAGCCAACCGCCCTGCTGGTAATAAAGAAACTCCACCACTTCCGGCAGATAGTTCACCTTGATGGTCAGGGTGATTTGATCTTTGGTCTGCCAGCTCTCTTCCAGCACCACGCCGGGAAACGCCTGATGCAGTGCGGCGAGATACTGTTGACCTACTTTTTCTTCAGACATACTAAGACTCTCTGTAATCACGCCACCAGCAAGGAGACGAAGGCTAAAAAGGCAAAGCCAAACCCGGCCCAGGTGATGCGCGAGGTGGCGTTAAAGCGCAGTCGCGCCATGCTGTTTTCAAACAGGGCGATAATCAGCACACCGGCCACCAGCTTGAGCGCGGCAATCACCACCGCCAGCAGTAAACCCGTCACCGAAAAGTGCGTCACCTGTCCCCACGGGAAGAAGACGCCGACAAACATTTGCAGTACCACCAGCTGTTTGAGGCTGATGCCCCACTTCAGCACCGCAAAACCATAGCCGCTGTACTCCGTGAGCGGGCCTTCCTGCAATTCCTGCTCCGCTTCCGCGAGGTCAAAAGGCAATTTGCCCATCTCGATAAAGGTGGCGAACGCGCAGGCACACAGGGCCAGAATCAGCGGCACGCTGCGGGCGACGGGCCAGTGATAGACGGTATCCGCAATAAAGCTGATGTGCGTTGAGCCCGCGACCTGCGCCGCGACCCACAGGCCCAGCAGCAGGATCGGCTCAACCAGCACGCCGAGCATCGCTTCGCGGCTGGCGCCGATACCGGTAAACGGACTGCCCGTATCCAGCCCTGCAATCGCGAAGAAAAAGCGTGCGATGGCGAAGAGATAGATCAGGGTGATCAGGTCACCGAGCACAGGCAGCGGCGACGCAACCGTCACCACCGGCAGTGCGGTGGCGATGGTCAACATCACGCCGACCATCACGAACGGCGTCAGGCGGAACACCCACCCGGACGCGTCAGGAGCGATGCTCTGACGGCCCATCAGTTTGAACAGATCGCGGTACTCCTGGAGTACGCCAGGGCCGCGACGGTTGTGCATTCGGGCGCGGGCCACGCGGGTGATGCCCGAAAGCAGTGGCGCAACGGCGAATAACACCAGCGCCTGAAGTAATGCCAGTAACAGACTCATGTCAGGCTCCTCGTGAAATCACAATCACCACCAGCACCGCCAGCTCGATCAGGGCGAGACGACGGAACAGCGTGGGCGCGACCGCGCTTTGCCAGCCGGGTATCAACTTCACCGGATTTAGCAGGTGGCGCAGCTTCAACACAGCGGCAAAGTTCTCTTTCACCGGCATCGCAAAACCGTGGGCGGTGATCACCATCGACTGTTCGTGCTCATACCCGCACGCCCATGCCTTCCCGCGTGAACGGGCGGGCAGACGGTCGCGTTTGAAGAACATCATCAGCACCAGCGGGAGAAGCGGCGCGGCGATCAGCAGCAGAGCAATCATCGGCTGAGAAACGGCGGTGTGCGCGGTGGTGAGCGGCAGTGGGACTGCACTTCCCAGCAGCGGCAGCAGCCACGGTGCAGCGACCCCGCCCGCAATACAGCACAGGGCCAGCAGAACGACGCTTGCAGTCATCAGAGCCGGTGCGCAGCGGGCGTTTTCTGCCTCCGGGGTACGCGGGGCGCCGAGGAAGGTGACACCGTAGACTTTCGCCATACACATCACCGCCAAAGCGCCGGTAATCGCCAGACCGACGGCCAGCATTGGCCCCAGCAGACGGGCGATAAAGACGTCGCTCTGACCGAGGGCAAAGAACGACTGATAGATCACCCACTCACCGGCAAAACCGTTGAGCGGTGGCAGCGCGGCCATCGCCATCAAACCGACCAGCATGGCGAGCGAAATCAGCGGCATTTTTTTGCCGATCCCGCCGAGCTTCTCGATATCGCGATGCCCGGTGCGGAACCAGACGCTGCCTGCGCCGAGGAACAGCGTGCTTTTAAACAGGCTGTGGTTGACGAGGTGATACAGCCCACCGATAAACCCGGCGGCAACGAGCGCCGGATGGTTCAGCGCCAGGCCAGTCAGCCCCGCGCCCAGACCAAGCAGGATGATGCCGATATTTTCCAGGGTGTGATACGCCAGCAGGCGCTGGATGTTGTGTTCCATGAGGGCGTACAGCCCGCCGACAAAGGCGGTGATCATCCCGGCGACGAGCAGCACTACGCCCCACCACAGCGGCGGCTGGCCGCCGATCAGCGAAAGGGTGAGGATGCCAAACAAACCGACTTTCATCACCACCGTCGAGAACAACGTCGCGGCAGGTGCAGAGGCATTCGCGTGCGCCTGCGGCACCCAGCCATGCAGCGGAATAATCCCCGCCAGCAGACCAAAACCAACCACGCCGAGCAGCCAGATATCCGCGCCAAATGGCATCAGTTGCGCACGGGCGCTCAGGAGATCCAGTTCCAGCGTGCCGTAGCGCTGCCACACCAGCCAGCAGGTCAGTGCCAGCAAGAGAGTGCCGAGGCGCCCAAGCGCAAACCACAGTTTGCCGGACTGGCTGCAGCCGGTCAGGAACACGCCGCACAGAGCCATGATTTCCGCCATCACCACCAGCGCGGCCAGGTTGCTGGCGACGACCGTACAGACGGCGGCGGCGAGCAGGAGATTGATCAGCAGACCGTTCGGTTTGGTCTGCGGATGGCGGTGCCAGTCGATATTAAACAGGCTGATAAACAGGCCGCACAGGCCAAAGGTGATGAGCCAGATAGCGTTCAGCGGCGTGAGCTGAACGGTGTGGCGAACCAGCGGCATAGCGCCTTCTGCATGGACACCCTGCGTCAGCACCATAAACCCGGTCAGCGCCGTTATCGCACTACCGACTGCCCCGCCGATTCCGGCGGTCCATCCGCTGAGGGGTTTGTTGAAAGAGAACACCAGCGACAGCACGGCGGCGGCCACAAACCAGGCCACGGCGCTGTTAATGAGAGTCACAGCGTTCATTTCGCCCCCTCGTTTTGCGCCTGAAACAGCGACAGATCGCCAAAATCGGTATTTATCGTCAGTTCGCGTTTGCGTTTACTGGTGCGCGCGATATCGCGGATATTGACCAGAATCAGCGCTTTGGTCGGGCAGGTGCGCACGCAGGCCGGGCCTTGTTCATCAAAGCTGCACAAATCGCATTTCACCGCCACGGCGCGCACACCCGGCACCCAGTCCAGCAGGCTGCTGACGCGGGCCGGAGCGGGAGGCGCAGGCGGGGCTTTTGGCGAATTGGCGTTGGCTGGAATATGCAGCGGGCGGCTGCCCGAAAATTCAATCGCGCCGAACGGGCAGGCGATGCCGCACAGCTTGCAGCTCACGCACAGGCTCTCGTTCAGCTGCACAGCGCCATCGACGCGGGTGATGGCATTCACAGGACAGACGCCCGCACAGGGGGCATCCTCACATTGATGGCAGAGCTGCGGGGCAGACTCTTTTTCATTACGCATAACGCGCAGGCGCGGCATGGACTGCAGCCCGTGCAGGCGGTGTGTTTCCGAACACGCCGCTTCACAGGTGTGGCAGCCAATACAGACCGTCGAGTCAGCAATTACAAAACGGTTCACCGGGTAGTCCTCAGGACAGTGTCATTTTTGACGACGACGTGCCATATCGACACATCTCGACACGCAAACATCAGGCGGTGTGCGGTTCGCGCACCAGCTCGTGCAAATTCACCGGCACGTTATTTTCCACCGCCGAATAGAGGCCGTCGTACACCGGTGCGATTTTTTCCAGATAGTGTTCAAGCACCTGGTGGCGATCGCGGGTACTGACGTGGCCGTCAACCATGCCGTCGATCATCAGCTGCGCCTGCGCAATACGCTGTCTGTCGCCGTCTTTGGTTTCGACGTGATATTCGATGACGTGGCTGTTGAAGTTGTCCGCCAGGGTGACGTAAATCGTGAAGTGACCAAACAGCACGAAGCACAAATCCTCTTGTGCCGCGCAGCTCATCGCATGATGCAGATGGGCTTTAGACAGGGTGATGCCCTGAACCAGTGAGTTGCAGTACAGATGCCACTGCTCCTGTAATTGTTGATGGCGTTGCGCGATGTAGTCCGCTTTTTCGCTAAGTTCCCAAATAGTCATCTCAGGTATCCGGTTAATGGAGATGACGGCTGTTAAGCAGATTTTGTGCCAGTTTTTATATTTTTGATTTACAAGGATTTTAAGTAATTAACGCTATCCCCGTCAGCATGTCGACGTGTCATTTCGTCAGCGCCGTCATCGACACTCCCTTTCCTAAATCAGGCTGGCATCGTTATTGCATTAACGGTGAAAATCACCGAGGAGGCGTCATGCACGAAATCACCCTCTGCCAGCGCGCGCTGGAACTTATCGAGCAGCAGGCAAAGCAACACCACGCAAAACGCGTTACCGGCGTATGGCTGAAAGTCGGGGCGTTTTCCTGCGTCGAACCCAGCGCCCTCACCTTTTGCTTTGAGCTGGTGTGCCGCGACACGCTGGCGGAAGGCTGCACTTTGCATCTCGAAGAGCAGCAGGCCGAATGCTGGTGCGAGACCTGCCAGCAGTACGTCACGCTGTTATCGTCAAAAGTGCGAAGCTGCCCGCAGTGTCAGAACACCGGCTTGCGCATCGTGGCCGACGACGGTTTGCAGATCCAGCGCCTCGAAATAGACCAGGAGTAAATCATGTGTAGTACCTGCGGTTGCGCCGAAGGCAACCTGTATATCGAAGGCGATGAGCATCGCCCCCACTCCGCGTTTCGCTCCGCGCCTTTCTCTCCCGCCCCGCGCAACGTAGCAGCGCTCACCGGCATCCGCTTTGCGCCAAAGCCATCAGACGAAGGCGACCTGCACTACGGCCACGGCGAAGCAGGCACCCATGCGCCGGGGATGAGCCAGCGCAAAATGCTGGAAGTCGAAATCAACGTGCTGGACAAAAACAACCAGCTCGCCGCACGCAACCGCGCACGTTTCGCCGCGCACGACCAGTTGGTACTTAATTTGGTGTCCAGCCCCGGCTCCGGCAAAACTACTCTGCTGACAGAAACCCTTAAACGCCTGAACCAGCGCGTCTCCTGCGCGGTTATAGAAGGCGATCAGCAGACCGTGAATGACGCCGCGCGCATTCGCGAAACCGGCACGCCGGCAATTCAGGTCAATACTGGCAAAGGCTGCCATCTGGATGCGCAGATGATTGCCGACGCCGCGCCGCGTCTGCCGTTGGCGGATAACGGCATTCTGTTTATCGAGAACGTCGGCAACCTGGTCTGCCCCGCCAGTTTTGATCTCGGTGAACGGCATAAAGTGGCGGTGCTCTCCGTCACTGAAGGTGAGGACAAACCGCTGAAATACCCGCATATGTTTGCCGCCGCCTCGCTGATGCTGCTCAACAAAATAGATCTGCTGCCGTACCTCGATTTCGACGTCGAAAAATGTTTGGCGTACGCCCGGGAAGTGAACCCGGAAATTGAAATCCTGATGGTGTCCGCCACTAAGGGTGACGGCATGGAAAGCTGGCTGAACTGGCTGGAGAACGAACGATGTGCATAGGCGTTCCAGGACAGATTCGCGCCATCGACGGTAATCAGGCCAAAGTGGAAGTGTGCGGCGTGCTGCGCGATGTCGATCTCACGCTGGTGGGCGTAGTGGATGAAAACGGCGCCTCGCGCCTCGGTCAGTGGGTGCTGGTCCACGTCGGTTTTGCCATGAGCGTGATTAACGAAGACGAGGCCCGCGACACGCTGGCGGCGCTGCAAAATATGTTTGAAGTCGAGCCGAACGTCGGCGCGCTGCTGTTTGGCGAGGAGCGATAACACATGCGCTACGTTGATGAATACCGCGCACCTGAACAGGTGATGCAGCTTATCGCGCACCTGAAAACGCGGGCTGCGCTACTGGAGTACACCGCCGCGCGTCCGCTGCGCATCATGGAAGTCTGCGGCGGCCACACTCATGCGATCTTTAAATTCGGCCTCGACCAGCTCCTGCCCGATAACATTGAATTTATTCACGGCCCTGGCTGTCCGGTGTGCGTCCTTCCAATGGGTCGCATCGACAGCTGCATTGAGATTGCCAGCCAGCCGGAGGTGATTTTTTGCACTTTTGGCGATGCGATGCGCGTGCCAGGCAAAAACGGTTCACTGATGCAGGCCCGCGCGCGCGGCGCGGATGTGCGTATCGTCTATTCGCCGATGGATGCCCTGAAGCTGGCGGCAGAGAATCCAGCGCGAAAAGTGGTGTTTTTCGGCCTTGGATTTGAAACCACCATGCCCGCAACGGCCATCACTTTGCGGCAGGCAAGAGAGCAGGGCCTGACAAACTTTTTCTTTTTCTGTCAGCATATTACGCTGATCCCTACCCTGCGCAGCCTGCTGGACGAACCGGACAACGGTATCGACGCGTTTCTGGCGCCAGGCCACGTCAGCATGGTGATTGGCACCGAGGCCTATGGCTTTATCGCCGTCGACTATCATCGCCCATTAGTGGTGGCTGGATTCGAACCTCTTGATCTACTGCAAGGCGTGAACATGCTGGTTGAGCAGAAAATAGCAGCCGTGAGTTCGGTAGAAAATCAGTATCGTCGCGTGGTCCCCGATGCGGGCAATCATCTGGCGCAACAGGCTATCGCCGAGGTATTTAGCGTCGAAGGTGACAGCGAATGGCGCGGGCTGGGTCTGATTGCGCAGTCAGGCGTCCATCTGACCGCTGCGTACCAGGCATTCGACGCCGAAGCGCATTTTCGACCTCAGCCGCAGCAGGTATGTGACGATCCTCGCGCCCGCTGTGGCGCGGTGTTAACCGGCAAATGCAAACCGCATCAATGTCCATTATTTGGCAACACCTGCAATCCGCAAACCGCGTTTGGCGCGCTAATGGTCTCTTCCGAAGGAGCCTGCGCCGCGTGGTATCAGTACCGCAATCAGGAGTGTGAAGCATGAAGACGGTGGAAATGGCCCACGGCAGCGGCGGCCTGGCGATGCAGCAGCTGATTGGTCAGCTGTTTATGTCCGCCTTCGACAACCCGTGGCTGGCGCAGCAGGAAGATCAGGCACGCATTGCGCTGTCATCGTTGACCTCCCAGGGCGATCGCCTGGCGTTTTCCACAGACAGCTACGTCATCGACCCGCTGTTTTTCCCCGGTGGCGATATCGGCAAGCTGGCGGTGTGCGGCACGGCGAATGATGTGGCGGTGAGCGGTGCAATCCCCCGCTATCTCTCGTGCGGTTTTATCCTCGAAGAGGGATTACCAATGGAGAACTTAACCGCCGTCGTCAACAGCATGGCGCAGACCGCACGGGAAGCAGGTATTGCCATCGTCACTGGCGACACCAAAGTGGTGCAGCGCGGTGCGGCGGACAAACTGTTTATCAATACTGCGGGCATGGGTGCCATTCCGGCGGACATCCACTGGGGCGCGCAGCAGCTCAATGTCGGCGATGTGTTGATTGTTAGCGGTACGCTGGGCTGCCACGGCGCGACAATTTTAAATCTACGCGAAGGGCTGGGGCTGGACGGTGAACTGCAGAGCGACTGCGCGGTGCTGACGCCGCTTATCCAGACCTTGCATGACTGCCCCGGCGTTAAAGCCCTGCGCGATGCTACGCGCGGCGGCGTGAATGCCGTCGCCCATGAGTTCGCCGCCGCCAGCGGGTGTGGCGTTGAACTGGTGGAAAGCCAGTTGCCCGTTAAACCGGCAGTGCGTGGTCTTTGCGAGCTGCTGGGCCTGGACCCACTCAACTTTGCCAACGAAGGCAAGCTGCTGATTGGCGTTGAACGCGCTTACGCTGAAGCGGTACTGGAAAAACTGCGCGCCCATCCGCTCGGGCAAAATGCCGCTATCATTGGTGAAGTGGTTGAGCGCAAAGGAGTGCGACTGTCCGGCCTGTACGGCATCAAACGCACGCTGGATTTACCGCATTCAGAACCGTTACCCCGAATTTGCTAGAACCGCGCGAAAAGCGGTCAGCACTGTTTCTCTTTTTTTGCCAGTCTCTTTGGAAGCGATATGTCGTATACACCGATGAGCGATCTTGGACAGCAAGGGCTGTTTGATATTACGCGCACACTTTTACAGCAGCCCGATTTGGGTTCACTGAGCGAGGCTCTGACGCGCCTGGTCAGGCAATCTGCGCTGGCAGACAGCGCCGCCATCGTGCTCTGGCACAGCGCCAGCCAACGCGCCAGCTACTTTGCGACGCGCGACAACGGCAAGCCCGTCGAATATGAAGATGAAACGGTGCTGGCACACGGCCCGGTGCGTCGTATTTTGTCGCGCCCGGACGCGCTGCACTGCAACTTCGAGGAGTTTCGCAAGATCTGGCCGCGTCTCGCCGACAGCCCGTTATATTCGCCCTTCGGCCATTACTCCATGCTCCCGCTGGCCGTCGATGGTCGTATCTTCGGCGGCTGCGAATTTATTCGTAATAACGATCAGCCGTGGAGCGAAGCGGAATACGAACGCCTGCACACTTTCACCCAGATTGTCAGCGTGGTGGCGGAACAGATCCACAGCCGCGTCAGCGATAACGTCGATTACGATCTCCTGAGCCGCGAGCGTGACAACTTCCGCATACTTGTCGCTATCACCAACGCGGTGCTCTCCCGCCTCGATATGGATGAGCTGGTGAGCGAGGTCGCGAAAGAGATCCACCACTACTTTAAAATCGACGCTATTAGCATTGTGTTGCGCGGCCATCGCAAGGGCAAACTGACCATTCACTCCACCCATTATCTGGACGAAACCAACCCGGCGCACGAGCAAAGCGAAGTCGACGAAGTGGGAACGCTGTCCGAGCGGGTGTTTAAAAACAAAGAGATGCTGCTGCTCAATCTCAACGAGCGTGACGAACTGGCACCGTACGAGCGGATGCTGTTTAACTCGTGGGGAAACCAAATTCAGACATTGTGCCTGCTGCCGCTGATGTCCGGAAACACCATGCTCGGCGTACTGAAACTGGCGCAGTGCGAAGAGCAGATCTTTACCACCACCAATTTAAAACTGCTGCGCCAGATTGCCGAGCGTATCGCTATCGCGCTCGATAATGCCCTTGCGTATCAGGAGATCCACCGCCTGAAAGAACGGCTTGTGGATGAGAACCTGGCGCTGACGGAACAGCTGAATAACGTCGACAGTGAATTTGGCGAGATTATTGGCCGCAGCGATGCCATGTATAGCGTGCTCAAACAGGTGGAAATGGTGGCGCAGAGCGACAGCACGGTGCTGATCCTTGGCGAAACCGGCACCGGCAAAGAGCTGATTGCCCGTGCAATCCACAATCTCAGCAATCGCAACAGCCGTCGGATGGTGAAAATGAACTGCGCGGCGATGCCTGCGGGGCTGCTCGAAAGCGACCTGTTTGGCCACGAGCGCGGTGCGTTTACCGGTGCCAGCACCCAGCGCATCGGTCGTTTTGAGCTGGCGGACAAAAGTTCGCTGTTCCTCGATGAAGTGGGCGATATGCCGCTGGAATTGCAGCCCAAATTGCTGCGCGTGTTACAGGAACAGGAGTTTGAACGCCTCGGCAGCAACAAGCTGATTCAAACCAATGTGCGCCTGATTGCTGCCACTAACCGCGACCTGAAAAAAATGGTCGCCGATCGTGAGTTCCGCAACGATCTTTACTATCGTCTGAACGTGTTCCCAATTTGTCTGCCTCCGCTACGCGAGCGCCCGGACGACATTCCGCTACTGGTGAAAGCGTTCACCGCCAAAATTGCCCGCCGGATGGGGCGCAATATTGACAGCATTCCGGCAGAAACCCTGCGCACGCTCTCGGCGATGGAATGGCCGGGCAACGTTCGCGAGCTGGAAAACGTCATTGAGCGGGCGGTGCTGCTGACGCGCGGCAGCGTGCTACAACTCTCGCTGCCCGAAGTGATGATTTCACAAGAGGCGATGCCGGTGGCGGAAATGGCACAGGACGGTGAAGACGAATATCAGCTGATCGTGCGTATTCTGAAAGAGACCAACGGTGTGGTCGCCGGGCCGAAAGGGGCTGCCCAGCGACTGGGGCTGAAACGGACAACGTTGCTTTCACGCATGAAACGGCTGGGTATTGAGAAAGATATGCTGGTGTGAATCACGCCCTCTCTCGCCTGAGAGGGTTTTCTTTAATATTCATGCTATAAACTCCCCTGTATGACCCACATTCATTCGTTTTCCAGGAGGTAACATGTCTGTTTCTGCACGCAACCAGCTCGCCGGTACTGTCAGCGCCACATCACACGGCGCGGTCAATGATGAAGTCGAATTAACTCTGACTGGCGGCGCAAAACTGGTGGCAATTGTCACCACCAGCAGCAAAGAAGCACTAGGACTGGTGCCGGGCAAAGAGGCTATCGCGCTGATCAAAGCCCCGTGGGTAACGCTGGCGACGGAAGACTGTGGCCTGAAGTTTTCGGCGCGTAACCAGTTTGCAGGCGCCATCAGCAAAGTGACGGAAGGCGCGGTTAACGCCACGGTTCTTGTAAAAACGGATGCAGGGTTTGAAATCGTTGCGGTGGTTACCAACGAGAGCCGCGAAGAGATGCAGCTTGCGGCAGGTAAACGTGTTATCGCTCTGGTGAAAGCGTCGGCGATCCTTATCGCGACGCGCGCATAACGGGCTGGTGCCGCGCGCTGCGTGGCACTATTTTTTCGGACGATATTTCTCAGGCAATTCCGGCACCGGACGGCGATCGTCAATCAGATGGCGAATCGTCAGGATCGGGTGACGCCATAGCATGCGCGGCCCAGCCCAACGCATAACTTGCTTCATCTCTTCGCGTTTTGCGGGCTGATAACAGTGCACCGGACACTGTTTGCAGGCGGGCTTTTCCTCACCAAACACGCACTTATCCAGCCGTTTGTCGGCGTAATCGTTCAACGCCTGATAATGCCCCGCAGCACGAGATGCCTGTGGGCATTGCCGCTCATACAGCGCAATCATTTTGCTGATGGTCTCTTTTTCGCGGGAGATGCGTTTTCCTGACATTTCACGTTACCGGTTAATAAAGGTGCATTTATAATACATTTTTATATCTCCTGTTTCAGCCCGTTTTCATCTTTTGCATTCCATTTTCTGAAGGCTGCTTCCAGTATTAAGACTGCCTCCTGTGCATTTTACTGGTATTTTATACAGGTAAATTTAATGCCAACCTGGCTGCTGTTATGGAGTTTTTATGTCTGACATTTTCATTACTCAACCGCTTCGCCATCTTAAAGTGGGCTACTTCAGAAAACGCCACGAAGATCGTAAAACTAAAATCCCCAGACGCTACAGCGTACATGCTGCCCTGAGCCTTAAAGGTGACTGGCTGGAGCAAGCTGGGTTTAAAACAAATTCACAGGTTCGGGTGCTCGTCGAACACGGGAAATTACTCATTGAGCTGATGGATGAAACTGTGGCGTAAACTCTCGACATTTTGCTGCGCCACGTCATTTTTTCATGCGACAATAGAGGGAATTAACGAGCTGAAGATCGCTCAAAACGCAACAATTTCAATGAAATGGATATCATAACTCCATGAGCACAATCGACAATTTAACCGCGCATACGCCGATGATGCAGCAGTACCTGAAGCTAAAAGCTCAGCATCCGGAAATCCTGCTGTTTTATCGTATGGGCGACTTTTACGAGCTTTTTTATGACGATGCGAAACGCGCGTCGCAGTTGCTCGACATCTCGCTGACCAAACGTGGTGCGTCTGCAGGTGAACCGATCCCAATGGCCGGCATTCCGCATCATGCGGTAGAAAACTATCTGGCGAAGCTGGTGAACCAGGGTGAATCCGTCGCCATTTGCGAACAGATTGGCGATCCGGCCACCTCAAAAGGGCCGGTCGAGCGCAAAGTCGTGCGTATCGTCACGCCGGGCACTATTAGTGATGAAGCGCTCTTACAGGAGCGTCAGGATAACCTGCTCGCCGCTATCTGGCAGGACAGCAAAGGCTTCGGCTATGCGACGCTGGATATCAGCTCAGGGCGTTTTCGCCTAAGCGAGCCCGCCGATCGTGAAACCATGGCGGCTGAGCTACAGCGCACCAATCCGGCGGAGCTGCTCTACGCCGAAGATTTCGCCGAAATGGCCCTGATTGAAGGCCGTCGCGGTCTGCGACGCCGACCTTTGTGGGAATTTGAAATTGATACCGCGCGCCAGCAGTTGAATCTACAGTTTGGTACCCGCGACCTGATTGGCTTTGGCGTAGAGAGCGCGCCTCGCGGCCTCTGTGCTGCGGGCTGTCTGTTACAGTATGTGAAAGACACGCAGCGCACGACCCTGCCGCATATTCGCTCCATCACGATGGAACGCCAGCAGGACAGCATCATTATGGATGCCGCTACGCGCCGTAACCTGGAGATCACCCAGAATCTGGCCGGTGGTGTAGAAAATACCCTCGCTGCGGTGCTCGACAGTACGGTGACGCCGATGGGCAGCCGCATGTTGAAGCGCTGGCTGCATATGCCGGTTCGCGATACGTCGGTGCTGGTCAGTCGTCAGCAGACTATCAGTGCTTTACAGGATCGCTTTACGGATCTTCAGCCGGTACTGCGCCAGGTGGGCGATCTGGAACGTATTCTGGCGCGCCTGGCACTGCGTACGGCGCGCCCGCGCGATCTGGCTCGCATGCGTCACGCCTTCCAGCAATTACCAGAACTGCGCGCACAGCTGGCAGAAGTCGACAGTGCGCCGGTGCAAAAACTGCGCGAAAGCATGGGTGAATTTACTGAGCTGCGCGAGCTGCTTGAGCGTGCGGTGGTCGACGCACCGCCGGTGCTGGTCCGCGATGGCGGTGTCATTGCCCCCGGCTATAACGAAGAGCTGGACGAATGGCGCGCCCTGGCGGACGGTGCAACGGATTATCTGGATAAACTGGAAATTCGCGAACGCGAGCGTCTGGGCCTTGATACCCTAAAAGTCGGCTACAACGCCATTCACGGCTATTACATCCAAATCAGCCGCGGTCAGAGCCATCATGCACCTATCCACTACGTGCGTCGCCAGACGCTGAAAAACGCCGAACGCTACATTATTCCTGAGCTGAAAGAGTATGAAGACAAAGTCCTCACCTCCAAAGGCAAAGCGCTGGCGCTGGAAAAACAGCTGTATGAAGAGCTGTTCGACACGCTCCTGCCGCACCTGGCCGATTTACAGCTGAGCGCCAGTGCCCTGGCTGAGCTGGACGTGCTGGTGAACCTGGCAGAACGCGCAGACACGCTGAACTACACTTGCCCGACATTCAGCGATAAGCCCGGTATTCGCATCAGCGAAGGGCGTCATCCCGTGGTGGAACAGGTGCTCAACGAGCCGTTTATTGCTAACCCGCTTAACCTGTCTTCCCAGCGTCGGATGCTGATCATTACCGGCCCGAATATGGGCGGTAAAAGTACCTACATGCGCCAGACTGCGTTGATCGCCCTGCTGGCTTATATCGGTAGCTACGTTCCGGCACAAAGCGTGGAGATCGGCCCAATCGATCGCATCTTCACTCGTGTTGGGGCGGCGGACGATCTGGCCAGCGGTCGCTCCACCTTCATGGTCGAGATGACCGAAACCGCCAACATTCTGCACAACGCCACGGAAAACAGCCTGGTGCTGATGGATGAGATTGGTCGCGGGACATCGACCTATGACGGTCTTTCCCTGGCCTGGGCCTGCGCTGAAAATCTGGCGAATAAGATCAAAGCGCTGACCCTGTTTGCAACGCACTATTTTGAACTCACGCAGTTGCCAGAGAAAATGGAAGGCGTTGCCAACGTTCATCTGGATGCGCTGGAGCACGGTGATACCATCGCCTTCATGCATACAGTGCAGGACGGCGCGGCCAGCAAAAGTTACGGCCTGGCCGTGGCAGCCCTGGCGGGGGTGCCGAAAGAGGTGATCAAACGCGCGCGTCAGAAACTGCGCGAGCTGGAAAGCCTGTCGCCAAATGCAGCGGCAACGCAGATTGATGGCTCGCAAATGTCGTTACTGGCCCAGGCAGAAGAGACCTCTCCAGCCGTTGAAGCGCTGGAGAACCTCGACCCTGATTCACTGACACCGCGCCAGGCTCTCGAGTGGATCTATCGCCTGAAGAATCTGGTGTAAGAGTATTAACCGGCTTTGGTGCGTAGATAGTCGATAAAGACGCGCACCTTAGCCGACACATGCTGTGCATCGGGATAAACCGCATAAATGCCCTGCGGCATAAATTGGTAGTCAGGGAGTATCTGCACCAGACGTCCGCTTTCCAGCTCTGCTTTTACCAGCCATTCAGGCAACAACGCGACTCCAGCACCCGCCAGCGCAAAGGCCATCAGTGCCTGAGCGCTGTCGGCAAAGAGACGCGCAGGATGCGTAATTTCCAGCGACGCCTTCTGCCCGCTAGCATCGGTCATCTGCCAGCGCAGCGGTGAAGGGAGACGCTCATGAATAATCCACTCGGCCTGAGATAGTGCATCCAGAGAAACAATGGGGTTTGCGGCAAGCCAATTGGGAGCGGCAACCGGTAAAATAGTAAAACGTGAAATCTGCGCGGCGTGATAGCGAGAATCTGCCAGCGTCCCCAGTCGAATAGCGACATCGAATCGCTCAGCAATCAAATCTGCATGATGAGAAGACGCAACGTGACGTATGCGTAAATCGGGATGAAGCCGGCTAAATTCCGCCAGCACCGGCACAATCACCAGTGCACCATATTCCGGCGTGGAAGTAATTCGCAGTTCGCCACTCAGTCCCACATGGCTGGCCCTGACCTCATCCTGCAAATTCTCCGCAGCGTTTAATAACTCGACGCCACGCTGGTAAAAGATGGTGCCCGCTTCCGTCAGCGTAATACGTCGCGTCGAGCGCAGGAGCAACGTCACGCCCAGCTCATTTTCCAGCTGCCGAATATTGAAACTCACTACGGCTTTTGTTTGCCCAAGCGCAGTCGCCGCTGCGGTAAAACTTCCGGTGTCCACCACGGCGACGAAAATCGTCATTCGCTGTAAATTGAGCATCGCTGCAACCATTACTGTCAAAATTATTTTGACAGTATATCGCCAGAGACGTCGTTTATCCCTCGCTTTCAGACAGATACATTACCGCTCCTTAACGGAGGGTAAAACATGGCTTATCGTAGTAAAGTCGCCATCGTATTTCTGCTGGGCTTTTTTCTCGATCTCATCAATATGTTCATCGCCAGCGTCGCGTTTCCGGCAATGTCGGCGGCATTGCATTCATCCGCCCCGGCGCTGGCATGGGTCTGCAATGGGTATATTGCGGGCATGACGTTGGTCATCCCTTTTAGTGCCCTCATCACCCGCCGTCTGGGTGCAAAGCGGGTTTTCATTCTTTCTTTGACGCTGTTTTGTCTCGCGGCCACTGCTGCCGGTATGTCTGACTCGCTGAGTCACCTGATTTTTTGGCGTGTTTTACAGGGTACAGGTGGCGGATTGCTCATCCCCATTGGACAGGCGCTGGCATGGCAACAGTTTAAGCCGCATGAACGGGCCGGTTTATCCACAGCGGTAATGCTGGTCGCACTTCTCGCCCCTGCATGCGCCCCGGCCCTGGGTGGAATTCTGATTCAGTTCTTTCACTGGCGATGGATCTTTTTCGCCCCGCTGCCGCTTGCCGTCGTCACGCTGCTATTGGCTTGCCTGTGGCTTAAAAACGAGACTGCTGCACCCGGCCCTGCAAGGTTGCTGCATCTCCCCCTGTTGTCCGACCCGCTGTTGCGTTTCTCAATGCTGGTCTATCTTTGCGTGCCAGGGATATTCATCGGCGTGAATGTTGTCGGCCTTTTTTACCTGCAAAGTGTGGCGCAAATGACCCCGGCAGCAACCGGAGCGCTGATGCTTCCCTGGTCTCTCGCGTCGTTTATCGCCATTTCAGCCACCGGGAAATATTTCAACCGCCTTGGCCCACGTCCGCTCATTATCACCGGCTGTCTGTTGCAGGCGGCGGGGATCGCGGGTTTGTCGACAGTTTCTGCCACTACGCCAGAATCGCTCATCATCGTCCTCTTCGTCCTGATGGGCGCAGGTGGCAGCCTGTGCAGCAGCACCGCTCAGAGTACCGCATTTCTCAATGTGGCCTATGAAGAGATGCCCGATGCCAGCGCCCTGTGGAACATTAACCGTCAGCTGAGTTTCTTTCTTGGTGCCACCCTGCTGGCGCTGATACTCAGTA
The DNA here is from genome assembly GCF_016771845.1 of Lelliottia jeotgali. Lineage (NCBI taxonomy): Bacteria > Pseudomonadati > Pseudomonadota > Gammaproteobacteria > Enterobacterales > Enterobacteriaceae > Lelliottia > Lelliottia jeotgali. The sequence continues at coordinate 27,783 of NZ_JAENMQ010000006.1, read as the reverse complement.
CGCTACAACACGTTTTTCCGCCTATTCAGACCTGGCATGGGGTCTTTATTTTGTCAGCCGGAATCACGCTTTTCCCCATCATCAGCGCGCTGCGCCTCAACAACCAACAGGTGCTTGCGCATCTTCATAAGGAAACATCATGAATTTATTCGAAAATGAAATCATTGAGGCCCACGTCGCCATTGAAAACTGGCTCGGTAAAGGCGAAGGCGACCCCGAAGCGTTGATGGCCCACTTCAGCAAAACATTTAGCATGGTGACATTAACCGGTGCTTGTCTGGATTATGCCGCCTTGAAAGGATTCTTTCTGGCTCAGCGCGGAGGCCGTCCAGGACTTTGCATTACCGTGGACTGCGTGGAAGTGCTGGAAACATGGCCAGACGGTGCAGCGTTACGGTATAGGGAGATTCAAAGCCAGCCTTCAGCCGCAACCACCGTGCGATGGTCTACGGTATTGCTGAGCAAACAAGGCGAAAGCGTGCTCTGGCGTCATCTTCACGAAACAGCCCAAGGATAGAAAAGAAAAAGGCCCGTCTCTCGACGGGCCTCTTTTAGATGAAAATGGCTTATTCGCGGAACAGCGCTTCGATATTCAGCCCTTGCCCCTGCAGGATTTCACGCAGGCGACGCAAACCTTCTACCTGAATCTGGCGAACACGTTCACGAGTCAGGCCAATTTCACGGCCCACATCTTCCAGTGTCGCAGCTTCATACCCCAGCAGACCGAAACGACGTGCCAGCACTTCACGCTGTTTGGCGTTCAGTTCGAACAGCCATTTGACGATGCTCTGTTTCATATCATCGTCTTGCGTGGTGTCTTCCGGACCGTTGTCTTTTTCATCGGCCAGGATGTCCAGCAGCGCTTTTTCGGAGTCGCCACCCAACGGGGTGTCGACGGAGGTAATGCGCTCATTGAGACGCAGCATACGGCTTACGTCATCAACCGGTTTGTCGAGTTGTTCGGCAATCTCTTCTGCACTAGGTTCGTGGTCCAGTTTATGGGACAACTCACGCGCAGTACGCAGATAAACGTTCAACTCTTTGACGATGTGAATCGGCAGGCGAATCGTACGGGTTTGGTTCATGATTGCCCGTTCGATGGTCTGACGAATCCACCAGGTCGCGTACGTCGAGAAACGGAACCCACGTTCTGGGTCAAACTTCTCAACGGCGCGGATCAGGCCCAGGTTGCCCTCTTCAATCAGATCCAGCAGTGCCAGACCACGATTGCTGTAACGACGAGCAATTTTCACCACCAGACGCAAGTTACTTTCAATCATGCGGCGGCGTGAGGCAACATCTCCACGCAGTGCGCGACGCGCGAAATACACTTCTTCTTCGGCCGTTAACAGTGGAGAATAACCAATCTCTCCAAGGTAAAGCTGAGTCGCGTCAAGCACACGCTGTGTGGCGCCCTGCGATAACAGCTCTTCTTCAGCTAAATCGTTATCACTGGGTTCCTCTTCAACTAAGGCTTTCTCATCGAAAGACTCAGCTCCGTTCTCATCAAATTCCGCATCTTCATTTAAATCATGAACTTTCAGCGTATTCTGACTCATAAGGTGGCTCCTACCCGTGATCCCTGAACGAGACACCCTGAAGCGGTATGCCTCGTCAAATTATCGCTGCGGTAAATATTGCAGCGGGTTTACGGATTTCCCCTTGTAACGAATTTCAAAATGCAAGCGTGTAGAACTGGTGCCGGTGCTACCCATGGTAGCGATTTTTTGCCCCGCCTTGATTTCTTGTTGCTCCCGGACCAGCATTGTATCGTTATGGGCGTAGGCACTCAGGTAATCATCGTTATGTTTGATGATAATAAGATTACCGTAACCGCGCAGAGCGTTACCGGCATACACAACGCGTCCATCTGCGGTCGCGATGATTGCCTGTCCCTTACTTCCTGCGATATCGATCCCTTTATTTCCCCCCTCGGAGGAAGAGAAGTTTTCGATAACTTTGCCATCAGCAGGCCAACGCCATGCAGAAATTGGCGCACTGGAACTCGAACTGCTGGCAGTCGGTACGGTAGAGCTAACCACAGGTGCCGTCACCGGTGCTGTGACGACAGTCGCAGACGGCTTATTATTCGGCAACATTTTGTTAGCACTCTGTTCACCTGAATCTTCAGAATACGTAATTGTTGGTTGTGAAGCAACCACTGCGCTTGTATTTTGCGCAGGTTTAACGCTGTTATTTTGTGCGGTGACATCCGCGGCTGAAACAGAGTTGCCTGGCGTCAGTGGCGTACCGGTCGCATTACCGACCTGGAGCGTCTGCCCTACTTCCAGACCATACGGGGCCTGTACGCTGTTTCGCTGGGCGAGGTCGCGGAAATCGTTCCCGGTGATCCACGCGATATAGAAAAGCGTGTCGCCGCGTTTCACAGTGTAGGTGCTGCCGCCGGTATAACTCCCTTTCGGAATGTTCCCATACTTGCGGTTATAGACTATGCGGCCATTTTCGGTCTGCACAGACTGTTGCACTGGCTGAATCTGAGTGGGCTGCGTGGTCGGCACTTGAACAGGCTGGATCTGTGGAGTTTGCTGCGTCGCCACATTGCCCATTTTAGGCGGAGGGGTGATTAGCATTCCACCGGAGGTACTTCCCGAATTGCCGTTCCCGCCAACAGAGCTCACAGGAGCAGGCGCGTTATTAGAACTTGTACAACCTGCCAGCCAAAGCGAAACCAATGACAATGCCGCAACACGGCTGATGGTGAATTTTGGGCTTCCCGCGCTCATTTATCCCCCAGGAATGTGTTAACTACCAGTGACTTAAAATTAACCGTGATGGCACGAACCTTTTGCGCCACACCATACGCCGAATATTTCCGAATAACCCTGGAAAATTCCGAGTATCAGGCAAGCTCTCCCTTGACCAGAGGCACAAAGCGTACGGCTTCTACGGTATCGATAATAAACTCGCCGCCCCGTCGACGAACGCGCTTAAGCAGCTGCTGTTCATCGCCCACCGGCAAAACGAGAATGCCGCCATCGTCCAGCTGCGTTAACAGCGCAGTCGGGATCTCAAGCGGTGCTGCCGTCACGATAATGGCATCAAACGGTGCGCGAGCCTGCCAGCCCTGCCAGCCATCACCGTGACGTGTAGAAACGTTGTGTAAATCAAGCTGCTTAAGGCGACGGCGGGCGTGCCACTGCAAACCTTTGATACGCTCGACCGAGCAGACGTGATGGACAAGATGCGCCAGAATCGCCGTCTGATACCCTGAACCGGTGCCAATCTCCAGCACGCGTGACTCCGGCGTCAGCTCAAGCAGTTCCGTCATCCGCGCCACCATGTACGGCTGCGAAATCGTCTGCCCCTGCCCTATTGGCAAGGCAACGTTTTCCCACGCTTTGTGCTCAAACGCCTCATCGACAAATTTCTCACGGGGTACCTGTGAGATAGCCTCAAGCACACGCTCGTCAGTGATGCCCTGAGTGCGCAATTGTTCCAGAAGAGCTTGTACACGTTTACTTACCATTGAGTGTTCACTCCGGCACGTTCAAGCCAGCCAGACACGACATCTTGCGCGTTATACGCTGTTAAATCTACGTGCAGCGGCGTGACGGAAACATAGCCTGCATCCACCGCTGCAAAATCCGTATCCGGCCCGGCATCGCACTGTTCGCCAGGCGGACCAATCCAGTAGAGCGTATTGCCGCGCGGGTCCTGCTGCGGGATCACTTTATCCGCCGGATGGCGGCTGCCGCAGCGCGTCACGCGAATGCCTTTGATCTCTTCAAGGGGCAGATCCGGCACGTTGATATTCAGAATGCGCCCTGTGCGCAGCGGCTCGCGGTTCAGCGCGCGCAGGATCGAACAGGTCACCGCAGCGGCGGTGTCATAATGCTTATGTCCATTAAGGGAAACCGCCAGCGCCGGGAACCCCAGATGGCGCCCTTCCATTGCTGCCGCGACCGTACCGGAGTAGATCACGTCATCGCCCAGATTTGGGCCTGCGTTGATACCAGAGACCACTACATCCGGGCGTGGGCGCATCAGCGCATTAACGCCCAGGAACACGCAGTCCGTCGGCGTTCCCATCTGCACCGCGATATCGCCATTTTCATACGTGAATGTACGCAGCGATGATTCGAGCGTTAAAGAGTTGGACGCGCCACTGCGGTTACGATCGGGAGCAACGACCTGCACCTCGGCAAATTCGCGAAGGTGTTTAGCCAGCGTCTGTATTCCAGGCGCATGGATCCCATCATCGTTACTCAGCAATATTCGCATAGTCACCCGACGTAGTAATAAGTTCCCTGACAACGCTGGTGGCAAAACTGCCTGCAGGCAGCCAGAAACGCAACTCGACGGTTACGTCATCCCACCAGTTCCAGCTCAACTGCTGCGGATAGAGGAGCATCGCACGGCGTGCCGCCTCAACTTTTTCCCGCACCAGCAATGATTGTAATTCTGTCTCTTCAGCGACTGCAGCCTGTTCAGCGGCCAGTGCTTCGCCCTGCGTTCCCCACTCTCCCGAGCCGGGCAGCGCGGCGGTAATCAGCAGCGATTTATTGTCGACGCGCGCCTGCAGATCGGTCATTTCTTCGTTTGTGGCGACAAACCAGCTGCCGCGTCCCGCTAATTGTAGCGCATCACCGACAACAACTTGATTCGCGTCTGGTTTTTTCAGTCGTTCGCTCACAATCTGATTAAACAACGCACTACGGGCTGCCGACAACCAAAAACTGCGTTTATTCCTGTCGCGCACCGGGGCATTGCTTTGCGCCCAACGCAACGCGCCGAGTAGGTTGCTGCCGCCCAGCCCGAAACGCTGGGAACCGAAATAGTTCGGCACGCCCTGCTCGCTGATGGCGGTCAGGCGTTTTTCCACGTCGTCACGATTTGTCACTTCACGCAGCACCAGCGTAAAGGCATTGCCCTGAAGCGCCCCGAGGCGCAGCTTGCGCTTATGACGGGCGTACTCAAGCACTTTACAGCCTTCGAGCTCAAATTTGCTTAAATCAGGCATTACATTGCCCGGCACGCGCGCGCACAGCCACTGCTCGGTAACAGCATGTTTATCTTTCTGCCCGGCAAAGCTCACTTCACGGGCGTGAATTTTGAGGAATTTTGCCAGCGCATCGGCGACGAAACGGGTATTGCAGCCGTTTTTCAGGATACGAACCAGAATGTGTTCGCCTTCGCCATCCGGCTGGAAACCGAGATCTTCCACCACCACGAAATCTTCCGGGTTGGCTTTTAGTTGGCCATTTCCCTGCGGTTTGCCGTGCAGATACGTCAGGTTATCAAAATCGATCATTTGCCCGCCTTCACCAGCAGCGCCACCGCCTCACAGGCGATGCCTTCGCCACGACCGACAAAACCAAGCTTTTCGGTCGTGGTCGCTTTGACGTTGACGTCATCCATATGGCAGCCGAGATCTTCGGCGATAAAAACGCGCATCTGCGGGATATGCGGCAGCATTTTCGGCGCCTGAGCAATGAGAGTCACATCAACGTTGCCCAGAGTGTAGCCCTTCGCCTGAATGCGGCGCCAGGCTTCACGCAGCAGCTCACGGCTGTCCGCACCTTTAAAGGCCGGATCGGTGTCCGGGAACAGTTTGCCGATATCGCCGAGTGCTGCCGCGCCGAGCAAGGCATCGGTTAAGGCATGCAGCGCGACATCGCCATCAGAATGCGCCAGCAAGCCCTGTTCAAAGGGAATGCGTACGCCGCCAATGATAATCGGGCCAACGCCGCCAAAGGCGTGTACGTCAAAACCGTGTCCAATTCGCATTATGCGTTCTCCTGAGGGGTAGTCCGGGTAAGATAAAATTCCGCGAGCTGTAAATCTTCTGGGCGCGTCACTTTTATATTATCAGCGCGCCCCTCAATAAGCTCAGGGTGGTAACCGCAATATTCCAGCGCCGACGCTTCATCGGTGATGGTTGCGCCTTCATTGAGCGCGCGGGTTAAGCAATCATTGAGCAGTTCGCGGGGGAAAAACTGAGGGGTCAGCGCGTGCCATAAATCGACGCGCTCAACGGTATGGGCAATATTCGTAAGTCCTGGCTCTGCGCGCTTCATGGTGTCGCGCACAGGGGCGGCCAGAATGCCGCCAACAGAACTGGTTTCGCTGAGCTGCAGCAAACGCGCCAGATCGTCCTGATGCAGGCACGGGCGTGCGGCGTCATGCACTAACACCCACTGCGCATCGCCTGCGGCGCGAAGGCCTGCCAGAACGGAATCGGCACGTTCGGCGCCGCCATCAACAACAGTAATTTGTGGATGATTTGCAAGTTGAAGCCTGGCAAAACGGGCATCGCCCGGACTGATAGCGATAACAACGCGCGTCACCCGTGGGTTCGCCAGCAGCGCCGCCACAGAGTGTTCAAGGATCGTTTTATCGCCAATAGAAAGGTACTGCTTAGGACACTCTGTTTGCATGCGCCGACCGAAACCTGCTGCCGGTACCACAGCGCATACCTTCGAAAAAGTCACTGCCATGTCGTAATCCTGGGCCTGATTATCGATTGTTTTGTGCTGAGCCCTGATTGCGTTTAGACGCATCCGGCACCAGACGATAAAAAGTCTCGCCCGGCTTCGTCATACTGAGTTCGTTACGTGCACGTTCCTCAATCGCCTCTTGTCCGCCATTGAGGTCGTCAATTTCGGCAAAAAGTTGATCGTTTCGCGCTTTAAGTTTTGCGTTTGTTGCCTGCTGTGCCGTGACGTCATCATTGACGCGGCTATAGTCGTGAAGACCATTCTTACCGAACCACAGCGAATACTGAAGCCAGACCAGCAAAGCCAGCAACAGCAGTGTTAATTTACCCATCCAGCCCCCTGAAAAACGGCATCATCATCCCATAACTTTCCGTTCGACTCTACTCTGGGGTTTTAATTATGTCTCAAGTTAGCCCATCAGCCATAAAAACAGCAGGCCGAAAATGATAACCACGGTCGCGATGGTAATGATAGTGCTATAGAAAAGCCGCCCGTTGAGCAGCGAGTGCAGCGCAATGCCAACCACCACGGCGACGGGCATCAGTGCAAGGAAGAAAGGCCAGGTGTAGAGGAAGAAAAACAGCGTATTGCGGCCATAGATCAGGAACGGGATGCCGAGCGCCAGCAACCACGAGACGAAGCCCACCACGGCCCCAGGAAGTGACCAGGTCGTCTCGTCATCAGTCGATACGGTTTCCGACCCGGTGATAATGTAATTCTCACTGTTACGCATAGCAGTTCCTGTGACCATGACACATCTTACGGGCAGCGAGCTATCCGTTCGATACCGTCTCAGGATCTGATAATATCGTCCCGTCTGAGCAGGTCTAATAATTGGCTTACTAAATTTGTTACCAATTGTTGACCTTCCAGGTGAATCTCTGGCGATTCAGGAGCTTCGTAAACAGAGTCAATGCCAGTGAAATTGCGCAGTTCGCCCGCACGCGCCTTTTTATACAGCCCTTTTGGATCGCGTGCTTCACACACCGCCAACGGCGTATCGACAAACACTTCGATAAACCGCGCATTCCCGACACGTTCGCGCACCATTTGCCGTTCGGCGCGATGCGGTGAAATAAACGCGGTTAACACCACTAAACCCGCATCGGCCATCAGGCTCGCCACTTCACCTACGCGGCGAATGTTCTCTTTGCGATCGTCGTCGCTAAAGCCCAAATCGCTGCACAGGCCGTGGCGCACGTTGTCGCCATCGAGCAAATAAGTGCTTACACCCTGTTGATGCAAGGCCTCTTCCAGCGCCCCGGCAACGGTGGATTTACCGGAGCCAGAAAGCCCGGTAAACCACAGCACAACCCCACGGTGTCCGTGAAGTTGCTCGCGCGCGCTGACCGTAACCGGATGAGGATGCCAGACGACGTTCTCATCATGGGCGGCCATTATTTGCCTCCCAGCAAATCGCGTGCGCCCCAGTGCGGGAAGTGTTTGCGCACCAGCGCGTTCAGTTCAAGCTCAAAGGCGCTGAATTCAGACGGTGCAGCGGTCGCCTGCTCGTGTGGCTCGCGCACCATACCCGCACCAACGGTGACGTTGGTCAGACGGTCGATGAAGATCAGCCCACCCGTTACCGGATTTTGCTGATATTTGTCGAGCACCAGCGGCTCATCAAAGGTGAGATCCACCAGCCCGATGCCGTTCAGCGGCAGTTCAGAGACCTGATGCTGGGCCAGATTGTTGATATCCACCTGATACTGAATGCCATCCACACGCGCCCGGGTTTTCTTGCCCGCGATTTTGATGTCGTAACTTTGTCCCGCCGTCAACGGCTGTTCCGCCATCCACACCACATCCAGCGACGCGCTTTGTACGGCTGGCACATTCTCTTGCGCATTAAGCAGTAAATCACCGCGACTGATGTCGATTTCATCTTTCAATACCAGCGTCACCGCTTCGCCTGCACCCGCTTGAGGCAAATCACCGTCGAAGGTCACTATACGGGCGATGGTCGATTCCACGCCGGATGGCAGCGCCTTCACGCGCTGGCCAACCGTTACCACGCCGGAGGCAATGGTCCCGGAGAAACCGCGGAAATCGAGGTTCGGGCGGTTAACATACTGCACCGGGAAACGCATCGGCTGGTTTTCCACGGGGCGCTGAATTTCAACGGTTTCCAGCACTTCAAGTAGCGTCGGGCCGCTGTACCACGGCATGTTTGCACTCTGAGAAGCGACGTTGTCGCCTTCCAGCGCGGAGAGCGGCACGAAGCGGATATCCAGATTGCCCGGCAGTTGATCGGCAAAAGTCAGATAGCTCTCGCGGATCTCGTTGAATTTCTCTTCGCTGAAGTTCACCAGATCCATTTTATTGACTGCCACCACCAGGTGTTTGATGCCCAGCAGCGTGGAAATAAAGCTGTGGCGACGAGTCTGATCCAGCACGCCTTTGCGCGCATCCATCAGCAAGATCGCCAGCTCGCAGGTCGACGCACCGGTCGCCATATTACGAGTGTACTGTTCATGCCCCGGCGTATCGGCAATGATGAATTTGCGCTTCTCGGTGGAGAAATAGCGATACGCCACGTCGATGGTAATGCCCTGCTCGCGCTCGGCCTGTAAGCCGTCCACCAGCAGCGCCAGATCGAGTTTCTCACCCTGGGTGCCGTGACGCTTGCTGTCGTTGTGCAAAGAGGAGAGCTGATCTTCGTAAATTTGGCGCGTGTCGTGCAGCAGGCGGCCAATCAGGGTGCTTTTCCCGTCATCAACGCTGCCGCAGGTCAGAAAGCGCAGCAGGCTTTTGTGCTGCTGGGCGTGCAGGTAAGCTTCCACGCCGCCTTCATCTGCAATTTGTTGTGCAATTGTGTTGTTCATGGCGGCTCCTTAGAAATAACCCTGACGTTTCTTCAGCTCCATTGAGCCTGCCTGGTCGCGGTCAATCATGCGCCCCTGCCGCTCACTGGTGGTGGAGACCAGCATCTCTTCGATGATCTCCGGCAGCGTCTGCGCGTTTGACTCGACGGCGCCGGTCAGCGGCCAGCAGCCTAACGTACGGAAGCGCACCATCTGTTTTTTGATAACCTCGCCCGGCTGCAAATCGATACGATCGTCGTCGATCATCATCAGCATACCGTCGCGCTCCAGCACCGGGCGCTCAGCCGCCAGATACAGCGGAACGATTTCGATATTTTCCAGATAGATGTACTGCCAGATATCCAGCTCGGTCCAGTTGGAGAGCGGGAAGACACGGATACTTTCGCCTTTGTTAATCTGGCCGTTGTAGTTGTGCCACAGCTCAGGGCGCTGGTTTTTCGGGTCCCAGCGGTGAAAGCGATCGCGGAAAGAGTAGATACGTTCTTTGGCGCGAGATTTTTCTTCGTCACGACGCGCGCCACCGAAGGCCGCATCAAAACCGTATTTGTTCAGCGCCTGCTTCAGCCCTTCGGTTTTCATGATGTCCGTGTGCTTGGCGCTGCCGTGGACGAACGGGTTGATGCCCATCGCCACGCCTTCCGGGTTTTTGTGCACCAGCAGTTCACAGCAGTAGGCTTTGGCCGTGCGGTCGCGAAACTCGTACATCTCACGAAATTTCCAGCCGGTGTCAACGTGCAGCAACGGAAACGGCAGGGTACCCGGATAAAACGCTTTACGCGCCAGATGCAGCATGACGCTGGAATCTTTCCCGATGGAATACATCATCACCGGGTTCGAAAATTCGGCAGCCACCTCGCGGATAATATGGATGCTTTCTGCTTCAAGTTGCCGCAGGTGGGTAAGTCGTTTTTGGTCCATAACCGTTCCTTAAGCCAGAAGAACCATCGCTCTCTGAGTTAGTTTTAAGCGTCTCTGATAGGGGGACTATAGGGGGCGGCTTAGAGTGAATGAAATTACGAATTGGAATGAGTAGTTACTCAATGGAATAACGCCTCAAGAAAGCTAATATCAAAAAGTGCTTAACGCGCGAAATATCGGGCATTTAAGAGCAAATGAAATTGTGTAAGCGCGGTCACAGTTTCATACTAGGCGCGTTAAAATTTTGTTCTATTTTTTAAGGACTCACTATGTTTTGCGCAATGCGCCACCGTATCGCTGCCCTGGCGTTCGGCGTTTGCTGTATCCTCCCGGCTCAGGCAACCTCTCACCCGTTGGGTGACATCGCATCAACTCAGGCGCGCCATATTGCCACACTGTTTCCAGGACGAATGACCGGTACGCCCGCAGAAATGCTCTCCGCCGATTATCTGCGCCAGCAGTTTGCGGATATGGGCTACCAGAGCGATATTCGTGCTTTTCACAGCCGCTACATTTATACCTCGCGCAATAAAAGTAAAAACTGGCACAACGTAACGGGCAGTACGGTTATTGCGGCGCACGAAGGTAAATCAGCACAGCAGATTATTATCATGGCGCATCTCGATACCTTCGCACCGATGAGCGATGCGGATACCGACAATAATCTTGGCGGTTTAACGCTTCAGGGTATTGATGACAATGCGGCAGGTCTCGGTGTGATGCTGGAACTGGCAGAGCGCATGAAGGATATCCCAACGAAATACGGTATTCGTTTTGTGGCCACCAGCGGCGAAGAAGAAGGCATGCTCGGCGCGGAAAATCTGCTTAATCGCATGAGCGCGGCGGAAAAGAAAAATACCCTGCTGGTGATTAACCTCGATAACCTGATCGTCGGCGATAAACTCTATTTCAACAGCGGCAAATCCACGCCTAACTCGGTGCGCAAACTGACGCGCGACCGTGCGCTGGCCATTGCACGCAGCCACGGTATTCTGGCGGCAATCAATCCAGGTCGTAATCCCGACTATCCGAAAGGCACCGGCTGCTGTAGCGATGGCGAAGTGTTTGATAAGGCGGGTATCCCGGTGCTGTTCGTTGAAGCCACGAACTGGAACTTAGGCGACAAAAACGGCTACCAGCAGCGTGCCAAATCGAAAGCCTTCCCGGATGGCACCAGCTGGCACGATGTCAGGCTGGATAACCAGCAGCATATCGATCTCGCGTTGCCGCAGCGTATTGAGCACCGCAGCCGTGACGTAGTGAAAGTGATGCTACCGCTGGTGAAGGAACTGGCGAAAGCGGAGAAAGCCTGAGATTGGGTGCATGAGGGTAAACCCTTACAGCGCAATACGCGGGGTCACCCCCGCGTTGTCGCTACTTCTTCGGTTCGCAAGCAAGAACAGCCTTGAACTCCATACCACGTTCTCTGATATTCAACTCACAGAGTGAGTCGCGAACCATTAACGTAAATCCTAATGCCGTAATACACAGCACGATGATTGCCACCAGGGCATATTTAGTCAGCATGTATTGCCTCCCTGCAAGGAAGAGGCTAACATCGAACTGTCTGGGTTCAACGTCGGCCTCGGGTTGATAGAAATATCTCCTGGGGCTTTCGTCTATCTGGAACCTTGAAAATGCTCAAAGCCAGTTAGCCTCAAGCACCCGTCGCCATATTACGTATCACGCCTTTTCTGCCCAAATTGTTGTGCCAGATGCAGAAGCCGCCTCGCAATAAAAATGCCCCCGCTCATAACAACCGGAGGCAGTAGACAGATCCCGCTAAACGATGAAGTCTATCCTTCGTGCAACCCACACTCGCGCTTAAGCCCAAAGAAACGCGTCTCTTCTTCCGCCATGCCCGGCTCCCATTTGCGGGTGGTATGGGTGTCCCCCACCGACAAATAGCCCTGATCCCACAGCGGATGGTATTTCAGCCCATGCTGTTGCAGATACTGATAAACCGTTCGGTTGTCCCAGTCGATAATCGGCAAGACTTTAAATACCCCGCGCTGGATACCTAATACCGGCAGACTGGCACGGCTGCCAGACTGTTCGCGCCTGAGGCCAGCAAACCAGGTTTTGGCGTTCAGCTCACTCAGCGCCCGGTTCATCGGTTCGACTTTGTTGATCTCATTGTATTTCTCAATACCCTCGACGCCCTGCTCCCACAGCTTGCCGTAGCGGGCTTCTTGCCACGCCGCGCTTTGCTCTGCGCGATAGACCTTGAGGTTCAGCTTGAGTTTGTCCGTCAGCTCATCGATGAACTGGTAGGTTTCCGGGAACAGGTAGCCGGTATCCGTGAGGATCACCGGAATGTCCGGGCGGACCTGATTCACCAGATGCAGGCTCACCGCCGCCTGAATGCCAAAGCTCGACGAGAGCACATAGTCGCCCGGCAGGTTTTCCAGCGCCCACGCGACGCGGCCCTGCGCATCGAGTTTCTCTAGCTGGGCGTTGGTTTCTGCCAGAGCGAGAATGCGTTCGACTTTAGGCAGATCGTTTAGGGCGTTTAGATCGAGTCTGGACATAAGTTCCTCGTTAGCCTGTTTTGCCGGGTGGCGGCTGCGCCTTACCCGGCCTACAAAATTTGCGGTACTTTGTAGGCCCGGTGAGCGTTAGCGCCACCGGGCGATAAGAACTACTCCCAGAAATCTCGCGCCGGGTCGAGTACCGGGCGGATGATGCCCGCGCGTACCGTAAAGTCGCCAAAGCCTTCACCCGCTTCACGTTCTTTCGCCCAGCGCCCGACCAGTTCGTCGAGGGAATCAAGAATTTCCGGCTCGGTAATGTTTTCACGGTACATGCGCGGAATGCGCGTCCCGCTGCGGTTTCCACCGAGATGGACGTTGTAGCGGCCCGGCGCTTTACCGACCAGCCCCAGCTCCGCCAGCAGCGCGCGGCCACAGCCGTTCGGGCAGCCGGTCACGCGCATCACGATGTGTTCGTCGCCAACTCCGTGTTTCTCCAGCACCGCTTCCACTTTATCGGTGAACGACGGCAGGAAACGCTCAGCCTCCGCCATCGCCAGCGGACAGGTCGGGAAGGAGACGCAAGCCATCGAGTTTTCGCGCTGCGGTTTGACCGCATCCATCAGCGTATGCTCACGCGCCAGCTTTTCGATCTTCGCTTTCTGGCTGTCCGGCACACCCGCAATAATCAGATTCTGGTTCGCCGTGATGCGGAACTCACCTTTATGAATCTTAGCAATTTCCAGCAGACCGGTTTTCAGCGGACGGCCTGGATAATCCAGAATACGACCGTTCTCGATAAACAGCGTCAGGTGCCATTTATTGTCGATCCCTTTCACCCAGCCGATGCGATCGCCGCGACCGGTGAATTCGTACGGGCGGATCGGCGCAAATTTAATACCTGCACGACGTTCCACTTCTTCTTTGAACGTCTCAACGCCGACGCGCTCAAGGGTATATTTGGTCTTCGCATTTTTACGATCGGTACGATTCCCCCAGTCGCGCTGCGTCGTCACTACCGCTTCGGCCACCGCCAGCGTGTGCTCCAGCGGGATGTAACCAAACTCGCTCGCGGTACGGGCGTAGGTTTTTTTGTTGCCGTGTTCAATCGACAGACCGCCGCCCACCAGCAGGTTAAAGCCTACCAGCTTGCCGTTCTCGGCAATCGCCACAAAGTTCATGTCGTTGGCATGGAGATCGATATCATTCTGCGGCGGGATCACCACCGTAGTTTTGAACTTACGCGGCAGATAGGTCTGACCGAGGATCGGCTCCTCGTCCGTGGTCGCAACCTTTTCCTGATCGAGCCAAATTTCTGCATAGGCGCGGGTGCGCGGCAGCAGATGTTCGGAAATCTTTTTCGCCCATTCGTAGGCTTCAGCGTGCAATTCAGACTCGAACGGGTTCGAGGTGCAGAGCACGTTACGGTTCATGTCATTGGCGGTCGCCAGCGCGTCCAGCCCGACGGAGTGCAGCATCTGGTGCACCGGCTTGACGTTCTTCTTCAGAATGCCGTGGAACTGGAAGGTCTGACGGTTGGTCAGACGAATGCTGCCGTAGATCGTATTGTCATGGGCAAACTTATCAATCGCCTGCCACTGTTTAGTGGTAATGACACCACCCGGCAGGCGGCAGCGCAAAAGCATCGCGTGACGCGGCTCGAGCTTTTGCTCAGCGCGTTCGGCGCGAATATCGCGATCGTCCTGTTGGTACATGCCGTGGAAGCGGATCAGCAGGAAGTTATCGCCTTTGAAGCCGCCGGTCAGACCATCATTTAAATCTTCGGCAATGGTGCCGCGCAGGTAGTTGCTCTCTACCTTCATGCGCTCGGCGTCCGTCAGTTTACCTTCGACCACCAGTGGGCCAGGGTGTTTTTCGCTCATTAGTAGACATCTCGCTGATAACGGCGCTCTACGCGCAGCTCACTTAAAAATTCGTCCGCCGTTTCGGCATCCATACCGCCGAATTCGGCAATCACGTCCAGCAAAGCCTGTTCGACGTCTTTCGCCATGCGATTGGCGTCGCCACAGACATAAAGGTGGGCACCGTTATTGATCCACGCCCACAGCTCTGCGCCCTGTTCGCGCAGTTTGTCTTGTACATATATTTTTTGTTTCTGGTCGCGAGACCAGGCCAGATCGATGCGGTTCAGCACGCCCTCTTTGACGTAACGTTGCCACTCCACCTGATAAAGGAAATCTTCCGTAAAGTGCGGATTGCCGAAGAACAGCCAGTTTTTGCCCGGCGCTTCATCCGCCGCGCGCTGCTGCAGGAAGGCGCGGAATGGCGCGATACCGGTACCAGGGCCAATCATAATCACCGGCGTTTCAGGATTAGCAGGCAGGCGGAAGTTGTCGTTGTGCTCAATAAACACCCGCACTTCGCCCTCTTCTTCGACGCGATCTGCGAGGAAGCTCGATGCTCCACCGGCGCGCGCGCGGCCTTCGATATCAAAGCGTACCGCGCCGACGGTGATATGCACTTCGCTCTCGACTTCCGCCTGCGATGAGGCGATGGAGTAGAGACGCGGCGTCAGCGGACGCAGCAGGCCGATAAGTGCTTCGGCATCCAATTGAGCCGGCGCAAAACGCACCATGTCCACAATCGGCGTGGTCGCGGCGTAATGCTGGAGTTTAGCTTTGTCGCCCACCAGCGGCAGCAGGGATTCGCTGCGGGTCAGAGTGGCGTAATTCTCAACGATGTTCGCCGTGTTGACCGTCAGCTCGAAGTGCCACTGCAGCGCCTCGGAAAGCGGCAACGATTTGCCGTCAACGGTGACGGTTTCAGTGCCTTTCAGCCACAGCAGCTCCACCAGTTCTTTCACCAGCTGCGGGTCGTTCTGATACCAGACGCCGAGCGCATCGCCGGGCTGATAGCGTAAACCGGAATCACCGAGATCGATTTCGATGTGGCGAACGTCTTTTTCCGAATCGCGGCCAGTGATTTTCTGGTTCACCGACAGGCTCGCCGTCAGCGGCTGTTCTTTCGTATACGGGCTGGTCAGCACTTCATTGACCACGCCCGAGGCAGTCACCGCGGCCTGCGCGGTGGACTCTGTCGGGACGCGGGCTTTCAGCACCTCAACAATGCGCGCGCGCCATTCAGCGGCGGCTGGCTGATATTCCACGTCCGCATCGACCCTGTCTAGCAGGCGCTCGGCGCCAAGCTCCGCCAGCTTGCTGTCGAAGTCTTTGCCGGACTGGCAGAAGAATTCATAGGACGTATCCCCGAGGCCAAAGACCGCAAACGCGGTGCCATCGAGTTTTGGCGCTTTTTTCGAGAACAGGAATTTATGCAGCGCGACCGCTTCTTCCGCCGGTTCGCCCTCGCCCTGCGTGGAAGCAATCACAATAACCAGTTTTTCTGACGCGATTTGTTTGAATTTATAATCCCCGGCGTTGACCAGGTTCACGTTCAGTTTGGCGGCCAGCAGGTCGTCGCGCAGTGCTTCTGCCACGCGGCGGGCGTTACCCGTTTGCGACGCAGAGATCAGCGTAATCGCCGGGATTTCCACCGCGGCAGGTGCGGTCGTCGCCACAGCCCCAGGCTGTTGATTGAGCATTCCCCAGAAATAGCCGGAGACCCAGGCGAGCTGAGTGGGTGAAAAATCAGTGGTGGCCGCCTGGAGGCGCGCCAGTTGCTCCGGGTTCAGGGGAAGCAAATTCGAAGGTGGGGCCTGTGTTGTCATGCGTTGTTATGTTCCAGTAGCAAAGCGGAATTTATGCAAAAAGACCAAACTAGAGATAAGGTTAACGGCGGGGATAATAACAATTAAAGAAGGGATGGAAATAATAAATAACCAAAAGAACTAACCGGTTTTAGTCATGGTTCTTAACATTAAAACCGATAAAGCAACCTACTGAATTAAAACACATTAACCCATATTTTTTGTGGCGAATCATCACTGCGCTGGCAAGGGCCGTTTTAGTTAATGCTAAAAAAGGGTCTTTCCGGTACTATTCGGCGGTTTTTTCCGCATTCGCATTACTGAGAGTTAATGATGTCCACCACCCTGTTTAAAGATTTTATGTTCGAAGCTGCCCACCACCTGCCGCATGTCCCGGAAGGCCATAAATGCGGTCGTCTGCACGGTCACTCCTTTATGGTGCGTCTTGAAATTACCGGTGAAGTCGATCCGCACACGGGCTGGATTATGGACTTCTCCGAGCTGAAAGCCGCTTTCAAGCCGACCTATAACAGGCTTGATCACTACTATCTGAATGATATTCCAGGTCTTGAAAACCCAACCAGCGAAGTGCTGGCAAAATGGATTTGGGATCAAATGAAGCCGCTGGTTCCGCTGCTGAGCGCAGTGACCATCAAAGAAACCTGCACGGCAGGCTGCGTTTATCGCGGCGAGTGATGTTTGCCTTTGAGGCAGCGGTCAAACTCCCTTTAATTTCGCTATGTTAGGGTTGTGCGTTCTCAGGAAAAGGAGCGCAAGGTGGCGGACGATTTTGACCTTATTATTATTGGTGCAGGGATAGCAGGTTCGACCTGCGCTCTGCTCAGTGCCCGCGCCGGATTGTCCGTTCTGCTCATCGAGCGCGGCGAACAGCCCGGCAGCAAAAATCTCTCTGGCGGCAGGCTTTACGGCTACGCTCTCGCCGATATTCTTCCCGACTTTCACACCCGCGCGCCCCTTGAGCGTCGCATTACCCGCGAACATTTCTCCCTGTTAACCGCTGACGGTGCGACAAGCCTGTGTGCGCAAAACCCGGCGAGCCCATCGTGGAGCGTATTGCGTGCGCGTTTCGATCCCTGGCTGGCCGCGCAGGCGGAAGCGGCGGGCGCTCAATTGCTGTGTGGCGTTACTGTCGATGCGTTGCACCGCGAACAGGGGCGCATCACCGGGGTGATGTGCGAGGGGGAATTACTGAGAGCCCGCGTCGTGGTGCTGGCGGAAGGGGCAAACACCCTGCTCGCCGAGCAGCAGAATCTGGTTTCTCGCCCGTCGATGGAGCAGATGGCGCTGGGCATCAAAGAGACGCTCGCCCTTGACCCCTCGCGCATTCAGGAACGTTTCCATCTCGAAGAGAACGAAGGCGCGGCCTGGCTGTTCAGCGGGCAAATCTGCGGCACCAAACCCGCCGGGGCGTTTCTGTATACCAATCAGCAGTCGTTGTCGCTGGGGATTGTCGCGCCGCTGGCGTCCCTGCGAAACGGACCGGGTTCCGCCTCCTCCCTGCTGGCAAAACTGAAACACCACCCGACGCTACGCCCGTTGATTCGAGATACCGAAACGCTGGAATATGCCGCCCATCTGGTGCCGGAAGGCGGTCTTAATTCGGTGCCCTTGCAGCGCGCCGGTGAGGGCTGGCTGCTGATCGGTGATGCGCTGCGCACCTGCATCAATACCGGCGTGACGGTCCGGGGCATGGACACCGCGATGCTTAGCGCCCAGGCCGCCGCGCAGGCGCTTATTACCTATTTCCGCCAGCCGAAAAAACCACTGCAAACGCTGTTTGACCGCGAACTGGAACGCAGCATCCTTTGGCAGCAACTTCAACGCTATCACCATGTGCCCGCGCTGCTCCAGCGTGAGAGTTTTTATCATCAGTGGCCAGAGTTCAGCCGCGCCATAATGCGCGATTTAACGCGGGTGGACGCCACGACCAACCTGCCGCTGTGGCGCATCCTGTTAAGTCATACGCGCCGCTTCGGCTTTGCGCGGATGGGCGCTGATATTCTGAGGAGTCTGCGATGTCTGTAAACGAAAGCCTGGCCCGCAATTGCTACCATCCCACCGCGAAAGCACATATTCACCTGCACGACTCACTCGGCGAAGAACAGATTTCACTGCTGATAAAAATTTGTCCTGCCGGATTGTTTACGCAAGACGTCGCTGGCAAGGTAAATGTGCATTTTCAGGGTTGTCTGGAGTGCGGTTGTTGTCGTCTGGTGGCGGGCCCCGACACGCTCGCCGACTGGCATTATCCCCCTTCTGGCGCCGGGCTGACCCTGCGTTTTGGTTAATTTACCTAAGGATCTTTCGTGCCATTAATTCACCTGCTGAGACAAAATCCGGTTATCGCGGCGGTCAAAGACAACGCCAGCCTGCAGCTCGCTATCGACTCCGACTGTCAGTTTATATCGGTGCTTTACGGCAATATCTGCACCATCACCGGGATCGTGCAAAAGATTAAACAGGCCGGGAAGATGGCCTTTATTCATGTCGATTTACTGGAAGGGGCGTCGAATAAAGAAATCGTGATTCAGTTTCTTAAGCTGGTCACTCAGGCCGATGGGATCATCAGTACCAAGCCAAATATGCTGAAAGCCGCTCGCGCCGAGGGTTTTTTCTGCATTCACCGCCTGTTTATTGTCGATTCGATTTCGTTTCATAACATTGATAAACAGGTGGCGCAGTCCAACGCCGACTGCATCGAAATTCTGCCCGGCTGTATGCCGAAAGTGCTGAACTGGGTGACGGAGAAAGTGCGCCAGCCGCTGATTGCGGGCGGCCTGGTGTGCGATGAAGAGGACGCCCGTAATGCGATCGCCGCTGGCGTGCTGGCGCTGTCCACCACCAATACCGATGTCTGGAAGCTGGCGAAAGATCTGAACTAAACCCGGCACTCCAGCAGCGCCTGAAGTACCTCCTGCGCATCGCCCACAACGCCCACATCCGCTGCGGCAAATATTGCCGCTGCCGGATCGCAATTAATCGCAACGATAAACTGACTTTGCGCCACGCCAGCCATGAATGCCGATGCGCCCGATGCCCCGGCAATCAGGCATACCTCAGGCGCAATATTTTGCCCGGAGATCCCCAGCATTCGCTGTTCGTCACAACCTCCGGCCATCACTCTTTGGCGGGTAAATCCCGATTCAGCATGGAATGCAGAGGCTATTTGGGCAAACGCCGGGCTTGTTGCCCCCTGCCCCGTCGCCAGAACAATTCTGGCAGATTGCAATGGATGCGCCGATTTGCTGAGGATCTCAGGCTCCGGTAAACCACCTGATATTACGGCGGGCACTATCGCAGTGACGGGAATATCCGCCGGGAAAACGGCATTCAAACGTGGAAGATTCGCTGCCAGCGACAGGCAAATCGGGCGACGATCAGGCCGCAGCGTGGCGGTGAGCGCATTGCCATACACGGCTTTGGTGGCGGTGTGCGTCTCGTTGTCCCAGGCCTGAACCTGACAAATGGCGCTGCCCCCCAGCCGCCACGCCAGCCGGGTAGCCAGTTCGTCGCCTGCCGTAGAGGGCGGAAAGAGCATCATGTCCGGCGAATCGGTGATAAAAGCCGATTCCAGCGAGGGCAGTAGAGACTCTGCCCTTTCCTCTTTTGCACGCCAGCAACGCTGCGGGTAAAGCCCATGCGCGGCGAGAAAATCCGCCATCGGGCCTTCGTCTTCGGGTTTAAGTATCACTATCGCGATGTTCATGGCTGCATCCTTTGCGCCAGGTAGTCATTCCAGAGACGCTGCGCCGCCTGTTTTGCAGGCTCGTTGATGATAATGCCGCTGCGACGAGCGATGTGGCGCTCCAGTCTAAGGCAAGAAATGGATGAAACCGCTGCGTCGCATTGCCGCTGTTCAATATCTGCTTTCGCCGCCGCCAGCCGCGCACGCATGCCAGGCACCCGCAGCGCCATCTGCCCGCGATTACTTACCCGCAACACCGCGGGCCTATCGATATGCCAAAGGCTGCGCTGGTGCTGATCTTCACACTCCACCGTAAAGCCATCGCCGTCCACGCGCAGTCCACGCACCGATGACAAACACGGCCAGCCGAGCATTTCCGCCAGCAGCCACGCCGTTTGCCCGTTCTGTCCTTCGCTGCTTTGACTGCCGAGCAGTACCAGCTGCGCAGTGTTTTCCCTCGCCTGTGTCGCCAGCTGTTCAGCCACAAACGTAGACGAGAAACGCAGATCGTCCGGACTTAAGAGCAGCGTCTGGCGGGAAAATCCCAACGCCGCCAGATTGCGTAAGCCAGGCAGCGCACGCTCATCGCCTATTGTGACTGCACTCAATTCCAGAGCGGGATTCGTTTCACGTGCGAGCAGCATTAGCTCCGCTGCACCCTGCTCGTCATTGCCCATGACCGCGCGCATCAACGTGCGACCCGGGCCAGTTCCGCTGCGGGCTGATGCCTGCCAGTCGGTCTCCGACAGCATCGACAGATCCGGTTCAGCTTTAAACGCCAACAGAATGTTCATTGATTTTTCCCGGCGGCTTTGGCGGAAGATCGGCCGCCTCCACCAGCGATAGATTTTTCGTTTCCGGTGCCCACAGCAGCGACACCAACAGCCCCACCAGCAGGACCACCACCAACATCAGCAGCGTGTGACGCATTCCCCAGGAGAGCAGCGCCATCGGCAACAGCCCAGTGGCAATTGCCGCCCCCAGACGGCTCATGGCAGTGGCAAAACCCACGCCCAGCGAGCGGATATCGGTCGGGAAACTTTCGGCGGGCAAAATCCCCACCAGATTGCTCGCCGCCGAAATCGCCGTGCTAAACAGCACGAACAACAGCAAAATCTGGGTGCTATTGCTGGCAGGCGTGAAGGCCAGCGCCGTCAGCGTCAGCGCCAACAGCAGAAAACTGCCAATCAAAAACTGGCGTCGGGAAAGCATCCAGGTGAGTACCAGCCCGAGCAGTGCGCCGACAATCAGCAGGCCGTTGAGGATCAGGCTCGCTGTGAGCGCATCTTCCAGGCCGATTGTCCCGGCGATGGTTGGCAGCCAGGTATAAATAACGAACCACGGCACCACCAGGCAGATAAAAAACAGGCTGTTAAACGCGGTTCTCCGCCAGTAGCGGGCGGAGAACAGGGTGCTGATATGACGAGTCGTGACCCCGGCGATTTCGTCGCCCGGCAAAACATTCGCGCCCAGGAAACGCCGCACTACCGCGTGCGCTTCGCCGATCCGCCCCTGGCGCATCAGCCAGCGGGGAGATTCCGGCGTCCCCATCCGTAGCAGCGTGATCGCCAGCGCCGGTACGGCAGTGGACGCCAGCAGCCAGCGCCAGGCTTCGGGCTCGCTGTTGATCCACAAATGCCCCGCCACGCTCGCCAGCACGTAGCCGATGGTCCAGACCACGCTGAACGCGCCCAGCAGCATGCCGCGATAGCGTTTCGGAGAAAATTCCGCCAGCAGCGTGTGGCCCACGGAGTAGTCCCCGCCGAGGCCAAAGCCAATCAGCACGCGCAGAAAAATCAGCTGCTCCGGCGAGGTGACAAAGAACTGGAGAAAAGAGGCCAGCGTGATCAGCAAAAAGCTGAAGGTAAAAATACGCTGGCGTCCTGTGTGATCGGAGATCCAGCCCAGAATCAGGCTACCAAGAAACAGGCCAAACAGTGCCGAGCCGCCGATCAAGCCTTCCTGCATGGCGGTGAGATTCATCTGCGACTGGAGCGGAATAATGGCGTAGCCAATGACGCCGAGCACATAACCGTCGGTCAGGTGCGCACCAAAGGTGAGTCCGGCAATACGCCAGTGAAAGCGGGTTAGCGGCAGATCGTCCATTCGTACGGGTGACGCGCTCATGGCTCCCCCTTGAGGAAAAAGGACGGCTTCCCCGAAGAGAAGCCGCAGCAAGTTCTACTTTTCAATCGGATAGATCGTACCCGTGTTCATGATGCCGTTCGGATCAAACTGTTTTTTCAGCCCTTCGAGCAACGCCCATGCGCTGCCGTGTTCGGCTTTCGCCCAGTGAACGCGGTGCTTACCAATACCGTGGTGATGCACCATCGAACCGCCGAGAGCGATCGTCTCTTCGCAGATGATTTTGTTCAGCGGATTATGGTATTTATCAATTTCGTCTTCCGGTTTGCAGTCCACCACGTTGTAGTCGTAGACGAAGTACATGTTGGTGCCGTTGATGTAGCTGTGGGATGAGTGGCCGCCGAGCATGGTGATGTCATCGACGTGCGGAAATTCAGTACGGATGCGATGAATGACGCGCTCGTAAATCTGGTTGATGCTGCTCCAGTCGCCGGATACTTCAGTGGTGAAGCCCATATTGCCAGTTTTGAGGATCTGCACGCGTTCTGCGGCCACTTTTTCCGGGCCCCAGTTGAGGTTGTTGAACCAGTTTTCGATAAGCTTGCTGTCCACGCGGGTGCATTGCGGGTAGCGCGCCACGATCTCGGCGATGCCTTCACCGGTGGCGCGCGCCATGCGCGGATTGCCTTCGGCCATAAAGATCATCACGCATTTGCCTTCGGCAAAATGGGTGAAGTGCTGTGTGCCGTCTTCGGCGTCGTACAGACGCGCAATCGACGGACGATAGCCTTCGACCATCACTTCGCGCAGGATCTCAAAGCCGGTTTTCATCTCGTCGAGGATGTAGCCGTAGTAGAGATTGTTTTCCGGGGTGAATTTGAAGATTTTCACTGTGACTTCAGTGATGTAGCACAGCGCCCCTTCGTTACCGATGATGATATGGCGAATATCCGGGCCAGCAGCACGGCGCGGCACGTTCTTGATGCGCGTAATGGTGCCGTTCGGCAGCACCGCCTCCAGCCCGACGACCATATCTTCAATCGCGCCGTACAGGGTAGAAAACTGGCCGATACTGCGAGTCGCCACCAGACCGCCCATCTGCGCCAGCGGTTTAGACTGCGGCGAGTGGCCCGTGGTGTAGCCTTTGGCGCGCAAGGCGTTTTCCAGCACTTCCAGCGGCACGCCACACTGGGCCGTCGCCTGCATGTTTTCGATATCAATATCGATGATTTTGTTCATCCCGGAGCCGTCGAGCACCAGAGAATTTTTCACCACCGTTTCCAGTCCGCCTTCCGTCGCGGAAGCCCCGGTGCGCGGAACGCCGTTAATTTTGTACTGATTCATAAACGCCAGCACATCAGAAACCTGCTGGGTGGAGCCGAGTTTAACCACCGCCGCAGGCAGTGGCAGGGTGAACACGCCGTGGATATCGGCAAATTTTCGAAAGCGGTCGACGCTGTTTTTCTTCAGTACGTTTTCATCGGTCACCACGCGCTCGGGGCCAACAATTTCTTTTACCTGTTCAACAATTGCTTCGCGGGATAAAGACATAATAATTCCTTTCTGATTTAACGGTAATAAACAGAAACCACCGAATTAAGCGGAAAATGATTAACGGACTAAATAGCCGCCATCGACAACTAATAAATGACCATTCACATAATCAGACGCCCGACTGGAGAGATAAACCATCGCCCCCATTAAATCTTGAGTATCACCCCAACGATTCGCCGGAATATGATCCAGTACGCGCTGATTGGTTTCTGGATTACTGCGGGTGGCGGTGGTAATTTCCGTGGCGTAATATCCTGGCGCAATCCCGTTTACCTGAATGTTATATTGACCCAATTCATCACAATAGGCTTTGGTGAAACCAGCCAGCGCATGTTTTGTCGCCGAATAGGCAGGTGACCACTGACCACCTAAATAAGAGAACAGCGAACAGATATTAATGATTTTACCGCTCTGCTGTGGAATCATAATTTTGGCCGCTTCATGACTTAATTCAAAAGCTGCCGTCAGGTTGACGCTTATCATTGGGTCCCAGTCGGCGCGGCCAAAATCCAGCACTTTATTCAGCTTACAGATCCCGGCATTGTTAACCAGAATATCGACAGTGCCGAAACGTTCGCAGCAGGCGGCAATAATTTGACGCGGGGCGCCTTCAGCTGTGATGTCCACCTGCATAAAGTCGACTTCCACGCCCTGCTGTTCAATCAGCTCACGCGTTTCGCCGTTGTCTTTGATGAAACTTGGGATAAACAGGTTGGCTCCGGCTTTCGCCAGCGCCATAGCGAACGCCTGGCCCAGGCCGCTGTTGCCGCCGGTTACGATCGCGGTTTTCCCTTTGAGAGAGAAGAAATCCATAGAAAATGCATTAAGCGACTCGATAGACATAATGTGGCTCCACAATCCTTTAGGCAAAAAAAAAGAAAGGCAACTTCCCCCGGTAAGAGGGAAGTCACCTTTCTCATATTCTCTGGTAACTGGGATAATTTGTAGCATAGCGTCCCACACGCGAATGTGATGAAAATCACAGAGATGGATTTCGCTCAAATGAAATAACAAATGGTCAGAAGCGTGATTATTCTCACACTCAAACATAAACGCTCATGATATTTGTAATGGCAATTACTCGAGACCATGAGAAAAGTAATCTGCTCCTCAAAGGGCGGTTTACTTTTCTCTTTTTTTTGTCTTTTTTTAGCCTGATAACATCTACCCTTAACACGAGAGATCGCTATGCAACATTCACCCTGGCGTCGCTGGATAACCCTCGCCATTATTAGTTTTAGCGGTGGCGTGAGCTTTGATTTGGCCTATTTGCGCTATATCTATCAAATCCCAATGGCAAAATTTATGGGATTTAGCAATACCGAAATAGGGTTAATCATGAGTACTTTCGGAATAACCGCAATTATTCTTTATGCGCCAAGCGGGGTTATTGCCGATAAGTTTTCCCATCGCAAAATGATTACTTCAGCGATGATTATTACCGGATTGCTGGGCTTTATTATGGCCACTTACCCACCGCTGTGGGTGATGCTGCTGATTCAGGTGGCCTTTGCCGTCACCACCATTCTGATGCTGTGGTCTGTGTCGATCAAAGCGGCATCAATGCTCGGTGACAGCAGCGAACAAGGCAAGATCATGGGCTGGATGGAAGGGTTGCGCGGCGTGGGCGTGATGTCGCTGGCGGTGTTTACTATGTGGGCGTTTTCACGATTTGAACCCGATGACGCCAACAGTCTGAAAACGGTGATCCTGATCTACAGCGTGGTGTACATTCTTCTCGGGATCTTGTGCTGGTTCTTCGTCACCGACGGAACCCGTCAGAACGGTCCCGGAGTTACCGCCGATAAGAAAGCCTTCCAGCTCAGCGACATTCTTGCCGTACTGCGGATCAGCACCACCTGGTATTGCAGCCTGATTATTTTTGGCGTGTATACGATTTACGCCATCCTCAGCTATTCCACCAACTATCTGACCGAAATGTACGGCATGACGCTGGTTGCCGCGAGCTATATGGGGATCGTCATCAACAAAATCTTCCGCGCGTTCTGCGGCCCACTGGGCGGAATTATCACCACCTATAGCCGGGTGAAATCCCCCACGCGCGTGATTCAGATCCTCTCTGTTGTTAGCGCGTTGACGCTACTGGCGCTACTCGCCACCAACAATCATCCGCAGTCCGTCGCGGTGGGCATCGGCCTTATCTTACTGCTGGCCTTTACCTGTTATGCCTCGCGCGGGCTGTATTTCGCCTGCCCAGGCGAAGCCAGAACGCCAACGTTCATCATGGGGACTACCGTTGGGATCTGCTCGGTGGTCGGCTTTCTGCCGGACGTCTTTGTTTACCCTATCGTCGGCCACTGGCAGGACACGCTGCCTGCCGCTGAGGCCTATCGCAATATGTGGATGATGGGCCTGGGCGCGGTGTGCATGGTTATCCTATTTACTTTCCTGCTGTTTCGAAAAATCAAAGGAGAAGAGCAATGTCAAAGCATTACATCATTGGAATAGATGGCGGGAGTCAGAGCACCAAAGTGGTGATGTACGATCTGAAAGGGAACGTGGTGTGTGAAGGCAAAGGCCTGCTACAGCCGATGCATACGCCCGATGCCGATACGGTTGAGCATCCTGACGACGATCTCTGGACTTCACTGTGCGCGGCCGGGAAAGACTTGATGCGCAAGTTTGGCGGCAAACCAGAGGAGATTGTCGGCATTGGGCTTGGTTCGATCCGCTGCTGCCGCGCCCTGCTCAAATCCGACGGCACGCCCGCTGCGCCGCTGATCAGCTGGCAGGATGCACGCGTGACGCGCCCTTATGAACATACTCAGTCAGATGTGGCATACGTGACATCATTTTCCGGCTATCTGTCACATCGCCTGACGGGTGAACGTAAAGACAACATCGCCAACTACTTTGGTCAGTGGCCAGTCGATTATAAAACCTGGAGCTGGAGCGATGACGCAGCGGTATTTAAGAAATTCAATATCCCGCGCGAAATGCTGTTTGACGTGCAGATGCCGGGCACGATCTTAGGCCATATCACCCCAGAAGCCGCGAAAGCGACCGGATTCCCGAAAGGTCTGCCGGTGGTATGCAGCACCAGCGATAAAGCGGTCGAAGCGCTTGGCGCGGGGCTGCTAGACGACGAAACCGCCGTGATTTCGTTAGGGACCTACATCGCACTGATGATGAATGGCAAAGCGCTGCCAAAAGATCCGCAGGCCTACTGGCCGATTATGTCGTCGATTCCAGAAACCCTGTTGTACGAGGGCTACGGCATTCGCAAAGGGATGTGGACCGTGAGCTGGTTGCGCGACATGCTCGGTGAATCGCTGATTCAGGACGCCAAAAAACAGGGCGTTTCCCCGGAAGATTACCTCAACCAAAAAGCCAGCCACGTGCCGCCGGGCTGCGATGGCCTGATGACCGTGCTGGACTGGCTGACCAACCCGTGGGAACCGTACAAACGTGGGATCATGATTGGCTTTAACGCCACGATGGATTACGCATGGATTTATCGTTCGATTCTGGAAAGCATCGCCCTGACGCTGAAAAACAACTACGACAACATGTGCACTGAAAGACAGCATTTTGCCAAGCGGGTGATCATTACCGGCGGCGGCTCAAACAGCGATCTGTTTATGCAGATTTTCGCGGACGTGTTTAACCTGCCGACGCAGCGCAATGCGATCAACGGCTGCGCCAGCCTCGGTGCGGCGATCAATACAGCTGTGGGCCTCGGGCTTTATTCGTCTTATCAGCAGGCGGTGGATAACATGGTGCGGGTGAAGGATGTGTTTACGCCGGTTGCGGCCCACGCGGTGCGCTATGAGGCGATGAATAAAGGGATCTTCAGGGAGCTCACTCAGCATACCGACCCGATTCTGAAAAAATCGTACGCGGTTTTCCATGGGGATTTAAGCGAGGTGGAGGCGATTCAGAGCTGGTCGAACGCGTAGATTTTTTTGCCGGGTGGGTGCGGTCTGATGCCCTCACCCCTGCCCTCTCCCACTGTACGGTCCGGGGACATGGTAGACAGGTGTTCGGGGACATGGTGAACACTATTTAACATCCTTTACCCATGGTGATCGACTTTTTCTTCAGGTCGATCACCCCCACTTTCGTGCTGTACCACCAC
>NZ_JAENMQ010000005.1:0-226121 GCF_016771845.1 Lelliottia jeotgali | reverse complement strand
GCAACCCGTAGTGCCTGAACACGTTTATCAGCTGTGACTGCACGGTCTCCCGCCGCTCATCGTCGCAGTGCGCCAGACAGAGGGAAAAACGGGAGTGGTCGTCGAGCAGGGTCAGTGGATGGCAGCGGCCGCCCCCAAAGGGAAAGTGGCCCTTAAAGTCCATCTGCCAGAGGCGGTTGGGGGCGTCATGCTCAAAGCGGCCAGTGGCCGGAATGCCCGGTGTCGTGCCCGGCAGCAGGCCGTGACGGGCCATCAGATTATGGACAGTGCTGAAAGCGGGCATCCTGTGCCCCTGGTCTTCGAGCCAGCGCTTAATCTTGCGCGCGCCCCAGCGTTCATGACGGGCATGCGCCAGGCGCAGCAGGTCAGTGATGCCGTCAGATGAGCAGTTCGGAGAATGATGAGGCACGCGGGAGCGGTCAGCCAGGCCGGCAGCGCCGTGTTCAGACCAGCGGGCGAGCCACTTGTAGCCAGTGGCAGGGGCAATGCCGAAATGACGGCAAAGAGAACGGATGTTCGCCCCGTCTTGCGAGGCGAACAGAACAAACTCGGTACGTAATGACATGATATCTCTCGCATCCCAGGGCATAAGCGACTCCAAAAACGGGTTCGTATGCCTTAGTTGTAAGTGTCTACCATGTCCCCGAACAAGTGTTCATGATGTGCCCGGACCGTACACCCACAGGGAGAGGGAGAAAAGAGTGTCCCTCTCCTCAGTCTCCACCCATCAGGCGGGGATGAAAAAACGGCTCCAGACCATCCGCTCTCTCATCGGATTAGGATAAAAAAAGACTCCGGACGATCCCCTCTCCCATTGGGAGAGGGTTAGGGTGAGGGGTAAAAAACTCAACGCTCCCAGTACGACTCTTCCAGACTGTCTTCCCGCTCCGGCAGGCCACGCGTTAAACGCGGGGAATGCTGGTTCAGCACCTGATAGCTCACGCGGTTCGCGTATTTACACACCTGCGCCAGCGACGAATAGGTCAACCAGCTCAGTTGATGCTTACTGGAGTTCGGCACGTTGGTCCGGTGGTAGGCGTTGGCGGTGATATCGTGGAGCAGTGCAGCCAGCGCGCCGTCGCCCGCGCCGTTGGTATTCATGATCTTCTCCGGGCCGCCCATGTACGGGGCAATGTGGGAGAAGATCCGCAGCGGATTCACGCAATCTTTGTGGCGCATCGCGCGGCTGAACTCGTACTGGTTGAACTCGGCAATCGCCCCCGGCAGCAGCGGATGCTGGGTTTTACGTTTGTTCTCTTCCTCGGTGAAACCGGCCATAAACAGCCCAATCGGACCGGCGGTGCAGAGCACCAAATCCACCCAGTCCAGCGCCTTATTGGACGCCAGCAGCGGATCGTTTTCACCGGTCAGCGCTTCGGCTTCTTCTTCGTTCATTGCCAGAATCGAAACGTGCTCTTTCAGGAACGCCTGCCACCACTCTGGGTTATCGGCGATCACAAACTTGGTGCCCAGCGTCAACACCACCGGCACGTTGTATTTCTTTGCGTATTCCACCGCTTTCATGGTCGCTTCCGGCATCGGCTCACCGGGCTTACAGCGCACCAGATAGGAGGTCAGCACCAGCGCGGACGCCCCGGCGATCACCTCTTCGGGGATACTTTCAGCACGCAGCTTATTCATGTGGCCAGGGCTGATGGCAAAGGTCCGTTCGCCGGAATCGCTGATCAGCGTAAAGCAGCGGCCAATCGCCCCGTCGACGCCTTGCAGGTAGTTCAGATCGGTGCGGCTGGAGGTGTTGCAGAGATAGCGGTAGGCGTAGCCACCGATTTCGATATTGCGGCACATCACGCCCAGTAATACTGAGCGGTCATCGGCAAGCACCGAATAGTTGTGCATGGTATTCCCGATAGTGCCACCGGCAAACTGATGAGTGATCAGATTTTCGTGCACCAGTTCCTGATACAAGGCTTCGGCGACATCGTCTTCGATTACCAGCGAATGCCCGGAACTGAGGCCATAACGAGCGACAAACGCATCATCCACTTTTGCTTCGATATCCACCAGCGTCTGATCGATACCGACCACCCACGCAGCGTTGGTTTCATTGACCGGCTGAGTTTGTTGCAGCAGCGGATCGCGGGCGTTGACGGGGAAATAGTGTTTGGATTTACGTTTACCGGGAAATTTCATTTTCTGCGCTGCAAGTGACTATTGGGCCGGAAATGGTAGCACAAACCCGGCCCACTGCGCGATTAGCGGCTCGCGGTCACCAGCGCCGCCATCATCTCTATATGTTCAGGTGAATCGTTAAGTGCCGGAATGTACTCATACTTTGTCCCTCCCGCTTCGAGGAAGAACTCCCGGTTTTGCACCGCAATCTCCTCAAGGGTTTCGAGGCAGTCCGCCGAAAAGCCCGGCGACATCACTTGAACGTGCTTCACGCCCTTCTCGCCAAGCATTTTGAGGGTTTCATCGGTATATGGCGTCAACCAGGGTTCACGGCCAAAGCGCGACTGGAAGGTCATCATCACCTTCTCTGGCGGTAATCCGAGCGCGGAAACCAACTCACGGGTGGTATCACGACAGCGCTGAGGATAATCATCGCCTTCATCAGCGTAACGCTGCGGAATGCCGTGGTAGGAGAGCAGGAGCAAATCCGGCTCGCCGTGTTTTTCAAACGAGGCGCGCGCACTGCTAACCAGCGCCGCGATGTAAAGCTCGTCTTCGGCGTAGTCGCGAATAAAGGTGATGGCAGGAATACGGCGACGGGTCGCCAGAATACGCGCCAGCTCGTCCCAGACGGCGGCGACGGTCGAACAGGAGTATTGCGGATACAAGGCCAGCACCACGATGTGGTCAACGTCCTGGGAGAGCAGCTCTTCGACCGCGCTTTCCAGTGACGGTTTACCGTAGCTCATCCCGAGTGCCACGGGCATATCCGGTAAACGTGCGGCCAGCGCTTTTTCCTGACGACGGCTATAAACCATCAGCGGCGAGCCCTCTTCCATCCACACGGACTGGTAGAGTTTAGCCACACGGGGGGAACGAATCGGCAGAATGACACCGCGCAGTAGCGGCCACCACAGCAATCTTGGGGTATCCACGACGCGGGAGTCGCTTAAAAACTGTCGCAGGTAACGTTTTACTGCCGCAGGGGTAGGTGCTTCTGGAGTGCCCAGATTGGCAAGCAGGATGCCGGTTTTCGCCTGACTCATTCACGCCTCTTAACCATTTGAATAGCTAATGATTGTAACTGAAAAGCAGGGAAACGGAACAGATTGCAGAAATAGGTGGGGGTTGGGTTGCCGGATGGCGCTTCACTTATCCGGCCTACAAAGTCATCTGCAGGCCGAATAAATCACACATTAGCCGAGGATTTTTTCCAGCTCTGCGCGCACGTCAGCGACAGCTTTAGTGCCGTCAACTTTCGCGTATTGGGTGTTGCCAGACTGCGCTTCTTTCGAGTAGTAGCCGATCAGTGGCGCGGTCATCTGATGGTATTCCACCAGGCGTTTACGCACGGTCTCTTCCTGATCGTCTTTACGCGTGGTCAGCTCTTCGCCAGTCACGTCGTCTTTGCCTTCCACTTTCGGTGGATTGAATTTGATGTGGTAAACGCGGCCAGAAGCAGCGTGAACGCGACGACCGATAATACGGTCAACGATCAGTTCATCAGGCACGTCGAATTCGAGAACGTAATCCACGTTGATGCCCGCTTCTTTCATGGCGTCAGCCTGCGGAATAGTGCGTGGGAAGCCGTCCAGCAGGAAACCGTTGCGGCAATCTTCCTGAGTGATGCGTTCTTTTACCAGCGCGATAACCAGTTCGTCAGTCACCAGCTTGCCTGCGTCCATGATGTCTTTCGCTTGTTTGCCCAGCTCGGAGCCAGATTTAACAGCGGCACGCAGCATGTCACCCGTAGAGATTTGCGGAATACCGTATTTCTCCATGATGAACTGAGCCTGAGTTCCTTTACCCGCGCCCGGAGCGCCAAGCAGAATAATACGCATTGCGAAAATCCCCTCAAAAGTTGGTTCAATATTTCAAAAAGCGCTAAACAATACCATCAGAATGGGTATCGCTCAAGGAAGCCGGGACGGCTGAAACGGTTAACGGGGGAGATTATTTGGGTTAGCGCGGTTTGGTGCCCTCACCCCGGCCCTCTCCCACAGGGTGAGGGAGAAGACCAGGGGAGGCCGGGTGATTACGCCATCAACAGCGCATTCACACGTTTGATGAACAGGTTCGGATCTTCCAGCGTGC
This sequence comes from Lelliottia jeotgali, assembly GCF_016771845.1. NCBI lineage: Bacteria > Pseudomonadati > Pseudomonadota > Gammaproteobacteria > Enterobacterales > Enterobacteriaceae > Lelliottia > Lelliottia jeotgali. The sequence continues at coordinate 221,897 of NZ_JAENMQ010000005.1, read as the reverse complement.
CGCGCTCAGCCAGCAGGGACTGATCCAACAGCAGTTCAACCCACTCGTTAAACTGGGTTTCGTCCTGGGTATCCGCCGCACGTTTGACCAGCGGGTGATCCGGGTTCAGTTCAAAGATGTATTTCACTTCCGGGATAGCCTGGCCCGCAGCAGCGAACAGTTTCGCCATCTGAGTCCCCATTTCATCCGCGTCTGTGGTGACAATCGCCGGGGTGTCGGTCAGACGGTGTGTGAAACGCACTTCTTTCACGCGATCGCCCAGCAGGTTTTTCACACGCTCAACGAAGGGCTCCAGCGCTTTTTCCGCTTCTTTTGCGGTTTCGTCCACTTCATCAGCCAGCTTGTCGATAGATTCGTCAGCTTTGGCCACGGACTGGAATGATTTACCGTCGAACTCGGTCAGGTAGTTCATCATCCACTCATCAATGCGGTCGGAAAGCAGCAGCACTTCGATGCCTTTCTTACGCAGCAGCTCCAGATGCGGGCTGCTCTTCGCGGCAGCGTAGCTGTCAGCGGTGATGTAGTAGATTTTCTCCTGCCCTTCTTTCATGCGGGACACGTACTCTTCGAGAGACACGGTCTGCTCGGAAGAATCGGTATGCGTCGAGGCGAAGCGCAGCAGTTTAGCGATCGCTTCGACGTTAGAAGAATCTTCCGCTGGGCCTTCTTTCAGCACCAGGCCGAACTGTTTCCAGAAGGTCTGATATTTTTCAGCGTCGTCTTTCGCCAGTTTTTCCAGCATCTGCAGAGAACGTTTGGTCAGAGCGTTACGCAGATTGCGCGTCACGGTGCTGTCCTGCAGGATTTCACGGGAGACGTTCAGCGGCAGATCGTTGGAATCAATCAGGCCACGCACGAAACGCAGGTAGTTCGGCATGAACTGCTCGGCGTCGTCCATGATAAACACGCGCTGCACGTACAGCTTCAGGCCGTGCTTGTGATCGCGGTTCCACATGTCCCACGGCGCCTGGGCCGGGATGTACAGCAGGCTGGTGTACTCCTGCTTCCCTTCCACACGGTTGTGGGTCCAGGTCAGTGGATCGGTAAAGTCGTGGGCGATGTGCTTGTAGAATTCGTTGTATTCGTCGTCTTTGATTTCAGACTTGTTACGCGTCCACAGGGCCTGCGCCTTGTTGATTTTCTCCCAGGAGACCACGGTTTCACCGTCGACCTCTTCGGTTTTTTCAATCTCAACCGGCAATGCAATGTGATCGGAGTATTTGCTGATGATCGAGCGCACGCGCCAGTCATTCAGGAAATCGTCTTCGCCTTCGCGCAGGTGCAGGGTGATTTCGGTTCCGCGATCGGCTTTAGTGATGTCATCAACGGTGTATTCACCTTCGCCGTGGGATTCCCAGAACACACCATTTTCCGCGCTGTCGCCCGCTGCACGGGTGCGTACGGTCACTTTGTCGGCCACGATAAAGGCGGAGTAGAAGCCGACACCGAACTGGCCGATCAGCTGGCTGTCTTTCGCCTGATCGGAGCCCATCGATTCGAGGAACGATTTAGTGCCGGATTTCGCGATGGTACCGAGGTGATCGATAACCTCATCGCGGTTCATACCAATACCGTTATCGGCAATAGTCAGGGTGCGGTTGTCTTTGTCAAAAGAGACGCGCACGCGCAGTTCACCGTCGCCTTCATACAGATCCGGGTTGGACAGTGCGCGAAAACGCAGTTTGTCCGCCGCATCCGAGGCGTTGGAGATAAGCTCACGCAGGAAGATTTCTTTATTGGAATACAGGGAATGGATCATCAGGTGCAGAAGCTGTTTTACTTCTGACTGGAAACCACGGGTTTCTTGTCCTTTCATCTAGATCGACCTCAACAATGCCATTTTAAGTTAGGGTGTAAAAGCAGTTGAGTGAGAGATGGGGATAGTGCGGAAGGTTTTCAAGCGGAGGCCACGATTGCAGCCTCCGTTTGGTCAGAAAATAAGCTTGTGACGTCCAGCCAGAGAGTGTGACAGCGTGGTGCCGTCGACCATTTCCAGCTCGCCGCCAACCGGCACGCCGTGGGCGATGCGGCTGGCCTGAACGCCGTACTGCGCGCACAGTTCACCGATGTAGTTCGCGGTCGCTTCGCCTTCCACCGTCGGGTTTGTCGCGAGGATCACTTCGGTTAGCGTCTCGGATTCCAGACGCTGTTCGAGGCGATCGAGACCGATATCATCCGGGCCAATCCCATCCAGCGGAGAGAGATGGCCCATCAGCACGAAATAGCGGCCGGAAAACTGCCCGGTCTGCTCAATGGCGTAGATGTCCGCCGGACTCTCCACCACGCAAATCTGACCGTTTTCCTGACGACGCGGATTCGTGCAGATGTTGCACACATCCTGCTCGGTAAAGGTGCGGCAATCCGCACAGTGACCGATTTCTGACATGGCGCGGGTCAGTGCCTGCGCCAGGCGCATCCCGCCGCTGCGGTCGCGCTGTAACAGCGTAAACGCCATGCGCTGAGCTGATTTCGGGCCAACGCCCGGTAAGCAGCGCAGCGCTTCCATTAACTGCGTGAGCAGCGGACTGGTTTGCATCAGAACGGCATCTTAAAGCCTGGCGGCAGCTGCATTCCGGAGGAAACAGACGCCATTTTTTCTTTCTGGGTTTCATCGATACGGCGCGCAGCATCGTTGAATGCCGCAGCAACCAGATCTTCCAGCATGTCTTTGTCGTCTTCGAGCAGGCTAGGATCGATTTCCACGCGACGGCAGTTATGCGCGCCGTTGATGGTCACTTTGACCAGACCCGCACCGGATTCGCCAGTGACTTCCAGCTGTGCGATCTCTTCCTGTGCTTTCTGCATTTTGTCTTGCATCTGCTGGGCCTGTTTCATCAGGTTACCCAGACCGCCTTTACCACCAAACATAGGCTTCTCTCTTAAGTAGTCACGTTAAGGATTACGACTGTGAGTCAGACTCACGGTCAAATGGGACGGATACTCTCTTCATCCAGATCGGCGTCGAAGAAACGGCGCAAGGTCTGGATGTTATTATCCGCAATAATCGACTCGCGCGCCTGCGCGAGCTTCTCTTCATAAATGGCCTGACGCCACTCCAGTGGCGTGCGCATTGCTGGATTATCATCTTCAATGATAGTCAATTCAACCGGCGCGCCCTGTAATGTGGACAGCGCCTCAGCCAGCACCTGCTGTGCACTGGCAGAATTAAGGTGACGCTGGCCCGGACGTAAATGCAGACGAATTTGATGTCCGTCCTGCTCTTTCCAGGCATTCAGCGCAACCTGCTCGACCAGTTTCGGCAGCGTTAACTGGCTGACTTCAGCGGCCCAGGCATCCCGCTCGAGGGATTCTGCCGCCAGCTTCGCGGACAGTTCCGGCGTTTTATCATGCTCCAGCGCCTTTTTGAGCGCTTTCGGGGTCGCCACTTCCACCTTCACTGCTTCGGCGGTGTTGGTCGACTTCCAACGGTAAGCCTCTTTCTTCGCCGGGGCTTTCTGTTCGAGCGCCGACGGCGATGGGCGCGACTGAACGCGCTCCGTTACCGATGCCAGTCGTTCGAGGGCGGCGTTGTTAACCGGCCGCGCTCTTCCTGGCGCTGCCGGTTCACTCTTTTTTGGTTTGGTTGCTCCCTGCGCGCGCTGTAGCTGGCTACGGGCGGCGAGCACCGAACTGGTGGCATCCGGCAGCGGTACGTCCGGCCCAGGCGGCGGTGCAGAGTGTTGCGGCATCGCCGTAGGCGTCATGACCGCCGTCGGGGCAGCAGGAGCATAAGACTGGCGCGGCACTTCTGGCTCAGGCAACGGCATCCGCGGATGGAACGCCAGGGCGCGGAGAAGCGTCATCTCGACGCCCATTCGGCGGTCCGGCGCAAACGGTAATTCTTTGCGGCCAATCAGCAGCGTCTGGTAATAGAGCTGCACATCAGCGGGCGGAACGGTACGCGCCAGTTCACGCATCCGCTGTTCAATCATCGCCATATCCGCGCCAATGGCCGACGGGGAAAGTTGCAGCATCGCCACGCGATGCAGCAGCGCCAGCATTTCGACCAGCAGCGTTTCCCACTCGACGCCGCGAGACGCCGCAACGTTCACCAGTGACATGGCGCGTTCGCCGTTGGCCTCAATGATCGCTTCAATCAGCGACAGGGCCTGATCGTCGTCGAGCGTGCCGAGCATGGTACTCACCGCTTCGGTCGACAGCTGGCCGTCACCGCTGGCAATCGCCTGATCGGTCAGACTTAATGCGTCACGCAGGCTGCCGTCCGCCGCTCGCGCCAGCAGTTGCAGAGCGCGCGGTTCGTGGACGATCTTTTCTTCATCAAGAATGTGTTCGAGCTGAGTGCGAATCTGATCGACGTCGAGCGCCTTCAGATGGAACTGCAAACAGCGCGACAGGATCGTGACCGGCAGCTTTTGCGGATCGGTGGTCGCCAGCAGGAATTTGACGTGCGATGGCGGCTCTTCCAGCGTTTTCAGCAGAGCGTTAAAACTGTGGCGCGACAGCATGTGGACTTCATCGATCAGATAGACCTTGAAGCGACCACGCGCCGGGGCGTACTGCACGTTGTCCAGCAGGTCGCGCGTATCTTCGACTTTGGTGCGCGAGGCGGCATCGATTTCGATCAGATCGACAAAACGCCCCTGCTCGATTTCCCGGCAGTTATCACACACGCCGCATGGCGTAGCGGTGATCCCGGTTTCGCAGTTCAGGCCTTTTGCCAGCAAACGGGCAATAGAGGTTTTACCGACGCCGCGCGTGCCGGAGAAAAGATACGCGTGATGGATGCGTCCTAGCGATAAACCATTCGCCAGGGCGGTCAGCACATGTTCCTGGCCGACAACGTCAGCAAAGGTTTGGGGTCGCCACTTTCGGGCTAACACCTGATAACTCATGGGCAGGCTCTGCAACGCTGGAAGGTGGATATTCAGGGGGGTAATGCTAACACAACCTCACCCATTGGGCGAGGTTGCGGGAAGAGGGATTAATGACCCGGGAAAGGGACCAGGCTGTAGCTGGTGATACCCTGTTTTTCCAGGCGCTGTTCGCCGCCGAGATCGAACAGATTGATGATGAAGGCCGCATCGGTCACTTCGCCACCCAGACGACGGATCAGTTTCACGGTCGCTTCGATCGTACCGCCAGTCGCCAGCAGATCGTCAACCACCAGCACTTTGTCGCCAGGTTTGATCGCATCCACGTGAATTTCCAGCTGATCGGTGCCGTATTCCAGCTCATAGCTTTCGGCAATGGTTTCACGCGGCAGTTTGCGCGGTTTGCGTACCGGCACAAAGCCCACGCCCATCGCCAGCGCAACCGGTGCGCCGAACAGGAAGCCACGCGCTTCGGTCCCTACTACTTTGGTGATCCCGGCGTTTTTATAACGCTCCACCAGCAATTCAATGCTGAGTGCGTACGCTTTCGGGTCTTCCAGCAAGCTGGTGACATCACGGAAAAGAATGCCAGGCTTTGGATAGTCCTGGATGCTTTTGATGCTGTTTTTCAGAAATTCAAGCTGCTGCGCAGTCGCGGTCATAAATGTATGCCTGGTTAAAAACGGTGTTTCTCACGGCGCGCATAATCATGTGGTCAAAGTAACAAGCGATTAACTTTTGACCAGGCGCGCCTGTGCTCGAAAACGGTCGAATTTACTGGCTGAGCGGGATAATTGCAACAGCCATCATTGCTCTTCAGTGCTTTTGTTGCTTTTCATCAACGACGGGGATTCGCCACATAAAGAAAAGCAGACAGGCGAGGATCGCCAGCAGCAGGATACGCACCCACATCATCTTCACCAGCCATAATGAAATGGCAAAGGTCACAAGCGTAACTGCAATAGCACGAGGCTTTGCGCCAGGTGGCATCGCCCGGTATTGTTGCCAGTGGCGCAGATAGCCGCCAAACCACGAGCGATAGAGCAACCAGTGGTGAAAGCGCGGCGATGAACGGGCGAAACACCACGCCGCCAGCAGAATAAAGGGCGTCGTAGGTAGCAATGGCAAAACCACGCCGAGCGTACCCAGCACTACCGCAAGCCAGCCAATGATGATTAAAATAGTACGCTGCATAATGCGAATCGTTATCAAACTGAACGGCTACTTTACCACTGGAGAGCGTATTGAAAACAGCCTTGCTTTTGGAGACGCTGCAAAATCAGCTGATCGTCCTGCGTCAGCAGGCATCACCGCTGTTGCAGCACGCGACGCTGAAGCCACGCTTTGACCGGCAGTTGTTTCGTACCCGCAGTACCCTGATAAAAGATTATCTGGATGAAACTCAGCATAACCTTGATGAGCTGCGTCATGCCGTCGAGAGCCAGCAAAACGAGCAGGTGGCGTGGCTGGCGGAGCATCTGGTGGAACAGGTCACCGCCTTACACCGTGAAATCACCGCCTGGCCGCTGCGCGTATGGGATACACCTTCGCCGGGAGCGGCAAAATGGCAGCGTAAGCGGCTGGAGCATCAGGATTTTGAGCGTCGCCTGTACGCGATGAAAAACGAACGCGAACAGCAGCTTAAAGGAAGCGAAACGCTGGAAGAACAGCAGCGTTTAATGCGGGAAATTTCCGCCCTGGAAGGACGACTCATCCGCTGCCGTCAGGCGCTGGATGAGATAGAGCGCGTGATTGCGCGCATGACCCGCTAAATGGAGCTAAACATGTCGCTGGAAAATGCGCCTGATGAGGTCAAACTGGCCGTCGATTTGATAATGCTGCTGGAAAATCATGACCTTCCGGCGGAGACGGTGTTGAAAGCACTGGAGATTGTGCGGCGGGATTTTGAGGGGAAACTACGTCCTGACTCAGCGCCGTAGTTTCCCCCTCACCCCAGCCCTCTCCCAAAAGGAGAGGGAATAAGATCAAGCTGGCGTCGGATCGTCGCCCTTCACTTCGCGCTTCACTTCCGTGTGCTCGTCACCCTTCTCATTGCGCAGGTGAACTTCGAGCTGGTTGAAGGCGATATTGATGTCGTTTTCACGGCACAGACGATCGATGGTGCGGTTGAGTTCGTCCACCGCATAGCTACGATCGCGCAGTTCACGCACGTATAAACGCAGCTCGTGATCCAGGGTACTTGCCCCGAATGTGGTGAAGAACACGGACGGTGCCGGATCGTGCATCACTTTCGGATGCTCCGTTGCCGCTCGCAGCAGCACCTCTTTCACCTTGTCCAGATCCGAACCGTACGCCACGCCGAGGCGGATCACCACGCGAGTGATGGTGTCGGAAAGCGACCAGTTGATCAGACGTTCGGTCACGAAGGCTTTGTTCGGGATGATCACCTCTTTGCGGTCGAAGTCGGTGATCGTCGTCGCACGGATGCGGATCTTGCTGACCGTCCCGGAGAAGGTGCCGATGGTGACCGTATCGCCGATACGCACCGGGCGTTCGAACAGAATGATCAGGCCAGAGACGAAGTTCCCGAAGATCTCCTGCAAACCGAAACCGAGACCGACCGACAGCGCAGCGGCCAGCCACTGTAATTTATCCCACGAGACGCCCAGCGAACCGAAGACAGTCATCGCCCCGGTCACCAGAATCACATAGTTGAGAATAGTGGTGATGGCGTAAGAAGAGCCCTGGCGCATGTTGAGACGCGACAGGATAAGCACTTCCAGCAGACCGGGTAAGTTGCGGATCAGCGCCCAGGCCACCACCGACGAAACCAGCGCAAACAGCAGACTGCCCATCGTCACGCTTTTCATTACCGCCGCACCGGCTTCAGTGCCGTTGTACTGCCACAGGGTAATACTGTCGAGATAGGCAAACACGGTGATCAAATCAGACCAGATCGCCCAGAACATCACACCAAATAGGGCGATCATCACCAGCATGGTGATACGCAGCGTTTGCTGGTTCACCTGCTCCAGCGCGATGGTCGGCTCTTCCTGCGGCTCCGCCCCTTCAGCGCCCTCTTTCACCATGTTCTGACGACGGGCCAGCGCACGGCGATAGGCGATACGCCGCGCCGCAACGCTCAGACCGCGCAGCACCGTTTGGTACAGCAGGTTCCAGAGAATGACCAGATAGACGGTTTCAATCCAGCGGCCCGACAGGCGCAGCGTGGTGTAGAAATAGCCCGTCGCGGTGAGCACCATCAGCGCCAGCGGAATAATCGCCAGCACGGTGACGGTGATCAACCGAATGTTATGCGACTCTTTGTCGCGCCAGCTGTCGCGGCACATCGGCCACATCAGCACTGCAATCAGCAGCAGGTTCAGGAAGATAGCGAGCTGGCCGAGCACGTCGTCCATCAGATGCAGCGGAGAAAGTTCGGCCACAACTGACCAGAAGTGCAGCGGCAGCAGGGCCAGGCTCACGCGCACAATCTGGCGACGCCAGTGGCTGGTGAGCTGTTCAGGCATATTGAAGTGGCGCACCGCCACGCCGTCTTTTTCCAGCACTTTCCAGCACAGACCGAACACCAGCCAGAACAGCGCCAGTTTTTTGCTGAACGCCCACAGCAGATCGCTGATGTTGAGCTGCATGGTCAGCAGGATCAGGCCCGCCGCCAGGATCAGCAAACACACCGGCAGGGCGCGGATCAGGTCGATGAAAATCGCTTTTGGGGTGTGTAACTGGCTGTCATTGCGCAGTTGCCCCACTTCATGAGCCAGCTTCGCCTGATACTTTTTAAGCCAGCCGAGACGCCAGCGGATCAGTCCCGCAATCAACAGCAGCGGCAGACCGGCGAGGAATGCAATCATCACCGCAGGCCAGGCTTTCTCCCAGTTGACGGTAATTTTCATGCTCTTAATCTGGGATTTCAGTGTCTCAGGGAAAGACTTAATCCAGTCCCAGTCCATCGGTTTATTGCTGTTTACCCAGAAGATTTGCTGGGTAAGGATTTCCTTCAGGCTTTTCGACACGCTCACCAACTGCTGCTGGTTGATTTGCAGGTTAATCGCCATCATCAGCTGATTGCCCAACTGTTTGTTGAGCTGATCGAGCAGCTCACGGCGCATATCCACCACCTGGAGCAGCGCATCGTGAACTTCGTCATTCACTTCGCTGGAATGACCGTCTTCGACTTTGGCGACAAACACATCGCTCTGGAAAAGCGCATCGCGCTGCTGGTTGATTTCAAACTGTTCCAGACGCAAATCCGCAATGCGGTTGGTCATGTCTTCCAGTTCATCGGCGGACGGCAGCGTCTGCTGTTGCTGATAAAGAATGCGCGAAAGCAGCAGACTGCCCTTCAGCACCGCAATCTGTTCTTTAATATTACGTTCCGCCTGCAGCGCGCGATCCAGCCAGTTTTTAACTTTGATATTTTGCTGCACCAGCGAGTTACCGCTTTCAGTGGCCTGAATGAGCCGCTGGCTGAGCTGGTGGTTAATATCCAGTTCCTGCTTCACCAGCGGATTGCTCTGGATACGGGTAGTTTCGTCCGGCGAGACCGCTTCCTGCGCTGTTTTTTCCGTCAGCGTCAGGCGCTTACTGTTGACCGCTTCCTGCAATAGCTGGAGCTGATGCTCAAGTCGATTGATATTGGCCGTGACATAATCGCGTTGCTTTTGCAGCGTATCCTGCAAAATGGTATTGCCTTCGAGGCTTTTGCGTTGCTGGTCAATTTGCGCATTGAGCAGCGTTTGCTGGGCCAGGAGCAGCGTTTGCTGCGTCGGACGCAGCGCGCCCTCGCCCACCGTGGTGCCGTTCAGGCGGTTACGGATCTGCTGAAGCTGCTGCGAGGCGGAGTACATCGCGTTCTGCACGCGTTCCGGCTGTGTTTGCAGAGAAACCAGCTGGCTGTTGTAGGTGGCGAGATCGCTTTGCCCGGTTTGTAAATCATCGAGCACCTGCGACATGCGGGACTCAAGCTGGCGAAGGGAGAGCGTGGCCAGGGTCTTGCGGGTTTCATCGTCGTTGTCGACGTCGCTCAGGGCATTGAGCGAGGCCGTAGCCTGGCGCATTTTGTCCGGTGCTTCGGCCACTTTCTGACGTAGCTGGGTGGTTTCGGTTTTGACGCGCTCGATTTTATCCAGCGTCTCAATCGTTTCCGACAGATCGGCCTGCACTAGCTTTTCCTGCGGCGTGAGGTCTTTTTGCTTGTTCAGTGCGTCCAGTTGAGACTGAACGTCCGCACGGGTCGGGACATCGTTATTGTTGTCAGCACGAGCATGAACGACGGGGGCCATAGCGAAGTAAAACAGCACCGCGAAAATCAGGGCGAAAACAGGGTTTTGCGAGCGAGTGTAGTGCAGCATAGTGATGAATTTGATGTCAGAAATGACCGGAAATAGTCTGGCGCGAAGGATATCACGGCAGGTGCAGGCAGAATAGCGCGAACATAATGCTCCAGGATAATTCCTGGCCGCGCTCAGCCCGGCAGGGAATCGGGGTCAGCGCGAAGCGTCGGGCAGAACTGGCACATCTCCAGCAAAATGGCGACGTAGCTGCGTGCTTCTTGTCTCAGGTCGAACGACTGCGGGGCAAAAAGCCAGTTTTCCATCAGCCCGGAAATATAGCTGCGCATCAAAATAGCCGTTCTGCGGGTGAGCAAATTTGCTGGCAGCATGTTAGCCTGAATACATTGATTCAGCGTATATTCGATACGATCGTAACTTTCCAGGCATAAGCTTCGTTGTGCCTGTTGCACAACGGCCATTTCGCCGACAAACTCACATTTATGGAAGATGATCTCCATCATCAGGCGGCGTCTTTCCTCAATCACTGTCGCCTCAAGAACATGGACAAGAATTTCTCTCAGAACTGAGAGTGGATCGTCAGGGAATTTTGCCCGATACTCAGTCTCAAGATCGGTAATACTGGATTCTGATAACTCCCAAATTTCACTGAATAAATCTGACTTATTTTTGAAATGCCAGTAAATCGCTCCGCGTGTGACGCCAGCGGCCTGAGCAATCTGCGCCAGGGATGTAGAAGACACTCCCTGCTGAGAAAACAGGCGTAATGCCACATCCAGTATGTGTTGACGTGTCTCAAGCGCTTGTTGTTTGGTTTTTCGTGCCATACGTCAATGAATTTACAGGAGTCAGATTTACATACATTTATGAATGTATGTACCATAGCACGACGATAATATAAACGCAGCAATGGGTTTGCGGACTTTTGATCCATTGATCAATTTGAAATCGGACACTCGAGGTTTACATATGAACAAAAACAGAGGGCTAACGCCTCTGGCGATCGTTCTGATGCTCTCAGGCGGCTTAGCGCTTACAGGATGTGATGAGAAACAGGCTCAACAGGGAGCACAGCAGATGCCAGAAGTGGGTGTCGTGACGCTGAAAACTGAACCTCTCCAAATCACCACAGAATTACCAGGCCGTACAAGCGCTTACCGCGTTGCGGAAGTTCGTCCTCAGGTTAGCGGGATCATCCTGAAACGTAACTTCACCGAGGGTGGTGATATCGAAGCGGGTGTTTCTCTGTATCAGATTGATCCAGCAACCTATCAGGCCGCTTACGAAAGCGCTAAAGGCGATCTGGCTAAAGCCGAAGCGGCTGCCAAAATCTCCCAGCTGACGTTGAACCGCTATAAAAAATTGCTCGGCACGCAATACATCAGCCAACAGGATTACGACACGGCACTGGCCGATTCTCAACAGTCTAACGCTGCAGTTGTTGCCGCAAAAGCCGCTGTTGAAACGGCACGCATTAACCTGGCGTACACCAAAGTGACCTCCCCTATCAGCGGCCGTATTGGTAAATCAGCCGTCACTGAAGGCGCTCTGGTACAGAACGGACAAGCCACTGCGCTGGCAACTGTGCAGCAGCTTGACCCGATCTACGTGGATGTTACGCAGTCCAGCAACGATTTCCTGCGTCTGAAACAAGAGCTGGCCAGCGGTGCGCTGAAACAAGAAAACGGTAAAGCAAAAGTGGAACTGGTGACCAGCGATGGCATCAAATTCCCGCAGGCTGGCGCGCTGGAATTTTCTGACGTGACCGTCGATCAAACCACCGGTTCTATCACCTTACGTGCAATTTTCCCGAACCCTGACCACACGCTGTTGCCAGGTATGTTCGTTCGCGCGCGTCTGGAAGAAGGCACCAACCCAACCGCACTTCTGGTTCCACAGCAGGGCGTAACCCGTACGCCACGCGGTGATGCCAGCGCACTGGTTGTCGGTGCTGATGACAAAGTCGAAACGCGTCAAATCACTGCTACGCAGGCGATTGGCGACAAATGGCTGGTGACGGAAGGTTTGAAAGATGGCGATCGCGTGATTGTTACTGGTTTGCAAAAAGTACGTCCTGGCGCGCAGGTGAAAGCACAGGAAGTCAAATCTGACGAGAAACAACAAGCCGCAGCCGGTGGCCAGTCAGAACAAACCAAGTCTTAACTTAAACAGGAGCCGTTAAGACATGCCTAATTTCTTTATCGATCGCCCCATATTTGCATGGGTGATCGCTATCATCATCATGCTTGCAGGGGGACTGGCGATCCTGAAGCTGCCCGTAGCGCAATATCCAACGATTGCGCCGCCTGCAGTTTCGATCACCGCGACCTATCCTGGGGCTGACGCAAAAACGGTGCAGGACACCGTGACACAGGTTATCGAACAGAACATGAACGGTATCGATAACCTGATGTACATGTCCTCCAACAGTGACTCAACCGGTACAGTTCAGATTACACTGACCTTCCAGTCTGGTACTGATGCGGATATCGCGCAGGTTCAGGTGCAGAACAAACTGCAGCTGGCGATGCCGTTACTGCCGCAAGAAGTGCAGCAGCAGGGCGTGAGCGTGGAGAAATCTTCCAGTAGCTTCCTGATGGTTGTTGGCGTTATCAACACCAACGGCACCATGACGCAGGAGGATATTTCCGACTACGTGGGCGCCAACATGAAGGACGCGATCAGCCGTACTTCTGGTGTGGGTGACGTTCAGCTGTTTGGTTCACAGTACGCGATGCGTATCTGGATGGACCCGAACAAACTGAACAACTTCCAGCTGACGCCAGTGGACGTGATCAGCGCCATTAAAGCGCAGAACGCCCAGGTCGCCGCCGGTCAGTTAGGCGGTACGCCGCCGGTGAAAGGCCAGCAGTTGAACGCCTCTATCATCGCGCAGACCCGTCTGACGTCGGCCGATGAGTTCAGTAAAATTCTGCTAAAAGTGAACCAGGACGGTTCTCAGGTTCGCCTGCGCGACGTTGCGAAGGTTGAACTGGGCGGTGAAAACTACGACATCGTAGCGAAGTTCAACGGTCAGCCTGCTTCCGGTCTGGGGATTAAACTGGCGACTGGCGCAAACGCGCTGGATACCGCCAATGCGATCCGTGCTGAACTGGCGAAAATGGAGCCGTTCTTCCCGTCAGGTCTGAAAATCGTTTACCCGTATGACACCACGCCATTCGTTAAAATCTCGATTCACGAAGTAGTGAAAACGCTGGTCGAAGCGATCATCCTGGTGTTCCTGGTGATGTATCTGTTCCTGCAAAACTTCCGCGCGACGTTGATTCCAACCATCGCCGTACCGGTCGTATTGTTAGGCACATTTGCGATACTGGCGATGTTCGGCTTCTCGATAAACACCCTGACGATGTTCGGGATGGTGCTCGCCATCGGCTTGCTCGTGGACGACGCCATCGTGGTGGTCGAAAACGTCGAGCGTGTGATGGCCGAAGAAGGACTCCCGCCTAAGGAAGCGACGCGTAAATCAATGGGCCAGATTCAGGGCGCACTGGTCGGTATCGCGATGGTTCTGTCAGCGGTATTTATCCCGATGGCCTTCTTCGGTGGGTCAACCGGTGCGATTTACCGTCAGTTCTCCATCACCATTGTTTCGGCAATGGCGCTGTCTGTTCTCGTGGCATTGATCCTGACGCCAGCGCTGTGCGCCACCATGCTGAAACCGATTCAGAAAGGGGGCCACGGTGAGCATAAAGGGTTCTTCGGTTGGTTCAACCGCATGTTTGATAAGAGCACGCATCATTACACCGACAGCGTAGGCAATATTCTGCGCAGCACCGGTCGTTATCTGCTGCTGTATATCATCATCGTGGTCGGCATGGCGTTCCTGTTCGTTCGTCTGCCAAGCTCCTTCCTGCCGGATGAAGACCAGGGCGTATTCCTGACAATGGCGCAGCTTCCTGCGGGTGCATCGCAAGAACGTACCCAGAAAGTGCTGGATGAAGTGACCAATTACTACCTCACCAAAGAGAAAGCGAACGTTGAATCCGTATTTGCGGTTAACGGCTTTGGCTTTGCGGGTCGTGGTCAGAACACCGGTATCGCCTTCGTATCTCTGAAAGACTGGAGCGAACGTCCAGGCGAAGAGAACAAAGTTGAAGCAATTACCGGCCGCGCGATGGGCACCTTCTCGCAGATCAAAGATGCGATGGTGTTCGCCTTTAACCTGCCAGCGATCGTGGAACTGGGTACGGCAACCGGCTTCGATTTCCAGCTGATCGACCAGGGTGGTTTAGGTCACGAGAAACTGACTCAGGCGCGTAACCAGCTGTTTGGCGAAGTGGCGAAACACCCTGACCTGCTGGTCGGCGTGCGTCCTAACGGCCTGGAAGATACGCCGCAGTACAAGATCGATATCGACCAGGAAAAAGCACAGGCGCTGGGCGTTTCTATCAGTGACATCAATACCACGCTGGGCGCAGCCTGGGGCGGTAGCTACGTCAACGACTTCATCGACCGCGGTCGTGTGAAGAAAGTGTACGTGATGTCCGAAGCGCAATACCGTATGTTGCCGAACGATATCAACAACTGGTATGTACGCGGCAGCAATGGTCAGATGGTTCCGTTCTCGGCCTTCTCGACTTCCCATTGGGAATACGGTTCACCGCGTCTGGAACGTTACAACGGCTTGCCATCGATGGAAATCCTCGGTCAGGCAGCACCAGGCAGAAGTACTGGTGAAGCCATGAACCTGATGGAAGAACTGGCGGCGAAACTGCCTTCAGGCATCGGCTATGACTGGACGGGTATGTCCTATCAGGAACGTCTGTCCGGTAACCAGGCCCCTGCCCTGTACGCCATCTCACTGATTGTGGTGTTCTTGTGTCTGGCCGCATTGTACGAGAGCTGGTCGATTCCGTTCTCCGTTATGCTAGTGGTTCCGTTGGGTGTTATCGGCGCGCTACTCGCCGCTACATTCCGTGGTCTGACCAACGACGTTTACTTCCAGGTGGGCCTGCTGACAACCATTGGCTTGTCGGCGAAGAACGCGATACTTATCGTGGAATTCGCCAAAGACCTGATGGATAAAGAAGGTAAAGGCCTCATTGAGGCCACGCTGGAAGCGGTGCGTATGCGTCTGCGTCCAATTCTGATGACATCCCTGGCGTTTATCCTTGGGGTAATGCCGCTGGTCATCAGCTCTGGTGCAGGCTCCGGTGCGCAGAATGCCGTCGGTACAGGTGTAATGGGCGGGATGGTCACTGCGACCGTGTTGGCTATCTTCTTCGTTCCGGTATTCTTCGTGGTGGTACGCCGCCGCTTCAGCCGTAAGAGTGACGACGTTGAACATAGTCACCCGGTAGATCATCACTGATACCGGTTTCACATACTAAAAAGGCCGCAATTTGCGGCCTTTTTCTTTGTCTGAACGAAATCATAAAATACGCTTATTGTCGGTTCATTTATTTTCCCCATCGTAATATGGCGTATCCTATTTAATGCATTCATTAATCACTGCAGCGGGTATTATAATTCAGAGACACCTTAAATTATTAGGATTATTCCTGGTCGAGTAGTGTGACAAGCGACATGTCTGAATCCTGATTTCATTCGTAAATTTAAGCTAACGTGATGAATCTAAAGGTTGCAGCCAAATTACCAACCTTGATGACGTTAAAAATGCCCCCATTAATGATGGACATTCTCATAAAGCCCGTTAACTAAACTTTTAATTGTAATTTTTCGTAATAGCGCGGTGAAATCTTGATCAGCATGGATTATAGTTAAGGCATCAGGACAAGCACCCGTAAAGGCTAAGCCAGTTGTATCCATCCGGACATTGATGCTCGGTGAGTAAAGAATCACTCAAAAGGGGATGCGCTATGGACGAGTACTCGCCAAAAAGGCATGATATCGCGCAGTTGAAATTTCTCTGCGAATCCTTGTACCATGACTGCCTTGCCAATCTTGATGAAAGTAACCACGGCTGGGTTAATGATCCAACTTCCGCTATCAATTTGCAGCTAAATGAACTCATCGAACATATAGCAACCTTCGCACTTAATTATAAGATTAAGTACAATGAAGATAATAAACTGATTGAGCAAATTGATGAATATCTGGACGACACCTTTATGTTGTTCAGCAGTTACGGCATTAACACACAGGATTTGCAAAAATGGCGCAAATCGGGAAATCGCCTATTCCGTTGTTTCATCAACGTGAGCAGAGCTAACCCGGTCAGTCATTCCTGTTAAAATTATTACAAATACTAAGGTAAATTTATGTCTGATAAACCATTAACAAAGACAGATTATTTGATGCGCTTGCGACGTTGCCAGTCACTCGACACGCTGGAGCGTGTTATTGAAAAAAATAAATACGAGCTGCCCGATCATGAATTGGCTGTATTTTATTCAGCTGCCGATCACCGCCTTGCTGAGTTAACGATGAATAAGCTGTATGACAAAATCCCTGTTTCTGTGTGGAAATTTGTCCGTTAATTTTTAACTCTGTGTTTTATAGGTTTTATCGTTATCTTCTTTACGCTGAACTCACCTTTCGATTTACGATCCCTGTGTGACAGACAGACCCATCGTTTCAAATGTGCGCCAAGGCAACAATGTTGTGACTATCATCACATCAGCTCAATGGGAACGTTCCCTTTCACGATGAGGTTCTTTACGCTATTGCGCAAAGATTATTCCAGTGAGGTTTCCCATGAGTGAAGAAAAACAAAAGATGATTGCCGGTGAACTTTACCGCCCCTCGGATGAAACATTGCGGGCAGAGCGCCTGCGCGCACGCCATCTGGTTCATCGCTATAACCACACGGAACCCGATGCTAAAGCCGAACGTCGTACAATACTGGCTGACCTTCTTGGCCAGGCCGAAGGCGCATATATCGAGCCAAGTTTTCGCTGTGATTACGGCTATAACATTTTCCTCGGAAAAGATTTTTACGCCAATTTCGACTGCGTGATGCTGGACGTTTGCCCTATTCATATCGGTGATAACTGCATGCTGGCGCCGGGTGTCCATATTTATACTGCCACCCATCCTTTAGATGCGACAGAACGCAACAGCGGCGCCGAATTAGGCAAGCCGGTTACTATCGGTAATAATGTCTGGATTGGTGGACGCGCAGTGATTAATCCCGGTGTGACTATCGGCGATAACGTAGTCGTCGCCTCGGGCGCGGTGGTCACAAAAGACGTGCCAGCTAACGTCGTGGTGGGCGGTAATCCCGCGAAGGTCATCAAAACGCTGTAAGCGAGAAACCGGCAACTGTTATGGTTTTTCAGCGCATAACTGTTACTTTTTTCACACCAACCGCTCCCCTAAAATAGGCAGATCCCCTGTATTTTAAAATTCATGAAGGTTATAAATGACAGAGATACAGCGCCTGCTTACTCAAACCATCGACGATCTTAATTCCCGCGAAAAGCGCGACAATCGCCCGCGCTTTAGCATTAGCTTTATCCGTAAACACCCTGGCTTATTCCTGGCAATGTATGCCGCGCTGCTGGCGACGCTCGTCGTTATGTTGCTGTCAGAAACGCTGATTGGCTCAGTCTGGCTGCTGGTGGTTCTGTTTATCGTCTTTAATGCCTTTTTCTTCTTCGACGTTAATCCCCGCTATCGCTATGAAGACATCGACGTACTCGATTTCCGCGTGTGCTATAACGGCGAGTGGTACAACACGCGCTATGTGCCGCCGGAGCTGCTCAGCGAGATTCTGCATTCACCGAACGTGGAAGAAACGCAAAAGGCGAAATTGCAGAAGATGATCTCCACCAAAGGCGAACTGTCGTTCTACGACGTGTTTACCCTTTCTCGTCCAGCCACTGCGTAATTAGTATCTGCAAGCGCCTGATAGCAGGCGCAAATTGCGACGCTGAAGTATTCCCGTATCCCAGCACCAGACCGGTTTGCCCCTTCTGCGTATCAAGGTAATAGCCGCTCAGGGCCGCCGGTGCCAACTGATACTGCTTTGCCTGCTGCACGATCGCTTTATCATCCACGCCATCAATCGCCACCGTCAAATGCATTCCACCTTCTCCGGCCAGCACCCGGTGTTGAACGGTGAGTTCGGCTGTAATCGCTTCGCGAAGCTGTCGGTAACGCTTGCGATACAGTCGACGCATCGCCGCAAGATGTCTCGCGTAATGCCCCTCTTCGATAAACAACGCCAGCGTGCGCTGTTCGGCACGGTGCCCGCCGCGCAGCAAAGAACCTATAGCGGGCTGGACGGCGTGTGCTAACGCTTTCGGCAAGACCATGAATCCGGTGCGCAGCGACGGGAACAGCGTTTTGCTGAACGTCCCCAGATACACCACCGGCGCATTATCCTGCATTCCCATCATCGCCGGGACCAGTTCGCCGCTATAGCGAAACTCACTGTCGTAATCATCTTCGATAATCCAGGCATTGTGCTGACGCGCTATTTCCAGCAGCGCAAAACGCCGGTTGATACTGAGCACACTTCCGTAGGGATACTGATGAGATGGCGAGGTGAATATCAGTTTGGGTGAGTGCTCATGCATTTCCAGGCGCACGCCTTCTTCATCAACCGGCATCCCGACCATCGTCAGACCCGATTTTGCAAACGCGCTTTTTGCGCCTGCGTATCCGGGATCTTCAATCCAGGCAATATCTCCCGCCTCACTCAATAGCTGAGTACACAGGCTTACGCCTTCCAGCGCGCCTTCGGTAATCACAATCTGGCTGGCATCGCACTGAATACCACGCGAGAGCGCAAGGTGACGGGCAATCGCCTCGCGAAGCGTAAGTTCTCCGGCCGGAGAACCATAACCCAGCAGTGCGCTGCCCTCTTCGCGCAGCACCCGATCGTATAAGCGTCGCCACTGGGGTAAAGGGAAATAGTTGATTGCAGGCGTACCGGGCGTGAATGCAGGCACCGGCGTGCCGCGCGGCGTTGGCGCGGGAAGGTGTGCCACACGGCGCGCGAGGGTAACGTCCAGTCCTTGCGGCTCCTGAGTTGAATCATGATTCCCCAGACGGGCTACGCGTGTCCCCTGGCGATTACGCAGCAAATAGCCTTCGAGCGTCAGCTGTTCCAGCGCCGCGTTCACCGTATTGCGGGAAATCGCCAGATGCTGGGCGATAAGACGAGAACCCGGCAAGCGGCTGTCGGCCTGCAACCTGCCGCTTAGAATGGCTTCGCGCAGCGCCTTGTATAACGAACGCTGGAGCGTATTCTCGCCGCGCTGTTGCAGCGCTCGCGTAATTAATGCGTAAAAGTCGTCGCCTGGTATGTTCATGGCATCCTCCGTGGTACCACCATAACATAACAATGTGGACCTTTTTACAGAGCCACATATTCCCTACTCTGAAACTCTACTTAAGCAACGGGAATCAAGATGAACCAACTCAATCAGTTTGGCCAGCCAGTGGGTGACGCACTTATCGACTGGCAGCCGCGCCAGCATCCAGAACGTGTGGAACTTAAGGGGCGCTATTGTTCATTAACCCCGCTACGCCCGGAACATGCCGCCGCGCTTTTTGCCGCCTATCAGCTGGCGGAAGATACCCGCAGCTGGACATGGCTATTGCGTGAACCGGATGCCAATGTTGAAGAGTTTACCGCCTGGGTTTCAAGCGTCTGCGAGCTGTCCGATCCCATTCATTTCACCGTTATCGACAATAAAACCAACGCGCCCGTCGGGACGCTGGCACTGATGCGGATCGATCCTAAAAATGGCGTCATCGAAGTCGGCCACGTTCATTTTTCACCGCTGCTGAGCCGCACGCCACTGTCTACGGAAGCGCAGTATCTGCTGATGCGCTACGTGTTTGATGAGCTGGGCTATCGTCGTTTTGAGTGGAAGTGTAACAGCCTGAATGAACCGTCGCGCCGGGCAGCGCTGCGTTTAGGCTTTCAGTATGAAGGACGTTTTCGTCAGGCGCTGGTCATCAAAGGCCACAACCGCGACACCGACTGGTTTTCTATTCTTGATAAAGAGTGGAAAGCGCTGGACAGCGCATTTCAGAACTGGCTTGCCGCCGACAATTTCAGCGCCGACGGCAAGCAGATAAGATCCCTGGAAAATTGGCGAGAATCACTGAATTAACGTCTTTTCTTACGTCCCTGCACCGCTTTGAAACGCGGATTTGATTTGCAGATCACGTACAGGCGGCCTTTGCGTTTCACGATCTGACAGTCGGGATGGCGCTGTTTGGCACTGCGCAGCGAGTTCAATACCTGCATGATCAGCCTCGCTTCGCATTAATGAAACCGCCAAAACGCTGACGGAAACGAGCCGCGCTGCCTTCAGTCGAGAAGGTTTTCTGCTTACCGGTGTAATACGGATGCGATTTCGATGAGACCTCGATGGTGATATACGGGAACGTTTCACCGTCGAGTTCGATTTCGCGGTCGGTCTTAATCGTCGAGCCTACTTTAAAATATTCGTTGGCACTGGTGTCGTGAAAAACGACGGTGCGGTAGTACGGATGGATATCTGCTTTCATGGTCAACTCGTCATGTTTTGTTATAACATAACATAATCGTATCCGAGTCCCGAACAAAAAACAACCCCCGCCGCGAGGCGAGGGTTTCGCTTACTATTCCCCCGCCTGTTCTTTGCCCACCAGCACGGTCGTTAACACAAACGACAGAATCAGTGCCATCACCACGCCCGCAAGAGCGAAGACAAAATACGGCCCGATGTAGGCGGGTAGGCTGAAAATACTCGACAGAATGTAGCCGTAGAGGCGCACACCAAAGAAAGCGATAAACGCCGAGGCCAGTGAACTGGCAACCGTGGCCGCGATAAAGGCTTTTTTGTAGCGCGTCAGAACCCCAAACAGCGCCGGTTCCGTAATACCGAGCAGGGCGGAAATCGCCGCCGACAGCGTGACGGTGCGCTCCTGGCGGTCACGGCTTAAACGCCAGATAGCAAACGTCGAACCGGCAATCGCCATGTTGGCCATAAACATCATCGGCATCAGCATGTCGTACCCGCGATCGCTGAAGTTTTGCAGGGCGATAGGCGTCATGGCGTGGTGCATACCGGTAAGGATCGCCACCGGGCGAATTGCCCCCACGACTAAACCGGCAAAACTCGCCGACACGCTAAACAACCCTTCGATGAACAGCGCCAGTCCTTTACCCAGCCAAATCCCGATCGGCCCGATTACCACCAGCGCCGCCAGTGCGCCAATGAACAGCGTCAGCGTCGGGGTAAATACCGTTTTGAGCACATCAGGCATGATGCTATCCACCCAGCGGTGGATGTAACTCAACGCCAGGATGGAGAAAATCACCGGGATCACGCTCGATGAATAGTTAAAGACCGACACCGGGATCACATCCAGCAACCAGATAGCGCTCGCCGCCCCTTCCTGATGCGTTGCCAGTGCTTTAGCCGCCTCGATAAGCGACGGATACATCAAACAGGCCGCAACCGCCGCTGCCAGATATTCGTTGGTTTTGAAGATCTTCGCCGCCGAAACCGCAAGGAAGAACGGCAGGAAGTAAAAGACACCGCTGGCAATCAGATCGATAACCATCACCGTATCGCTTTTTGCCGACACCACTTTGAGGGCGATAAGTCCGGCCAGCAGACCTTTGATCATCCCCGCCCCGGCAATCGCCGGAACAATCGGACCAAACACACCCGATACCGTATCCATAAACAGCGACACCAGGCTCTTACGCCCTTTTGTCGCCGTCGGCGCTACGGAGTCGCTATTCCCCAGCACGCTCAGCATTTGCTCGTACCAGCTGTTCACCTTCGGTCCGATAATGACCTGAAACTGGTCGCTCTGCAGCTGCGCACCCAGTACGCCGGGTAATTTTTTAATCTCCGTCTGGTCAACTTTATTATCGTCAATCAGATCAAAACGTAGCCGCGTCATACAGTGCCAGACTTTATTGATATTCCCCTGGCCACCGACCAGACGAATAATATTATTGATGGCTTCTTGCGTCCCCATAAAGACTCCTGCCGGATGTTGTTGTCGTTTTAATGTTGCCATGAGGATAATTAAACCACCTCAACAAAACAAACCAATAAAATTTGATACCGCTCACATTTAGCCACTACAAAAGACTTAAAACTCGCACCAGGCTAAAATTGGTTCGTTTTTTAATAACTATTACGTTAAATACCTGACCAAAATAAATAGTCAAAAAAACGGTTTACCCACCAACATTTTTAGGGTGATGATATTCCCCATAACCTATTCCCACAGAGCACCAAAGGAGTTATTTCGTGACGCCTGTGATGATTAAAAATATCGAGTGTTTTATTACCCGACCGGACCGACATAATCTGGTGACGGTGCGAGTGACTACCGACCAGGGTATCACCGGACACGGCTGTGCCACTTTCCAGCAGCGCCCGCTGGCGGTAAAAACGCTGGTGGATGAATATTTGAAGCCGCTGCTAATTGGACGCGATGCCAACAACATCGAAGATTTATGGCAGATGATGAACGTCAACGCCTACTGGCGTAATGGCCCGGTCATGAACAATGCGATATCAGGTGTCGATATGGCGCTGTGGGATATCAAAGGCCAGTTGGCTGGCATGCCATTGTATCAACTGCTGGGTGGCAAATCTCGCGATGCGATCCCCGCTTACAGCCACGCCAGCGGCGACACGCTGGAAGCGCTTTTCACCTCGGTGGATAAACTGTTGGCGCAGGGTTATCGCCATATTCGCTGCCAGCTTGGTTTTTACGGCGGCACACCGTCAGCGCTTCACTCGCCAGATAACCCGACGCCCGGTGCGTGGTTCGATCAGCAGGAATACATGGCCAATACCGTCGATATGTTCCGCGCACTAAGGGAAAAATACGGCTGGCAGCTGCATATTCTGCACGACGTTCACGAACGCTTGTTCCCGCAGCAGGCCGTTCAGCTGGCAAAACAGCTTGAGCCGTTCCAGCCTTATTTTATCGAAGACATTTTACCGCCACAGCAAAGCGCCTGGCTGGAGCAGGTGCGTCAGCAAAGCTGCGTCCCGCTGGCGCTGGGCGAACTGTTTAATAACCCGGCTGAATGGCATGACCTGATCGTCAATCGCCGCATCGACTTCATCCGCTGCCACGTCTCGCAGATCGGTGGGATCACTCCGGCCATCAAGCTGGCGCATCTTTGTCAGGCCTTTGGTGTGCGTCTGGCGTGGCATGGGCCGGGCGATATGACGCCGATCGGCGTGGCGGTGAATACCCATCTGAATATTCATCTGCACAATGCGGCGATTCAGGAATTTATTCCTCGCTCCGCCACCACGGACGCGGTTTTCCCGGGCGCGCCAGAAGCGAAAGACGGATTTATCTATCCACCTGTGAATCCAGGCATTGGCGTGGGCTTCGTTGAAGAGTTAGCGCTGGCCCATCCGCTGGTGTATCGCCCTCATGAATGGACGCAAAGCCGCCTGCCCGACGGCGCGATTCATACGCCCTGATTTTGACGCCAGGTTAAATTGTCGTGGTTATACGGGATGACATAAGTACAGGTGTAATTGATGTCGATAATGTCACTCACTTCGAACACGCGTCCGCCATCCAGAATGCCGCGATTATTAATATGCATCGCCGGGCTGCCCTTCTTGCAGCCCAGAATCACCGCCTGTTCACGGCCCACGCTCACCGCGCGGTAAGTCGTTAACATATGGGAAATGGTGAATCCTTTGCTCAGGACATACTGTTGGATCGAGCGCTCAATCGCCTGCTGATTCAGATCGGGAAAATCAGCCACCGGCATACTGGAAATCTCGAGCTGCACCGGCACATCGTCAACGTAGCGCAGACGGCAGAAGTGCCAGATAAAACTCTCCTCATCGAGTCCAAAAATCTGCTGTGCAGCGCGGTCAGGGCGCGTTTTATGCAGACTGATCATGCGGTAGCGGATTTGATCGAAGCGTTTTTCGGTGATCGAGTTATAAACCAGAGGATTATTACGTGCATTCTCGTTGATCCAGATCCCCGAGCCTTGCACAATCCGCACCACGCCGATGCTGACCAGCTTTTCCAGTGCCTGTCGAATGGTAAAACGTGAAACGCCGTATTCCTCGGCGAGCTGTCTTTCCGGCGACAGCTTACGCGGCCCAGGAGTGGTGTTCTGGTAAATTTTGCTCAGCAGATCTTGCGTCACAAACTCTTTTTTTTTCATTAGCCTTACCTGAATGAAATCAAACTCTGCCGCATACTATAAGATTATCATTCCACGGTAATTTAAATCAGCACATCAGAAAGGAAACACGAGCATGACAACTCGCCATTTGGTCAGCCTGGTGACTGGTGTTCTGATCATTGCCGTGCTGATCCCCATCTGTCTGAGCGTCTGGCTGGCCCATCGTCAGGCGGAAGATACTTTTGTCGAAGCGTTGGACCGTTATTCCGAACGCGTGCTGATCCGCGCCGAGCGCGTGGTGGGCCAGGGCAAAATGGCGCTCAACCAACTCAACGAATTTCAGGACGTCCCCTGCAGCCACGAACATCTCCTGCAGATGCGCAGGGTGGCTTACTCCCTGCGCTATGTGCAGGAAGTGATGTATGTTGATGACCAAAAACCCGTCTGCTCTTCGCTCGAACAGGTCAGCAACGCCGCCCGCTTCCCGCCGCCAGCGCGCGTCACCGTCGATGGCTACAGCGCCTGGCTGACGCAACAAAACGATCTGGGCTTTAAGCGTTTTATGCTGGTGCTGGGAAAGGGTCACTACATGGTAGTGATCGACCCGGCCTCCCTGATTGACGTGATCCCTTTTGGCACCTGGCCCATTGAAGCTGCCCTGGTCGGGGAAGACAGCAATGTGGTTTTCGCCAGCAGTAACCCGCTGAAACTGGATGTCTGGCGTCAGCTCCACGACGAACGCCTCACGCAACTTCAGCATAAAGGGTCAATGTACGTGGTGAAAGACGTGCCGGAGCTGCGCTACGCCGTGGTCACCTGGGCGTCTCTTGAGCCGTTAAAAGAGAGTTGGCACCGGCAACTGCTGTTCTGGCTGCCCTTTGGCGCGTTAATCAGCATTATGGCTGCCGCGTTTATCATGCGCGTATTGCGCCGCCTGCAATCTCCACGCTATCGCCTGCTGGATGCAATCAACGCGCGCGAACTGGTGGTGCACTATCAGCCGATTGTGGCGCTGGATAGCGGAAAGATCACCGGTGCCGAAGCCCTCGTGCGCTGGCCGCAGCCGGATGGCAGCATGTTATCACCCAACATTTTTATCCCACTGGCGGAGCAAACAGGACTCACTACCCGCCTCACCCGGCTGGTTGTCGAGAAAGTATTTGAGGATATGGGCGAATGGCTGCGCCACTATCCGGATCAGCATATTTCCATCAACCTCTCTCCGGCGGATCTGTTCTGCGATGAACTGCCGTCGTTGCTGAGCCGTCTCCTGAACCACTGGAAAATCAAACCGCAGCAGATTGCACTGGAACTGACCGAGCGCGGCTTTGCCGACCCGAAAATCAGCGCCCCGGCCGTGGCCAGCCTGCGCCGTTCCGGGCATCCAGTCTATATCGACGATTTCGGCACCGGGTATTCCAGCCTCAGCTATTTGCAGGATCTCGACGTGGATACGCTCAAGATCGACAAATCTTTCGTGGATGCGCTGGAGTACAAAAACGTCACGCCGCACATTATCGAGATGGCAAAATCACTGAACATGGCGATGGTCGCCGAAGGGATTGAAACGGAAGGGCAGCTGGAGTGGCTGCGCCGTCACGGCGTGCAGTACGGGCAGGGGTGGCTTTACAGTAAAGCGCTATCTAAAGTGGAGTTCATCATGTGGGCGGAGATTAATCTCGATCCAGAGTAAAAGCCCGGCCAGTCTCGCCGGGCGCTGCGATTACTCGTCCAGCAGCGGCGCAAATCCACCGTAGATCATCCGTTTGCCGTCAAAAGGCATCGACTCGCCGAACTCTTTCATACGCGGGTCGGACATCAGCTTTTTATTCGCCTCATCGCGAACGGCTTTCGACGGATATTCAATCCAGCTAAAGACCACCTCTTCGCCCTCTTCGGCTTTTACCGCCATGCGAAAATCGGTCAGCTTTCCATCGGGCACATCGTCGGCCCAGCACTCCACGATCCGTATCGCACCAAACTCTTTGAACAACGGGGCCGCTTTTGCTGCCATCGCGCGGTAAGCCTCCTTATTTTCCGCAGGAACAGCGACCACAAAACCATCGACATACTTCATGAGTCAAACCTCCGAAGTGATAATGCGACCACCCGTGTGGCCGCATATAACGAGGTTAAGTTTAGTCCTGTCGCCAGCTAAACGCGTAACGCAGTTCCCTGTGCGCCAGGATAAACTCCGCCGACACGCTCGGGCTCCAGGAGTCATCGCCGCCCACGCCCATATGGAACGCATCGATGTTCAGCCAACAGCCCGGCTCCGCTTCCAGTAAATGGTGATGAGTCGTCTCACGCAGCTGCTGCTGGCTGTAGCGGCTGAGCGAGAAGTGGAACTGACCTCGCAACTGATGATCGCCAAATGCCAGTTCGCGCGTATTGCAGCGCAGGCCATTTTCCGTCGGGAAGATGTACGGCGTATGCAGCGCGTCGAGCGGCAGCGTCCAGCGCCCCTGACGTGCGGCCAGTTTTCTGTCCGGATAGTTTTCCTCTGGCCCGAGGCCCAGCCAGCTTGCGGACTGCGGTGCGTCTGCCAGCTGGCAGCTCAAACCGATACGCGCCGGTTCCGGGATATCGCCCGCCACCTGAATTTGCACATCGCCGTGCAATACACCGCTGCTGTCTACCGTCCAGATTTTCCGACTCAGGAACAGCACGTTGCCGTTGAACTCCCAGGCGTGCAGGGTGAAAATTGCCACTTCATGCGAGCGCTGTTCCGCCTCGCATTGCAACAGGCGCGGCGTCAGATTGTACATGCCCGCCGCTTTCCAGCGTTCTACCCAGGCATTCGGATCGATGCGCGTCGCTTCGCTGACGCCAATATCATTATCCAGCGGCGCGCGGGTAAAGTTGTCGACAAGCGGCGAGCGAAGCGTTGCTGTGCCGTTATTCCACCACTGGGCGAGATCCCCGCTAGTGCGATCAAACTGCCAGCGCTGTCCCTGATGGGTGATTTCCAGCGCGTCATCTTTGACCGTCAGCTCCGGTTTGACCTTTCCGATGACAGGCGGTGCAATATACAGCGGCGCGGGCAGAGGGAATTGATCCCAGGCGCAGCGATGACGGGCTGGCGACCAGCTTGTTGCCGCCGTCTGGAAAACGTCAAGATTCAGCCAGACTTCTCCCTCTGCGGGGGTGATTTCCGGCAGGGCAATCTCAATACGCTGCGTGCCCTGCGGTGCAATCGACAGCACGACCTCGCCACTCGCCAGCGCCTCGCCGTCGCGCATGATATTCCAGCACAGGGATTCGTTGTCGGTCTGACGGAACAGGTAATCGCTATGTACTTCCACCACCAGCGGCGAAGTGCTCACCTGGGTGAAGGTGAAAAATTGCTGTGCACGCTGGGCCTCAAACAAAGCCGGATGCGGGGTACGATCCGGGAACACCAGTCCGTTCAGGCAAAACTGACGGTCATTAGGCTTATCACCAAAATCACCGCCGTAGGCCCAGAATGTCTGGCCGTTGTCATCTTTTTTGGTCAGCGCCTGATCCACCCAGTCCCAGACGAATCCGCCCTGCAGACGCGGATGGCTACGGAACGCCTGCCAGTATTTGGAAAACCCGCCAAAGCTGTTGCCCATCGCGTGGGCGTACTCGCACAGAATCAGCGGGCGTGTCTCGTCCGGCATGCCGATCCATTTCTTAATCGACCATTTGGGTACCGCCGGGAACGGCTGATCCTGATCGACACGGGCGTACATCGGGCAGACGATATCCGTCGCGGCGGTGTTTGCCCCGCCACCTTCGTATTGAACGGGACGCGTCGGGTCGGTGGTTTTTATCCAGCGATACAGGGCATCGTGATTCGCGCCGTGACCGGACTCGTTGCCCAGCGACCAGATAATGATCGACGGATGATTGCGGTCGCGCTGCACCATGCGCGTCACGCGCTCGCTCATGGCCGGTAGCCAGCGCGGGTCGTCCGCCAGACGGCTCATCGGCACCATGCCGTGGGTTTCGATGTTCGCTTCATCCACTACGTACAGGCCGTAGCGGTCGCAAAGTGTGTACCACAGCGGATGGTTAGGGTAGTGCGAACAGCGCACGGCGTTAAAGTTGTGCTGTTTCATCAGTTCGATGTCGCGGCGCAGGGTGGCTTCATCCATCACCTGGCCGTTTTCAGGATGATGCTCGTGGCGATTCACCCCTCGGATCAACAGCGGCTGACCATTAACCTTCAGCAGGCCGTTACTGATTTCCACGCGGCGGAAGCCGACATCGCAGGCCTCCACTTCCAGCAAGTTCCCCTGTCCGTCGCGCAGTGCGATCGTTAAGCGGTACAGCGCGGGAACTTCGGCACTCCACAGCGCCGGTTTTTCAACGGGAATAGAAACACTTAATCGTTCAACCCAGTTGCCGCGTTCATCAACAACCGCAGAGCCGGGGCGGGCGGAGGTTGTGGCAATCGAATCGTCGCCCTGCCAGAGTGTCAGCGCGACTTCGCAGTCGGCAAATTTTTCTCCGCCAAGCGCGACTTCTACCTGCAATTTTGCGCGATCGTAATCGGCATTCAGCTCGGTGACGTGGTGATAATCAGCGATGTGAGTTTGCGGTTTATGCTGCAACGACACGTCGCGGAAAATACCGCTCATGCGCCACATATCCTGATCTTCCAGATAGCTTCCGTCACACCAGCGCAGCACCATCACCGCCAGACGGTTGCTGCCCGGCTTCAACATAGCGGTGAGATCGAACTCGGCAGGCAGTCGGCTGTCCTGGGAGTACCCCACCCACTCGCCGTTACACCAGAGATAAAACGCCGAGTTCACCCCGTCAAAAACGATGCGCGTTTGTCCACTCTCCAGCCACTGCTCATCCACCTCAAATGTGAGCGAGTAACAACCCGTGGGGTTCTCAGTTGGCACAAAGGGAGGATTGACGATAATCGGATAAGTGACATTGGTATAAATCGGCGTATCAAAGCCCTGCATCTGCCAGTTAGATGGCACCGGCGTGGCGATTGCATTCACCGTATCTTCCGTGATCCATTCGTCAGGAACGTCTTCAGGGGCAGTGAAAAAGCTGAACTGCCAGTCACCGTTCAGCGACCGTTTATAAGAAGGGTTTTCCTCATCACGCGCCTGAACTTCATCGCGCCAGCTGCGAAACGGCGCATGAGCAGGCAGACGATGCCACTGCGTGACGCCGGGGTTTTCCCAGTCACGGCGAGCTAAAACAGATTTGAGAGATGGCAGGGATAAAGCAGACATATAGACCTCGTTGCGAAGCGCTCACAATTTTAATCACAATGCCCTGGTGATATGATCCGGTAAAGGATCGGAACCCCGCAAAGCGAGGCCGATCACAAAAGGATTATTGCCGCGCCAGCTGCTCGGCCATCTGCGCCAGAGATTTCAGCTGCTGCGCCAGCGCTTCACGATCGGCCTGCTGCGGGGCGTGGCGCGCGCTGGAGTGACGCTCCACCAGCGTGACCGGAAGCTGCACCTGCCAGAGACCGTCCGCTGATTCAGAAAGGAGCCACTCGACGCTGCGCTCTCCGGCCTCGCGAAACGCCTGGCGAACGGTGGTCAGCGGCGGAGAAAACCATGCGCTATCGGCGGTGTCATCAAATCCCACAATCGAAATCTGCCCAGGTACGGCCACGCCTTTTTCGGCGCAGGCGCGCATCACACCCAGCGCCATCTGATCGTTCGCCACCAGAATGGCATCGGGTAACGCGTTCCCCGCCAGCAACTGATGGCCTTTCTCATACCCGGACGCCGCGCTCCAGTCGCCGTGAGCAATCGCACAAGGAATAATATTGTCCTGCGCCAGCCTCGCTTGCCATCCCGCGAGACGCGCGCGTGATGAAACGGAACTTTCTGGCCCGCTGAGCAAGGCAATTTTTCGATGCCCAAGCGACAGCAAATGCTCCGCGCCCAGCGTCGCGCCCTGCTGCGCATCAAAGGCCAGGCGATGTACTTTTGCTTCAGGGGAAACATCAAAAAACAGCACCGGCACCGGCGCGGCCAGCTGGCGTATTTTTTCGGCATCCCGATCGTCGAGCGGTACGTTAACCAGCAACCCTTCCACGCGCTGGGCCAGCAGTTCCTGAAGTGCTGCCTGGCAACGTTCGGGATGTTCCACCATCGAGATCAACACGCTTGCGCCACACTCGCCCGCGCGGGATTTGACCGCAGAGGCGATTTGCGACGGCGCATGCAGTGCCAGATCGGTGGTGATCAACCCCAGCGTGCGGGTGCGTTTCCCGGCGAGCTGCTGCGCCCCGCGATTGGGTACGTAATGCAGTTCACTCATCGCCTGCTGCACCTTGTCACGGGTGCGCGCGGAGACGTGTTCTGCATCGTTAATCACGCGAGAAACGGTCTGATAGGAAACGCCCGCCAGGCGGGCAACGTCATACAGAGTGATGGCTTTCATATTTCAACATCGCAGCGGGAGTTGCCGGTATTCTGGCACAGGCCGCTTGTTAAAGCATGTGAGCGCTTCGCAAATTAAACAATTTGCTCCGGCTGCGGCGCAACCGTCACCTGCGGCTTGTGACGAAACCACGGCAGGCAGATCTGAATCAGCGGCCCAATAGTCAGTGCGTACAGCACCGTTCCGACCCCGAAGGTGCCGCCGAGCACGCAGCCAATCAGCAAGACTGTGACTTCAATCGCGGTGCGCACGCTGCGTACCGACCAACCGGTGCGCGCGTTTATTCCGGTCATCAGGCCATCGCGCGGGCCGGAGCCAAACCCTGCGCCGATGTACATTCCGGTTGCCAGAGCATTCACCACCACGGCGGAGATTAGCAATACGCTTCGGGCTACCAGCGAGCTCATTTCAGGCAGCAACGACAGTGCGGCATCGGCGGCCAGGCCAATGACAAGCACGTTGCTGATGGTCCCAAGCCCCGGACGCTGGCGCAGCGGGATCCAGAACAGCAGAACCAGCGCACCGGTTAAAATCATCACCGTGCCGATATCCATTGCCAGCAGTCTGGCAACGCCCAGGTGAAACACGTTCCACGGATCGGCACCGAGATCGGCACGGACGAACATGGCAGTAGAAAGCCCGTAAAAGCTCAGTCCGACGTAAAGTTGCAGTAAGCGACGCAGCATTATTTTTCTCCAGCAGGTTATGCTTTCATCCTGGCTGAAAATGGCTTTATGATTAATGTCCAGTTTTCAAATAGTGGACTGCACATGTCATCTCGTCGCTTTGGTAGTCAGTCTTTGGTGCGCCTGCTTGGCCACTGGCAACAGCCTTCTTCCCGCA
The DNA here is from genome assembly GCF_016771845.1 of Lelliottia jeotgali. Lineage (NCBI taxonomy): Bacteria > Pseudomonadati > Pseudomonadota > Gammaproteobacteria > Enterobacterales > Enterobacteriaceae > Lelliottia > Lelliottia jeotgali. The sequence goes on along the minus strand of NZ_JAENMQ010000005.1, from coordinate 190,488 downwards.
CTCCGCTATGGCGTCAGTTGGCCGACGCGCTGCGCCTGCTGATCCTCGATGGGCGGTTGGCTCTTGATACGCGTCTACCCGGCGAACGTGAACTGGCTACGGCGCTTACAGTGAGTCGCACGACAATCGGTAGCGCGCTGGCGCATCTGCGCGATGCGGGCTATCTGGAAAGTCGCCACGGCAGCGGTTCACGCGTCATTCTCCCGGACAGTCATGCCGTTCCAACGCGAGCGGCGGCGAGCGTGGCGCTGGATCTCTCGACCGCCGCGCTCAGTGCCGGTCCTGAAATCCATCAGGCATACACCCACGCGCTCACCGCCATGACTCAGCATCTTTCGCAAACGGGATACGATCAGTTAGGTTTGCCAGCACTGCGAGAAATCCTTGCCGAGCGCTATTGCTCACGCGGATTGCCGACGCGGGCGGACGAAATCATGGTGGTCAACGGGGCCGTCAGCGGTTTTGCGCTGGTGCTGCGGATGCTCACCGGCCCAGGCGATCGGGTGGTGGTGGATCATCCAACCTATCCGCTGGCGATTGCGGCGATACAGGGTGCGTCTTGCCGCCCCGTCGGCGTGGCGCTCCCGGAATCGGGCTGGGATACCGACGGCTTTGCAGCAACACTGGCGCAAACCGCGCCGCGTCTGGCGTATCTAATGCCGGATTTCCATAACCCTACCGGGCGTTGCATGGATGTCGCGACCCGCAAGAAAATGACTGCAATTGCTGCGCAAACCCGTACCACGCTGGTCGTTGATGAAACGATGGTGGATCTGTGGTTTGATGCACCTCCCCCGCCGCCGCTTGCCGCATTTAATCCGCAGGCAAACGTCATTACGCTCGGTTCAGCGGGTAAAAGTTTTTGGGGGGGCTTGAGACTGGGATGGATTCGCGCGTCGTCGCGCACCATTGCCACGCTTGCCCAAACGCGCGATACCCTCGATCTCGGCTCACCGTTACTGGAACAGCTGGCGACGCTGTGGTTAATTGAAAATTCCGCCTCTTTTCTCCCGGCACGACGCCAGATGTTGACGGAACGCCGCAATCGTTGCAGCGCATTAATGCGCGAGCATTTTCCCGACTGGCGTTTTCACGAGCCAGAAGGGGGGCTGTCGTATTGGGTGGAACTGCCGGGCATGGTGGCCACGCAGTTTGGCGCACGAGCGGAGACGCTGGGGATTCATCTGGGAACCGGAACGCGATTTGGCCTTTCGGGGGCTTTTGATCGCTACCTGCGAATGCCTTTCTCAATGGATTCGGCAGAGCTTGAAAATGCGCTGCTGCGAATTAAACCCTTATGGACCACATTGAATAAAAGCGACAGTTTTTTAAAACGCGGCGTTATATAACCGGGTGAGAAATAAAAACTGCTGGCTGCAGAGGTGCAGTCAGCAGTTTTCACAGGTTTGTCATCAATGTTGAGGAGGAATCGGAAAGCCCTTCAGAGAAATAACAAAATTTTCTCCTTCTTTCTTTATTTTTGCGCCCGTATCACACCAGTCAGACGCAATGCGAAAGAACTCATCACTTCCTACATTCCAGCCAAGACGTACATGTTTCACATAGCCTGAACGAAGCAGGTCGCAGGCCTCTTTGTAGTCGTTGGCAGTAGACAGTTGTTGTTTCATTTTCTCTTCTTCAGAATTTTGCGTAGTGCCTTGATTTCTTTAGGAGTAAATGGAGTTACACTCTCTTCTTCCGTATGTTGATTATCGATATCCTCTTCCGATACTCCCGCCTCTTCTGCTGCTTCAAACGCCAGCAACAGCAGTTTTTCCGTAGTCACGCTTAGATTCTCGTTATTCACTTCAGCATAATGGCGAAGTCTTTCTTTTAGCGCTTCATCAATTTTAACGTTTAATACGGCAGTGCCCATGTTTGTTACTTCCCTTCGGAATAAGTTATTTATTTAATACACGAAGTTACCAGTGCAATCCACTTATATATTTTTTGCTTATGAACGAATAAAAACACCCCGACATTAATTTGCCAGTCTATTATTACAGGTTTATGACAATATTATTTCAGTACAATGAACGATATATTACATATCCACTTTATATTCATGGATATAATGCTAAAGAGAAGCGAGTAGATGGCGTTGAGCAAGGTGGTGAAAAGTTTGGGAAGCACAAATGGGTGGGGGCCCTGCCAGCTACATCCCGGCACACACGTCATCTGCCTTGGCTGCTTCCTTCCGGATCTGACCTGGTAAACAGAGTAGTGTTGCGGGAGAACCAACAGAGCCCCCATTGAGAGCGTTGGCTGTTACCCAACGCGCTGCCGCATTATCACTGCACAGGATCGCAATTGCAAGTTAACCATGACCGGATGCTGGTTTATTGCGCAAACCGCGAAAATAATCAGGTATTATGCCTGTCTTACTTAGACCAGCCACTTTCGCGCATGTTCCCGCACGGGTTCTTTGCGCACTCTTCAGCAGGAGTTTATCCGTGGATGAACACGACTCTTTTCCCCAGCGGGTGTGGCAGATTATTGCCTCGATTCCGGAAGGTTATGTCACGACCTACGGCGATGTGGCGCGCCTTGCTGGCTCCCCGCGTGCAGCGCGTCAGGTTGGCGGCGTACTGAAACGTCTCCCGGAAGGCAGCACGCTGCCCTGGTACCGGGTGGTGAATCGTCACGGTGAAATTTCCCTTACTGGCCCGGATTTACAACGCCAGCGCCAGGCATTGCTGTCTGAAGGCGTGCAGGTATCGGGTAAGGGCAAGATTGATATGCAAAAGTATCGGTGGGATTATTAGCCCTCCCCGGTGAGGAGAGGGCAAAGGTCGTGCTTAGTATTTGGTCGGAGCTGGAACCGCAGAAGACGGGCTCACCTGCGTTGGCGACGTTGACGGAACCGTCGTCGCAGCACCACCACCCTGCTGCATCGGTACGGCAGTCTGCTGAACCGGAACCAGCGTCAGGTCGGCTTTGGTCCCGCCCTCATTAATCACCGGTTGTACCGTATCGGTGATAAACACCAGTTTGTCATTCACGGTAATTGCCGCACTCAGCAAGATTCGCGCTTTAGGCTGAATGTCTGCCGGATTAAACGGCAGCACGAAGCTGAACGGCGCCTGTTTGCCTTCTGTACGAACCGCTTTCTGCGACAGCACTTTTGACGGCGCATCGGCCAGAGAAGCATCGGACAGAGTAACCGTTAATACCGCATCCGGCGGCAGCGCTACTTTCTGGCGAATCCACACCGTACCGGAAACATTAGGCTGCTGCATGGTTGGCTGCGTCGTCGCCCCGGCGGCATTTGGGTTTGGCGCTGGCGTCTGAATATCAGCACTTTTATCTGCACAAGCAGACAGAGCAACCGCTACCGCTAAACCACTTAACATGTGCACGAGTTTCATTGAGTTCTCCTTATCATCAATGCACCAGCGGGATCGATCCCACCAGCGGGTCGTTAACAAAAACGTAACGTAACTAAGTGTGGCACAAATCACTTATATATGCCTGGTTTCAGCCGATTATTCAGATTATTGCACCTCTCGGACCACTTTCCTTTTTCCGTTATATACCCGTCATAATTCAAGTTGCATGTGCGTTGGCTGCGTTCGTTCACCCCAGTCACTTACTTGAGTAAGCTCCTGGGGATTCTCTCGCTTGCCGCCTTCCTGCAACTCGAATTATTTTGGGTATAATCAACCTATCTTTCGCTGTGGTGTTTTATTGAGGACGACTATGAGTCAAGCGCTGAACAATCTGCTGACATTACTGAATCTGGAAAAAATTGAAGAAGGACTCTTTCGCGGACAGAGTGAAGACCTCGGCCTGCGCCAGGTTTTCGGCGGTCAGGTGGTCGGCCAGGCGCTGTATGCCGCCAAAGAGACCGTGCCCGCAGACCGTCTGGTGCATTCGTTTCACAGCTATTTTTTGCGTCCTGGCGACAGCGCGAAACCGATTATCTATGACGTCGAAGTGCTACGCGATGGCAACAGTTTTAGCGCTCGTCGCGTCGCGGCCATTCAGAACGGCAAGCCGATTTTTTATATGACGGCTTCGTTCCAGGCCCCGGAAACCGGGTATGAGCATCAAAAAACGATGCCGCCCGCACCGGCACCTGACGAGCTGAAATCCGAAACGGATATCGCCCGCGCGCTGGCGCATCTGTTGCCGCCGCAGGTGAAAGATAAATTCCTCTGCGATAAACCGCTGGAGATCCGCCCGGTCGAGTTCCATAACCCGATGAAGGGTCACGTCGCCGAGCCAAAACGCCAGGTGTGGATGCGTGCTAACGGCACGATGCCGCAAGATCTTCGTGTTCATCAGTATCTGCTGGGCTATGCGTCTGATTTCAACTTCCTGCCGGTGGCATTGCAGCCGCACGGTGTGGGGTTCCTCGAAAAAGGGATGCAGGTCGCGACCATTGACCATTCCATGTGGTTCCACCGCCCGTTCGATATGAACGAGTGGCTGCTGTACAGCGTTGAAAGCACCTCTGCGTCTAGCGCGCGCGGGTTTGTGCGTGGCGAGTTTTATACTCAGGATGGCGTACTGGTGGCGTCGACTGTGCAGGAAGGGGTGATGCGCAATCGGGGGTGATTTGTGCGGTCGAGTTCGTGCGGTCTGGTGCCCTCACCCCAACCCTCTCCCACAGGGAGAGGGAGAAAAACAAAGCCTCCCATTGGGAGGCTTTTTGCTACAGCAAATACTCAATTTAATCAGGCGTTATACGCATTCTCGCCGTGGCTGTTCACGTCCAGGCCTTCGCGCTCCTGCTCTTCCGGTACGCGCAGACCAACAGTCATGTCCGCCAGTTTATAGCCGATAAAGGCCACCACACCCGACCAGACGATGGTGAGGCCGATACTTTCCAGCTGAACCAGCAGCTGATGGCCCATAGTCACGCCTTCTGCGTAGCCCACACCGCCCAGCGAGGTAGCCGCAAAGATACCGGTCATGATGCAGCCAACGATACCGCACACGCCGTGTACACCGAACACATCGCAAGGGTCATCAACGCGCAGAATACGTTTCAGCGCCGTCACACCCCACAGACCCGCCAGACCAGAGACCAGACCAATCAGCAGCGCACCGCCCACACCGACATAACCACACGCTGGGGTGATGCCAACCAGGCCCGCAATCGCACCGGAACAGGCACCCAGAAGGGACGGTTTGCCACGAACGACCCACTCGCCAAACACCCACGACAGAATCGCACCCGCGGTAGCGACCACGGTGTTCACAAATGCCAGGGCTGCGATTTCGTTAGCGGCACTGGCGGAACCGGCGTTGAAGCCGAACCAGCCAAAGTACAGGATTGCCGTGCCAGTGAAGACCATCGGCAGGTTGTGTGGTTTGAATGCTTCTTTACCGAAGCCCACGCGTTTGCCAATCAGGTATGCCCCAACCAGCCCGGCAACAGCGGCGTTAATGTGCACCACGGTACCGCCCGCGAAGTCCAGCGCACCATGAGATGCCAGCAGACCGCCGCCCCAGACCATGTGCGCAATCGGCACATAGGAGAGCGTCAACCACACCACCACGAAGATCAGTACGGCGGAGAAGCGAATACGTTCCGCCAGCGCACCGACAATCAGGCCGACGGTGATACAGGCGAACGAGCCCTGGAACGCAACGTGGATGTACTGATAGAAGCTGCCCATCAAGGCGGTCAGCTGAATATTTTTGAGCATGACCCAGTTAAAGTTGCCGAAGAAGGCGTTACCTTCACCGAAGGCCAGCGAGTAGCCGTATACCACCCACAGAACGCACACCAGCGCGAATGTCACCGCGACCTGCGTCAGCATGGACAACACGTTTTTACCGCGAATCAGACCGCCGTAAAACAGCGCGATGCCCGGAATTGTCATGAACAGCACCAGCGCGGTGCAGATCATCATGAAGGCGTTATCTGCCTTGTCGGCTACCGCAGGAGCCGCCATCACCAGGCCCGGCAGCAGTGCCAGAGACCCCAGAGCTGTTTTGATTGTTAATTTGTTCATTTTCTCGATCCCTATCACTGTGTGCCAGGAGTTACTTACAGTGCCGCTTCGTCAGATTCGCCCGTACGGATGCGAATGACGCGCTGCAATTCGGCAACGAAAATTTTGCCGTCGCCAATTTTTCCGGTGTAAGCCGCTTTGCTCACGACGTCGATCACTTCGTCGAGTTGGTCGTCTGCAATAGCCACATCAATCTTCACCTTAGGCAGGAAGTTGACGCTGTATTCGGCGCCACGATAAAGCTCCGCGTGGCCTTTCTGACGCCCAAAGCCTTTCACTTCGGTAACCGTCAGTCCCTGAATCCCCATTGAAGAGAGCGCTTCACGCACGTCTTCCAGTTTGAATGGTTTGATGACAACCGTAACCAGCTTCATAGTTCCTCTCCCGTCAGAATTCGATAATGGCCTCAGCGTTTACACATGAGTTATTGCAAGCGGTGTGCCAGAGTTTGAAAACGCGAAGAAATCAGGCGGGAAAGGCAAAAAATGGCGATTGAGAAGAAATGGATAAAAAAAACGCACCATGACAGTGCAGGGTGCGTTTCATTTTTGCACCAACAGAAATCCCTGTTAGCGCCGTGCTTATTTTTGGTGCATCAGGCGCTAAGGGACTCCTCTTCGCGCGTGCAGGCGGCAAGCTCTTCACCCGCCAGCTGCAGCTGATACATTTGCCAGTAGCGCCCTTTTGCTTCCAGCAGCTCACGGTGGGTGCCGCGTTCAACGGCCTGCCCACGATGCAGGACCAGAATGGTATCGGCCTCAACAATTGTCGAGAGACGATGCGCAATCACCACCAGCGTCGTGTGCTCGCGCACTTCGGCCAGCGCTTGCTGGATGGCTTGTTCCGTGCCGGAGTCAATGCTGGCGGTCGCTTCATCGAGGATCAGCACCTGCGGCGTTTCGATAAGCACCCGCGCCAGCGCCAGCAGTTGCTTCTGCCCAACCGAGAGATTATTCCCCTGCTCACCGAGTTTGGTGTAAATCCCATCGCTCATTTCACGCGCCAGTTCTGCAAGCTGGACTTTCTCTAACACGTCCCAAACTTGTGCTTCGCTGAACGGACGGCCCAGCGCGACGTTGGCAAAGAAGGAGTCGGCCATCACCACCGGGTCCTGCTGCACCATCGCAATCCCTTTACGCAGCGCGCCGTGGCTCAGCGTTGAGAGCGGGCGACCATCAAGACGGATTTCGCCTTTCGTCAGCGGGTAGTAGCCCATCAGCAGGCTGGCAAGCGTACTTTTACCACTGCCCGTGTGTCCTACCAGGGCGACAAAACTGCGTGACGGGATATCAAGATTAATATCCTGCAGAACCAGGCGATCTTCGCGATAGGCAAAGGAGACGTTATCGATAGCAATCGCCCCGCTTTGCAGTTCACGCTCATCGTCGCCGTAGGTCTGGCGCGGCCTGTCCATCAGCTCGAACACACGCTCACCGGCGACCACCGCCTGTTGCAGCATCGACTGCTGGGTCGTGAGTTCGATCAGCGGCTCGTTAAGACGCCCGAGGTAGCTGATAAACGCGTACAACACACCCACTTCCATCGTGCCGCCAGAACCGAAGCCAAACAGCATCAGCAGACCGCACAGCACCAGCGCTGAAAACAGGCTCAACAGCGGACGCAGCAGGAATCCGTCCAGACGCAGGGTTTGCATGCGCGCCATATAGTGCGAACGGCTCGCCTCGCCCATGCGTTCACCAAACCGCGCCTGCTGGCGGAACTGCTGGATGACGCTCATGCCGTTGATGACTTCGTTAAAGCCGTCGTTGATATCCGCCAGATAGGCGCGTACCCGGCGCACAATCGGCGTACTGTAGCGCTGATATATGATCATCACGATCATCACCGCCGGGAAAATAGTGATTGCCACCAGCGCCATGCGCCAGTCGAGACTGAACATCGCCACCAGCATCGCGCCGACCAGCGCGGCACTGCGCAGCACCGTAGCGACAACGGTCACGTACAGGTCGCGGATCACTTCAGTATCGTTAGTCACACGGGAAATAACCTGGCCGACCGGCTGGGTATCAAACTCGCTGAGCGGCTGTCGCAGCGCCGCATCCATCACATCGGTACGTAACTGCTGCACCACGCCGACCGCCGCCTGATTAAACAGTAGCGACTGCGCGTAGTGCAGAGAGGCTGCCAACAGCTGCAATCCGATATAGGCAGCCCCCAATCCGGCAACCAGCCCCAGCGGCAGATAGCTTTTAGCGACCATGTTGTCGATAAAATAGCTGATCAGCAGCGGGCCGCTCACTTCCGCAATCGCCGCCACCCACAGCATCACGACCGCAATAGAGAGCGGTTTTCGCCACGGCGAACCATAGGCCAGCAGGCGTTTCAGCGTCGGCCACAGCTGAGTAAACTTACGCATGAGTGGCCTCCTCGTTCAGGTCTGGCGCGTCATCCAGTGCCGCCTCCAGCTGTTGATAGCGATACATGTCGCGATACCACCCCGACTGTTCCGCCAGATTTTCGTGATGCCCGCGCTGAGCAACATGCCCGTGCTGCATCACCAAGATTTCATTGGCTTCCGTCAACGCCGACAGACGATGAGCGCTGATAATGACCGTGCGCCCCTCGCCCCACTGACGCAGATTGTGCAGAATCTGATGCTCTGTGCGCCCGTCGACGGCAGAGAGCGCATCGTCGAGGATCAGGATTTCGGCATTCAGCAGCAGTGCACGCGCAATCGAAATACGCTGTTTCTGTCCCCCCGAGAGCATCACCCCGCGCTCGCCCACTTCGGTGGCGTAGCCCTGCGGCAGACGCAGAATATCGTCATGAACGCTGGCCAGACGCGCTACATGCTCGATCTCTTCCTGCGTGGCTGTCGGATGGCCCAGCGCGATGTTATTGGCGATCGTATCGGAGAACAAAAACGGCGTCTGGCTGACGACGGCCAGGCGGCTGCGCCAGGCATCAAGCTGTAAGCGGGTCAGCGGAATATCATGAAAACGGATGTCGCCTTTGGTGACATCAAAGTGACGCTGAATCAGCGACAGAATGGTGCTTTTGCCCGCGCCTGTCGGGCCACAAATACCGAGCATCTGACCTGGACGCAGCTCAAAGTTGACGTTTTCGAGCGTCGGGCGTTCAGTTTGTGGATAGGAGAATTCAGCAATGGCCACCTTCAGCACACCGCGTCCTTCCGGCACCGTTTCTGTCCCATCGTTGACCACCGGCGCTTCGGCCAGCATTGCGCGAATACGGCTGTACGCAGCACTGCCGCGCTCGACGATGTTAAACATCCAGGCCAGGGCCAGCATCGGCCAAATCATTAGTCCGAGGTACATAGCAAAACTGGTCAACTGGCCGAGCGTCATGGAACCGTTGACCACCATCCAGCTGCCACCGCCAATGGCCAACAGGTTGGCAGTGCCAATAGCGATATAAATCGTCGGGTCAAAACGCGCATCAATACGCGCCACGCGCAGGTTTTTCGCCCCCGTATCGGCGGCGTCGGCGGCAAACTGGGCCGACTGGCGATCTTCCAGGCCAAAGGCTTTGATCATCCGAATACTGGTCATGCTCTCCTGGGTTCTATCGTTCAAAGAGGAGAATGCCGCCTGCGCCAGTTTGAAGCGCTCGTGCAGTTGCTCACCGAAACGGTTGATCGCCAGCGCCATGAGCGGCATCGGCAGTAGCGCCAGGAGCGTAAGCTGCCAGCTGATCTGCGTCGACATCACGATCAGTACCGCGCAGCCCATCACCAGTGAATCGACCAGCGTAAGCACCCCTTCCCCGGCGGCAAACACCACGCGATCCACGTCGTTGGTGGCACGCGCAATCAGATCGCCCGTGCGGTGGCGCAGGTAGAATTCAGGATGCTGGCGGCTGAGCTGGCGGTAAAAATCTTCGCGTAGTTCGACGGCGAGTTGATAGGACGCTCCAAACAGCAGCACGCGCCAGACGTAGCGCAGCAGGTAAACAATCACCGCGGTCAGGACCAGCGTGCCTACCCACATCATCACCCGTGCGGTGGTGTAATGTTGTTCCGTGACGCCGTCCACCACATAGCCCACCACTTTCGGCGGGATCAACTGGAGAATGGCAATGATAATAAGCAGGGCCACGGCGCCGAGATAGCGTCGCCACTCCCGGCGAAAGTACCAGCTTAGTTGAGCAAATAATCGCACGCGGTAAATTCCTGAAGGTATTGTTCTGAGTTATTCAATGGGTAACGCTGTGGTGTATTTAATCTGTTCCATGGCGAAGCTTGAGGTCACATCTGACAAGCCGGGAACGCTGTTCACCAGCCGCTTGTAGAAGTCGTCGTAGCGTTTCATGTCCGCCACCTGGACGCGCATCAGATAGTCGTATTCGCCTGCCATGCGCCAGAAGCCGAGCACTTCGGGCATATCGGAAACCTCGGTGACAAACCGGCAGTACCAGTCGCTGCTGTGGTGCTGCGTTTTTATCAGAACAAAGGCGGTCAGTCCAAGCCCCAGTTTTTCGGGATCCAGTAGCGCCACGCGCCCGAGCAAAACACCGTCGTCTTCGAGTCTTTTAAGGCGTTTCCAGCACGGCGTGGTGGTCAGATTAACGGCATCGGCGAGTGCCTGCAAAGAGAGGGTGCAGTCCTTTTGCAGTAAGGAGAGCAGCTTACGGTCAATTTTATCTAACATACCCCACCTCGCAGAGAATAATTTTCTCCTGATATTCTATTTTAAAGGCCAGATAGCAACAATTTTTTCTGTGCTTTTCGCTATGCTAGGCACAAAATGACAAACGGACAGACACGATGAATAGCACCTGGGTCAAACACGCGATCAGCGAAATTAATGCCGACTATCAGCGCTCGGCGGACACGCACCTCATCCGCCTGGCTTTGCCGGGTTTTCCCGGCATTCAGCTGTACCTGAAAGATGAAAGCACCCATCCGACCGGCAGCCTGAAGCACCGTCTGGCGCGCTCCCTGTTCCTGTACGGGTTATGCAACGGCTGGATCAAAGAAGGCACCACCATTATTGAATCCTCGTCCGGTTCAACCGCCGTGTCCGAGGCTTATTTCGCCCGTCTGCTTGGCCTGCCGTTTATCGCTGTGATGCCTTCCTGCACCGCCAAACGCAAAATTGAGCAGATCGAATTTTACGGCGGACGCTGTCATTTTGTTGAAAGCGCCTGCGAAATCTACGCCGCCTCAGAAATGCTCGCCCGCGAGCTGAACGGCCATTATATGGACCAGTTTACCTTCGCCGAACGCGCGACCGACTGGCGCGGGAATAATAATATCGCCGACAGTATTTTCCGTCAGATGAACAACGAACCTCACCCGGAGCCGTCGTACATCGTCATGAGCGCGGGAACTGGCGGAACGTCAGCCACCATTGGCCGCTACATTCGTTGTCAGGGTTATGACACAAAATTGATGGTGGTTGACCCGCAGAACTCGGTATTCCTCGACTACTGGCAAAACCGTGACGCCAGCCTGCGCAGCCCGGTGGGCAGCAAAATCGAAGGTATCGGGCGCCCGCGCGTGGAGCCGTCTTTCATTCCTGATGTGGTCGATGAGATGCTGCGCGTGCCAGATGCGGCCAGCGTCGCCACGGCACACTGGCTGGAAACGCAGCTGGGCCGCAAAGTGGGCGCATCAACGGGCACCAATATGTGGGGTGCGTTACAGCTGGCGGTGCGGATGCGCGAAGAGGGCCGGTGCGGTTCTATCGTCACGTTGCTGTGTGACAGCGGCGAGCGTTATCTTGATACCTATTACAACGCGGAATGGGTCAAAGCCAATATTGGCGAGATTGAGCCGTGGAAAGCGCAGATTGCACAGATGACAAAATAAAAAAAGCCAGACCGATAAACATCGACGTCTGGCTTGCTGGAAGGGTCTCACTATTCGGGGGAATACGGGAGGTTTGGTTTATCCAGCCAATGAGTCAAAAAATGGGACACCGCTTCGTTACGGCAATGTCCGATAACCGGGAGATGCGACAGCTCAGCCTTCAGCTGCGGCATCGCATTTCCCATAATCACACCGCGACCCACGCTACCGAGCATCTCGCGGTCGTTCATGGCATCGCCAAATGCCATACAATCTTGCATCGTTAACCCGAGGTGGTCGCTCAGTACCGCCAGCGCAGAACCTTTGTTACACCCGACCGGCAGCACCTCCAGGCACTCCACAGCAGAGAACGTGAGATGCGCACGGTCGCCTAATACCTCGTTAAGCTGAATGCGCAGACGACACAGATCGTCGTGATCGCCGCAGAAACAGATCTTGGTCACCGAATGCGCAGGAATACGGCGCAAGTCGGTGAGCTGGTAACGAAAGCCGCTGTAGACATGCGCTTTCAGCAGTTCCGGGATCTCTTCGCCCGTCAGCCAGCCGGTATCGTTGAAGACATGAATGCTGGCCTGGGTATCCCAGGTGCTGTGCAGTACCAGATCCGCGACTTCCGGGTTCAGATCCTGACGGTGTAAAACATCGCCTTCGACGGAATGGATGCGCGTCCCGTTGCCGGTGATCAAAAACGCGTCCATCGACAGTTTGCCCAGCAGGTGGCGCATCTCAAGCACATGGCGACCGGTGGCAAACGTCAGGGTGATATCACGCTCATGCAGCCGCTTCAGCGCACTCAGGGTTTTGTCTCCTAAGCGGTGATCCGGCATTAAGAGCGTGCCGTCCATATCAAATGCTGCAAGCCGCGCCATGATGACTCCGTAAAAGTAATGGGGTTAATCTGGGTATCAGTATTGCCCGCAATATACGGAAGTAATAGTGAATAGATGAGGATTATTGTTCCGGGTTTATAAAAAAACGCTGCCGGGGCAGCGTCTTGAGGCAGTAAAATCAGGCCTGATTGAGCAGCAGATGTTGAATAAAACCGACATGGAGTTTGACGCCGATCTGGAGCGCCGCTTCATCCAGGCGGAATCGCGGATTATGTACACCGTAAGTTGCGCCAATTTGCTGATTGCCGCTGCCAATAAACACGAAGCAGCCGGGCACTTTTTGCTGGTATGACGAAAAATCTTCGCCACCAAACAGCGGATAAGTCATCTCGTGTAATGCCTGCTCTCCCAGCGCATCGCTGACCACTTTGCGTGCAATAACACAGGCATCGGGATGGTTGTTGCCACTGGCGTAGCCTCGCGTCCAGCTCAGAGTAAAGCGTGCGCCGTGCGCGGCGGTGATCCCGGCGATGATCTGCTCCATCTGCTGCGGCACCTGCTGGCGCACACTGTCGTGGTGAGTTCGTAGCGTTCCTGCGAGTTTGACGCGCTCCGGGATCACGTTATAGCTCTCTCCGCTCTGGAAAGTGGCGATGGTCAGTACCGGTACCTGAAGCGGATCGGTACGGCGTGACACCACGTTTTGCAGGGCCATCACCACTTCTGCACCGATCGTCACCGGATCGATGCAGAGATGCGGCATCGAGCCATGTCCGCCTTTGCCTTCAATGGTGATATCGAAGTTATCCGTGGAAGCGCAAAACACGCCCTCTTTCAGCACCACTTCGCCGGTTGGGAAATTCGGCATCACATGCAGCCCGAAGATTTTCTCCACGCCGTCGAGAACGCCCAGATCAACCAGCTCCTGGGCACCACCGGGCGGCACCTCTTCAGCATGCTGGAAGATAAAGCGCACCGAACCGTGCAGCATCGACTGACACTGCGTCAGCACTTTTGCCGCGCCGAGCAACATCGCGGCATGAGCGTCATGGCCGCAGGCGTGCATCACGCCCGGTACCGTCGAGCAAAACGCTTCGTCGTTTTCTTCCTGGATGGGTAGCGCGTCGATATCAGCCCGCAACGCGTAGCACGGCCCTTCATAGGCCCCTTTCAAATCGGCAATTACGCTATTGGGTGTCAGTCGCGTCAACGTCAGGCCGCCAAAACCGGCCAGCGCGTCGGCAATATAATCCGCCGTTTTATGCTCCTGAAATGAGAGTTCAGGATGAGCATGAATGTGTCTGCGCCAGCGTAAAACATCGTCTTTCACTTCAGCCAGCATCGTTTCAAAATTAAACGCCATCATACTTCTCCTCAGTTAATGCCTGGCGCGTTTTCAGCGCCAGCGGCAGCATGGCAAGCCCGGCAATCACCATTGCCAGCGCCAGAAAAACAAACGTCGACAGGTAGCCGTGGCTGACAGTGATCAGATACCCCATCACAATCGGGGCGACAAATCCGCCCAGCGTCCCACCGGTATTAATGATCCCCATCGCCGCGCCCATTACCTCTGGCGGCAGTCGTTTCATCGGTAAGGTGAAAACGGTGACGAAGGCAGCCATCAGGAATACGTAGCCGAGGAACAGGAACAACCCGGCGGTAAGCGCCGAGGCAGAACCGTAAACCAGCCAGATGCAGAGCGCGCTGAGCAACGCGCAGCAAAAAATCACTTTCGGCTCTTTGCCCTGCATATAGCGCCCCACCAGCCAGCCGGTCGCCAGCGATGAAATCCAGATCCCCAGTCCTCCCGCCGCGACAACCAAACCGGAAATATCCAGCGTCATGCCGCGCTGCTGCACCAGATACTTCGGCAGCCACGCCATCAGGCCGTAGGACGGAATGTTGATGCAAAAAATCGAGATGAACAGCAGGACCACAATCGGGTTTTTCAGCAACGTGCGATAACCAGTGACAGCTCCGGCCCGCGCTTTCACGGGCGCCGGATTCGGCACCCACAGCATAATCGCGACGGCAATTGCGAAGGCCAGCAGACCGAGAATCGAAAAAGAGCCGCGCCAGCCCAGCGAATTCAGGCTATACACGGCAACGAGCGGACCGGCGGTCATGGCCAGGCCAGCCGATGAGAGCAATATGGATTGAGCAAAGGTGCGCTTTTCAAGAGGGAAATTAGAGACAACGGCTTTGGCGCAGGAACACGGATAGCCGGAATGACCGACGCCGGATAAAAAGCGGAACGTGACCAGCAGCCCCAGACCGAAACCCAGCATACCAAAGCAGAGAGCGAAGCCGCCGAGCAGACACAGCGACATACTCAGCACTTTTTTGTAGCCAAACCGATCGTTCAGCCAGCCCGCTGGAATCTGAAACAGTGAATAGGCGAGGAAGAAAATCCCGGTAATGTAACCTAGTTGCTCGGGACGAAGGTCAAACTCTCGTTCGATGGGCAGCAGAGCAAAGCCCATCACCGTTTTGTCGAGATACACCACCACATAGCCGACAAAGAGCAGGAAAATCATCAGAAAACGATTCTTCACAGCCGATATCTCTTTTGTTATCACCTCGCCGGAGGGTTATCGACAGGTGAAGGTAAAATGCGACACGCATCACATAACAGACTGAACAACAACGTTTTATGTTTTATCTGCATCGACGTTAGCAGCTTTACCACCCCGCCATAAGATACAATTTTTGTACAGGTGATACTTTTTACTGATAGGGGCTGGCGTTGCGTTATTTGCCAAAGTTGCAGCAACTGAAGGTGTTTCAGCAGGTTATCCGCAGCGGCAGTATTCGCGGGGCGGCACGGGCGTTAGGTCAATCTCAGCCCGCAGTCAGCAGAACGTTGCGCGAACTGGAGCAAACGCTGGAGACCCGCCTCATCGTGCGCGGAAACCAGGGGATGACCCTAACGGAAACCGGGCGGGCATTTTCCCAGCGGATGCAATTTATTCTGGAGGAGCTGGAACGGGCCGCCGATGAGATCCGTCAGATCGACCAGTTCTCGCAAGGAGCGGTGGCGATGGGGTTCTCCTCACTCCTCGCGGTAACGGTTTTCCCGGCGCTCAACGACGCCTTCAAAGCGCAGTTTCCCCAGTCCACGCTGTTGGTGAAAGAGGGACAGCTGTCGATGCTGTTACCGGCGCTGCGCGAGGGACGGTTGGATTTCGCCGTCGGTACCGCCGGGCCAGGGTTCCCGCTGGACGACCTGGTGCGCGAGCCGCTGTTCAATGCCTCGTTCGGCATTATCGCCCGCAAAGGACATCCGCTGGCAGAGGCGACAACCTTCGACGCGTTGCAGCATGCACGTTGGGTGCTGCCAGAAACCGATATGGGGTATTACCAGCAGCTAGCGGTGAATGAACTTCTGCCGCCGTTGGCGCAAACGCCCCTGCGCACGGATTCAATGATCTCCGGGCTGAGTCTGGTGCTAAAGTCTGACTATCTGACCATCGTGGCGCGCGCGATGCAGGCCCCGTTCGGCTTGCAGGACCAGCTGTGTATGCTGAATATCGACAGCCTGCCGCAGGCGGAATATCACGTGCTGTATTCGCAAAAATCGCCGCTGACATTTACGGCACGCCGTTTGCTGGATCTGCTGCGTCAACACTGTCAGACGTACCACTGGCATTAACTTTTTACCACCAGGGCCGCGACGATGCGTCAACTTAACAGACTGAATCAATTTCAACGTCTCTGGCAGCCTTCCGCCGGTGAGCCACAGCAAATTACTGTGGCCGAACTGGCGACGCGTTGCTTTTGCAGCGAACGGCACGTGCGAACACTGCTGCGCCAGGCTCAGGAGGCCGGCTGGCTGAGCTGGCAGGCCCAGTCCGGGCGCGGCAAACGCGGCACCCTGACCTTTCACGTCACACCCGACAGCCTGCGCAATGAGATGATGGAGCAGGCGCTGACGTGTGGGCTACAGCATGACGCCTTAGAGCTGGCGCAACTGGATGCCCCGGAACTGCGCGCGTTACTGCATCCTTTCCTCGGCGGGCAGTGGCAGAACGACACGCCGACGCTGCGCATCCCCTACTACCGCTCGCTCGACCCGCTCCATTCCGGCTTTTTACCGGGGCGCGCTGAGCAGCATCTGGTCGGCCAGGTGTTCTCCGGGCTGACCAGATTCGACGGCGACAGCCGCGAACCCGTTGGCGATTTAGCCCATCACTGGGAGGTGTCTGCCGATGGATTGCGCTGGCATTTTTATATCCGCTCGACGCTGCACTGGCATAACGGCGATAAGGTCGAAACAGCGCAACTGCAATCGAGCCTGACAGCACTGTTTGCCATTCCCGCGCTACGACGCCTGTTTAATAGCGTGCTTCACGTTGAAGTGACGCATCCTCAGTGTCTGACCTTTGTGTTGCATCAACCGGATTATTGGCTGGCGCATCGTCTGGCAAGCTATTGCAGTCGTCTGGTGCATCCCGATCTTCCCTTGATCGGCAGCGGTCCGTTTCGTCTCACGGTGTTTGAGCCGGATTTGGTGCGCCTCGAGAGCCATGAGCAATATCACCTCAGCCATCCGCTGCTCAAAGCGATTGAATTCTGGATAACGCCGCAACTGTTCGAGCAGGATTTAGGCACCAGCTGTCGCCATCCGGTGCAAATCGCCATCGGCGAACCTGATGAACTGGCCAATCTGCGCCTGGTCAGCAGCAGCACGAGCCTGGGCTTTTGCTATCTCACGCTGAAACAGAGCCCGCGTTTGAGTCAACTTCAGGCGCGGCGGTTAATCAATATCATCCATCATACGACCCTTCTGCACACGCTACCCTTGGATGAAAACCTGATCACTCCGGCTCACGAATTGCTGCCCGGGTGGACGATTCCCGAATGGTCATCACTCGAAAACGTCGTTTTACCCGAAACACTAACTCTGATTTATCATCTGCCAGTCGAGTTGCATACGATGGCTGAACAGTTGAAACAGTACCTGGCAAAGCATGGCTGCACGCTGAAGGTCATTTTTCACGATGCTAAAACCTGGGATGGCTGTAGCTATTTTGCCGAAGCCGACCTGATGATGGGCGACAGACTGATCGGTGAGGCGCCGGGATATACGCTAGAGCAGTGGTTACGTTGCGATACGCTGTGGCCGCATCTGTTAAGCGCACCACAATTTGCCCACCTTCAGGCGACACTCGATTCGGTACAAACACAGGTCAATGAGCACACTCGTCACGCAGGTCTTCAGTCAATATTCAGCCACCTGATGGAAAATGCGGTACTGACGCCGCTGTTTAACTATCAGTATCAGATCAGCGCCCCGCCGGGGGTGAACGGGATTAGCCTGAACACACGTGGCTGGTTTGATTTTTCTAAGGCCTGGCTGCCGGCCCCGAACACGTGAAGAAGCTGGTCGCCCAGCTTGCCAGGCGTTACCATATTGTTTTTGCCGATACTGTTGAGACTATTTATGAAACGTGCCGTCGTCGTGTTCAGCGGAGGACAAGATTCCACCACCTGCCTGATTCAGGCCCTGCAACAATATGATGAAGTGCATTGTGTGACGTTTGATTATGGTCAGCGCCACCGCGCTGAAATCGACGTTGCCCGCGAACTGGCGCTGAAACTGGGCGCACGCGCGCACAAGGTACTGGACGTCACACTGTTAAACGAACTGGCCGTCAGCAGCCTGACGCGCGACAGTATTCCTGTCCCCGACTATGAACCAGATTCCAGCGGCATTCCGAATACCTTCGTGCCTGGCCGCAATATCCTGTTCCTGACGCTCACCGCCATTTACGCCTATCAGGTGAAAGCCGAAGCGGTGATCACCGGCGTGTGTGAAACCGATTTCTCCGGCTACCCGGACTGCCGCGACGAGTTCGTGAAAGCGCTCAATCACGCCGTCGATCTCGGCATGGCGAAAGAAACCCGCTTTGAAACGCCGCTAATGTGGCTGGATAAAGCCGAGACCTGGGCGCTGGCTGATTACTGGGGCAAACTCGACCTGGTACGCAACGAAACCCTGACCTGCTATAACGGCATCAAAGGCGACGGCTGTGGTCAATGCGCCGCCTGTAACCTGCGTGCCAACGGTCTGAATCATTATCTGGCCGATAAGCCTGGGGTAATGGCGCTGATGAAGAAAAAGACCGGACTAAAGTAAGCCGCTGTTTGACCGGGTGAATCACCTTCACCCGGTCGCAAATTATTCAATTAACAGATCAAGCTTCTCGCGTAATTCCCCTTCCAGCGGCAGCGCCTTCTGCGTTTTCAAATCGATACAGACGAAAGTAATCAGCGCATCGGCCACAACCTGCCCTTCCGGGTCGAGTGTCACGACCTGGCTCAACACGCCGCTCTTACCGTTTAGCTGTTGCAACTGACTGGTCACCGTCAGGCGATCGCCAAGCACGGCCGGACGACGGTAGTTGATGTTGATATTGGCGACCACAAAAGCGATGTTGTGTGCCGTGAGCCACTGGAAGCTTTCACTGTTCTCCAGCCCATCCCAGCGGGCTTCTTCGAGGAATTCGAGATAACGAGCATTATTCACATGCTGGTAAACATCGAGATGATAACCGCGTACTTTGATCTGAGTCTGCATAGCGCACTAACCTTGAAGTTGTTATAGGGTAAGAGATCATAACTGGTATGACCTCTTTATCCTGGCAAAATTTTGCCACTCTGCAAGTTATTGCGTGATTACAGCATCAGGTGAGCGAGGTTGCGCTCAACCAGTGCGCTGCCAATCCCAGGCACCTGCTTCAGGTCGTCGACCGTTTTAAATGGGCCATATTCATCTCGGTAGCCGACAATCGCCTGTGCTTTTTTCAGTCCAACGCCGTTCATGCCACGAGCCAGATCTTCTGCCGACGCCGAATTGATACTGACCCTGGTTCCTTCATCTTCGGCAGCTTTATCACTAACCTTTGCCTTAGTTTGTGCAGCACCTGCCTCAGCGCTGGGGGCTTCTGCGGTTGTGGACACTGCATGTGTTTTCGCCGCAGGTGTCGCCGCCAGTGCGCTAAAACTCATTCCCGCTGTGGCGATTGCGAGCGTAATAAAAAGTGCTTTGATTCCATGTTTCATGCTGTTTTCTCCTTGTTTGTTGACAGCCAGGCAACGATAGCCGCCCACAGAAACAAGCACAAACAGCAGATTTCAGAAATGGAAAAGGCCGCGAAAGCGGCCTTTGAATATTGCAGAGCGTTGCGAAAATCTGCGAGCAGCGCCGAAATTACTGCTGCTGCGTGATGATATCGCCCAGCTTGATTTTAGCGTCTTTACGCAGGTTGCTCATCAGTGCTTCGAAAGCGATCTGGGCGTTGTTCTGGGTGATTCCCTGAACCATTGCCTTTTTCTGCTCTTCCGGCATGGTGCCTGCTTTGACTTCATCCAGCGCAAGCAGAACAACGTTGCCCTGCATGTCAGAGGCCGTGCCGAAGCTCGGTTTATCCTTCGCAGGCAGGCTTAGACCAAACGCAGCCTGGCTAACAGGATCCTGACCGGTACGGCTCAGCGTTTTCGGCTCGCCGAAGCTCAGACCAGCGGCCTTCATCGCGGCATCACCTTTGCCCGCTTTCAGCTCAGTCAGCAGTTTTTCTGCATCCAGCTTCGCCTGCTGTTCCGCTTTGGTGTGCTTCACAAGCGTTGCAATCTGATCTTTCACAGCATCCAACGGTTTGATGGCTTCAGCTTTATGTTCCGCCACGCGCACCACAAACGCACGATCGCCGTCCACGGTAATGATGTCAGAGTTGCTGCCCGGCGTGCCGTTCTCACCGACCAGGCCACCGTTAAAGATAGCATCGGCAACCGGTTTGAAGTTCAGCTCTTCTGGCAGGTTATCGTGACCGAACCAGCCTGTTTCAACGGCTTTCACGCCAGCGGCCTGTTCTGCGCCTGCCAGGGATTCGTTGTCATTGCTTGCCGCGTCACTCACTTTCTGCTGCAAGGCGTAGTAAGCATCCAGCGCTTTTTCCTGCTTCACTTTCGCCGCGATGTCATCGCGAACGTCAGCCAGCGGCTTGGTTTTGGCAGGCTGGACATCATCCAGACGCGCCACCAGGAAGCCAACGGAAGATTTGATCACACCAGAGAGTTGACCTTTCTCTTTCAGGCCTGCGTTTTTCAGCTCATCAGGGGTGGTGGCATCTTCCAGCCAGCCCATATCACCGCCGTTTTTCGCAGAGATGATGTCGGTGGATTTTTCTTTCGCCAGTGCGGCAAAATCAGCGCCTTTGGTCAGCTCGTCGACAATCGCCTTGGCATCGGCCTCGGTTTTGGTCTGAATCACGCTGTAGCGGTTACGCTGCGCCTGAGTGAACTGATCCTGATGCTGATCGTAGTAAGACTGGATTTCGCTGTCTGACGCGTTTTCCTGCATCGCAGCGGCATCCAGCTTGATGTAGCTCACGCGGAACTGTTCAGGAGTGGTGAAGTTGTTTTTATTCTGCTCATAGTAAGCATTAACTTCTTCGTCTGTGACCTGTTGTTTAGCCGCCAGCGCATTGACGTCGATAGTCGCGGTGCGAACCACACGCTGCTGAGCAACCAGAGCGGCCAGTTCGTCAGTTTCGCCCTTGAGCATGAAATCAGTACCGACAACCGCATTGATCAGTTGCTGAGTGGTCAGCTGATTGCGCAGCGCCTGAGCGTACTGATCCGGGGTCATACCCATCTGGTTGACGATAGAGGTATAGCGCGTGTTGTCGAATTTGCCGTTGTTCTGGAAAGCTGGCGTCACGAAAATCGCTTTCTTAACCTGCTCATCGCTGATGCCCAGGCCCAGATGTTTGGCATACTGATCCAGCAGCGCTTCGTCGATAAGACGATTCACGGTCTGCTGACGTAAGGTTTTCATGTAGCCTTCGTTCGCTGCAAGCTCAGAGAACTGTTCGCCCAGTTGCTGCTGCATGCGGTTACGTTCTCCGGCAAAGGCATTTTCAAACTGCCCCCGGCTAATTTCCTGGCCATTCACTTTTGCGGCGTAGTTGCTACTTCCGCCAATCAGGTATCCACTCACGCCGGTCAAAATAAACGACACGATAATGATACCAAAAATAATCTTGAGCACGAGACTGTTAGCAGCCGTGCGTAAGTTGTCCATCATGGTGAAACCACACTCCGCTGTAGGTGACTGGTGACCTCACGCTGGGGAAAATCCTGACCGCAGCGCGTAAGGTCGTATTGTGACAAGAAACAGGGGTAAATGTCAGCCCACAACGCGCATAAAGTCACATAAAGTCGCGCTGGACAAACAAAAAAGGCACATCAAATGATGCGCCCTTGTACTTTTCAACTTCCCTTGAACGAGAAAGCGATCAGTTTACTGCGTCTTTCAGTGCTTTACCTGCACGGAAACCTGGCACTTTAGCGGCAGCGATGGTGATCTCTTTACCGGTCTGAGGGTTGCGGCCAGTACGGGCAGCACGCTCTTTAACAGCAAAAGTACCAAAACCTACCAGCGCAACGTCATCCCCGGACTGCAGAGATTCAGTTACAGAGGCAATTAATGCATCTAATGCACGTCCAGCCGCAGCTTTAGAGATATCAGCACCCGCAGCAATTTTGTCAATCAGTTGAGATTTATTCACTGTTCTCTTCCTCTCTTTATAATTTATATCGCGCGTGAATCCTTCACGACGCGACCGCGCAGCAGTTATATCAGGCCTGCCATGACCTTACAACACCCGTTGTTGATGGCTAACCCAATCAGCAATCTAAATTAGCTATACAAAAAAAGGCTGGCAAGTAAGAAATCACCTGCCAGCCTTGTTTTTCTTAACGCTCTTTGCGCGAGGTCACTATTTTGCGGTTACAACCTGCATTCCAGAGGGCTCATTCTGCAGCGCGAGGCTCAGAACCTCTTCAATGCGTTTCACCGGATGGATATCCAGATCGGCGATAACATTGTCAGGAATCTCTTCCAGATCACGTTTGTTCTCATGCGGGATCAATACGGTTTTGATACCACCGCGGTGCGCAGCCAGCAGTTTTTCTTTCAAACCACCGATTGGCAGCACCAGACCACGCAGGGTGATCTCACCGGTCATGGCGACATCAGCTCGCACCGGGTTACCCGTCAGGCAAGAAACCAGCGCGGTACACATCGCGATACCCGCACTTGGACCGTCTTTAGGTGTTGCCCCTTCTGGAACGTGGACGTGGATGTCGCGTTTTTCGTAGAAGTCCGGGTTGATACCCAGTTTCTCCGCACGCGCACGGACCACAGTCAGCGCCGCCTGAATGGACTCCTGCATGACTTCACCCAGAGAACCGGTATAGGTCAGCTTACCTTTGCCTGGAACACAGGCGGTTTCGATGGTCAGCAGATCGCCGCCCACTTCCGTCCATGCCAGACCCGTCACTTGACCGACGCGGTTTTCATTATCGGCACGGCCGTAATCGAAGCGCTGTACGCCCAGATATTCGTGCAGATTGTCGCCGTTAATCTCAATGTGTTTCAGCGTTTTATCCAGCAGAAGCTGTTTAACCGCCTTACGGCACAGTTTTGAGATTTCACGCTCAAGGCTACGTACGCCCGCTTCGCGAGTGTAGTAACGAATAATGCTGATAATGGCACTATCGTCGACTGTAATTTCGCTCTCTTTCAGCGCGTTACGCTCAATCTGTTTCGACAACAGGTGACGTTTGGCGATGTTCAGTTTTTCGTCTTCGGTGTAACCGGACAGACGGATCACTTCCATACGATCCAGCAGCGGTGCCGGAATGTTCATGGAGTTAGAGGTCGCTACGAACATGACATCGCTGAGATCGTAATCGACTTCCAGGTAGTGATCGCTGAACGCCACGTTCTGTTCTGGATCTAACACTTCAAGCAGAGCAGACGCCGGATCGCCACGCATGTCCGAGGACATTTTGTCGATCTCATCGAGCAGGAACAGCGGGTTTTTAACGCCCACTTTCGCCATTTTCTGAATCAGTTTACCCGGCATAGAGCCGATGTAAGTACGACGGTGACCGCGAATTTCTGCTTCGTCACGCACGCCGCCAAGCGCCATACGGATGTATTTACGTCCGGTGGCTTTAGCAATGGACTGACCCAGAGAAGTTTTACCCACACCAGGAGGCCCTACCAGGCACAGAATCGGGCCTTTAAGTTTGTTCACACGGCTCTGAACCGCGAGGTACTCAAGGATGCGATCCTTGACGCGTTCGAGGCCGTAATGGTCGGTGTCGAGGATTTCTTGCGCCTGACGCAGGTCTTTTTTGACCTTGCTACGCGCGTTCCACGGAACCTGAACCATCCATTCGATATAGCCGCGAACCACGGTCGCTTCAGCCGACATCGGAGACATCATTTTCAGCTTCTGCAGTTCAGCTTCGGCTTTTTCTTTTGCCTCTTTCGGCATTTTCGCCGCGTCGATCTTACGCTTCAGCGCTTCGTTTTCGTCCGGCGCGTCGTCCATCTCGCCGAGTTCTTTCTGAATGGCTTTCATTTGCTCGTTCAGATAGTACTCGCGCTGGGATTTTTCCATCTGCTTTTTGACACGGTTGCGAATGCGTTTCTCAACCTGCAGCAGATCGATTTCAGATTCCATCATCGCCATCAGATATTCCAGACGTTCATTCACGTCGGACATCTCCAGCACAGACTGTTTGTCAGCCAGTTTCAGCGGCATGTGTGCAGCGATGGTATCTGCCAGACGTGCAGGATCGTCGATGCTATTGAGCGACGTCAGCACTTCTGGTGGGATTTTTTTGTTGAGCTTGATGTAGCCTTCGAACTGGCTAATCGCGGTGCGCACCAGCACTTCCTGCTCACGCTCGTCGAGCGCAGGAGACTCAAGGTACTCCGCTTTCGCAGAGAAGTGCTCGCCGTCGTCAGAAAGAGTGGTGATTCGCGCACGCTGCAAGCCTTCTACCAGCACCTTTACGGTGCCGTCAGGCAGCTTCAGCATTTGTAAAATAGAGGCCACGGTCCCGACGGTGAAAAGATCGTTTACACCCGGCTCATCCGTTGATGCTTCTTTCTGCGCAACCAGCATGATTTTTTTATCATGATCCATGGCGGCTTCAAGGCAACGGATAGATTTTTCCCGCCCTACAAATAAGGGTATGACCATGTGCGGATAAACCACCACATCGCGCAGCGGCAATACGGGGATTTCAATGCGTTCAGAACGCTCAGGATTCATAGAGCTCTCTCTTAGTTTAGTGTCCGCCAGGTAAGCAGGTCATGTCACTGTGTTACACAACCATAAACATGTAACCAGTATATGGGGATGTTTCCCACACATTCAACGCTATGAATACGGAAAAATAAAAGGGGAGATAAAATCCCCCCTTTTTGATTAACTGCTTGTATGATTTGGCTAATTATTCGCCAGATGCCTGCTGGGCTTCCGGCTTGCCGTACATCAGCATTGGCTTGCTTTGGCCGCTAATCACAGACTCATCGATCACCACTTTCTCGACATCTTCCATGGACGGTAAATCGTACATGGTATCGAGCAGCGCCGCTTCAACGATAGAGCGCAAGCCACGTGCACCCGTTTTACGGACCATCGCTTTCTTGGCGATAGCGACCAGCGCTTCGTCACGGAATTCCAGATCCACGCCTTCCAGATTGAACAATGCCTGATACTGCTTGGTCAGCGCATTTTTCGGCTCTTTCAGGATCTGAATCAGCGCATCTTCGCTCAGCTCATTCAGCGTTGCCACCACCGGCAGACGACCGATGAACTCAGGGATCAGACCAAACTTGATCAAATCTTCTGGCTCGACCTGCGACAGCAGTTCACCTTCGTTCGCTTTCTCAGACTTGGCTTTCACCGTCGCGCCAAAACCAATGCCGGAGCCGGTTTCTACGCGGTTAGCGATCACTTTATCCAGGCCTGCAAACGCACCGCCACAGATGAAGAGAATCTTGGAGGTATCTACCTGCAAGAACTCCTGCTGCGGATGCTTACGACCACCCTGCGGCGGAACAGCGGCAACCGTACCTTCGATCAGTTTCAGCAGAGCCTGCTGTACACCTTCGCCCGACACGTCACGGGTGATAGATGGGTTATCGGATTTACGCGAGATCTTGTCGATCTCATCGATATACACGATACCGCGCTGTGCTTTCTGTACGTCGTAGTCGCACTTCTGCAGCAGCTTCTGAATGATGTTTTCAACGTCTTCACCCACATAACCGGCTTCGGTCAATGTGGTGGCATCTGCCATAGTAAACGGAACATCCAGCAGGCGTGCCAGCGTTTCAGCCAGCAGCGTTTTACCGGAACCCGTTGGCCCGATCAGCAAAATGTTACTTTTGCCCAACTCAACGCCATTGCTGGTATCGCCGTTACGCAGACGTTTGTAGTGGTTGTACACTGCAACTGCCAGCACTTTTTTAGCCGGTTCCTGGCCGATCACATAATCATCAAGATGATGACGGATCTCGTGCGGGGTCGGCAATGCGCTGCGCTCACGATGAGGCGCTACTTCTTTAATCTCTTCGCGGATGATGTCGTTACATAAATCGACACATTCGTCGCAGATATACACGGACGGCCCGGCAATCAGTTTACGCACTTCATGCTGGCTCTTGCCGCAAAAAGAGCAGTACAGCAGTTTGCCCGAACCATCTTTGCGTTTATCTGTCATGAGTCCAAACCTCTTTTTAAGTTCTTTGTGCCGCACATGACGACGCAAATGCCATTCTCAGGCGCAAGTCGCAATCAAGCAAAGTGCCGCCCTACCTTAGTATAGCGGCACACTCGCGCCGTGGGCATCAATTACGATGGGTCAAAATGGAGTCGACTAAGCCGTACTCAACTGCCTCTGATGCGGAGAGGAAGCGATCGCGCTCGGTATCACGCTCGATCTGCTCAAGTGATTGACCCGTGTGGTGCGCCATAAGTTCATTCATGCGCCCTTTCACTTTCAGGATTTCACGCGCATGAATTTCAATGTCTGTCGCCTGACCCTGGTATCCGCCCAGCGGCTGGTGAATCATCACGCGGGAATTTGGCAGACAGAAACGTTTGCCCTTCGCGCCTGCCGTCAGCAGGAACGCCCCCATAGATGCCGCCTGCCCCATACAAATGGTGCTGACGTCAGGCTTGATGAACTGCATGGTGTCATAAATGGACATCCCGGCAGTGATGACACCGCCTGGGGAGTTAATATACAGGTAAATGTCTTTTTCCGGGTTTTCCGCTTCCAGGAACAGCATCTGCGCCACGATCAGGTTTGCCATGTGGTCTTCCACCTGGCCGGTCAGAAAGATTACGCGTTCCTTGAGCAGACGGGAATAGATATCAAAAGAACGTTCCCCGCGAGAGGTCTGTTCAATAACCATTGGCACCAGAGCCATATGGGGTGCAAAGTTATCTCGTTCGCCACTGTATGACATTTCCGTCTCCTGGATAAAAATTGGAAAATACCTGCTGTACTGATTGTAACCTTATGGACGGATTATCAGCCAGTCTCATTCATCGTGATTACACACTTATGGGGACGGCATCGCCATATTTCAAGCATAACAATCTTTTGCTGTAACGCTAACACTGAAAGGGCGTTTTAGCACTCTTCCTGGGCTATTACTGCGATAAAAAAAACCCGTCACCAGAAGGCAACGGGTTTTCGTTCAAACTTTAAACCGTTGGGGCGAAATTACGCCTGCTGGTTCATCAGTTCGTTGAAAGAAGTGGCTTTTTCAGACACTTTGGCTTTAGCCAGAACGGCTTCAACGGCCTGCTCTTCCAGGGCAACGTTGCGCATGTTGTCCATCAGCTCTTTGTTGCTGCCGTAGAATTCAACCACTTCACGTGGATCTTCGTAAGCAGAAGCCATCTCTTCGATCAGGCCTTTCACGCGGTCTTCGTCAGCTTTCAGCTCGTGGGTACGAATCACTTCGCCCAGCAGCAGACCAACAACAACGCGGCGTTTAGCCTGCTCTTCGAACAGTTCACGAGGCAGTTCCAGCGCTTGCTGCTGGTTGCCACCGAAGCGCTGTGCAGCCTGGCGACGCAGAACGTCGATTTCGCTGTCAATCAGTGCTGCAGGAACGTCGATTTCGTTCGCTTTCACCAGACCTTCGATAGCCTGAGATTTCACACGGTTACGCACAGCGCCGTTCAGCTCGCGCTCCATGTTTTTACGCACTTCTGCACGCAGACCCGCTACGGAACCATCTTCAACGCCGAAACGTTTGATGAATTCTTCAGTCAGTTCTGGCAGTTCGCGCTCTTCAACTTTCTTCAGGTTGATAACGAACTTGGCTGCTTTACCTTTCAGGTTTTCAGCGTGGTACTCTTCCGGGAAGGTCACGTCGATAGTGAATTCTTCGCCAGCTTTGTGACCTTTGATACCGTCTTCGAAGCCTGGGATCATACGACCCTGGCCCATCGCCAGTACGAAGTCAGACGCTTTGCCGCCTTCGAATTCTTCGCCGTCTACAGAACCGGAGAAGTCGATGGTTACGCGGTCTTCTGCATCAACAGCGCCGTCTTTGTCTTTCCAGTTCGCCTGCTGCTTACGCAGAGTGTCCAGCATGCCATCAACGTCAGCGTCGGTCACTTCGACAACAGGTTTCTCAACTTCGATGGTTTCCAGACCTTTCAGCTCAACTTCTGGATAAACTTCGAACTCAACGGAGTAAGTGAAGTCTTCGCCCAGTTTGTATTCGCCCGGAACGTAGTTCGGTGCGCCAGCTGGATTGATTTTTTCTTTGATGATGGCATCAATGAAGTTGCGGCTCATCAGGTCACCCAGCACGTCCTGGCGAACAGAAGCGCCATAACGCTGAGCAACGACATTCATCGGTACTTTACCCTTGCGGAAGCCGTCAATACGTACTTTTTTTGCTACGTTGACCAGCTCGCTTTTCACAGCAGTTTCGATGCTGTCAGCAGCGATAGTAATCGTTACACGGCGGCCAAGGCCTTGAGTGGTTTCAACTGAAACTTGCATCTTGTTACCTCAAAAAAATCACAGTGCTCGGTCAACTCTGAATTTGTCTCGCAATACCGGGATGCTCACTTTTAGCAGATTCACATTCCCTGTCGCCAGAATCATCCCGAAGACATTCATTAAGACGCGGCATTATAGCGGCATCACTTGGGTGAGTCGAGAACGGTTGGGGCATCTTGCTGCGGCTTTTTTCACAATTTAAGGCTATTTTTGGCCTAAATTTCGCCCCACACGTTCAAAACGCAGACAAAACAAAACGGCCCGCAGGCCGCTTTGACATCATTCTGTATGCAACATACTGGAAAAACTCCAACGGTTGCAACCCGGATTGTTTACGCGATGCTTCCTGCACCTCGACAAGGTGGAGAAGCGAAAATGGTATCCTGCAACCCTTCCCACTCTTTAATGGTGTAGGTATGAAGGGCCAGCGCATGCACTGTAGAGGAGAGTTCTTCCGTCAGCGTTCCGTAGATCATACGGTGACGATTCAGAAAACGTTCCCCTGCGAAGCGGTCGCTAACCAGTACGACTTTGAAATGGCTTTCAGAACCGGCCGGCACATTATGACGGTAGCTCTCATCGACAACTTCGAGGAACACGGGATTAAACGCTGTCCTTAGTTTTTCTTCGATCTGTTCACGTATCATCATGATATTACTCCTCTGACAACGCTGAGATGTCACCCATCCCTTTAAATGTTAGCCGCTTTTACCGCTTCCATTACATCAAGACAACAAATATTTAGCTTTCGTCTGATTTCCTCATTCAAACGGATGAAGTTTACTGTGTCACTCATACCTTTTGCCTTAGATGCAGTGAGGAAAATGCACATGGTGGTCAGATTTCGGACAAGACGATGAATTTACATGCGTTGACCACTTCCCCTTGCCGTTGGCGATGTTATGATGGCGGCAATTTTTCGCTCTATATGCTAACGATCCGTTGAGAACCTGAAATGTTAAAAAAACTCTTCTTTCCGCTGGTAGCACTCTTCATGCTGGCTGGTTGTGCCACTCCGCCAACCACCATTGACGTCTCGCCAAAAATTACTCTGCCACAGCAGGACCCAAGCCTGATGGGCGTTACCGTGAGCATCAACGGAGCCGATCAGCGTCAGGATCAAGCGCTGGCAAAAGTGACTCGCGATAACCAGCAAGTCACGCTCACAGCCTCCCGCGACCTGCGTTTCCTGCTGCAAGAAGTTCTGGAAAAACAGATGACTTCTCGTGGTTATATGGTCGGCCCAAGCGGTGCAGTTGATCTGCAGATCATTGTGAACAATCTGTATGCCGACGTTTCTCAAGGCAACGTGCGTTACAATATCTCCACCAAAGCCGATATCGCCATCATCGCTACCGCGAAGAACGGCAATAAAATGAACAAAAACTACCGCGCAAGCTACTCGGTTGAAGGTGCCTTCCAGGCGTCTAACCAGAACATTGCTAATGCGGTAAATAGTGTGCTGACTGACACCATCGCCGATATGGCGCAGGACACCAGCATTCACGAATTCATCAAGCAGAACGCGCGCTAATCCCGCACACTGACCCGGCACCTCGCCGGGTCAGTCATATAGAAACATGTCCAGTCATTACTTGCGCATTTTCCAGCAGCCTAAATCAGCCATTTTGCTGATCCTTGGTTTCGCCTCCGGTTTACCTCTCGCCCTCACCTCCGGCACGCTTCAGGCCTGGATGACGGTCGAGAATATCGATCTCAAAACCATCGGTTTCTTCTCCCTTGTCGGCCAGGCCTACGTCTTTAAGTTTTTATGGTCACCGGTGATGGACCGCTATACCCCGCCATTTCTCGGTCGTCGTCGAGGCTGGCTGGTGATGACACAGATTCTGCTGTTGCTGGCGATCGCCGCAATGGGGTTCCTGGAGCCGTCAAGCCAACTGCGCTGGATGGCGGCGCTGGCGGTAGTCATTGCCTTTTGTTCCGCCTCGCAGGATATCGTCTTTGATGCCTGGAAAACGGATGTGTTATCGGCTGAAGAGCGCGGCGCCGGTGCGGCAATCAGCGTGCTGGGCTATCGTCTGGGAATGCTGGTTTCCGGTGGATTAGCGCTTTGGCTGGCCGACCGCTATCTCGGCTGGCAGGGAATGTACTGGCTGATGGCAGCCCTGCTGATCCCATGCATTATCACAACCTTTTTTGCCCCTGAGCCTAGCGATGTTATCCCCGTTCCTCGTTCGCTCGAGCAGGCTGTCGCCGAGCCACTGCGAGACTTCTTCGGGCGCAACAATGCCTGGCTGATTTTACTGCTGATCGTCCTTTATAAGCTCGGCGATGCTTTTGCTATGAGCCTGACCACCACTTTCCTGATTCGCGGCGTAGGCTTCGATGCCGGTGAAGTGGGGGTGGTGAACAAAACGCTCGGTCTGTTTGCGACGATTCTTGGTGCGCTGTACGGCGGGGTATTAATGCAGCGTCTGTCGCTGTTTCGCGCCCTGCTTATCTTCGGCATTTTGCAGGGTGCGTCCAACGCGGGTTACTGGCTGCTCTCTATCACTGATAAAAATATGTTCAGCATGGGCACGGCTGTTTTCTTTGAAAACCTGTGCGGCGGGATGGGAACAGCGGCGTTTGTCGCGCTGCTCATGACGTTGTGCAATAAGTCGTTTTCCGCGACCCAGTTTGCTCTGCTCTCTGCACTTTCCGCTGTTGGCCGTGTGTATGTCGGGCCGATTGCGGGCTGGTTTGTTGAAGCCCACGGTTGGCCAACGTTTTATCTCTTCTCAGTGATTGCGGCCGTGCCGGGAATATTGCTTTTGCTGGTCTGCCGCCAGACGCTGGAATATACCCAGCAAACAGAACATTTTATGCCGCGAACGGAATATCAGCGCGCCTATCACTATGCACTGCGACTGTTAATGATCGGCTGCGTACTCCTGGCGCTATGGCTGATCGTGTTGATTATCAACGCGTCCACACCACTCGCCCTGCCGTTCGAAGCAATACTCCTGGAAGTCGGCGGACTGCTTGCGGTCCTCGGTATCGTCACCGGGGGTCTTCTCGATTTCATGGCGTTGCGTAAAACCCAGCTGACCTGAAGCAAAAACCGAAAAGTTATTTCCCGTGGTAATAACGCCATGTAATTATAACGGTGAAATAACCGACGCCAGCTGAAAAAAATATTTGTTGTTTTGTGCGGGATAGGTTTCGGAAATTATAGGAACCCTCAGCGTTTCGCTATTTTTCATTAAACGATTCAGCTTTGGGAAGATTAAATTTTCGTATTTCAATTGTCTTTTTATTGATGCTTTTTTGTTAATTTATTGTTTATTTTTAACAATGGTTATACCAATTGCCCTGTTTGGGGTATCCTTATGGGCCCTTTCGTTATAACTCCCGTCCCGTGGGGCTTTTGTCTTAAAAGTAGACATAATTTGCAACACATGTGACACGTGCGGCAGAACCCAGTAACACCTTCCTGACACAGGGCTAATGATGTTTACAGTAATGTAACCTTCCCGTAAAATGCCCCCACACTTTAAACGCCACCAGGTCCCCGTGGAATTGAGGTCGTTAAATGACACTTAGGAAATACAATAAAAGTTTGGGATGGTTGTCGTTATTTGCAGGCACTGTTTTACTCAGTGGCTGTGATTCTGCGCTTCTCGACCCCAAAGGACAGATTGGACTGGAACAACGCTCGTTGATTCTGACGGCCTTCGGCCTGATGATGATTGTCGTTATCCCCGCCATTTTGATGGCAGTAGGTTTCGCCTGGAAGTACCGTGCAAGCAATAAAGATGCGAAGTATAGCCCTAACTGGTCACACTCCAATAAAGTGGAAGCTGTGGTCTGGACGGTCCCTATTCTGATCATCTTGTTCCTTGCCGTGCTGACGTGGAAAACCACTCACGCGCTTGAGCCGAGCAAACCGCTGGTTCACGATGAAAAACCGATTACCATTGAAGTGGTCTCCATGGACTGGAAATGGTTCTTCATCTATCCGGAACAGGGCATTGCTACCGTGAATGAAATCGCCTTCCCGGCGAACACTCCGGTGCAGTTCAAAGTGACCTCTAACTCCGTGATGAACTCCTTCTTTATTCCGCGTCTGGGCAGCCAGATTTACGCGATGGCCGGTATGCAGACTAACCTGCACCTGATCGCGAATGAAGCAGGCACCTACGATGGTATCTCCGCCAGCTATAGTGGCCCGGGCTTCTCAGGTATGAAGTTCAAAGCTATCGCAACGCCGGACCGTGCCGCTTTCGACCAGTGGGTCGAAAAAGCGAAACAGTCTACCAACACCATGTCTGACATGGCGGCATTCGATAAAGTGGCGACACCTAGCGAATACAACAAGGTGGAATACTTCTCTAACGTGAAACCTGATTTGTTTAAAGACGTTGTGAACAAATTTATGGACCACGGGAAGAGCATGAACATGACTCAGCCAGAAGGTGAGCACAGCTCGCACGAAGGTATGGAAGGCATGGACATGAGCCACGCGGAAACCTCTCACTAAGGGGCCGAGGAAGAAAATGTTCGGAAAATTGACACTGGATGCAGTGCCGTACCATGAACCGATTATCGTGGTTACGATTGCTGCAATTATCATTGGTGGCGCGGCCTTACTGGGCCTGATCACTTACTTCGGTAAGTGGAGCTACCTGTGGAATGAGTGGCTGACTTCGGTTGACCACAAAAAACTCGGTATCATGTACTGCATCGTCGGTATCGTCATGTTAATTCGTGGCTTTGCCGATGCTATCATGATGCGTAGCCAGCAGGTCCTTGCTTCGGCAGGTGAAGCTGGATTCCTGCCTCCGCACCACTACGATCAGATCTTTACCGCGCACGGCGTGATTATGATCTTCTTCGTGGCGATGCCGCTGGTTATCGGTCTGATGAACGTGGTTGTGCCGCTGCAAATTGGCGCGCGCGACGTAGCGTTCCCGTTCCTGAACAACCTGAGCTTCTGGTTCACGGTTGTCGGTGTAATTCTGGTTAACCTGTCACTGGGTGTGGGCGAATTCGCACAGACCGGCTGGCTGGCATACCCACCGCTTTCGGGAATTGAATACAGTCCTGGCGTAGGCGTCGATTACTGGATTTGGGCGATTCAGCTCTCCGGTATCGGTACGACCCTGACCGGTATTAACTTCTTCGTGACCATTATCAAGATGCGTGCCCCTGGCATGACCATGTTCAAGATGCCGGTATTTACCTGGGCATCTCTGTGCGCCAACATCCTGATTATCGCGTCATTCCCAATTCTGACGGTTACCGTCGCGTTGCTGACCCTGGATCGCTATCTGGGCACCCATTTCTTCACCAATGATATGGGCGGCAACATGATGATGTACATCAACCTGATTTGGGCATGGGGTCACCCTGAGGTGTACATTCTGGTTCTGCCGGTCTTCGGTGTGTTCTCCGAAATCGCCGCAACCTTCTCGCGTAAGCGTCTGTTTGGTTACACCTCGCTGGTGTGGGCAACCGTGTGTATTACCGTCCTGTCGTTCATTGTTTGGCTGCACCACTTCTTTACTATGGGTGCGGGCGCGAACGTAAACGCCTTCTTCGGTATTACCACCATGATTATCGCCATTCCGACCGGGGTGAAGATCTTCAACTGGCTGTTCACCATGTATCAGGGCCGTATCGTGTTCCACTCAGCAATGCTGTGGACCATCGGCTTCATCGTTACCTTCTCTGTAGGTGGGATGACCGGCGTACTGCTGGCGGTACCAGGTGCTGACTTCGTACTGCACAACAGTCTGTTCCTGATTGCGCACTTCCATAACGTTATCATCGGCGGCGTCGTCTTCGGCTGCTTCGCTGGCGTAACCTACTGGTGGCCAAAAGCGTTCGGCTTCACGCTGAACGAAACCTGGGGCAAACGCGCGTTCTGGCTGTGGATTGTCGGCTTCTTCGTCGCATTTATGCCGCTGTATGTGCTGGGCTTCATGGGTATGACCCGTCGCCTGAGCCAGCAGATTGATCCGCAGTTCCACCCGATGCTGGTGATTGCAGCCTGTGGTGCGGTGCTGATTGCGATGGGTATCGCCTGTCAGCTGATTCAGTTCTACGTCTCTATTCGCGACCGCGAGCAGAACCGTGACCTGACCGGTGACCCGTGGGGTGGACGTACGCTGGAGTGGGCAACCTCTTCCCCGCCTCCGTTCTATAACTTTGCCATTGTGCCGCAGATCCATGAGCGCGACGCATTCTGGGAAATGAAAGAAAAAGGCGAAGCGTACAAGCAACCTGAGCATTACGAAGAGATCCACATGCCGAAAAACAGCGGCGCGGGCATTGTGATTGCCGCCTTCGCAACGGTGTTTGGCTTCGCCATGATCTGGCACATCTGGTGGCTGGCGATCGCGAGCTTCGCGGGTGTGATCATCAGCTGGATTGTGAAGAGCTTTGACGAGGACGTGGACTACTACGTACCAGTCCGTGAAGTCGAAAAACTGGAAAACCAGCATTTCGATGAGATTTCTAAAGCGGGGCTGAAAAATGGCAACTGATACTTTGGCGCACCCAACTGCCCATGCGCATGACCACGCGCACCACGATACAGGGCCGATGAAAGTCTTCGGCTTCTGGATCTACCTGATGAGCGACTGCATTCTGTTCTGCTGTCTGTTCGCGACCTATGCCGTTCTGGTGAATGGCACAGCGGGCGGCCCGACTGGCAAGGACATTTTCGAACTGCCGTTCGTTCTGGTCGAAACCGCTCTGCTGTTATTCAGCTCCATCACCTACGGCATGGCGGCGATCGCCATGTACAAAAACAACAAGAGCCAGGTCGTTTCCTGGCTGGCGTTGACCTGGCTGTTTGGTGCTGGATTTATCGGGATGGAACTCTATGAATTCCATCACCTGATTGCTGAAGGCATGGGCCCGGATCGCAGTGGCTTCCTGTCCGCGTTCTTCGCGCTGGTAGGTACTCACGGTCTGCACGTGACATCCGGTCTTATCTGGATGGCGGTGCTGATGTTCCAGGTTTATCGTCGCGGCCTGACCAATACTAACCGCACCCGTATCATGTGCCTGAGTCTGTTCTGGCACTTCCTGGACGTGGTGTGGATCTGTGTGTTCTCGGTTGTCTATCTGATGGGGGCGATGTAATGAGTCATACTAACGATCATGGCGCTTCCCACGGTAGCGTAAAAACCTACATGACAGGTTTCATCCTGTCGATCATCCTGACGGCAATCCCGTTCTGGATGGTGATGAGCGGAACGGCTTCTCACACGGTGATTCTGGGCACAGTCCTGATCTCCGCTGTGGTGCAGATTCTGGTGCATCTGGTTTGCTTCCTGCACATGAACACCAAATCCGATGAAGGCTGGAACATGACGGCCTTCGTCTTTACCGTGATTATCATCGCTATCCTGGTAGTCGGTTCCATCTGGATTATGTGGAACCTCAACTACAACATGATGGTTCACTAAGAGCGGCGAGTATGTTTAAGCAATACCTGCAAGTAACGAAACCAGGCATCATCTTCGGCAATCTGATCTCCGTGATCGGAGGGTTCCTGCTGGCCTCTAAGGGCAGCATTGATTACACCCTCTTTGCATCCACGCTTATCGGAGTGTCGCTGGTGGTTGCGTCCGGTTGTGTATTTAACAACTACATCGACATGGATATCGACAGGAAGATGGAAAGGACCAAGAATCGGGTGCTTGTCAAAGGCCTGATATCCCCTACCGTCTCGCTGGTGTACGCCACGTTGCTGGGTATTGCTGGCTTTATGCTGCTGTGGTTTGGTGCTAACCCTCTAGCCTGCTGGCTGGGGGTGATGGGTTTCGTGGTGTATGTGGGCGTCTACAGCCTGTATATGAAACGTCACTCCGTCTACGGTACGCTGATTGGCTCTCTCTCCGGCGCTGCTCCGCCGGTGATTGGCTACTGCGCCGTCACGAACGAGTTCGACAGCGGTGCGCTCATCCTGCTGGCTATCTTTAGCCTGTGGCAGATGCCGCACTCCTACGCCATCGCGATTTTCCGCTTTAAGGATTATCAGGCAGCGAACATCCCGGTTCTGCCGGTCGTGAAAGGCATTTCAGTCGCCAAGAATCACATCACGCTGTACATCATTGCCTTTGCCGTCGCGACACTGATGCTTTCTCTGGGTGGTTACGCTGGATACAAATATCTGGTGGTGGCCGCTGCGGTGAGCGTCTGGTGGCTCGGTATGGCGCTACGCGGTTACAAAGTGGAAGACGATAAAGTCTGGGCACGTAAGCTGTTTGTCTTCTCGATTGTCGCTATCACTTCGCTGTCCGTAATGATGTCCGTCGACTTTATGGTGCCGGATTCACACAATCTGCTGACTTACGTCTGGTAAAAACGCTGATTTGAAAAAGCCGGGTGATGATAACCCGGCTTTTTTTTTGCCCGGCGGCGCTACGCTTGCACGAGCCTACGGGTTCGGTAGGCTGGGTAAGGCGAAGCCGCCACCCGGCAATGATTTGCACCCCGTAATATCTCTTAAACAAACACCTATTTACCGCACTTAACACCCCGCCTACACTAGTGCCTGCTTTTGAACTGAGGTGGTAATGAACGATTATAAAATGACACCAGGCGAACTGCGCGCGACCTGGGGTTTAGGGACTGTTTTCTCGCTGCGCATGCTCGGCATGTTTATGGTCCTGCCTGTTCTGACCACCTATGGTATGGCACTTCAGGGTGCCAGCGAGGCATTAATTGGTCTGGCGATTGGTATCTACGGTCTGGCCCAGGCTGTATTCCAGATTCCCTTCGGCCTGCTCTCCGATCGCGTCGGTCGTAAACCGCTGATCGTCGGCGGCCTGATGATCTTTGTGCTCGGTAGCGTGATTGCCGCGCTGTCGGACTCAATCTGGGGCATAATTCTGGGCCGTGCGCTGCAAGGTTCAGGGGCCATTGCTGCCGCCGTCATGGCGCTACTCTCTGATTTAACCCGCGAACAGAACCGTACCAAAGCGATGGCCTTTATCGGCGTCAGCTTTGGCGTCACCTTCGCTATTGCGATGGTTCTCGGCCCGATCATTACCCACAAACTTGGCCTGAATGCCCTTTTCTGGATGATTGCCGTGCTGGCCACCGTCGGTATTGCGCTAACTATTTGGGTCGTACCGGACAGCAAAAATCACGTTCTGAACCGCGAATCGGGAATGGTGAAAGGCTGCTTCAGTAAAGTCATCGTCGAACCGCGTCTGCTCAAACTCAATTTCGGCATTATGTGTCTGCACATTCTGCTGATGTCTACGTTCGTCGCCCTGCCCGGTCAGCTGGCAGCAGCCGGCTTCCCGGCAGCTGAGCACTGGAAGATTTATCTGGTGACGATGCTTGTCTCCTTCGTCTCCGTGGTGCCTTTTATTATCTACGCCGAAGTGAAACGCCGCATGAAGCGCGTGTTCCTGGGCTGTGTGGCATTGCTGTTAATCGCAGAAATTGTTCTCTGGGGCTCCGGACCGCACTTCTGGGAGCTGGTCCTGGGCGTGCAGTTGTTCTTCCTTGCCTTCAACCTGATGGAAGCCCTGCTGCCGTCGCTGATCAGCAAAGAATCCCCCGCCGGATACAAAGGTACGGCGATGGGCATTTATTCCACCAGCCAGTTCCTTGGCGTGGCGATAGGCGGCTCGCTTGGCGGTTGGGTAGACGGATTATTTGATTCGCAGACCGTGTTTCTCGCAGGCGCGCTGTTGGCAATGCTCTGGCTGCTGGTCGCCAGCACCATGAAAGAGCCGCGCTATGTCAGCAGCCTGCGGGTTGAAATCCCAGACGATGTTGAGATCAGCGACACGCTGAAACAGCGACTGGAAGCCACAGAAGGGATAAGTGAAGTGTTTATCGTCCCGGAAGAGCGCAGCGCTTACGTCAAAATTGACAGTAAAGTGACGAATCGCTTCGAGGTGGAACAAGCCATCAAAGCCTGAAAAAATGCCCGGCTTGCCGGGCATTTTCGTTTTAATCGCGGAAGTTCTTAAACTGGAACGGCTGACCCAGGTCGCCACCGCGCACCAGCGCCATGACTGCCTGCAGATCGTCGCGCGCTTTGCCAGTCACACGAATCTCTTCACCCTGAATTTGCGCCTGCACTTTTAGCTTGCTGTCTTTAATAAGCTTAACGATTTTCTTCTGCATCGCGCTTTCAATGCCCTGTTTAAGCTTAGCTTCAACAAACCAGGTTTTGCCGCTGTGCACGAACTCTTCCGGCACATCGAGAGACGTTCCTTCAATGCCGCGCTTTAACAGCTTGGCGCGCAGAATATCAAGCAGCTGGTTGACCTGGAAATCAGACTCGCTCAGCACCTTGATGGTCTTATTCGCGTCGTTCAGCTCAAAACTCGCCTCTACACCACGAAAATCGAAACGTGATTCAACTTCGCGGCTAGCGTTATCCACGCCGTTACGGACTTCCTGGATATCAACTTCTGAAACAATATCGAAAGATGGCATCTTTTCTTCTCCCTTTACTTTTGTTGCGTTGCATAATACCCGCAACGAGGCATAACTCAACAGAAGCTTAGCTGACGGCGCTATACTTAACCGACACGCCTGGCGCAGTTGCAGGTGAGGAGGAACAATGAAAATTACCGTGCTCGGATGCGGAGCCCTGGGCCAGCTTTGGCTCACCGCATTGTGCAAACATGGACACGAGGTACAAGGCTGGCTACGCGTCCCCCAGCCGTATTGCAGTGTAAACCTGATCGATGAAGATGGTAGTATCTTTAACGAATCGCTCACCGCCAACGATCCTGATTTTCTGGCGCAAAGCGACCTGCTGCTGGTCACGCTCAAGGCCTGGCAGGTCTCGGACGCCGTCAAAGTGCTGGCCGCCACCCTACCCCGTACCACACCGATTGTGCTGGTGCATAACGGCATGGGTACCATTGATGAACTCAAAAGCATCCATCAGCCGCTGCTGATGGCAATCACCACCCATGCGGCCCGTCGTGACGGGAACATCATCGTCCACGTAGCGAGCGGCGTGACGCATATGGGCCCGGCACGCGAGCAGGACGGCGATTACAGCTATCTCGCCGATGTGCTGCAACACGTGCTGCCCGACGTCGCCTGGCACAATAACATTCGCCCGCAGCTATGGCGTAAACTGGCGGTTAACTGCGTGATCAATCCGCTGACAGCGCTTCTGGACTGCCCGAACGGTGAACTCAAAAACCACCCGCTGGAAGTGGCCGCGCTGTGTGCTGAAGTGGCGGCGGTAATAGAGCGCGAAGGCATCCACACCTCGGCAGATGATATCCGTTATTACGTCGAACAGATTATCGATAGCACGGCAGAAAACATCTCATCGATGTTGCAGGACGTGCGCGCGCAACGGCACACTGAAATCGACTACATTACCGGCTACCTGCTCAAACGCGCCCGCGCGCATGGCATCAACGTGCCGGAAAATGTTCAACTGTATGACAGGGTAAAACGTAAGGAGAGTGAGTATGAGCGCGTCGGCACTGATATGCCTCGCCCCTGGTAGCGAAGAAACGGAAGCGGTCACCACCATTGATTTGCTGGTGCGCGGCGGGATCAGCGTCACCACGGCCAGCGTCGCCAGCGATGGCAATCTGGCGATTGTTTGCTCGCGCGGCGTCAAACTGCTGGCTGATGCGCCGCTGGTTGAAGTGGCTGACGGCGATTACGACATCATTGTTCTACCTGGTGGTCTGAAAGGCGCAGAGTGTTTTCGCGACAGTCCCCTGCTGGTCGAAACCGTCCGCCAGTTTCACCTTTCCGGGCGCATAGTCGCCGCCATCTGCGCAGCCGCAGGCACCGTATTGGTTCCGCACAATCTCTTCCCGCTCGGCAATATGACCGGTTTCCCGACCCTGAAAGACCGTATCCCGGAAGGGCAATGGGTTGATAAACGGGTAGTGTGGGACCCGCGCGTTAATCTGTTGACCAGCCAGGGACCGGGAACATCGATTGATTTTGCACTCAAAATTATCGACCTGCTGGTAGGGCGTGAAAAAGCCTACGAAGTAGCGTCATCGCTGGTGATGCCCGCTGGGATTTATAACTACTACGAGTCCTGATCCTCCCTCAGGCTGGC
The DNA here is from genome assembly GCF_016771845.1 of Lelliottia jeotgali. Lineage (NCBI taxonomy): Bacteria > Pseudomonadati > Pseudomonadota > Gammaproteobacteria > Enterobacterales > Enterobacteriaceae > Lelliottia > Lelliottia jeotgali. The sequence goes on along the minus strand of NZ_JAENMQ010000005.1, from coordinate 149,964 downwards.
TCAATGCCAGCCTTCCTCTCTTTGCACATAATTGCGGCAGTTATCACACTTCCTATCTTTCTTTCTAAGATGGCTTCTCATCGCGTCCAATCCGTGAAAAACTCACCCCAACTGGTATATACCAGTTAAGAACTTCGCCTCACACTCGATAAGGAAATGAATAATGGCGAAGAACAGAAATCTCTTCTGGAGTAAGCAATGTGATTACATTTCTTGAGAACAGAGTCATTCCTGTCCTGATTCGCGTCGGTGAAAACAAAATACTGGTGGCGGTGCGCAACGGTATCGCCCTGACGCTCCCTTTCACTATCACCGGCAGCCTGTTTCTGATCCTGGCGAATTTACCAATTCCCGGCTGGACCGACTGGCTGGGCCCCTACGCCGAGAAACTGAGCGCGCCAGTTGCGGTGACTTTCGGGGCAATCGGGCTCATCTCGGCTATTGGCATCAGCTATAACCTGGCGAAAGAGTACAGTCTCAACGCCTTAACCTGCGCCATTGTCACGATGGTGGTGTTTCTGCTGGCGCAGCTCAACGATAAGTACCAGCTCAACGTTGATAATCTCGGTGCCGCCGGGCTTTTCTCAGCGATTATATTGTCGATTCTGACGGTGCAAATTGTCCGCTTGTTTATCCATCATAACGTGGTGATCAAACTCCCCGACGGCGTTCCCCCTGCGGTAGCGCAATCTTTCGCGAGCCTGATTCCAGCGGCTGTCGCGATTACACTTATCTGGTTCGTTAGGGTCATTCTTAACTTCGATATTAATCAGTTTTTTACCCTTATTCTCAGCCCGCTGGTCACCGGCTTAGGTTCGCTGCCCGGAATGCTGGTCTTAATCTTTTTAATTTCGCTGCTGTGGTGCTGCGGGATTCACGGGGATAACGTTCTTTCGGGGATCACCGCGCCGATTTTCCTGAAATATATCGCTGAAAATACGCAGGCCTATTTGCACCACCAGCCGATTCCTCATATCACCGCCGACGGGTTCTATATCGTCTTTATGTGTCTCGGCGGCACCGGCGCAACGCTCGGGTTAGTGATGGCGATGATGCGCTCGCGCAGCAAGCTGTATAAATCGGTCGGCAAACTCTCTTTGCCCTCCGCGATATTTTGCATCAACGAGCCGGTGATATTTGGCTGCCCGATTGTCTTCAACCCGTTGCTAATGATCCCTTTCACCCTCACCCCGATGATTCTGTGCATTTCGACCTATGCCCTGATGTATTTCGACATCATTGGCCGCCCGGTGCTGCAAATTCCGTGGACCATGCCGCCCATTTTCGCCGCGTGGTTCGTCACTGGCGGCAATATTCCTGCCGTAATTTGGTCGGTGTGCACCATTGCCATTTCGGCCCTCGTCTGGCTGCCGTTTTTCAAACTCGCTGAACGCAAACAGTTAGAAACCGAAGCGGCGGAAGAACATTCGCGCCGTGAAGCAGAAAAATTACCCGATCCCATCTTGTAAAAAGGATTCACGATGAAAAAGCTCAAAATTGTCACGATTGGTGGCGGCTCAAGCTATACGCCGGAATTGATCGATGGATTTATCAAACGCTACGACGAACTCCCGGTCACTGATTTCTACCTGCTGGATATCGAGGAAGGGAAAGAGAAACTGGAAATTGTCGGCAAACTCGCCCAGCGCATGGTGAAAGACGCAGGCATTCCGATGAATATTCACCTGACACTGGACCGCGAGGCGGCGCTGAAAGACGCCGATTTCGTCACCACCCAGCTGCGGGTCGGCTTCCTGGATGCGCGTATCAATGATGAGAAAATCCCGCTGAAATACGGCGTGCTCGGCCAGGAAACGACCGGTCCCGGTGGATTTATGAAAGCTCAGCGTACCATTCCCGTGCTGCTGGATATCTGCAAAGCGATGGAAAAATGGTGTCCGAATGCGTGGCTGATTAACTTCACCAATCCGGCGGGCATCGTCACCGAAGCCATCACCCGCCACTCGGCGATCAAAACCATCGGGATTTGCAGCGGTGCCAACAGCATGATGATGGACATCGCCAAAGCCTATGACGTCAGCAAAGCAGACATTTACGCGCGCATCATCGGTCTAAACCATCTGATCTTCGCCGATAAAATCTACGTGAAAGGCGACGATCTCACCGACGATTTCATTGAGAAACTGGCCGTCGGCAGCGCCAATAACTCGCTGAAAAACATCCCGGATATCGGTTTTACCGCACGCTTCGCTCGCGCCCTGCACATGTATCCGATCTCCTATCTGAAGTACTACTTCCTGACCCGCGAAATGACGGAGACGGCGATCCGCGACTCAGAGAAAAAAGGCACGCGCGGCGAGCAAACCCGTGAGATTGAGAAAAAGCTGTTTGAGCTGTATCAGGACCCGAACCTGAACCACAAGCCGAAAGAGCTCGAACAGCGGGGCGGCGCGTGGTACTCCGACACGGCCTGCTCGATCATTAGCTCGATTTTCAACGACAAAAAAGAAGTGCACGTGGTGAATACGGTCAATAACGGCGCCACGCCGGATCTGCCGGAACACGTTACCCTGGAAACCAACGCCGTGATTGATAAAAACGGTGCTCATCCGCTGGCCTACGGAAGATTGCCGGTGAAAATTCGCGGGCTAATCCAGAGCGTCAAAGCCTACGAAGAGCTCACCGTCGAAGCCGCCGTCACCGGGGATTACGCCACCGCCCTGCTGGCGCTGAGCATCAACCCTATTGTGCCTTCCGCCGCCATTGCCGAGCAGATCCTCGACGAGTATCTGGAAGTGAACCACGCTTATTTACCTCAGTACAAACGCTAAGGAACTGCGATGAACATTGAAATTGTTGAAGATTACCCGGCGCTCAGCGCCACCGTGGCCCAGCGCGTGATCGACACCCTCACGCGTAAACCCAATGCATTGATCTGTATTGCCGGGGGCGATACGCCGCTCGGCGTGTTTGATGCCCTTGTACGTGCCAGCGAAGAAGGGAAAGTCGATTTTTCCCATGCCGCTTTTGTCGGCCTGGACGAGTGGTTAGGGTTGGGCAAAGCAGACAAAGGAAGCTGTCGGGAAATGGTCTGGGGGCATTTCTTCAGCCACCTGACGCTTCGCGATGAACAAATCTGCTTCTTTGACGGCTTAACCACCGACCCGGCGCAGGAGTGCCGCCGCGTGGATCGCTTCATCAGCGAACACGGTGGAATTGATACGATTGTGCTGGGGATCGGTATGAATGGGCATATCGGTTTCAATGAGCCAGGCGCGGCCATTGATACGGAGTGTCACGTGGTCGATCTCGATGAAGTCACTCAGACCGTCTCCGTGAAATATTTCGGACAGGCGCGCGACGTGAAACAAGGGATTTCCCTGGGGATGAAAACAATTCTGGCGGCGAAGTCAGTGATTGTGATGGCCAGCGGGGAGAAAAAAGCCGCTATTGTGGCGCAAACGCTGCGCTCAGATATCGACGCTAATATTCCGGCAACGCTGCTAAAAAACCATTCGCAGGTGCAAATGCTGGTCGATAAGGCCGCTGCGTCTCAGCTTTAAAGAGCCCGACAGGCGCGCCCGCGCCTGTCATCTTTCAATGCGCATATTTTTGACTCGGAACAGATCTGCGCGGTTGTAGCTTATCGAATAGTTAAAGGCTTTTTTATCACTGAGGCGGGTGACTTCGGTAATTTTCAGCATCGCCTGTCCGGGCGTAATATCCAGCAGTTTTGCTAATTCGCGGTCGAAAAGCGCCGCTTCAATCAGGGAATCTGCGTCGCTGATTTTTTTACCGGTGTACTCTTCGATATAACCATACAGGGACCCCTTTTCAAGAACGGACTGGGGAATATCAGCAATAGTTTGCAGAGGAATATTAGTGTCTTCGACCAGAACAGGCTGACCATCGAGGAGGCGAACGCGGCGGATAAAATAGACATCGTCGCCAGGCTTAATCTCAAGATGTTGTGCCAGCGCGGTATCGGCGTGAATAGTCGTAAAGGTGATTAAGCGACTGGTGACATTCACGCGTCCCTGAAATTCACGAGAAAAACCCAGGATGCTGTCGCTCTTTTCATTGTTGAGGATATAGATATTGCTGTCGGTGTTTTTCAGCACAAACATGCCTTTGCCATGAATGCGCTCGATATACCCTTCCTGAACCAGAGTCGCCATCGCTTTTTGCACCGTCACCCGCGTCACGTTATAGACGCTTGCGAGGTCACGCTCGGATGGAATGCTTTCCCCGATTTTATATTTCTGGTCGAGAATATCCTTTTTAATCTTCTCTTTTATTTCCAGGTATTTATGCATGATTCCCTCACGACGTCCTGACGGATCGTTACTTTACCATGTGTGCATAATTTAGAAATAAAAAAGCCGGGTGGCGGCTACGCCTTACCCGGCCTACGATGCATTTTTGTAGGCCCGGTAAGCGCAGCGCCACCGGGCATTTTACTACGGGCGATACACCTTCACATTGGTGAAACCTTGCTCGCGCAGATAAAGCGCCTGCAGACGGCTCATTACACCGCGCTCACACCACAACAGATAGGTTTTGTCTTTCTCCAAATCGCCAAACTTGGTGCTCAGCTTATAGAAAGGCAGAGAGACAATTTCAACGCCCTCGACTTTCAGCGGGCTGGCGTCCTGTTCGTCGCTGGAGCGAATATCGACAATCACGTCGTTCGCGCCAAAACCGGTGACCGTTTCGACTTCAACGACGTCCTGATCGGTCTGCTGCGCGATTTCACGGATATCGACGTTGGTCGCTTCCGCTACCACTCTGTCGAGGATCTCGAAATCGAAGTTCTGCTCTTCCGCTTCGATCTTCGCCTTCACCGCTTTCACGGTTGGGCTTTTCGAAATCACACCGCAGTATTCCGGCATCGTACGGGCAAAATCTTCGGTACCGATTTTACGCGCCAGGTCGATGATGTGCTCTTTGTCGTGGGAAATCAGCGGACGCAGGATCAAGGTATCGGAAACATTATCGATCAAACGCAGGTTGGTCAGCGTCTGGCTGGAGACCTGACCCAGCGCTTCGCCGGTGACCAGTGCCTGCACGCCGTAGCGCTCGGCCACTTTAGACGCCGCGCGCACCATCATACGCTTCAGCACCACGCCCATCTGGCCGTCATCCACTTTTTCGAGGATTTCGCCAACCACTGGCTCGAAGTTGATCGCGACAAAACGCACGCGGTGGGAGCTGCCAAAACGGTTCCACAGGTAATGCGCCACCTGACGAACGCCGATTTCATGCGCCGCGCCGCCGAGGTTAAAGAAGCAGTAATGCACGCGACAGCCGCGACGCATCAGCATGTAACTAGAGACACCTGAGTCAAAACCACCGGAGATCAGCGACAGCACATCTTCCTGCGTGCCGATCGGATAACCGCCGATACCTTCGTAACGACCTTTGACCAGCAGCAGGCGATCGTTTTCGATCTCCAGATTGACAGTCACTTCCGGGTTGGTCAGTTTTACGCGCGCGGTTTCAACGTGCTGGTTCAGACCGCCGCCGACATAACGCTCGGCTTCGATCGAGCTGAATTCATGTTTGCCGCGACGCTTCACGCGCACGCAGAAGGTTTTGCCTTCGATCTGATCGCGGTACTGAGCCAGCGCCAGTTCAAAAATATTGTGCAGTGAGGTGAAAGGAACATCTTCCACATCCAGAATATGGTGAATACCGGGAATGCGGGTCAACGCATCGCGAATATCCAGACGCTTATTTTCGTCTTTCGCGCGGACTTCAACGTGATCCCAGTGACGAACCACGGCAAGCGTTTCGTCATAATCTTTTAAAACGTTACGAATGTTTCCGGTCAGGATTTTAATAAAGCGCAAACGCACAGATTGGCTTTTGATGGTGATTTCCGGGAACAATTTAATGATAAACTTCATGGCGGCAATGTTTCTTAGGCAAGCCAGTAAAGGCTTGTGATGGAAAGAGTACAGCAGCCCACATTGGTGGCTGCATCCAGGCGCAGAAGTATACCACCATCGTGTGCCTCCTGTGCACATTGCGCGTTATTTGCTTATCTGCCCGAGTCCGTTACCATGACGGAGCTGAAAACATGAGAGTTAACATTCACTATGCCGAAGAAAAATGACGCACCAGCCAGCTTCGAAACTGCGCTGAGTGAACTGGAGCAAATTGTCACCCGTCTGGAAAGTGGCGATTTGCCACTGGAAGACGCGCTCAATGAATTTGAACGCGGCGTGCAGCTTGCGCGCCAGGGGCAGGTCAAATTGCAGCAGGCGGAACAACGCGTGCAGATCCTGCTTTCCGATAGCGAAGATGCCGCCACAACCCCTTTTACACCGGACGCTGAGTAAATGGATTTCTCCAGAGAGCTTCAGGTTTGCGTGGAGCGTGCCAACGATGCGTTGCGTCGTTTTATCGAACCACAGCCTTTTCAGAACACTCCACTGGTTGAAGCCATGCACTATGGCGCACTCTTAGGTGGAAAACGCCTGCGCCCGTTCCTGGTGTACGCCACGGGTAATATGTTTGGCATCAGCGATAACACGCTCGATGCGCCAGCGGCCGCCGTTGAATGCATCCACGCCTATTCGCTGATCCACGATGATTTACCGGCAATGGACGACGACGATTTACGTCGCGGCCAGCCAACCTGCCACATTAAGTTCGGCGAAGCCAATGCCATTCTGGCGGGTGATGCGTTGCAGACCCTGGCGTTCTCGATTCTGAGCGATGCGCCGATGGCAGAAGTGTCTGACCGCGACCGTCTGGCGATGGTCTCCGAACTGGCGATGGCCAGCGGGATCGCCGGAATGTGCGGCGGCCAGGCGTTAGATCTGGAGGCGGAAGGTCGTCAGGTTAATCTGGAACAGCTGGAACGCATTCACCGTCATAAAACTGGGGCGTTGATTCGCGCAGCCGTTCGCCTGGGCGCACTGAGCGCGGGTGAACAAGGGCGTAACGCTCTGCCCGTTCTGGACAGATACGCTGAAAGTATCGGCCTGGCTTTCCAGGTTCAGGATGACATTCTGGATGTGGTGGGCGATACTGCAACATTGGGAAAACGTCAGGGCGCAGACCAGCAACTTGGCAAAAGTACCTACCCCGCCCTGCTGGGACTTGAGCAAGCCCAACGTAAAGCCCGGGACCTGATCGATGATGCCCGCCAGTCGCTGAATCAGCTGGCAGCACAATCACTGGATACCTCGGCACTGGAAGCGCTAGCGGACTATATAATCCAGCGTGATAAATAAACTATAAATCTCGATGAGCCTTTGATGAGTTTTGATATTGCCAAATACCCGACACTGGCGTTGGTTGACTCCACCCAGGAGTTACGTCTGTTGCCGAAAGATAGCCTGCCGAAGCTGAGCGACGAATTACGTCGTTATCTCCTCGACAGCGTGAGCCGTTCCAGCGGACATTTCGCCTCCGGGCTTGGCACGGTGGAGCTGACCGTTGCGCTGCACTACGTCTATAACACGCCGTTTGACCAGTTGATCTGGGATGTCGGCCATCAGGCTTATCCACACAAAATTCTCACCGGTCGTCGCGATAAGATTGGCACAATTCGTCAGAAAGGCGGTCTGCACCCGTTCCCGTGGCGCGGTGAGAGCGAGTTCGACGTGTTAAGCGTTGGCCACTCTTCAACGTCGATCTCTGCGGGTATCGGTATTGCCGTCGCGGCAGAAAAAGAGAACAAACAGCGTCGCACCGTCTGCGTGATTGGCGATGGCGCGATCACGGCGGGTATGGCGTTTGAGGCGATGAACCACGCGGGCGATATCAAGCCCGATATGCTGGTTATCCTCAACGACAACGAAATGTCGATCTCGGAAAACGTCGGCGCGCTCAATAACCACCTGGCGCAACTGCTCTCCGGGAAGCTCTATTCCAGCCTGCGCGAAGGCGGCAAAAAAGTATTCTCTGGCGTTCCGCCAATCAAAGAACTGCTGAAACGCACCGAAGAACATATCAAAGGCATGGTGGTGCCTGGCACCCTGTTTGAAGAGCTGGGCTTTAACTATATCGGTCCGGTCGATGGACACGACGTGCTGGGCCTGGTCACCACGCTCAAAAACATGCGCGACCTGAAAGGCCCGCAGTTCCTGCACATCATGACCAAGAAAGGGCGTGGCTACGAGCCCGCGGAAAAAGATCCGATTACCTTCCACGCCGTTCCGAAATTCGATCCGACCAGCGGCTGTCTGCCAAAAAGCAGCGGCGGGATGCCGAGCTATTCGAAAATCTTCGGCGACTGGCTGTGCGAAACAGCGGCCAAAGACAATAAGCTGATGGCCGTGACTCCCGCCATGCGCGAAGGCTCCGGCATGGTTGAGTTCTCCAAAAAATACCCTGATCAGTATTTTGACGTGGCTATTGCTGAACAACACGCAGTCACTTTCGCCGCCGGTCTGGCGATTGGTGGTTATAAGCCGATTGTGGCGATCTACTCCACCTTCCTGCAGCGCGCCTACGATCAGGTGATTCACGACGTCGCGATCCAGAAGCTGCCGGTGCTCTTTGCTATCGACCGCGCTGGCATCGTCGGCGCAGACGGACAAACGCACCAGGGCGCATTTGACCTCTCCTTCCTGCGCTGCATCCCGGACATGGTGGTGATGACGCCGAGCGACGAGAACGAATGCCGCCAAATGCTGTTTACCGGCTATCACTACCAGGATGGTCCGAGCGCGGTGCGCTATCCGCGTGGCAATGCGGTCGGCGTTGAGCTGGAACCGCTGGCGAAACTGCCGATCGGCAAAGGCCTGGTGAAGCGTCGCGGTGAAAAACTGGCGATCCTCAACTTCGGCACACTGATGCCAGAAGCGGCTAAAGTCGCGGAATCCCTCAATGCGACGCTGGTGGACATGCGTTTTGTGAAACCACTGGATGAAACATTAATTCTGGAGATGGCAGCGAGTCATGATTCGCTGGTAACGCTGGAAGAGAATGCCATTATGGGCGGCGCGGGCAGCGGCGTGAACGAAGTGCTGATGGCCCATCGCAAGGTGGTTCCGGTGCTGAATCTCGGTCTGCCAGACCACTTTATTCCACAAGGCACTCAGGACGAAGCCCGCGCGGCGATTGGCCTGGATGCCGCCGGTATCGAAGCCAAAATCCTCAGCTGGCTGGCGTAATATCCCTCCTCTTTTCCCTCCTGCTATGCTTAAAGGATGTGTTTTAAGCAATCAGCAGGAGTGGAAGCATGCAATACAATGCATTAGGAAAAACAGATCTTAAGGTTTCCCGTCTTTGTCTGGGCTGTATGACCTTTGGTGAACCCGCACGGGGAAACCACGCCTGGACGCTCCCGGAAGAGAGCAGCCGTCTCATTATCAAACACGCCATTGACGGCGGCATTAATTTCTTCGATACCGCGAACAGCTATTCCGACGGCAGCAGCGAAGAGATTGTCGGCCGCGCGCTGCGTGATTTTGCTCGCCGCGACGAGGTAGTTGTGGCCACCAAAGTTTATTATCCATCCGGCGATTTGGCTGAAGGGCTTTCCCGCGCGCAAATCCTGCGATCCATTGATGACAGCCTGCGACGCCTGAACATGGAGTATGTCGATCTGCTGCAAATCCATCGCTGGGATTACAACACGCCGATTGAAGAGACGCTCGAAGCCCTGAACGACGTGGTGAAAGCGGGTAAAGCGCGTTACATCGGCGCGTCGTCAATGCACGCCTCGCAGTTTGCCCAGGCGCTGGATTTGCAGGCGCAGCACGGCTGGGCGCGCTTTGTGACCATGCAGGATCATTACAATCTTATTTATCGCGAAGAAGAGCGCGAGATGCTGCCGCTTTGCTATCAGGAGGGCGTGGCGGTGATCCCCTGGAGCCCACTGGCACGCGGGCGTTTGACCCGTCCGTGGGGTGAAACCACCGCACGTTCCGTTTCCGATGAAGTCGGGAAGAATCTGTATAACGACACCGAAGCCAGTGATGCGCTGATCGCCGAACGTCTGGCGGGAATCGCCGAGGAGACGGGAGCAACCCGCGCGCAGGTCGCACTGGCGTGGCTTCTCAGCAAACGCGGGGTTGCGGCACCGATTATCGGTACATCGCGCGAGGAGCAACTGGACGAGCTGTTGAATGCGGTGGATTTGACGCTTACGCCAGAACAGATTGCCGAGCTGGAAACGCCGTATCAGCAGCATCCGGTGGTGGGGTTTAAATAATCAGGGTTGTGCGGCCTGATGCCCTCACCCCAACCCTCTCCCACAGGGAGAGGGAGAAAACATTAAAAACGGCAACGATGTTGCCGTTTTGCTTTTACCTCGCGCCACCGGGCAACAGGCCGCACAAACTCACGCGAAGTGATCGTAGCCTTTCCAGTCGAGCGCAACTGGCGTGCCGTTTTGCACAAACTGCATCCCTTCACTTTCCGGCAGAATTTGTCCGATACAGGTAAACGCCGCGCCGAGATTTCCCAGCGCCACATCCAGCGTACCGCGATTTAGCTCTGGAACCGTAAAGCACAGCTCGTAATCTTCGCCGCCTGATAGCGCCCATCGCAGCGCCTGCTCAGGTTCGACGTGTTTACGGATTTGCTCCGAGAGCGGGAAAGCATCAAGATCGACACGCGCACCCACGCCGCTGGCTTTCAGAATATGGCCGAGATCGGAAATCAAACCATCGGACAAATCGATCGCCGAACTGGCGCGTTCACGCAGCGCCTGACCGTGCAAAATCCGCGGTGTCGGACGCAGATGGCGCTTCACCAGATACGCCGCATCGTCTGCGTCGTTCACAGTAAGGCGGTCCTGCAAAATCGCCAGCCCCGCGGCGCTGTCGCCCGGCGTACCGGTGACATAAATCCAGTCGCCCGGCTTCGCGCCCGAGCGTTTCAACGCGCGACCTATCGGCACATAGCCGTGGATCGCCAGCGTCATCGACAGCGGACCAGCCGTAGTATCACCGCCAATCAGCTGCATATCGTAATAGTTGAGTTGTTCAAACAGCGCGTCGCTGAAGGCTTCAAGCCAGGTTTCATCGACGTTCGGCAACGTCAGGGCCAGCGTCAGCCATGCCGGATCGGCACCCATCGCCGCCAGATCGCTCACGTTGACCGCCAGCGCTTTGTACGCCAGATCGGCAGGATCGATATCCGCGAGGAAGTGACGCCCGCACACTAAGGTGTCGGTACTGATCGCCAGGGTCTGTTTTTCGGGAATATTAAGAAGTGCGCAGTCGTCGCCAATGCCCGTTTCAACATCAAGACGGGAGGTACGAACACGGTCAAAATAACGGGCAATCAGGGAGAATTCGCCGCATGCCATACGTTATGCCTCAGCAAATAAAATAAAAAACCGGAGCCGCACAGCCAGGCGGCGGTGCGAAACTCCGGTTTGCGGATCACTTTTTGTGGGGACGGATCGCAGGTGCGGCTTTATCCAGCACGCCATTCACAAATTTGTGGCTGTCTTCAGCACCGAAGGTTTTCGCCAGTTCGATAGCTTCGTTGATGGCCACTTTATATGGCACATCCTGACGTTTAGACAGCTCAAACAGCGCGATGCGCAGCACTGCTTTCTCAACCTGACCCAACTCTTCGAGCAGACGGGACAGGTACGGCTTCATCAGACCGTCGAGATACGCGCTATTAGTCGCCACTCCCGACAGCAGTTCACGGAAGTACAGGACGTCAACGTCTTTGACGTCTTGTTCCGCCAGGAACTGGTATTCAACATCAGAGATGTCGTTCTGGGACAACTGCCAGGAGTAAAGCGCCTGGACGGCACACTCACGGGCGCGGCGACGAGCAGCAGGTTTCACGGAATTCCCCTTACAAAAAAATCAGGCCTTAATGGCTTTCAATACGTTGATCATTTCCAGCGCGGTCAGTGCAGCTTCTGCACCTTTGTTACCGGCTTTGGTGCCAGCGCGTTCGATGGCTTGTTCAATACTTTCGGTAGTCAGCACGCCGAATGCGACAGGGATTTCAGAATCCTGTGCCACGTGCGCCAGACCATTGCTTGCACCACCCGCAACGTATTCGAAGTGAGCAGTGCCGCCACGAATTACCGTACCCAGCGCAATCACCGCGTCATATTTACCGGTTTTCGCCAAAGCACCCGCTGCCAACGGCAGTTCGTAGGCACCTGGAACCCAAACAACGGTAATATTGTCATCTTTGACCTGGCCAATACGTTTCAGGGCGTCAATCGCACCATCCAGCAGGCTGTCGTTAATGAAGTTGTTGAAACGCGCAATAGTGATGGCGACGCGAGCGTCCGGGGTAGCAACAGCAGCTTCAATAATGTTCATACTCTTCCTTTACGGGTTCATTTGGCCCCGCAGGGGGGCGGATTTTATCATAATACTTCACGCACTGCTTCTCTATTTCAGAAAGCCTCACGCAGGGGTTAAATGCAGGCACACGTCCGGGCCAACCTGCCGAATTTCACTAAATTTGAGTTGAGGTGCATCGGCCAGTTTTTCAAGGCCGGGCAGCACAAACAAGCCGCGCGCATCGCTACCTAACAGTTTAGGTGCAACGTACACAATCAGTTCATCCACCAGACCGGCCTGCAATAATGCCCCCGCAAGCGTCGGACCCGCTTCAACCCAGATGCTATTCACCTGCTGTTTGCCCAGCAGCATCATCAGCACCACTAAATCAATGTGGCCGTTATGTTCCGGCACCATAAAATGGCGTACCGCGTCCGGCCATTCGCGGCTGTCTTCCTGCGTGCGCGCAATCCAGGTTTCTCCAGGCTGCTGCACGATGCGGTGCGCCGGCGTCACACGATTCTGACGGTCCAGCACAATGCGCAGCGGCTGGCGCAGATTCTCCTGCGGATAGAGCGCCTGGGTATCGGCGTCGAGCTCGTCCCAGCGCACGGTCATCGCCGGATCGTCCGCCAGCACCGTTTCACTGCTGGTGAGAATAGCATGGCTTTGCGCGCGCAGACGTTGCACATCGCGCCTTGCCTGAGTAGAAGTAATCCACTGGCTTTCACCGCTGGCCATCGCCGTACGCCCGTCAACGGATGCGCCGAGTTTTAGCTGAATGTACGGAAAGCCGGTACGCATCCGCTTGAGAAAACCTTTATTCAACGCCTCGGCATCGTTCATCATCAACCCGTGGCTGACATCGATGCCCTCTTGTTGCAGGCGATATAATCCGCGCCCTGCTACCTGCGGATTCGGGTCCTGCATGGAGGTGACGACGCGCGCAATACCCGCTGCAATGAGTGCTTCGCAGCACGGCGGCGTGCGCCCGTGATGGCTGCATGGCTCCAGCGTTACATAGGCCGTTGCACCACGCGCTTTCTCGCCCGCCATGCGCAAGGCATGGACTTCGGCGTGCGGCTCACCGGCGCGATAATGAAAACCTTCGCCGACAATCTCGCCGTCTTTAACAATCACGCAGCCGACATTGGGGTTAGGATGGGTGGTGAATCGACCGCGCTGCGCCAGCTTCATCGCTCGCGCCATGTAAATCTCATCTTGCATGCGCTTAATCCTGTAGGCGGGCGATCTCTTCGCCGAATTCTTTGATGTCTTCGAAGCTGCGATAGACAGACGCGAAGCGGATGTAGGCCACTTTATCGAGCTTTTTAAGCTGCTCCATCACCAGGTTGCCGATCATCTTGCTCGGCACTTCACGTTCGCCAGTGCCGCGCAGATGCGATTTGATGTGGTTCAGCGCCATTTCGACGTCATCTGCGCTGACTGGCCGTTTTTCCAGTGCTTTTAGCATCCCTCTGCGCAGTTTCTCTTCGTTGAACGGCTCGCGTACATCGTTGCTTTTCACCACACGCGGCATGACCAGCTCAGCCACTTCGAAGGTGGTGAAACGTTCGTTGCACACCAGACACTGCCGACGACGGCGGACCGAGGAGCCTTCACCTACAAGACGAGAGTCGATTACTTTGGTATCCACAGCGGAACAGAATGGGCAATGCATACGGTGTCCTGGCTATCTGGTTAACTGAACTCTATTTTACCCTGAACTGGGCCGACAACAAAGGAAGAGCGTTTTTGAGACAAAGGATCTATACCTGACGGCAGGTTACTGACTACCATTAGGACAATCCGTTATTTCAAGGAATTAAACGCAATGACAAGACGTTACCTAAGAATTCTCGTGGTGGGAAGCCTCTTCACCCTCAGTGCCTGCGCCCAGCAAAGCGAAGTTCGCCAGATGAAACAGAGCGTCAACACGCTCAATACGGCAATGACCAAGCTGAATCAGGAAACGGTTAAGATCACCCAGCAAAATGCACTGAATGCCAAATCCAGCAGCGGCGTTTACCTCCTGCCGGGCGCAAATACACCTGCACTGCTGAAAAGCCAAATCGGCACGCTGCGGATGTCGCTGGTCAACGTCGCGCCAAACGCCGACGGTACGCGTGCGACTCTGCGTATTCAGGGCCAGTCCAACGATCCACTACCGGCGTTTAGCGGCACTGTCGAGTGGGGCCAATTGCAGGGCACGACCGAGAGCTACCAGGAAGTAAACGTGCAAAATCAGCTGGTGACAGCTCCGGCCAGCGTACTGGCACCCAGCGATGTCGATATCCCGCTACAGTTGAACGGCACAACGCCGGAACAGTTAGGTTTCATTCGTATCCACGACATTCAACCCGCCGTTCAGTAACACTTCCCAGCGGAACGCTTACCGCGTTCCGCCCTCCCTTACATTTCGCAAATATTGGCAACATGAATGATTGCCGCTACAATCCCCGCCGTTTAAAGTACGCAAACGTGAACGCAATCGATTACGCACATGAGAGATATGTGAAACAACACATATTTTTGTGAGCAGGGATTCCTATAATAGGCTCCGCAGAAACACGAAATATTTAGAAACGCAATTCGCGCATCTTTCACATCCCGGAAGGGATTTTCAATCAGTGGCATGATTATGAAAAAAACATTATTAGCGGCCGGTGCAGTTCTGGCACTTTCTTCCTCTTTCGCTGTTAACGCAGCTGAAAATTCAAAACCTGAATATGTTTCCGACTGGTGGCACCAGAGCGTTAACGTGGTGGGCAGCTATCACACCCGCTTCGGACCACAGCTCCGCAACGATACCTACCTGGAATACGAAGCTTTCGCCAAAAAAGACTGGTTTGATTTCTATGGCTACATGGATGCACCGGTCTTCTTCGGCGGTAACACCGATGCGAAAGGTATCTGGAACCACGGTTCTCCGCTGTTCATGGAAATTGAACCGCGCTTCTCTATCGACAAGCTGACCGGCGCAGACCTGAGCTTCGGTCCGTTCAAAGAGTGGTATTTCGCGAACAACTACATCTACGACATGGGCCGCAACGCATCTGGTCGTCAGAGCACCTGGTACATGGGTCTGGGCACGGACATCGACACCGGTCTGCCAATGAGCCTGTCCATGAACGTGTATGCTAAATACCAGTGGCAGAACTACCTGGCCGAGAACGAAAACGAGTGGGATGGCTACCGTTTCAAAGTTAAATACTTCGTCCCGATCACCCAGCTGTGGGGCGGTAACCTGAGCTATATCGGCTTTACGAACTTCGACTGGGGTTCAGAGTTGGGCGATAAGAGCCAGTATGCTGAGAATGGTATTAAACAACGTACCAATGATTCCATTGCCTCCAGCCACATTCTGGCACTGAACTACGATCACTGGCATTACTCTGTGGTTGCCCGTTACTGGCATAACGGTGGTCAGTGGAACGACGATGCCGACCTGGCATGGATGAAAGAGAACGTCCGTTCAACCGGTTGGGGTGGTTACCTGGTTGTAGGTTACAACTTCTAATTACAACCGCACGAACCGTAGGCCGGATAAGCAAAGCGCCATCCGGCATCAAAAGCCAGCTCAATGCTGGCTTTTTGCTATTTGCAGACCAGCGCCTTGCCCTGCTCCAACAGCCACGGACGCAAATAGCCCACGGTGTTAGACATCGGCAGCACCTCTTCCGGCAGCCTGATGCCGATATGCTCCCCAATGTACTTACGGCGCGCCACCACCCGCTCCCAAAGCGAAGGATACTCACTCGCAAGCTTCTGACGCAGCGGCTCATCCGCCAGCGCTACCGTATCTTCAATACTTGCCCCTGCATACCCCGCTCGGGAAGGAATAATGTCGATCTGTAGCATCATCCCGCTTCGCAAGAGAGCGTCTGATTTCGGGCCAATCGGCGAGCAGAGCCACTCTTCATCCGCCACCAGATGCCCTGGATTCAGGTGCCAGTGATATTCCGCTTTTGGCAAAAACCGTTCGATCAGGTCATACATCTCCCCCCCGCGCATCCCGATATGCAGATGTTCAAGCCAGGCGACCACCGCACTAAAATAGGGTTTTGCCACCACGTCGAGATAGTCCGCTACCGCGGGCGCAAGCTCCGATGCATCCGCCACGACGTAAGCCGCCCGGCTGCTTAAACCGCCTTTGTAGCTGGTGGTGAGCGAGAATTTGTCCCCGCGTTGAATGACCTTGTCGCTGGGGTAGAGATTGGCGTGGGCGAAGCGATCGCCTGTCGCCGCGATCGTCACCACAGTGTTCGGCTGACCTTCTGCCGCCAGCAGAGAAGCGATCTCTTTTTCGGTTTTACCGGGTGCGATGGCGTTTAGCGCCGTGAGGATCGCCGTGGAAGCCAGGTTCGCGCCATATTCGTAGTGCGCGATTTCATTGGCAGAGTTGGTTGTGCGGGCTCCGCCGTCAGGGTCGATAAAAATGCCGGTAGCATTACGCAGTTGCAGCGTTCCCTCACCCGCCTGGCGAATCGCATCGACGATAAAGGCCGGTAAATCAAACATCTGGTTCACATCATCGCCCACGCCCGTAAACAGCTTCCAGCCCGCCAGCCCTAGCGTTTTACCCGCCGTCACGCCCGCTTCTGTCAGCAGTTCCGGCAGCGATTTTTGATTGTTCATCGGCTGATTAGGCAGTGAGAACCACGGCGCGTGGACAACGCGATTCTCGAGTCGCGCGTGGGCAGCGAGCTTCAGGTTTTCATTCCCCAGCACCAGAACAGCTTCGCCCGTCGAATGCAGCACCAGCAGCGCTTCTTCAAAGCGGGGGATAAAACCCGTGAGATACTCAAAGTTGCCGCCGTGCTCTTTGTCAGCGTAGACAATCAGCGTATCAAGCCCAAGCTGGCGCATATTGCTCAGCACTTTTGCTTTACGTTGAAGCAGGGTTTCGTCACTCAGAATTACAGAAGGAACGCCGTGCCAGACGGCAGGCTGGGGAACAGAAGAGAGGGTGACCATCGGCAATACTCCATGTCGTTTGACGTCTACAAGGAGAGTAACCAAATTGGCCGGATCTGTAATAAAAAAATCCCGGCCTTGCGACCGGGATTCCGTAATCAGAATGCTGTTGCCGTTACGGCAGGATGGATGGCTGATCCGCCCCTTCCTTTTCAACTTTCTGCTGCAGCAGATGCTCACGCTTCATGCCCAGTTTCAACGCCAGCGCGGACGCGACGTAGATAGAGGACGCTGTACCGATGGACACACCGATTAGCATGGTCAGCGAGAAGCCTTCCAGAACCGGGCCGCCAAACAGGAACAGCATCAGGATAACCATTAAGGTTGTCCCGGAGGTGATCAACGTACGGTGCAACGTTTGGGTCAACGACACGTTAAAGATTTCGTACGGCGTACCGCGACGAATCTTACGGAAGTTTTCACGAATACGGTCAGAGACCACGATGCTGTCGTTCAGTGAGTAACCGATAACCGACATCAACGATGCCACGATAGTCAGGTCAACCTCAATATGGAACAGCGACAGCACGCCCATCGTAATGACCACGTCGTGCGCCAGGGCGATAACCACACCCGCCGCCAGACGCCATTCGAAGCGGAAACCAACGTATACCAGGATTGAGATCAACGCCGCCATCAGTGCCATCGCACCGTTTTGAGCCAGATCCGCACCTACGCTTGGGCCAACGAATTCAATACGCTTAACCGTAGCTTCCTGGCTGGTGGTGTCGTTAATGACCTTAACAACTTTGCTGCCCAGCTCCTGGCTGCCATTGGCATCGTGAACCGGAGGCATACGCACCATGATGTCGCGGCTGCTGCCGAAGTTCTGCAGCAGCGGCTCTTCGAAGCCCGCTTTCTGCAGGGATTCGCGCATATGGTCCATATCAATCGGTTTTTCCAGAGAGATTTCAATCACCGTACCACCGGTGAAATCCAGACCCCAGTTAAACCCACGGACACCGATAATGACAATCGACAGAATCAGGAGGAAACCTGAAATGCCGAAGGCCCAGTAGTCCCAGCGCATAAAGTCCCAGACTTTACGGCCGTGGTTCAATTGTTCAACAGTATATTCCTGTGCCACAACGCACTCCTCAGATAGACAGCTTTTTGACGCGCTTGCCGCCATACAGCAGGTTCACGATGGCACGGGTGCCGACAATAGCGGTAAACATCGACGTTGCCACACCGATACCGGTAGTGATAGCAAAGCCTTTGATCGCGCCGGTACCCACTGCGTACAGGATCAGAACCTTAATCAGTGTTGTTACGTTCGCATCGAAGATGGAGCTGAAAGCGCCTTTATAGCCTTCATCAATCGCCTGTTGTACGGAGCGACCATTGCTCAGTTCTTCTTTGATACGTTCGTTTATCAATACGTTGGCGTCGACCGCCACCGCAAGGGTTAGAACGATACCCGCAATACCCGGCATAGTCAGCGTCGCCCCTGGCAGCAGAGACATAATCCCGATGATCAACACCAGGTTTGCCAGCAGCGCGGAGGTCGCAATCAGGCCAAACTTCTTATAGAAGAACAGCATGAAGATAATGGATACCGCCAGACCAGCCAGACACGCTTCCAGGCCCTGAGTGATGTTTTGCATACCCAGAGTAGGACCAATGGTGCGTTCTTCAACAATCTGAATTGGCGCAATCAGCGCACCGGCACGCAGCAGCAGAGAGAGCTGACGCGCTTCGTTCGGGTTGTTGATACCGGTAATACGGAAGCTGTTACCCAGGCGAGACTGGATGTTGGCGATGTTAATCACCTCTTCCTCTTTCACCAGAATCGCACGACCGTTGGCATCTTTTTTACCGCTGTCTTTGTACTCCACGAACAGGGTCGCCATCGGTTTACCGATGTTATCCTTCGTGAAGTTGGACATGATGTTACCACCTGCGCTATCAAGCGAGATGTTAACCTGCGGCTGATTGTATTCATCCTGGTTGGAAGTGGAGTCGGTGATATGGTCACCGGTCAGAATCACGCGTTTGTACAGCACAACTGGCTGGCCTTCACGGGTCTGTTTCACTTCGGAATCACCCGGTACACGCCCGGACGCCGCTGCGGATTGATCCACATTGGTGTTCACCAGACGGAATTCCAGCGTTGCCGTCGCACCCAAAATCTCTTTGGCACGCGCGGTATCCTGAATACCCGGCAGCTCAACCACGATACGGTCAGCACCCTGACGCTGCACCAGTGGCTCAGCAACACCCAGTTGGTTCACACGGTTACGCAGGATGTTGATGTTCTGCTGAACCGCATATTCACGCGCTTCGCTCAGACGTTGATCGGTCATGACCGCACGCAGCTGATTGCTACCCTGGCGAGAAATCACCAGATCGCGGTGACGAGCAGTCAGATAATCCACTGCCTGATCGCGCGCCGTGGCGTCACGGAACGTAATGCTCAGACCGTAGTTATCTTCCTTACGCACGGTAGTGTAAGGAATGCTTTTTTCACGCAGATCGCTGCGCAGGCTATCAATGTTCTGTTCCTGCAGCTTGCCGAGCGCGGTATCCATATCCACTTCCATCAGGAAGTGAACGCCGCCACGCAGATCAAGACCGAGTTTCATCGGCTCTGCATTGATGGAGGCTAACCAACGCGGGGTTGCAGGAGCAAGGTTTAACGCCACGACATATTTGTCACCCAGCACGCCCATCAGCGCTTCACGTGCGCGGAGCTGCGTGTCGGTGGTGTCGAAGCGAGCAAGAATTGCGCCCTCTTCCAGTGCCACAGACTTAGCGGTAATTTTTTCTTCTTGTAACGTTTTCTGGACCTGGATCAGCGTTTGCTCACTGGCGGCGACACCGCGCGCGCCAGTGATTTGAACGGCCGGATCCTCACCATACAGGTTGGGAAGTGCGTACAGCAGGCCGACGATAATCACGACGACCAGCATGATGTACTTCCACAAAGGATAACGGTTTAACACGGCAGTTCCCTATGGGAAAAGTTAGATTACAGCGCCTTCATCGTGCCTTTCGGCAGTACGGCAGCAACGAAGTCACGTTTGATAACCACTTCAGTGGTATCGTTCAGCGCGATAGAGATGTAGCCGGTTTCAGCCACTTTCGTCACGCGACCCACCAGACCGCCACTCGTCAGCACTTCATCGCCTTTCGCGATGGAGCTCATCAGGTTTTTGTGTTCTTTGGTGCGTTTCTGCTGTGGACGCAGGATCATGAAATAGAAGATCAGACCAAACACCACCAGCATCAGAATCAGAGACATCGGGCTGCCCTGCGACGGTGCGCCAGTTGCTGCTACCGCATCAGAAATAAAAAAGCTCATTCAAATTCCCTCATTATTAAATTAGTCAACGTTCAAAGGTGGAACATCACGACCCTGACGTTGGTAAAAATCAGTCACGAAGCTCTCTAATTTACCCTCTTCGATAGCCTTACGTAAACCAGCCATTAAACGCTGATAATAACGAAGGTTATGAATGGTATTGAGACGCGCGCCTAAAATCTCATTGCAACGATCAAGATGATACAGATACGCGCGAGAATAATGACGACAGGTATAGCAATCACACTCGGCATCAAGCGTGCTGGTGTCATTTTTATGCTTCGCGTTACGGATTTTCACCACACCATCGGTCACAAACAGGTGGCCGTTACGCGCGTTGCGGGTCGGCATGACGCAGTCGAACATATCGATGCCACGACGCACGCCTTCTACCAGATCCTCTGGTTTACCCACACCCATCAGGTATCGTGGTTTATCCTCTGGGATTTGCGGGCAAACATGCTCCAGAATACGGTGCATGTCTTCCTTCGGCTCACCCACAGCCAAACCGCCGACAGCGTAGCCATCAAAACCTATCTCTACCAGACCTTTAACAGAGATATCACGTAAATCTTCGTAAACGCTGCCCTGAATAATACCGAACAGTGCATTTTTGTTTTCAAGGCCGTCAAAACGGTCACGGCTACGTTTCGCCCAACGCAATGACATCTCCATCGAACGCTTCGCGTAATCCCAGTCCGCAGGATATGGCGTACATTCGTCGAAGATCATCACGATTTCTGAGCCGAGATCGTACTGAATTTCCATGGATTTTTCAGGATCGAGGAAGATCGGATCGCCGTTGATCGGGTTACGGAAGTGCACGCCCTGTTCGGTGATCTTACGAATATCACCGAGGCTGAACACCTGGAAGCCGCCGGAATCGGTGAGGATCGGGCCTTTCCACTGCATGAAATCATGCAGATCGCCGTGCAGTTTCATCACTTCCTGGCCTGGGCGCAGCCACAGGTGGAAGGTGTTACCGAGGATAATCTGTGCGCCAGTGGCTTCAACTTCTTCCGGCGTCATCCCTTTTACGGTGCCGTAGGTGCCGACAGGCATAAATGCTGGCGTTTCAACGACGCCGCGATCAAACACCAGGCGGCCACGGCGAGCGCGTCCGTCGGTGGTATCGAGTTCAAATTTCATTTTTTCTCCCGCGTCAGAAAAACAGTCCGACGTGTAAACCAAGCGTAGCGGAAGTTATTCCCCAACGCGTTCCTGAATAGCGGACGGATTGTACGTGATAAACATCGCGTCACCGTAACTAAAAAAGCGATAATTTTGTTCTACCGCAGCCTTATAGGCATTCATGGTGTTCTGATAACCGGCAAATGCCGACACCAGCATAATCAAAGTCGATTCAGGCAGATGGAAGTTGGTCACCAGCGCATCAATCACTTTGTATTGATAACCTGGATAGATGAAGATCTGCGTGTCACCGAAGAAGGGCTCGATCAGGTCAGTTTTTGCCGCCTGCGCTGCGCTCTCAAGCGATCGAACGGACGTGGTGCCGACGGCAATCACACGGCTGTTGCGCGCTTTCGCCGCCAGTACTGCGTCAACCACCTCTTGCGGCACTTCGGCATATTCGGAGTGCATGATGTGATCTTCGATAGAGTCTACGCGCACCGGCTGGAAGGTCCCCGCGCCGACGTGCAGCGTCACAAACGCCATCTCGATGCCTTTCTCACGCAGTTTTTCCAACAGCGGTTCATCAAAGTGCAGACCGGCGGTCGGTGCCGCGACAGCGCCTGGTTTTTCGCTGTAGACCGTCTGATACAGCTCGCGGTCAGCATCTTCATCCGGGCGGTCGATATACGGCGGCAGCGGCATGTGGCCGATAGCATTCAGAATATCCAGCACCGGGCGTTCATCATTAAACTCGACTTCAAACAGCGCGCCGTGGCGGGCCGTCATCGTCGCGTTGATGCTTTCATCATCGCCCAGCAGCAGTTCCGCACCCGGCTTTGGCGCTTTGGAGGCGCGAATATGTGCCAAAATACGTTTGTCATCGAGCATGCGCTCAACCAGCACTTCAATCTTGCCGCCGCTGGCTTTACGGCCAAACAGACGCGCCGGGATCACGCGGGTATTGTTAAAGACCAGCAGATCGCCAGGGTTGAGCTTGTCGAGCAAATCGGTGAAAGTACCGTGCGTCAGCGCGCCCGTTGGCCCGTCCAGTGACAGCAAGCGGCAACCACTGCGCTCCGGCTGCGGATAGTGGGCAATCAGGGATTCAGGTAATTCAAAGGAGAAATCGGCGACGCGCATGACTTATACTCGTGACTTAAAAACAGGCGGCTTAGTCTAGTGCTCACACCTCTTTGCTGCAACAACTAGCCGTATCCGGATACCAAAACGCATGAATTTTCTCGCTCACCTGCACCTCGCCCACCTCGCTGACAGCTCACTTTCCGGTAATTTGCTGGCCGATTTTGTTCGCGGCAACCCGGCAGACGACTATTCTGCCGAGGTGGTGGACGGTATTTTCATGCATCGTCGCATTGATGTATTGACCGATAACCTACCGGAAGTGAAAGAAGCCAAAGCGTGGTTTCGTCCCGAAACGCGGCGCGTCGCACCCATTACGCTGGATGTGATGTGGGATCACTTTCTGTCTCGCCATTGGGCGCAACTGTCGCCAGACATGCCTCTAGCGGAATTTGTCCGCTATGCCCATTCGCAGGTAGCGTTAATTTTGCCGGAGTCGCCGCCGCGCTTTGTGAATCTGAATGATTATCTGTGGTCTGAACGCTGGCTTGAGCGCTATCGCGATATGGAGTTTATCCAGCGGGTGCTGAACGGCATGGCCAGTCGTCGTCCGCGACTCGATGCCCTGCGCGACTCCTGGCAGGATCTGGATACCCATTATGATGCACTGGAAGCTCGCTTCTGGCAGTTCTATCCGCGTATGATGGCGCAGGCGAAAAACAAACAACTTTAATAGAAGTGTGATTGATAGGTAAAAACTGGCTGAACGATTGCCCGTGCCTCTTTGTCTTAACCCTGAACACTCTCTATACTGGCCCGCGTTGCGTTCCAAATAACCTCAGTAACTACAGGAGAATCACATGGTTCTGGTCACTCGTCCGGCTCCGGATTTTACAGCTGCTGCCGTTCTCGGTAACGGTGAAATCGTTGAGAACTTCAACTTCAAACAGCACACCAACGGTAAAGCTACCGTTCTGTTCTTCTGGCCAATGGACTTCACCTTCGTTTGCCCATCAGAACTGATCGCATTCGACAAACGTTACGAAGAATTCCAGAAACGTGGCGTTGAAGTTGTCGGTGTTTCCTTCGACTCCGAATTTGTACACAACGCATGGCGTAACACCCCTGTCGACAAAGGCGGCATCGGTGCAGTGAAATACGCAATGGTTGCGGACATCAAACGTGAAATCCAGCAGGCATACGGTATCGAACACCCGGACGCTGGCGTGGCACTGCGCGGCTCCTTCCTGATCGACGCGAACGGCATCGTGCGTCACCAGGTAGTAAACGATCTGCCACTGGGCCGTAACGTTGACGAAATGCTGCGCATGGTTGACGCGCTGCAATTCCACGAAGAGCACGGCGAAGTGTGCCCGGCTCAGTGGGAAAAAGGGAAAGAAGGCATGAACGCGTCTCCGGACGGCGTGGCTAAATACCTGTCTGAGAACGTATCCAGCCTGTAATCGGCAACGGATGATAAAAGGCTCGCAAATGCGAGCCTTTTTTGTATCTCCCTCTCCCCGTGGGAGAGGGTTGGGGTGAGGGCACCAGGCCGCACCAATCCCGCCCTTGCGCCAGGTGGCGGCTTCGCCTTACCCGGCCTACAAAACCGCGAATTGTCACGTTAAAACGCGAAACACGAACATCCCAGTACGCCCCAGAACGCCTGGTCGTCCGACACCGGAATGCCAGACTGGCGAGCAATGCCGTGCTGATGCCCATGCACACCGCAGCTACCGATGCACTGATGCATCTGCACTACAGCACCGACATTTGAGGCAACCGGCGGCGCAGAGCGATAATGCCCCGGCACCTTCACCACCGGTGACCACTCGGGCAGAACAGGGATCGGCGGCGGCGACAGCGGGCTAAACTGCCCGGCGGCGTACACCACTTTCCCGCCCACCACCGTCAACACCGACTCAATGCCTTTGATCTCCTCTTCCGCCACGCTGAAGTAATCTTTCGACAACACCACCAGATCCGCGAGCTGCCCTTCGACGATGCGTCCTTTCTTGCCCTGCTCGCTGGAGAACCACGCGCTGCCCGCCGTCCACAGTTCCAGTGCGATATCACGTGGCAGGCGGTTGCTGTCGTCATACATCGACAATCCGCCAACAGTGCGACCGGAAACCAGCCAGTACAGCGCGGTCCACGGATTGTAGCTCGCCACGCGGGTGGCATCGGTGCCTAAACCTACCGGCACATCCAGCTCCAGCATTTTCGCCACCGGCGGCGTGTGTTTCACCGCCTCTTTACCGTAACGATCGACAAAATACTCACCCTGGAACGCCATGCGATGCTGCACCGCAATGCCGCCACCCAGCGCTTTGACGCGCTCAATATTGCGCTCAGTGATGGTTTCAGCGTGATCGAAGAACCAGTGCAGGCCGTTAAACGGAATATCGCGGTTCACTTTCTCGAACACGTCCAGCATCCGGCTGATGGACTCGTCGTACGTCGCATGCAGACGGAACGGCCAGCGCTGCTCCACCAGATGACGCACCACGCGTTCCAGCTCGTCTTCCATCCCTTCCGGCAGATCCGGGCGCGGCTGGAGGAAGTCTTCAAAATCCGCCGCCGAGAAGACCAGCATTTCACCCGCCCCGTTGGCGCGATAGAAGTCAGTCCCCTGCCCCGGTTTGAGCATATCGGTCCAGCGCTCGAAATCTTCCAGCTCCTGCTTCGGCCGCTGGGTGAAGAGGTTGTAGGCGATGCGGATCGTCATCTGCTCTTTGGCATGCAGCTCTTCGATGATTTCGTAATCTTCCGGGTAATTCTGGAAACCGCCGCCCGCATCAATCGCGCTGGTTAGCCCTAAGCGGTTAAGCTCGCGCATAAACTGGCGCGTCGAGTTCACCTGCTGTTCCAGCGGCAGCTTCGGCCCTTTCGCCAGCGTCGAATAGAGGATCATCGCGTTCGGTTTGGCGATCAGCATCCCGGTCGGGTTGCCGTTGTTGTCCCGCACGATCTCGCCGCCCGGTGGGTTCGGCGTCTCTTTGGTGTAGCCGACGGCTTTCAGCGCCGCGCGGTTGAGCAGCGCGCGATCGTAGAGATGCAGTACAAACACCGGCGTGTCCGGCGCGGCTTCATTTAGCTCCTGAATCGTGGGCATCCGCCGTTCGGCAAACTGAAATTCACTCCAGCCGCCGACCACGCGCACCCACTGGGGCGTCGGGGTCCGGTCGGCCTGCTCTTTAAGCATCCTCAGGGCATCGGCCAGGGACGGTACGCCTTCCCAGCGTAGTTCGAGGTTGTAATTCAGCCCACCACGAATCAGGTGCAGGTGCGAATCGTTGAGTCCAGGAATCACCGTACTCCCTTTCAGATCGACAATTTGCGTGCCTTCGGTGGCATAACTCATCACCCGATCGTGATTGCCGGTGGCGAGGATCTTGCCGTTGGCGATTGCCACCGCCTCGGTGAGCGGGTTTTCACGATCCAGGGTGTAGATCTGACCTTTGGTTAAGATCAGTGTGGCAGTTTGAGACATAACGTACTCCTTTGAGCCGGTCAGGCTTTTTTCAGCCACCCGGCGAACAGGCGGGTCACGATGGGCATCCACAGCCAGACCACCAGCGCGACCACACAAGCATCGTTAATCAAATGCAGGAAAAGAGACCCTTTCAGGCCTGGAAGTAACGCCCCGGTGAGTTGCGGCACCACCAGCGTGCTGGGGAAAATAACCATCAGCGTGACCAGAAACTGTTTCCACTGCTTGGGTTTACGCACGTGCGTTTCCGGCGGCGTAAACCAGAACGCGGCCTCGGTGCGCACTTCCGTTTTATCCCCTTCGGCCAGCAGCGGTTCAATTTCCTTCACCAGTACCGAACGCGTGTCGGACTGCGTCCAGGCGTATAAATGCTCGATGGTGTCGAAGCGAATGATGACCGTCCACAGATTCTGTCCTTCTGTCGGGCGAATGACATTCGCGCCAAGATGTCCGGGGAATTCCGCGGCAACGGGCATGATTTTGCCGAGCCACTGTTCGTATCGCGCCGCCTGTCCTGCCAGCAAGGTATGGGTGATCACCAGCGTCACATGTGAATTTTGCGCCATGAGGATGTCCAGGTCTGATGAAAATGGCGGGTCAAATCGACCCGCCGGGAGGGTTAGGCTTTACGCTCAGGCGCGCCGTGAACCAGGGTATAGGCATAATCGACGCCCATCCCGTAAGCGCCGCTGTGCTCACGCACCAGATCCATCACCGCGTCGTAAGTCTCTTTGCGAGACCAGTCGCGCTGGTACTCCAGCAGCACCTGCTGCCAGGTCACCGGAACCGCACCAGCCTGCACCATGCGGTCGATGGAGCGTTCGTGGGCATCCACAGAAGTGCCGCCGGAGGTGTCGGTCACCACGTAGACTTCGAACCCTTCGTCCAGCGCCATCAGCGCCGGGAAGGTCAGGCACACTTCGGTCCACAGGGCCGAGATGATGAGTTTTTTGCGGCCCGTTGCTTTAACCGCCGCAACAAACGCATCATCTTCCCAGGAGTTCATCGAGGTGCGTTCAATCGGCTTCACATCCGGGTGAACCGCCAGTAATTCCGGCCAGATATAACCGCTAAAACTTTTTGTTTCGACCGAGGTATAGATAACCGGCACATCAAATATTTTGCCCGCTTTCGCCAACGCAACCGTATTATTCTTAAGGAGTTGGCGGTCAATATTCGCCACGCCAAAAGACATTTGCGGCTGGTGGTCGATAAAAATAAGCGTCGAGTTTGATGGGTCAATCAGTTCGCGGATAGACATAAATGTACCTTTTAATCAAGATGTTAAAAGAAAACTAAATGTGTGCTATATGAGGTCGGGCCCTGACTGATAAAGCAAATTGAGTATAGCGAGTATTGATTG
Organism: Lelliottia jeotgali; assembly: GCF_016771845.1. Taxonomy (NCBI): domain Bacteria; kingdom Pseudomonadati; phylum Pseudomonadota; class Gammaproteobacteria; order Enterobacterales; family Enterobacteriaceae; genus Lelliottia; species Lelliottia jeotgali. Next base: position 122,425 of record NZ_JAENMQ010000005.1, on the reverse strand, counting down.
ACGGGATATTAAAGATATTTGTCCGCTCTGTTTAATTAAACAGAACAACATGCGGGAATATTCTGCAACGAGCGGCAAATGCCCGTTGCAGAAAAGCGTTAATTACCGAACCAGATGGAGGCGGAAATCGCAGGCAGCGACAGCACGCCTTCCTGTATATCGCCTTTACCCTCTTTCAACTGCCAGGTCTGGAGATTGAGCAGTGGGGAATCATCGAGCACCACTTCACAGGCTTCGCCACGGTTGATCGCCACCAGCACGCGCTGCTGGTTATAGACGCGGGCAAACACCACCACATGATTGTGCGCATAGACCACCTGACAACCACCGTAGCGCAGCGCCTGATTATGCTTACGCAATTTCGCCAGACGTTGATACAGCGCCAGCAGGTTTTTGTCCTGCTTCTCGCTCTCCCACGGGAAAGTCTTGCGGCAGAACGGATCGTTGTTGCCGTCCAGCCCCACTTCGTCGCCGTAATAAATGCACGGCACGCCCGGCCAGGTAAAGAGCCAGGTGACGGCCAGCGGCAAGCGCGCCACGTCTTTGCCCAACAGGGATTTAAAGCGCGCGGTATCGTGGCTGTCGAGCTGGTTAAACATCCGCAGCTGCTGCTGATGCGACAGGCTGGCGCGATAGTTGTCCATCCACGCCATGCAGGTTTCCGCATCGATGTGCTGCGGATCGTAAGAGATATCAGTATTCGCGAGGAAACCCCACACTGGGAAGGTAAACCCACGATAGTTCATCGAGGCATCTTCTGCATCGGCCTGAAGCCATTGACGCGCATCGCCAAAATGCTCGCCGAACACAAAGGCGTCGGGCTTTGCAGCTTTTGCTGCCTGAGTGATGCCGGTCACGTGCTGAAGATTGTTTCGCGCGCCACCCGCTTCACCGAGCATATGCACCACGTCTAGCCGCCAGCCGTCCATGTTCCACGGCGCTTTCAGCCAGTGGCGAACGATGCTGTCTTCCCCGCCGTAAATCTCCTCCACCAGCGTCGGAGACTGAAAATCGAGTTTCGGCAGGCTGGGATAACCGAGCCAGTCGAGCGCCCGGCCCTCTTCGTTAAAACTGTACCAGTCGCGCTGGGCGGATTCAGGATTGTGACAGGCCCCACCGGTGGCGCGGTTATGCCGGTCAAACCAGGCGTGAGAATCCCCGCTGTGGTTAAACACGCCGTCGAGGATCAGGCGCATCCCCTCGCGGCGGGTGTTTTCCCGCAGACGCAGCAAGGCCTCATCGCCGCCAAACTGCCCGTCGACATGGCGATAATCTTCGGTATCGTATTTGTGTACGCTCGGGGCCTTAAACACCGGATTCAGGTACAGCGCCGTCACACCCAGCTTTTTCAGGTACGGCAGTTTTTCGCTGATCCCATCGAGATCGCCGCCGTAAAACGTCGAGCCGCCCGCCTGCGCCGTCAGCGGTTCGTCCCAGGTTTTACGGATAATGTCGTGGCCTGCCGCATGGTGGTAATAAACCTGATCCTGCTGCGTCGTGCGCTGCTGGCTTCGGGCAAAGCGATCGGGGAAGATCTGATAGAAGACCTGATCGTTGACCCACTGCGGGCCGTGGTCCGGGTAATCGACGGCGAACTGCTCGAGCCGCGCAGGAGGAAAACGGCTAAAGCCCTGCGGGGTAAACCACAGCTGGCGGTTATTCCACAGCAGCTTAAAGCTGTAACGTCGACGTGCCTGCCCCTGAGACAGATCGATAGTCGCCCGCCAGGCGGTGACGCCTGGCTGCGGCTGACTGCGCAGTTTGTGCATCGTCAGCGCCGTCTCTTCGTTATCCACTTCGGCGCGCAGCATGACGCGCTCCGGCTGATTTTCTCCTGTCAGCCAGAGCGTAATCACTAAATTGTCTTTGTTTTGCTTAACAAATGGGGCAACCGGAAGGTGCCAGGCGTTCAACATCACGAATCCCCTTTGATGAAATTGAGGCCACCTTGCCACAGCGTAGTGGAGGATAACTCATCATGAAAAGGTTTATTGGGGGATGAGGTGGAGGGAGGAGGGATCGGTGCAGCCCGATGCCCTCACCTTGACCCTCTCCCACAGGGAGAGGGAAAAGAAGGGATTACTGCGCTTCAGCCAGCTGACGCTCGCGGCGGCGCTTAAACGCCCAGCCGATCAGCAACAGGACGATCCACGCAAAGCCCACGTACAGGGAGATGCGCGTGTCTGGATGATAGCCAATCAGACCGATAATAAAGACCAGGAAGATCAGGCCGACGACCGTGGTCGGGACACCGCCCGGCACTTTAAACTTCAGCGCTTTCACCTCTTCCGGCGGTAGACGACGACGGAACGCAATCTGCGACACCAGAATCATGATCCACACCCAGACGGTCGCAAAAGTCGCCAGTGACGCAATCACCAGGAAGACGTTTTCCGGCATGATGTAGTTCAGATACACCGAGAGCAGCAGCGCGACAGTCATCACCATCACCGTCACCCACGGCGTGCCGCGACGCGAGGTTTTGGCGAACACTTTCGGCGCGTTGCCCTGCTCTACCATGCCGTGCAGCATACGGCCCACGCCGAACACATCGCTGTTAATGGCGGAGAACGAGGCGGTCAACACCACAAAGTTGAGGATACTGGCAGCAAAGGCAATGCCCAGATGCTGGAAAGTCAGCACGAACGGGCTGCCGCTGGTCCCCACCTGGTTCCACGGATAGATGGACATAATCACAAACAGGGTGCCCACATAGAACACCAGAATACGCATCGGTACGGAGTTGATGGCGCGCGGAATGGATTTCTCCGGGTCTTTCGCTTCACCCGCTGTGATGCCGATGATTTCGATTCCGCCGTAGGCAAACATCACCATCTGCAGCGACATTACCATCCCGAGCCAGCCATTACTGAAGAACCCACCGTTGCTCCACAGGTTATGGATCCCGGTCGGTTGCCCGCCGTTGCCAATCCCCCAGATGATGATGCCAAAACCGGCCACAATCATGATGATGATGGTTGCGACTTTGAAGAAGGAGAACCAGAACTCCAGTTCACCGAACACCTTGACGCTCATCAGGTTGACGGCGCAGATGATCAGCACCACGCTCAGCACCCATATCCAGTGCGGCACCAGCGGGAACCAGACGCCCATGTAGATGCCAAACGCCGTCACGTCGGCTATCGCCACGATCAGGATTTCAAAGCAGTAGGTCCAGCCAGTGATGTAGCCCGCCAGCGGGCCAAGGTTTTCCTGAGCATAGCGCGAGAAAGAGCTGGCTGACGGATTGTGTACCGACATTTCGCCCAGCGCGCGCATGATGATATAGGCCGCGACGCCGCCGATGATGTAAGCCAGCAGGACGCTGGGTCCGGCCATTTTAATGGCATCTGCCGAGCCATAAAAAAGGCCTGTCCCGATTGCCGAGCCAAGCGCCATAAAGCGAATGTGGCGGGTGCTTAGCCCACGTTTCAGTTTGTTCGTGCTTTCCATTTAAATCTTGCCATTCAACTCGAAAAAAACAAAAAACCACGGGGCCATAAGCCCCGTGGTTAAACAATTTGTCGTTGATTAATGCGCGCTGGAAGTGACCTGACGCCCTGCTGCACGGTCCCAGATAATCGCCAGAACCATCGCAACAACGGTTGGCATTAACCAGGCCAGGCCTTGCTCTGACAGCGGCAGACGCTGTGTCCAGTCAGGCAGGATCCCACTGAAGGCGGATGCTTTAATCCCGTCAAGGATACCAAAAAGCAGGCTGATAAACATCGTTGGGGCAATAATTCGCGAGGAATTATTCCACCACGGACGGGTAAAGCTCAGCACCACCAGCACAATACACGGCGGATAAATCGCGGTCAGCACCGGGATAGAGACCTGAATCAGGTGGCTCAGACCGAGGTTAGAGACCGCCATCGAGAAGCCGCCGAGGATGAACACCAGCGTGCGGTAGGACAGCGGAACATACTGAGCGAAGAACTCAGCACAGGCGCAGGTCAGGCCAACCGCGGTCACCAGACAGGCCAGGAAAATCAGCACTGCCAGCAGGAAGCTACCCGCACCGCCAAAGGTGTGCTGAACGTAAGCATGCAAAATCGCCGCACCGTTCGCATTTTGGTCGACCAGCGTCGCGCTATCAGAACCCAGGCGGAACAGCGCCAGATACAGCAGCGTCAGTCCGACACCGGCCATCAGGCCAGCCCAGATGGTGTAGCGGGTCAGCAGGCGCGCTTCGGTCACACCGCGAGAACGCGCGGCGTTAACGATGACGATACCAAAGACCATCGCGCCCATAGTGTCCATAGTCAGATAGCCATTCACGAAACCGTTGGAGAATGCCGCCGTTTTGTAGGCGTCCAGCGATTCGCTGATAGGACCCGCCGGCCACATGATGGCCGCCACGGCCAGCACGATCAGCGCCAGAATTTTCATCGGTGCCAGGAAGTTGCCCACGGTATCCAGCAGTTTGCCCGGATAGAGGGAGACCAGAATCACCAGCGCGAAATAAACCAGGCTATAAATCAGCAGCGGCAGCGCGCCGTCGCCGGTTAGCGGAGCAATCCCGACTTCAAAAGAGACGGTTGCAGTACGCGGGGTCGCAAACAGCGGGCCGACCGCCAGATAGCAGACCGTCGCCAGCAGAATACCCGCCACTTTACCGATCGGGGTGCTGAGACTATCGACGCCGCCACCGACTTTCGCCAGCGCCACGACGGTCAGAACCGGTAGACCGACCGCAGTAATCAGGAAGCCAATAGCTGCCGTCCAGACGTGTTCACCCGCCTGCAAGCCAACCATAGGAGGAAAAATGATGTTACCTGCGCCGACGAACAGCGCAAAAGTCATAAAGCCCAGCGCGATGATGTCACGCGATTTTAAATGATGGGTCATAGAACCTTACTGCCTGTGGATGTGGTGTTGAAAACGTTGAGATTTTCGCCATCCCAAATGGGATGATACAGCGGAAAATTGACTCAATTTCAGCGGGATATGCTCCCGTCATGCCGTGGCGAAGAATAGTTTTTCGATTTACCACGCAAATACAGTCGGTATGACAGTATATGGGGCGCAATTTAAACGCTTATAACGTTTAAAGGCAAGGAGGGATCTGAAAACCAGAACAATATGCCAGCATGAAAATGCAGACCAGAACAATCCGCTAAGGTTAAGAAAAACTCATGGCTAATCATGCGAACAAAAAAGCAACAACCGTATAATATTCATTCGCGTTTCGCTTGACTGCAAAGCAAACAGGCCAGCAAACGCTGGCCTGTGGAAAGGAAGGCTGACACACGCGCAATCAGGCACTTTTTTTGGCAATCAAACGTTCCGGGATAACAAAACTAAACCGCGTGCCTTTGCCCGGCGTGCTCTGAATATCGAGGCGGCTGTCGTGATGATTCACCGCATGTTTCACAATCGCCAGCCCAAGACCGCTGCCCCCCGTTTGCCGCGAGCGTGCTTTATCCACGCGATAAAACCGCTCGGTCAAACGCGGAATATGCTCCGGACCAATCCCCGGCCCATCATCTTCCACGCTGAACTCCGCGCCGGTCGGGACATGCTGCCAGCGCACCACAATATGTGTGCCCTCCGGCGTATGGTTCACCGCGTTATACACCAGGTTTGATATCGCACTGCGCAGCTGGTCTTCGCTTCCCAGCACCTTCAGACTGTTATCCAGTTCAAAGGTAAACTGATGTTTTTTATGGCTCAGCGTCTGCGCTTCACGTTCCACCACTCGCAGCATCATCGGCACGTCGATCGTTTCATTCAACGCCAGCGTCGGCGCAGCTTCAATTTTCGATAGCGTCAGCAGCTGTTTCACCAGCCCTTCCATGCGATGGGTCTGTTCGCGCATGGTGTGCAGCGCTTTCTCGCGCGGCGCACCCTCGAGCGTCTGCTCCTGCATCATCTCGAGATAGCCTTGCAGCACCGTCAGCGGCGTGCGCAGCTCATGGCTGACGTTGGCGAAGAAGTTCCGCCTCGCGCCTTCAAGCTGGTGCATCTGGGTCACATCGCGCGCCACCATCAACCACTGCTGATCGCTATAGGGCATCACGCGGATCTCAAGATGTCGGCCATTGTTCAGCACCAGATTGTGCGGGCGCGTAAAGTCGCGTTTTTTCAGGTAATGGGTGAATTCAGGGTAACGCAGGAGGTTCAGGATGTTTTGGCCGTTATCGTCCGGCCAGCGCAGTCCGAGCAGCTGTTGCGCCAGGCCGTTACACCAAAAAATGGTCCCTTCTTCGGTGGTCAGAATGACGGCATCTGGCAGCGACTCCGCCCCGCTGCGAAAGCGTTTGATCAGGCTTCCCAGCTCGCGACGGCGCTTTTTATTACGCATTTGCATCTGGTGCAGGCCGTACAACAGCGGTTCCCAGCTGCCGCTTCCCGGCGGTGGCGTCATGCTGCGATCGACCCACAGCCACCAGGAAAGACGCAGTAAATTCCAAAAATGCCAGACCAATAGCCCGGTTACTGCCGCCAGTAAAAACCACGGCAGATGACCAAAAATCGCCCCCAAAATGGCGGCGGGGATACAGCATAAGATCAGTTCAAAAACGAGCCTTTTCCATGACAGACGTTCCAGCACGCGTCACACTCCTGTCATTGTTCAGAAACGGGTCGAAAAACGATAACCCGTACCGCGGACCGTCTGCACCATACGATCGTGGCCGCTGTGTTCCAGCGCTTTACGCAAGCGGCGAATATGCACATCTACCGTTCTGTCTTCGACATAGACGTTAGTCCCCCAGACGTTATTCAGCAACTGTTCGCGACTGTAAACGCGTTCCGGATGAGTCATGAAGAAGTGCAAAAGTTTGAATTCTGTCGGGCCCATGTCCAGCGGGTTTTCGCCAGTCATGACACGATGTGAGGTTGGGTCGAGGCTCAAGCCCTGCATTTCGATCACCTCTTCCACCGCCATCGGTGAAATACGGCGCATCACGGCTTTAATACGTGCCACCAGCTCTTTCGGTGAGAACGGCTTGGTGATGTAATCATCCGCGCCAGTTTCCAGACCGCGCACGCGATCCTCTTCTTCACCACGCGCCGTCAGCATGACCACCGGGATATCGCGGGTCATCGCTTCGCGTTTAATGTGCTTGATAAATTGCAGGCCAGAACCGCCGGGCAACATCCAGTCAAGCAGAATCAAATCGGGCCAGGGTTCGTTCAGTTGATTCACCGCGCTGTCATAATCTTCCGCCTCAACCGGCTGGAAGCCATTTTGTTCGAGCACGAAGCACACCATTTCGCGAATCGGAGCTTCATCTTCTACGACCAGAATACGTCTCGCCATACTTTGCCCTGTCTTATTAATGTATTAGTTTGGAATGCGGCGCCATTATGCGTCAGATTTGTGACAGATTTATGAAAAACATTTCCACTATGAATGGCAAACCGTTGTTTTATTACAGCGGTTATTTTCCAGCCACAGGAACCTTAGATACACAAAATCATTCAAGTTGCATCAAGGTGAGCAGATGTAGCCAACGCAGAGGCAGCCTGAAGGATGAAGTGTATAATCCCGTTCACTCTTTTTTGCCACGGAACTGTTATGCGCATACTTCACACCTCGGACTGGCATCTGGGTCAAAATTTTTACAGTAAAAGTCGTGCCGCCGAACATGAGGCTTTCCTGAACTGGCTGCTGGAGACAGCGCAGTCGCAGGAGGTGGACGCCATCATCGTCGCCGGAGACATTTTTGACACCGGGCAGCCGCCGAGCTATGCGCGAGAACTCTACAACCGCTTCGTGGTGAATTTGCAGCAGACGGGCTGCCATCTGGTGATCGTCGCGGGCAACCACGATTCCGTCGCCACGCTCAACGAATCCCGCGACATTCTCGCGTTTCTGAATACCACTGTAGTGGCTAACGCAGGACATGCCCCACAAATCCTGAAAAAACGCGATGGCACCCCGGGCGCCGTGCTTTGCCCTATTCCTTTTTTGCGCCCGCGCGATATTGTCCAGAGCCAGGCCGGGCTATCCGGCGGCGAAAAGCAGCAGCATCTGTTACAGGCGATCACCGATTATTATCAGCAACAATACGTGGATGCCTGCGCGCTGCGCGGCGACGCGGCGCTGCCCGTCATCGCTACCGGGCATCTGACCACCGTCGGCGCCAGCAAAAGTGACGCGGTGCGCGAGATTTACATCGGTACGCTGGACGCCTTCCCGGCGCAAAATTTCCCCCCTGCCGATTACATCGCTCTTGGACACATTCACCGCGCACAGGTCATTGGTGGCTGCGAACACATCCGCTACTGCGGCTCGCCGATCTCCCTCAGCTTTGATGAAACCGGAAAAGGAAAAAGCGTCCATCTGGTGAGCTTTAGCTACGGTAAACTGAGCGCCGTCGAGACTCTGGTCGTTCCAGTCACGCAACCGCTGGCGATGCTTAAGGGCGATTTGAACGCCATCGCCGCGCAGCTTGAGCAGTGGCGCGGCGTAGAGCAGTCCCCGCCCGTGTGGCTGGATATCGAAATCAGCACCGATGAATATCTGCATGACATGCAGCGCAAAATCCAGACACTGACCGAAGACCTGCCCGTAGAAGTGTTGCTGGTGCGCCGCAGCCGCGAACAGCGCGAGAAAATTCTGTTAAGCGCCCAGCGCGAAACACTCAGCGAGTTAAAAGTCGAGGAGGTGTTCGAACGTCGCCTGGCGCAGGAAGATATTGATGATGCGCAGCGCAAACGCCTCAATGAACTGTTCACCCACACCCTGCACGCGCTGCATGACGAGGAAAATAACGCATGAAAATTCTCAGCCTGCGTCTGAAAAACCTCAACTCCCTGAAGGGTGAATGGAAAATCGACTTCATCGCCGAGCCGTTTGCCAGCAACGGGCTGTTCGCCATTACCGGTGCGACCGGTGCGGGAAAAACCACCCTGCTCGATGCCATCTGCCTGGCGCTTTATCACGAGACGCCACGCCTGAATACGGTCTCGCAGTCGCAAAACGATCTGATGACCCGCGACACGGCGGAGTGTCTCGCCGAAGTGGAGTTCGAAGTGAAAGGCGTGGCCTATCGCGCATTCTGGAGCCAGAATCGCGCCCGCAACCAGCCGGACGGGAACTTACAGGCACCGCGTGTGGAACTGGCCCAGTGCGAAGACGGCAAAATTCTCGCCGATAAGGTAAAAGATAAACTCGATCTCACGGCCTCGCTGACCGGGCTGGACTATGGGCGGTTTACCCGTTCGATGCTGCTGTCGCAAGGGCAGTTCGCGGCGTTTCTCAACGCGAAACCCAAAGAGCGTGCAGAGCTTTTAGAAGAGCTGACTGGCACGGAGATCTACGGCCAAATCTCCGCAATGGTGTTTGAAAAGCACAAAACAGCGCGAACCGAGCTGGAAATGCGTGAAGCGCAGGCGGCAGGCGTCGTACTTCTAAGCGAAGAGCAGCAACAGCAGCTGCAACAGGGTTTGCAGGTACTTACTGACGAAGAGAAAACCCTGCTCAGCGAACAGCAATACCGTTCGCAGGATTTTCAGTGGCTGACGCGCCATGACGAACTGCTCCGCGAGCAGCAGCGTGCAACCGCAGCCCTGGAGCAGGCACAAACGGCGCTGAACCAGGCCGCGCCAGAGCTGGCAAAGTTACAGCTGGCACAACCTGCCGCGCTACTCCGCCCCCTCTGGGAACGCCAGCAGGAGCAGACCACGCGTCTGGCGCAGACCAGGCAGCAAATTACAGAAGTAAACACTCGCTTACTCACCCGAATCGCGTTGCGCTCACGCATTCGTCATACCGCACTACACACTCGCGAGCAGCTACAGGCTGAACATCACGCCCTGATGCAATGGCTGGCAGAACACGATCGTTTTCGCCAGTGGGGCCAGGAGATCGCCGGCTGGCGTGCGCACTTTGCTCAGTTGAATCGTGATAAAAACCAGCGCGCTGCGCTCGCTGTTCGTATCGCGGAATTACGTCAAAAGCAGGGAAGCTTGCCGGAGAGCACGCTGACGCTGACGGCGGAAGATGTCGGCGCAGCGATGGAGAAACAATCGCAGACTCGTGCCACACGCCAGCGTCTCACTGCGCTGCAAGCCCGCTATCAGCCGCTACAAAAGCGACTTAAACAGAACAGCGAAAGCGTATTAAAAGCGCAGGCCGATCAGGCCGCACTCAATACCACGCTGGAGCAGCGTCGCCAGCAATACAAAGAAAAAAAGCAGCACTACCAGGACATTGAAACGCTCTGCAAGCAGGAAGAGAAAATCAAAAGTCTGGAAGCGGAGCGCGCGCTGCTGCAGGCCGGGCTGCCTTGTCCACTGTGTGGTTCTGTCACCCATCCGGCGGTCACGGATTATCAGGCGCTGGAGCTGAGCGCCAACCAGCAGCGTCGCGATCGGCTGGCAAAAGAGGTCGCCGATCTGAAAGACGAGGGTCTGCTCATTGTGGGCCAGGTCAATGCCCTGACTCAGCAGATCCAGAGAGAAAATGCAGAGAGCCAGTCGCTGTCTCAGGAAGAGCAAGCGCTCACTAAAGAGTGGCAGGAGGTGTGTGCGGCCCTGAATATCACCCTGAATATTCAGGAAGATATTGCCCCTTGGTTGAGCGAACAGGAACATTATGAGCGCCAGCTGTATCAGTTGAGTCAGCGCCTGGCGCTGCAAAGCCAGCTTAACGAACAAGAAGAGCAGGATCGCCAGTATCAGCAACAGCAGGCGGCAGCCCGAACGGCGCTGGAAAAGGCTCTGCTGGCGCTGTCTCTGACGGTTCCTGAGGAAGGCGCAGAAGCGGCATGGCTGGCCGCACGTGAAACCGAATCCGCCCAGTGGCAGGAAAAACAGACACAAAGTCAGGCTATTCAGGAACGAATAAACGTCCTGACGCCGCTGCTCGACACCCTTCCTGCAACTGACACGGCAGAAATGGAACCGGCTATTCCTGATAACTGGCGCGAAATCCATGACCAGTGTGTTTCTCTTCAAAGCCAGCTCGCCACTTTACAGCAGCAGGAAGGGCTGGAAAGCGAACGGTTGCTGGAGTCGCAAAAGCAGTTTTCCGCCGCACTGACAGCCAGCATCTTCGTCGACAGAGAGGCTTTCCTCGCCGCCCTGCTGGATAACGACACTCTCCAGCATCTGGAAAAACTGAAACAAACGCTGGAAAGTCAGATCCAGCAGGCAACAGCGCTCTCCACAGAGGCCAGCCAAAGAGTGCAAACTCACCAGGTACTACGCCCGGAAGGACTGGAAAGCGATGCGCAGACGCTACAGGCACAGCTGCAAAATCTGGCCCAACAGCTACGCGAAAACACCACCCGACAGGGCGAAATCCGCCAGCAGCTCAAGCAGGACAGCGATAACCGTCTTCATCAGCAAGGATTGATGCAGCAGATTGAAGAAGCCGCGCGTCTGGCGGATGACTGGGGATATCTGAATTCGCTCATCGGCTCCAGTACCGGCGATCGTTTCCGTAAATTTGCCCAGGGGCTGACGCTCGACAATCTGGTGTGGCTGGCAAATCAGCAGCTCAACCGCCTGCACGGACGCTATCTGTTGCAACGCAAGGCCAGCGATGCGCTGGAGCTGGAAGTGGTCGATACCTGGCAGGCCGATGCGGTGCGTGATACACGCACACTCTCCGGTGGTGAAAGCTTCCTGGTGAGTCTGGCGCTGGCGCTGGCGCTGTCTGACCTGGTAAGCCATAAAACGCGTATCGATTCGCTATTCCTCGATGAAGGGTTTGGCACGCTCGACAGCGAAACGCTTGATACGGCGCTGGACGCGCTGGATGCCCTTAACGCGACGGGAAAAACCATTGGCGTCATCAGCCACGTCGAAGCAATGAAAGAGCGCATTCCGGTACAAATTAAAGTGAAGAAAATTAACGGGCTGGGGTATAGCAAGCTAGACCGGGAGTTTGCGGTGGAGTGAGGTTAAAGATTGGGGCTGCATCCCAGCCCCAGATTTATGTCTGATTATTACAAATCGCAAAAAATGTGACGACGATCAAAAAGCCGTTTTTAATATTATTTAACCTATGGCGACTTAATTCGCTCCTGTAAGACATTCCTTGCTCGCATATTACCCACCGTTCCTTCGTGGTTGATTTCTTGTTTCTTATTGTCTGGCTTTCACAGGCCTATGGATATTATTCCACTTATTGGGAGCAACCATTATTGAGGATCGTATGCGCTATTTACTTCCTGTTCTATTACCGATTGCTCTGGCTGGATGTGCAACGGTATCCACCACTAAAACTATTCAGGTGACGCCACAACCTGGTGCTGACCATATCGTCGTGGATACAAATGCGACCGCACGCTGCAAAGATATTTTCTTTATCATTACATGCAAAGTGAATCTTGAGATGACGCCGGTTGGCGGAATGGAAAATACGCCTGCAACGGCATCACTGGTCACGCCTGCCCCGACACCCGTTGTTAGCGCAACTGTGACGAGCCGACTGGAAGAACTGGATAAGTTAAAATCTCAAAAACTTATTAACGCCAAAGAATATCAGATAAAACGTACCGAGATTTTGAGAGGCTTATAATGAAAAAAATATGTTATCTTTCTTTAGCAATTGCGGCCTTATTATTACAAGGCTGTGTCAATATTGGCACCTCAAAGTCCGTATCTATTCCAGTTAATCCGTCGCAAAAAAGTGTAATGGTGACCAGTACGGCGACGGTTCACTGCAAAGACTATCTCATCGTGTTTAAATGCAATATAGATGTTAACACGCAGTCAATGTAAACATATTACTGTCCGGAGCGATTGCTTTGCCAAATAAAAAGCCTGAAGTTTTCCTTCAGGCTTGTCATATTAATTAGGCCATAACCACGCCGCACCGCGCACACCACTTGAATCACCGTGTACCGCTTTGCGGATCGGGGTTTCGCATTCCCCGCCAAAGACCCACTGTTTCACCAGATTAGGGACCGTGGTGTATATCCGGTCGACGTTGCTCATGCCACCGCCCAGCACGATCACATCCGGGTCAAGAATATTGACGACGTGCGCCAGCGATTTCGCCAGACGCATTTCGTAGCGGCTCAACGCCAGTTCGGCAACGGCGTCGTGTTCTTCAACCAGGCGCATAATCTCGTTGCCTTTCAGCGGCTGACCGCTCAGGCGACGATAATCGGTAGCAAAACCGGTGCCGGAAATAAATGTCTCGATACAGCCCTGTTTGCCGCAGTAGCACGGCACTTCGGCACGGTATTTGAGTTCATCCTCGTCCATCCACGGTAAGGGGTTATGCCCCCACTCGCCCGCCGTGCCGTTGCCGCCGATGTGCGCGCGACCATTGAACGCCACGCCCGCGCCGCAGCCGGTGCCAATAATCACGGCAAAGACGGTCTGGGCCCCGGCCGCCGCGCCGTCAATGGCCTCCGACACTGCCAGACAGTTAGCGTCATTCGCCAGCCGCACTTCGCGGTTCAGGCGTGCACTCAAATCTTTATCAAACGGCTGCCCGTTAAGCCAGGTGGAGTTCGCGTTTTTCACCACGCCCGTGTAAGGCGAGATAGAGCCAGGGATCCCCATTCCCACCGTGCCGGTCTGTCCGGTGGCGGTTTCCGCCATCCCGACCAGAGTCGCGATCGTTTCAATGGTTTGCTGGTAGTCGTCACGCGGCGTTGGCAGTCGATGGCGAAATAATTGCTCGCCGCTATCGCTCAGCGCAATGACTTCTGTTTTAGTGCCGCCCAAATCAATCCCAATACGCACAGAACTCTCCTCATTATTTTGATTATCAACAGAGTAGAAGCCGGCTACCCGATTAGCAATGCAAGCACTGCGACAATTCGTTATCATGCCCGCTGATTTAACGACAAGGCCGTGGAAATTATCATGCTGTGGTTCAAAAATTTGATGGTTTACCGTCTCAGCCGCGACGTTTCGCTGCGTGCGGAAGAGATGGAAAAACAGTTAGCCGCCTACACCTTTACCCCATGCGGTAGCCAGGATATGGCAAAAACCGGCTGGGTTTCCCCGATGGGTTCCCAAAGCGATGCTCTGACCCACTCCTCGACTAATGGGCAAATCATTCTTTGCGCGCGCCAGGAACAAAAAATCCTGCCGTCGCCCGTCGTGAAGCAGGCGCTGGAAGCGAAAATTTTCAAGCTCGAGGCCGAACAAGGCCGCAAGCTGAAAAAAACTGAAAAAGATTCCCTGAAGGATGAAGTGCTGCACTCTCTGCTGCCACGCGCCTTTAGCCGCTTCAGCCAGACCATGATGTGGATCGACACCATAAACGATTTGATCATGGTGGACTGCGCGAGCGCCAAGAAAGCAGAAGATACGCTGGCTCTGCTGCGTAAAAGCCTGGGGTCGCTCCCGGTGGTTCCACTGGCGATGGAAAATCCAATCGAACTGACGCTGACCGAATGGGTCCGCAGCGGCAGCCCGGCGCAAGGTTTCCAGCTGCTGGATGAAGCCGAATTAAAAGCGATCCTCGAAGATGGCGGCGTAATCCGCGCGAAAAAACAGGATCTGGTTTGCGACGAAATCGCGGTCCATATCGAAGCGGGCAAGCTGGTGACCAAGCTGGCGCTCGACTGGCAGCAGCGCATCCAGTTCGTGATGTGCGACGATGGTTCGATTAAGCGTTTGAAGTTCTGCGATGAGTTGCGCGATCAGAACGAAGATATCGATCGTGAAGATTATGCCCAGCGTTTTGATGCGGACTTTATTCTGATGACGGGTGAGTTAGCCGCGTTGATTAAAGATCTGGTCGAAGGTTTAGGCGGCGAAGCGCAGCGCTAAACCTTGCAAAAACGGGCCGGGTCAGCGTAAGCGCTACCCGGCTTTTTTATTACAGATAACGGCACAGATAAGACGTTGGCTCTGCTACCTGCAGATTAAACTCGCTGTGGCCAGGGACATTGAAAACTTGTCCGGCGGTGTACGCCTTCCATTCTGTCTCACCTGGCAGCAACACGTTCAGCGCGCCACTGATCACCGTCATCTCTTCAGGCTCTGCGGTACCAAAAGTGTATTCCCCTTCAGCCATGACGCCGACACTGGCACGGCCAGTACTGCTGCTGGTAAAACCAATGGATTTCACTTTACCGGAAAAGTATTCGTTACTCGAAAGCATGAACTGGCCCTTATGTCTTTAGATAAAAATCCACTATAGGGGCCATCCTCCGTGCCTGTCACGCAAAATCTCAGGCCAGCAATTCAGAGGCCAGGCGAGTGACCAGCACGTTCGAGAGCAGTACAGGGACATCAAGCGCTTTTTGCAGTAAATCGCGATGATGCTGGTGAAAACCGAGGCAATCTAGCATCAATACATCCGCACCCTGCTCCAGTAATTCGCGCCCCGCCGAAATCAATTTGGCCTCGGTATCCCAGATAGGGTTGGCCAGGGCAAAGAGCGGTGATTTTTGCAGGACTTTCCATTTATGGATCTGATTCTCAAGAAGCTCCTCAATCGGCACAATGACCCCCACCTGATGGCCATCAACAATCGAGGCCACCAGCGGCGGAATGATGCGCATTGGTTCAAGGAGGATAGAATTTCTCGCCGTGAGACCCGATATCGGTGCGGTGCTCATCAGCAGGATTACGTCATATCCCTGATTATCGAGGACTTCAATTACGCCCTGTAATGCCCGCTCAATTTTCTGATGCGATACGTGTGCTAGTTTACCGTCGCTTAACAATGTCGGCAGTGAATCTTCGTTGATCCCAATCGCGTAGTCATCCATGACCTCTTCCCGACTCATCTTGCCCAGCAGGCTAAGATGCGTGATTTGTTGTTCAGAGACATGCTCGGTTAAGAGCGGTAACACTTCGCTTACAGGGACCACTCCAATGGTGAGGATCGCCAATGTTGCCTTCATCGTTTTCGCCTTTCTTCACTACCACTGCGATAATACAGGCACAAGCTCAATACGCTGCGCGGTTCTTGTTTTAGCTTAAACAGGTCAAAAGCGTAGCAGCATATCTGTACATCGAAATGTAAAGATAGAACGCCCGTTCTGAATCTCACTGTAATAACTAAATATTAACCCCCACTTAACATTCGCGTTGAGTTAAAAGTGTGATTCAGACACGGTTATGGCGGATTTCAGATTTGTATCAGGACTTTTCGGGGTCTTCGTAGCGGCGTTTGGCATCCAGCGCTTCCTGTTCGCTCTCATGTTCGCTAATCAGGGAATTTGGCTTGGGATGATCTGCACGCAATTGATACCAGGTCACGGTATGGGCACCGGTGCCTTTTTCAACAGTCACAATGCGTGCTTCGCGTGGGTATGGCGGTTTAGTTGGCATAGTTCATCCTTTTTATGAGGGCTAAACTATGAGTATAGACGTCTGCTAGCTGGCGCAAGCCAGACGCAGGGCGGTAACAATCTGATTTACGACCTCTTCCGGCGACAGCGAGGCGTCAATCACATGATGTGCCGCTTCACGATACAGCGCGTCGCGCTCGGCGAGGATTTCGCTGACTTCTTCACTGATAGGCTTGCCGGTCAGCGTCGGACGTTGCCCCTCTTCCGGGAAAGCTTCCAGACGCTCAACCAGTGTAGAAACCGGGGCGCAGAGATAAATCACGATACCTTTCTCACGCATAAACTGGCGATTACGTTCCGCCAGGATAATCCCTCCACCGGTCGCAACAATCGTCGAAGGAGCGGTCACCGCTTCCAGGGTTTCGCTTTCACGCGTACGGAAACTCTCCCAGCCTTCTTTTTCGACGATCTCGGCGATGCTCTGACCCGCATGTGTTTGCAGCCAGTGATCGGTATCGACAAACTGGCTTTCACAGACGCGAGCCAGTTCGAGGCCGACGGTCGTTTTGCCGCAGCCACGGGGGCCAACTAAAAAGATGGGTTGGGTCATAGCCAGGTGTTCCCCTTGGTATCGCGAGGTTGCAGTGTGAGAAGTCGAAAAACGAACAATAATACCATTAAACTAGTACATAAGGTAAAGGCAAGTTGGCCCACTGTATCACAATTTAGCAATGCTTATCATTACGCTGTACGACGCTTCACTTCCAGCAGCCATTTATCCAGCTCGGCGGCGAACTGCTGACGGTCGCGCTGTGATAGCGAATCTGGCCCGCCGGTTTGTACACCGCTGGCGCGGAGCGTATCCATAAAATCACGCATGGTGAGTTTTTGTCGGATCGTTGAAGGTGAATAGCGTTCACCGCGCGGATTCAGCGCCGCAGCACCTTTCTCCA
This sequence comes from Lelliottia jeotgali, assembly GCF_016771845.1. Classification (NCBI taxonomy): domain Bacteria; kingdom Pseudomonadati; phylum Pseudomonadota; class Gammaproteobacteria; order Enterobacterales; family Enterobacteriaceae; genus Lelliottia; species Lelliottia jeotgali. Next base: position 105,303 of record NZ_JAENMQ010000005.1, on the reverse strand, counting down.
GCACTTCTGCCGCCAGGGGAATATCGGCGGTGATCACCAAATCTTCCGGGCTACACAGACGCACAATTTCGTTATCGGCCACGTCGAAACCTGCCGGAACACGCATGGAACGGATAAATTTCGACGGTGGAATACGCAAATTCTGGTTTGCCACCAGCGTTAACGGCATCTGCACACGCTCTGCCGCACGGAATAAAATCTCTTTAATGACATTCGGACACGCATCCGCATCCACCCAAATCGCCATAGTTTCTCCCCGGCTTCATATTGATAGCTATTGTCGCCTGCTTTTCGTTGTTAAGCTATAAAACCGTCATACTTCAAGTTGCAGGTGCGTTGGCCGCGTTCCTGTAACTCGAATTATTTAGGTTTAAATCAGAACTCACAACGCATAATAACGGAGAGACGTGATGGACAAAAAAATCGGTTTTATCGGCTGCGGCAATATGGGAAAAGCCATTCTCGGTGGTTTGATCGCCAGTGGCCAGGTCTTGCCGGGGCAGATTTGGGTCTACACCCCGTCACCGGACAAAGTTGCCGCGCTGCGTGATGAATACGGTATTAACGCCGCCGAAAGCGCGCAGGAAGTCGCTCAGATTGCTGACATCGTCTTTGGCGCCGTCAAACCCAACATCATGATTAAAGTCCTCAGCGACATTACCTCCAGCCTGAATAAAGAGACGCTGGTCGTCTCGATTGCAGCAGGTGTTACGCTCGATCAGCTCGCCCGCGCACTCGGCCATGACCGTAAGATTGTCCGCGCAATGCCAAACACGCCGTCGCTGGTGAATGCGGGGATGACTTCCGTAACACCGAACGCGCTGGTAACGCCAGAAGACGTGGCGGACGTGCTGAATATTTTCCGCTGCTTTGGCGAAGCCGAAGTGATTGCTGAAGCGATGATCCATCCGGTTGTCGGCGTCAGCGGTTCCGCTCCAGCGTATGTTTTCATGTTTATCGAAGCGATGGCCGACGCTGCCGTGCTCGGTGGCATGCCGCGCGCGCAGGCCTATAAATTTGCTGCTCAGGCGGTGATGGGTTCCGCCAAAATGGTGCTGGAAACGGGCAAACATCCGGGCGAACTGAAAGATATGGTCTGTTCACCGGGTGGCACTACCATCGAAGCCGTGCGCGTTCTGGAAGAGCGTGGATTCCGTTCGGCGGTGATTGAAGCGATGAATAAGTGCATGGAAAAATCAGAGAAACTGAGTAAATCCTAAGCCTTATTGCCGGACGTCAGGCGGCCACTTCGGTGCGGTTACGTCCGGCATTTTTCGCTTTGTACAGCGCCACATCCGCCGCTTTTAGCCATTCCCGATAATGGCAAAACTCTGCCGTCAGAGGGGCGACCCCGACACTGATCCGCAGCCGCACCTGCGGCGCACAGGGTAGCGTTAAGACCGCCAGCCGCTCATGCACACGAGACATCGCCGCGATGGCACTTTCCGCTGGCGTGCCGCTCATGATCACCGCAAATTCATCGCCACCGAAGCGCCCAATCATATCCCCGGCCCGCAGCGTTAATTGTAACTGCCGCGTAACGGCGATAATTGCCTCATCGCCCACATCGTGGCCCCAGGTGTCGTTAATACTCTTGAAATGGTCGATATCGATAATCAGGATCGCCGCTTCGCGATGAGCGCGCCGACAGGTGTCGTACTCATTGCGTAACAGGATCTCCCAGTGGCGGCGGTTGAACACCCCGGTCATGCCATCGCGGGTGCTCATCAATTCCAGACGGCGCTTGTGCTCCGCCAGCCGAATGGCGGTCTGATAGCTTACCCAGGCAAAAAACAGCGGATAGAGAACTATCACCGGCAGCGCCAGCCAGAGTTCCAGCGGGGTAAGCGTAAAGGTGGGAGAGACCCCAGTGAGCTGCAACGTGACCAGGGCCGCGATGGTGGTCATGATTGCACCAGCACTGAACAATCTGATCCCGCCCGCCCCCATCATATTCATGCCGATCAGAATGATAAGTGCGGCGGTAGGGAGCACATTCACCCCTGTCAGCCCAATCCAGACGCCTGCCACGATGGCGTCGGCCTTCAGATTGTTCATTTCACTGACACGCGGATCGGAAGCGCGATAAGCCAGCTGCCAGGCCAGGTGCGGCCAGACGAACGCCCATCCGACCAGCAGTAACCACCAGCCTCCAGGCGGAGCTTGTGCCACCATCGCCCCGGCAATCGGGAAAAACATTGCCGCCAGCCCGAAGATACGCGGCAATCGAACACGCCGTGCGAAACGGATACCGGAACGGTGATGGTCATCCTGAGAAAGGTTTGGCTGCCACTCTTCTCGCGAGACGTCTTTATTGTAAAAGTTTTCGTCATTCATAATTTTTGGGAACATTCTGAAACATTTCCCAAATTATAGAGAGGGGTGTTGCGGGGAAAGTATGAAATTTCGGGTGAGTCATTGTCACCGCTCACCCGTTAGGACTACGCCGCTTTTTTCAGGCAAGCGCTCATAAACTTGCTTCGGTCGTCGCCTTTGAGTGATTGTTGCGTGGCCAGGCCGTTACATTCGCGCATTTTTTGCTGCTGAGGCGTCAGGCTCTTTTCCCCCGGTTTTGAGGCGCTGTTTTTCAGGCAATCGCTCATGTAGGTTTTACGCGCATCGCCTTTCAGCGTCTGGGCTGTAGCCTGTTGATTACAGCTGGTCATTCGTTGCTGCTGAGGGGTGAGCGTTTTCTCCGCAGCAGAAGCCGTGGACACCAGGAACAAGGTAGAAAGCAGGGTTACAACGAGGGTTAGTTTCATAGCACCATCCTTTTGTGAAGGTTCACACTAAGTCTGGTTCGTGGCGGGAAAAATACCACCCGGCGAAATAGGTTTCCGCCGGGTGAGGGTGTTATTTCAGTCCAAGAGCGTCTTTCATGGTGTAGAACAGATCCGTTTGATCCGTCAGGCCGACCACGTTTGCGGCATGCGGGCCATACGCAGCAATGCGCAGCTGTGTTCCGGTATGTTCCATAGAATCGCCTTCCGAGTTGCCGTAGCTCATCACCATCACCGCACCGTCTTTGGTATTGAGAGCCTGAGTCAGGCCAGGGGCTTTGGTATCCGGAGCCACAATCTGGCTGGCGTGGGCGTGGTCAGCGGTCACCACCACGAGAGTGTTACCGTCTTTCTTCGCGAACTCCAGCGCCTTCTGCACCGCTTCGTCAAGATCGACGGTTTCGCCAATCTGTCCGCACGGATTGGCCGCGTGATCTTGTTTATCGATCGACGCCCCTTCCACCTGCAGGAAGAAACCTTTCTCGCCTTTGCTTAATAAAGAAATGGCTTTATCGGTCATCTGCGCCAGCGTTGGGACGCTGTCGTCACGTTTCGGGTTTGGAGTACAGGTTACGGCAGGTTTGTCGATATTGCCGTGGTAAGAGGCTTTTGGCCCTTCCCAGCGCACCGGCATGTTGCCATCGGAGAACAGACCGAGCAGAGGTTTATCCTGACCTGCGTCAGTAATGGCCGCCAGAGAAGCAGCATCGCTCACCAGTTGATAGCCGCGCGCCTGCGCTTGTTCACGCAGGGTTTTGCCCTGCCATTCGCCTGCCGTTGCGGTTTCAGCGAAGGTTTTTGCACCGCCGCCTAACGTGACATCTGCACGCGCATTCAGCAGCTGTTCGGTAATCGATCCTTTACCGCCCTTTTCCAGTGCATTAGTTGGACATTTTTCGCTGGTGACGGACGGACCGTAACATTTACGCGAGGTAACATGTGAAACCAGTGCGGCTGGCGTGGCATCTTGCAGTTCAGCAGTGGACACGTTACCCGTTGCCAGCCCGGCGGCTTTTGCCATCTCCAGAATGGTCTGGTGATCTTTTTCGTGAATATCGACGCCCAGTGCGCCGTTATAGGTTTTGACACCGGTGGTCCAGGCCGTGGCGGAGGCTGCCGAATCGGTCACGTAATCGGGTTTTCCGGTTTTTTTATCCAGCGCGTAATGGGTATATTGCCCGGTCAATGGCAGCGCATCGATGCCTTTAAAAAAGCCACCTGCACCTTCGGCATAATTTCGCGCGGCGGTGATTTCGGAATCACCCATACCGTCGCCAATCAGCAGAATAATATTTTTAGCGGGTTTCTCATTCAGCGACGCACGCAGCGCTTCGGTTTGATCTCCAGTCAGACGGCGTGCGCCACCCGGCTGCGTGATATCGCCCTGTGCAACACGATTATCCAGCACGCTGGTATTCGCGGTTTCCGCATGAATGACAGGGGTAAATAATAAGGGCATTAATGCAATGAAAAGTGCGCTCTGTTTCACTTTTTTCTCTCCATGTAAAAATACATAAAAAATAAACAGAGCGACTATAAGAACTTCAGATGACAAATCTATGACAGGTTTTTAGATAGTGCGGCGGATTAACTGCGAGGATGCCGCAGCAACTTTTTTACGTATTGCTGTAGCATTTCGCTATCCTGAACCGGCACTTGAGAGTCGGGCCTGGCATCTTCCAGTGCGCCCTCGATACTTCGGATCAGCGCCTGCTGATCGGTCTGCGCCATCTGCCGTAGCAGCGCGGTGACCACTATTTCTAATGCTTCAACCTGGGCGACCAGTTCTTTTGACTCTTCTTCCTTTTGGGCAAGCTTAACCAGCAACTCTGCAATGAGATTTTTCATCGAGCTATTTCCTTATCAGGTTTTTGCTGACGGTATCATTACGGTCGATTAATGCAAAGAGGCGAAAAGTATTATCTTTATGAAAAAACACGCTATGTCGCAAATAACGATGATTTAGCCTCAGCGAAACGTTTTGCTATTATAAAAACTGATTTTTGGCAGCTAAATATTAGAAAGCAAGCGTCATTATTTTTGATAACAACTTAACGTTTGCTTAATACATAATATATCTTCGCTAAATAATGCTCAGATGCTGATATTGTCTTCTTTTTGACGACGGCGGCGCAATGCAATTGCGAGTTGGATAACGTTGATTAGCACCACGACAGCCGTTGCCGCAAACACCCAGCGGAATCCCGCCATCGCAGAGACGGTTGCGCCCATCAGCGGACCGGCGACATTGCCAAGATACATAAACGACTGGTTATAGCCAAAGATGCGCCCGGTGACCTGATCGCTCGAGTATTTTACCAGCAGAGTTTGCACCGCAGGCAGCATCGCGCCATCGGCAAACCCCAGCATAAAGCGCAGCACGCCAAGCTGGAAAGGCGAGGTGACAAAAGACATCGCAAAAAACAGCACCACCGCGAAGATAAGCGTCGCCATTAATATTCGCGCTGTACCAATCCTGTCCCCGAGCTTGCCTAAACGGGGGGCCGAGATCAATGCTGACACGCCGGGCACGGCGGCAATCATGCCGCTGAGAAACGCGATATTATTGCTGTCCGGTGCCATCGATTTAATAAACAGCGCCAAAATCGGTCCAATTGACCCATTACACAGTTGAATCACCATCGTCGTCACAAACAGGCTGATCATCAGGCCGGGATACGGCAACGTGGCAAACACCGCTTTGCCGCTCAGACGATCGGCTTTGCTGACGGTCGGGCGCACGCCCTCTTTTATCAGGAAAAAGGTCACCAGAAAACTCACCACCAACAGCATCGCGGTGATGAAAAATACCGCCCGCAACCCGACGTGGTCAGCCAGGAAACCGCCCATCAGCGGGCCGCCAATCACACCGCTGATTTGCGCCGTGGAAAGCGTGCTTATCGCCCACCCGCTGCGCTCGCGCGGAACCTGGGAAGCCACCAACGCCATCGCGTTGGGAATATAGCCAGAGGTCAGGCCCATCAGGCCACGCAGTAAAAAGAGCTGCCAGACATTCGTCGCGTACGCCTGAAGCAATATCGCAATCGCCATCCCGAGCGACGCGCGCAGCAACATCAGTTTGCGCCCTTTTCGGTCTGCAAGGCTGCCCCACATGGGCGACACAATCGCGGAAACCAGGAAAGTAATACTGAAGGTCAAACCGGACCACATCGACAGCGCTTCGTGCGACGTCACGCCGAGCTGGGAAACATACAGCGGCAGGAAGGGCAAAATCTGGCTGATGGCGAGGCCGGTGAAAAAACAGCCAAACCAGACCGAGATGAGATTTACTTTCCAGGATTCCATAAGCGACACAATCTTCATTTTTAGGCGAATTCGCCGACAGATTAGCAAGTTACGTCAGATGACGTGGAACCAGAGATGCGGAGGCGAACATTTTGGTATTTTATCTCCCCAGTCATCCTATTTGTGAAACAAGTCACAAACTATCCTCTTTCAGCTGGTGAAAAATGCTTTAACGACAGAGGCCAAAACCGCGCATGCCAAGATGAAAATGGTTGGCGTGCGCGGCGTTATATTCCGGACCTAACCCGTTGCCATAATAGTCGCAGCTGGCACTGAGCAGCGCCCGCAACCACGGCTGCGTTTTCTCGTTACGCCAGCCTGGCAGAACCGTTACCTTCTGGCCGTCCGCCAGCTGAAACCCGCTGATATCCAGCGCGTCGGCGGTGGCATGTTCGCTGCGCCGCGCATCGGGTCGGTGATAGATATTACGACAGGCAAAACTCCCGAGATGCTCAACGCGCGCCAGTTCGCTGCCCATCATCGTTTTGGTAAGAGGCCGCGCCTGCTGCTGGATAAACAGCGCGGAACTCAGGGCCAGCGGACAGCTGGCGATAAAACTGCTGCTGAGCGTCACGGGGCCAAAGTTGCGCACCCGCACCACATCGCTCAGAGGACAATCCCCTGCGCTGTTAGCCATCGGCTGCGTCTGGATCAGCCGTTTCTGGTTCGCCTCTGACAGCAAACGGGTGCATGCCTCCGGCGTCAGGCGACGCAGTTTAAACTGGGTAATTTTACCCGGCGGATCGTCGAGATTTAGCGGCACAAAAGGATTGTAATACGACGGCAGCCAGCGATATCCCATCACCGCCGCTCCCGCAATTATCGCCCAGATAAGCAGACTTTTCCCTCGCACACGCCCTCCTCTTTTCTACCTCAAAACATTATGGCAGAAGGCGGGGAAACCCACCGGGCATCGTGGTATGTTATGGGCTTTGATGAGTCAGACTGGAAGAAAGTGAAGATGGCGAAGCAGCGGGTAGGAATTGTTTTTGGGGGAAAATCGGCAGAACACGAAGTGTCACTGCAATCGGCCAAAAATATCGTTGATGCGATTGATAAAAGCCGTTTTGATGTCGTTTTGCTGGGCATTGATAAGCAGGGACAATGGCACGTGAACGATGCCAGTCAATACCTGTTGAACGCAGACGATCCGGCGCATATCGCGCTCAATCCATCGGACATCAGTGTCGCCAGCGTACCGGGCGTGGAGCAGGGCCAGCTGATTAACGCGGGCAATGCGCAAGCACTGACCCAGATTGACGTCGTTTTCCCGATTGTTCATGGCACACTGGGCGAAGATGGTTCCCTGCAAGGGATGCTGCGCATGGCGAATCTGCCGTTTGTCGGCTCTGACGTTCTCGGCTCCGCCGCCTGCATGGACAAAGACGTGACCAAACGCCTGCTGCGCGACGCCGGGCTGAATATCGCTCCGTTTGTCACCCTCACGCGCGCCAATCGTCAGCAACACAGCTTTGCCCAAATCACTTCCCAGCTTGGGCTGCCGTTATTCGTCAAACCGGCGAACCAGGGCTCTTCCGTTGGCGTCAGCAAAGTCACCAGCGAAGCGCAGTTCACCGAAGCCGTGCGTCTGGCATTTGAATTTGATCACAAAGTGGTGGTTGAACAAGGGATTAAAGGTCGAGAAATCGAATGCGCCGTATTGGGCAACGATTTCCCACAGGCCAGTACCTGTGGCGAAGTGGTGCTGAACAGTGATTTCTACTCGTACGACACCAAATACATTGATGATAAAGGCGCGCAGGTTGTCGTTCCGGCGGTTCTCGATCCTGAAATCAATGACAAGATCCGCGCGATCGCCATTGAAGCCTATCAGGCGCTCGGCTGCGGTGGAATGGCGCGTGTCGACGTGTTCCTGACAGCCGAAAATGATGTGATCATTAACGAAATCAACACACTGCCCGGCTTCACCAATATCAGCATGTACCCAAAACTGTGGCAGGCCAGCGGTATCAGCTACCCGGATTTAATCACCCGTCTGATCGAACTGGCGCTGGAGCGTCACGCTGCTGACAGCGCCCTGAAAAGCTCGGTAAACGGTTAATCCGCTTTATCAGCGCTCTCCACATTTTCCGTCGTTGGCTCTTGCGGTCGACGGCGGATGATGAACCCCGCCAGCCAGAAACTGATTACCCACGTCACCAGCCCTACCGCATAGGTTTGCCAGCCTTTCGCTTCAAATCCGAGCAGCCCAACAACACCGTTAAGAATAAAAATCAGGCCAATCGCAAAGGCGTAATAATGCCAGTCACGGCGTAGTTTGGCAGACAGGTTCATGGCAACTCCGACAGAATAAAAAGCCATCCTCTCACAGTTTTCTTATTCGGTCTGTGGCGAATACGGAAATTCTTAAATGCGAATCAATTTAACTTAAGTCAGAAAACTGTGACGCAGGGCAGAAATCGTTAAACCAGGAGAATTCCCTGGGCCAAATTACCACGATTCTGATATTGACAAATGCTATGACCTGTCAGACTCAGCTTGTACGACTGGCATATGGCCAGAGTGAAATAGCGGGAGGTCTTTATGGCAGACTTTACACTGACGAAGCCGATTTTTGGCGGCAAATATCCCAGATCTTCAACGTCGGGTAATATCGCCTACGCGCTGTTTGTGCTGTTCTGTTTCTGGGCAGGTTCACAATTACTGAACATTCTGGTGCATGCACCAGGCGTTTATGAACACCTGATGCAGGTTCAGGACACAGGCCGACCGCGCGTTGACATCGGATTTGGTGTGAGCACTATCTTCGGGCTCATTCCCTTCCTGGCAGGATGCGCTATCCTCGGCGCCATCGCCCTTGTGCTGCGCTGGCGTCGTTATCACTGACTTTTAGTTCAGTGACATGCAGCGCGCCCGGCGATCGTCCACGCGTTTTGCGAACCACGCCGTGGTGAGATTACGCGTGATCTTCGGGCTTTCGAGCTGAATGCCCGGCAGAACCTCCCTTGGTAAAGCTTTGCCACTTTTCTGTTCCGCCAGAGTGTACACCTGCTGATAAAGTTCCGTTTTCTCGAACGCCAGACTATCCCCTTTTTCAAGCTGATGGCGGATTTCGCTGTTACTCATATCCAGCTTTATCGCCAGCTTGCGCACCGCCTGTTCGGTCGTGCCCGCTTCACTGCTCCCATACGCAATGAGATCGCCATCTAAGGCGAGCTTCGAGCCCGTCGCGCGGTTCACGGCATTCTGGAAGGCGGCATTACGACTGGCGTACCACCCGGCGTTGAAATCGGCGAAGCGATACAGCGGGGCGCTGTAGTTGGCTGGATAATTCAGCAAATGATACGTTCCAAACCACAACCCGCCGCGAAGCGAGAACACTTCCTGACGCACGGTTCCGTCGATTTTCCACGGATACCCGCTTTTATGCTTCTCGGCAAAATCGATGCTGACCTGCATTGGCCCGCCGGTATGTACCGGGTTCAGCGAACCAAACAGCTTCTGCCCCATCGGCACCATATCGATAAAATCATCGAAAATGGCGCTCAGTTGTTTCTCGGTTTTGACTGTATCCAACCGTTCGCTGTAGCTTTTACCGTTAGGCGATGTGATTTTGAGGGCCGTATGCACCAGGAAGATCGGGATGTGCATTTTTTCCGCACGTCGGTCGATCTCTTTCCAGGCAATTTTGTTTAGTCCTGGCACCGCCGGATCGGATTGGTACATAGATTCTTGCTGTGCCACCGCCAGTACCGAGCAGATGTTCTCCTCAGTCGGGGCGATTTTCTGGCTCTCGAACGTCTTCGCCAGCACAATCGCCCAGTCATCGCGATCCTTCACGCTGGCGGGCATTTTCTGGCGAACCACGCTTGCCACATCGACGGGCTTTTCGCCCTTTTTCAGCGGCGCAGCCCCTTTGTCGGCGCATCCGGCCAGCACAAAGGCGGCCAGCAGTGATAACGGTAACCCGCGTGGTACGGCAAATGGCATAGCAACTCCCTGTTTTACCCTAATGTATTGGTCACTTCCTGAAGGTTCTGATCGTCCAGCTCGCGCTCAAAACTGCGCAGACGTTTGTAGATCGACATCAGCTCAACCAGCGTCGTCCATGAGGCAATCAGATACTGGAACGAACCGCGAACCTGACCAAAAACGTTGGTTATCTGCGTCATCAGACCGAGCGTAATCGTACCTGCAACAATCGACGGGAACAGCAGGAACAAACCGAAAACGTTATCGACCTGCAAATATAATATGCGGGCGATATTGAAATACATGTAGTGGAAATAAAGTCGGAAATAGTTACGACGCACCGCGCCAAACAACTCACGTACCGTCGGAGGCGAGGCGCGATTCGCGTCATCTTCACCGTAGACCAGTTCTTTACGATAAGCCGCTTCCACGCGCTGATTTTTAAACTCCAGCCCCGGTAGTTTGATCCCGACAGCCGCCAGCAGCCCTGTACCCATCAGCGACCAGACGATGGCCGCAATCACCAGACCGTACGGCAGGTGGCCAACAATAGGCAGCTCAGGGACATGCGCCGAGAGGGTGACCAGCACCGGAAGGAAGGCAATTAACGTCATGATGGCGTTGATAAAACTCACACCCATATCTTCAAGCGTCGAAGCAAAACGCATTGTATCTTCCTGCACACGCTGCGCGGCACCTTCGATATGACGCAGCTGCTGCCAGTGCGCCATATAGTGTTCGTTCATTGCGGTACGCCAGCGGAAAACATAGTGGCTGACGAAGAAATTATTCATTACACCGATAATCACAGCAATCAACGCGATGCCGAGGAAGATGCCCACTTCATGATAAAACTGATTGATGGTGACCTTATGCGGCGAACTGAGTGCAGTCTGAATCAGATCGTAGAACGGTGCATACCATGCGTTGACCGCGACACCCACTTCGACCAAAAACCAGGTGACGAAGATGATGAGTGATGTCCCGAGAATCGACCAGTATTGCCAGCGGTGCGGCGAATATGCAAACCAAAACAAGGCAAATATCCCTACGCATACTGCATAGTAGGCGTAAAACAGCAAATAGCTGAGCGACCAGAAACGCGCGGCACTGATAGGAACATCACCCGTTGCACCGGTCAGGCGCTCAATCCACGCTCCACCACCCGCCTGCCAGAAAATGACGGCGATTAATGCCCAAATAAACGCCGAGAGGAAAAATGGCCCCGGCTTTGGGAAAAAAGACTTAAACATTGTGCTTCCTTCTTGTTGTTATGGCGTTGCTGTGTTCAACAAAATACCACACGGAAAACCTGCTACGCGCCGCTCACCGGCGCGTGCGAAAAAATAGACCCGTGGTTTATAGGTTAGTTCGCCTGCCACTCTGCGAGAATTGTTTCGGTGAGTTTCACCGTTGGTGGGTTGTCCGGCGCGGTGAGGGTTCGCCAGACCTCGTTATAGTGGTTAATCAGCACCTGAGCCTCTGCCGCCGGGCGATCCGCGGTGGTGTGCGCATCTTCTGCGACGGTGATGTGATATCCCCGACTGACGCCATTTTTAAGAGTGGTATCGACGCAGTAATCGGTCGCACAGCCACAGATAACAAAATGTTGAGTATTCAATTGCGTTAATAACGCGTTGAGCGAGGTGTGATAGAACGCATCGCAGGCGGTTTTTGTGACATAAAACGCCCCCGCAGGCTGATGCAGTTCGGGCAGTAATGTAAAGCCATCACTCCCCTCTTCCAGTCCACCCGCCTCGGTATGCTGAATGAAAATGACTGTGTCAGCGCCGCGCGTGAGCTGATTGATTCGTGAAACGCATTTCTCGCGCTGAATACGCGGCGTGGCAAATACCCCCTGCTGCATATCGACCACCATAACCACTTTTTTACCCGACATCACCGCCTCCGAAAAATTGATTCGCAAGTCCTATCATAAGCCCGATGTCACAAAACAGGAGACAGATTGCAACGAAATTGTTCTTATTTACCCGTGGTTACGTTTTTCCCGCTATCGTTATGCAATTCGGCCCATTGCACCGCGTCGTTTAGTAGTATAAATACGCATTACTTCCTCATTCACTTCATGGATGCTTTTCGTTGAAACGTTGTCTGCTTTCTTTCGCCGCGCTGTGTGCGGTGAGCATATCCACTGTTCAGGCTGCCCAGCCGCTGACAGCACCCGCTTTCGCTTCCGATATTGCCGATCGCTACGCCAATCTTATTTACTACGGCAGCGGCGCTACGGGGATGGCGCTGGTTGTTATTGATGGTAATCAGCGCGTATTTCGCAGTTTTGGTGAAACGCGTCCAGGCAGCAATGTCCACCCACAGCTAGATTCGGTTATCCGTATTGCGTCTTTGACCAAACTGATGACCAGCGAAATGCTGGTGAAGCTGCTCGATCAAGGTGTGGTGAAACTCAACGATCCATTAAGCAAATACGCACCACCGGGTTCACGGGTTCCGTCTTATCAGGGGACACCCATTAGTCTGGTGAATCTGGCAACACATACCAGTGCCCTGCCGCGTGAGCAGCCGGGAGGAGCGGCGCATCGTCCTGTTTTCGTCTGGCCGACGCGTGAGCAGCGCTGGAACTACCTGACAACTGCGACGCTGAAAACGGCGCCAGGTGCTCAGGCTGCCTATTCCAACCTTGCGTTTGATCTGCTGGCCGATGCGCTGGCGACAGCCTCAGGAAAACCATACACCCAGCTGTTTGAAGAGCAAATTACGCGGCCACTGGGAATGAAAGACACCACCTTTACGCCATCACCCGATCAGTGCAAACGATTGATGGTCGCGGAGAAAGGGGCCAGTCCGTGTAATAACACGCTCGCGGCTATTGGCAGCGGAGGCGTCTACTCCACGCCAGGCGACATGATGCGCTGGATGCAGCAGTTCCTCTCGTCAGATTTCTATGCGCGTAGCAATCAGGCTGATCGTATGCAGACCCTGATTTATAAACGCAGTCAACTTCATCGCGTCATTGGAATGGATGTTCCTGGGAAAGCTGATGCACTCGGCATGGGCTGGGTCTATATGGCTCCCAAAGATGGACGACCGGGTATCATTCAGAAAACAGGCGGTGGTGGGGGATTCATCACCTATATGGCGATGATCCCGCAATCGAATGTGGGGGCCTTTGTGGTCGTGACCCGTTCGCCAAACACCCGTTTTATCAATATGAGTGATGGGATCAATAATTTGGTCACCGAATTGAGCGGAAATAAAGCTCAGGTTGTTCCCGCGTCCTGACCGATTTAGTATTCAGCGGGCAAACGGTTGATACTGACCAGTTTGCCCCTGTTCATATTAATATAATTTCCCTGACGTAATGCAGACAGAACTTCCGCGACAACAGAACGTGAAATACGTGTACTTCGCTGAATATGATTCATGACGCCAATTTTTGAGCGCAGTGTTTCATCCCATTCAGCCATATCCATTAGCATTGCGCGAATCTGGCTGTATGAATTATTGCCAACTAATTGCATATCACGTCGGGCTAATATTCTGTTGATCCAGGAAAGCCAACAAAATGCGTCCTGCCAAAGATAAGAGTTTTGAATAAGCTGACGCGCAGTGGCAGCCGGAAGATAAAAACCGGTGCTGTTTGCTTGCGCTACCATCGTATATTTCTGCTGATTTTCCATCATCCCTGCCGTCAGACCTAAGATGAAAGGCGTTGTGACGATGCCAATAAGCAGGTCATCTGACTGACGGTGAATTTCAACTATTCCTGTTTGTATTACAAAGGTGTGATGCTCTTTCTCAAAACATTCGTGGTAAATAATTTGCTGTGCAGAGGCTTTAAAGGGTGTACTTTCGGCTTTCAGGCATTGTTCGAGCCGTTTAAATTCACAAAGGGGTTTCGCATCCGGATTCATTCAGACCTCAAGCTATCCGTACTTATCGGTTCTGTTTCATTTTTATCGTTATAGTTTTAAAAAGCGGGGAGAACACTCTCCCCGCAATTCAGGCATTACCAGGTATATTTCACGCCCAGATTTGCTCCCCAGTTTTGGTCAACATCACCGCCACCGAGATAGTTAGCTTCCGTATAAGTGCTGAAGTTTTTGGTGAAGCTGAACTGAGTGCCAAGGCCTACGCGAACAGCAGAACCTTTCACACCATTGTCGATGCTGTCACCGTTGACATCTGCATCGTTGCTGGAGTCGTCATAAACATATGCCAGCGTGAAGTGCGGAGTCAGGGCCTGATCGCCACCGTAGTTGAAGGTGTAACCTGCATCAATACCCGTTTCATAACGCATGCTGTCGTATGACTGACCATCCATGCGCATGTCGTTGCTGAGCTGGTAATCGTCGCCAGACTGGAACAGACCTGATACAGCAGCGTACGGTGTGACGTAGCCAGAAGTATTTGGTTTCCAGTCATAACCCAGTTTCAGACCAAAGCCCCAGGCGTCAGACGTGGTGTTACCGTCTACATACTGGCCATTGCTCATGGTGGCGGACAGATCGTTGTTAAAGCGGGTGTAGCTCAGGGAACCATCGACAAAGACATCGTTAGCAAAATATGCGGATGAGTAGATCATCGCCGTCTGGCTATCCTGATCAACCTGACCAGAGTGATCGCTCACGTCGCCTTTTGCGAAGCCTGCCGCACCACCGAGGATCCATTTAGCGTTGTTACCGTCAATCTGCGTATCCAGACCGACCATCACGCCGTTAACATCCTAATCGTAATTGATTTCGCCGTTATCACCGTCGAAGTTGCCACCGAAGTAGCTCACCCAGGCGCCACCTTTATCTGCCAGGCCATGACGACCGTTGGTCAGACGGGTGCCAACGGCATCCTGCTCCAGGTTCCAGATATTGGTGTTGGCAGACGGAATGCTCAACGCCATATTGGCGTAGTCAGTCAGCTCTTCCTGATGCAGAACCACGGTGTCGCCCTGCTGCTGCGCTTTATAGGTATAAGCGCCCAGATCGGCTTTGTTGGCTGCGGTGAAGGTGGCCTGTGTACCGGCATCGTTGTCATAAACGCGAATGACTTCATTGCCTTTATAATCAGCAACCGAACCTGCGCCTGTTGCGTTGTCGATACGCACTTTGTAGTTACCTGCGACTTCGCCGTTCACCGCCAGGTGACCGTCGGAGTTCAGCGCAACCACGCCATAGTCATAATCGGCCAGGTTCTTATCGTTGGTGACATAGCGAGCGTTGTTCAGGTCAGAGTTCAGCACGTAATCACGGCTGGCGACATTCAGCACACCGCCATCTGTCAGCACCATGCTGTGTGTATCAACCTGACCCAGACCCAATGCCAGCTCAGCACCGTTATCCACGGTGATGGTGTTGGCATAGAGTTCAGCTGTCTCTTCGGTCAGCCCAGCGCGGCTGTAGCTGTCCAGATAGAGGCTGTCTGTTGCTACGCCACCACTGTCACCGATGTTCAGCGAAGAACCATTAGTCAGCGTGATGCTATCAGCAAGAAGACCTGAGTTTTCAACGTTAACCTGCGACTGGTTATTTACCGCCAGCGTGTCAATATTAGAAACTTTACGCGTATCCCACTCAGAAGCATTATCCAGGGTCACATTGAACAGGCCGCTCTGATAAACGGCTTCGCCAGCGACATGGGCATTGGCATCGAAGGTCGAATCCGGCCAGATACTGTTCGGGGAGAGAGTGGTCCAGTCTACGTCGGTATAACCCTGGCCGTACATTTGTGCGGTGCCGATAGCCTCAACGCTTGACTGTGCTGCCCCCACCCACTTGCTGCCGTTGGTTAAGGTGACATCCAGTTTATCGGTACCATCCCAGCCGTTGGTAGTTGGGTTATAGATGCCGTCGTCAGTGGTATCAGTTTGCGGATCGCCGTTTTCGTAGAAGTTATTATCGAAAGTACTCTTGAACAGAATATCGCCGGTGACGGTTGAATGATCAAACGTCGCAGTGGTCTGCATCGCGTTGTCAAAGCGGTTTGATGGTTCTGCGAAAGTGCCTGATACAATAGTATCGGAGAGAGTGCCTGATGTAACAATTAACGCCGCATCATCCTCCTCAGTGGCGTTAGTTTCGCCGTAGTCACTCGGTTTCGCACTTTGACCGTAGAAACCGTTGGTTCCCAGATCGCTGTATGCACCAGAAGTCAGCACCGAATCTTTCACCACCAGCGTATCGGTAAAGACGTGGCTGTTATTGGCAACACCTTCGATGCCATCATACGGTGTATTATCAACCTGCTGATAACCCTGCGTCAGCGTAATACCGGCGACGTGGGAGTTATTCTGGATAACGATGTCGGATTCTTCATCCAGTGTGATCGCGTTACCCAGTCCATAGGTGTCCAGGTAATGCGTTTCTGTTTTATCGCCATCAACCACGTCATAAGCATAATGCTCATAAGTATCATTGATAGTAGAATTATCTACCGTCAGGCTGAATCGGTCGTATTGCGAATGCGCCGTACCATCTTCATCCGTGCCATCGGCGCATTCCGTGGTCATGCACTTCGAGGTAATCATTCCATTGATGGTGCTATTAGAAATGCTTAAAGCATTCGCACGACCATTGATACCATCATCAAGATAGTAAGTAGAAATAACACCATTAACTGTTGATTTATTGATGACGGGATAAATGTCGCCATCATGCGTGGCATCCGAAGTGCCCCAGTCTGCATAGCCATAATACCAGGGTGTGGTGGCCGTATTATCATAACCAAAAGTATTATATGTCGTACCGGATACATCTTTAGCATTAGCCTGAGAAGCGATAGCCAGTGTGCACGCTAATGCAATTTGAGATACAGCGAGTTTCTTTTTCCATGTTTGCATTGAGTCATCCCTCCTCAGGGACGTAAACAAGTTTGTCCGTAAAACGCAAGTGCAACAAAATTTATTGCGGAGCGAATTATGCAGTGTCACTTCCAAAAGGTTCAATGAATGATTCGATTAAGTCCGTATCCAGACAATTAACAAAAAAACGCCATGCAAAAATAAACCTAAAATGGCAACGCATTATAAATACAGCGAATTAATTAAGGTAAATAATATCTTAAATGACAAATTAATGACTAATGCAATACGTCAGAAAAATGCCATCAAAGGAAATAAGAAGCACCATGAATAAATTAACCACGAAGAAACAATTCGCCAGAAAATAAACATCCCGCCTTTTATATGACTTAACTGGCAACACTCTACGGCACATTAATCACAACGTCCGGTAACAAAACGACCACTTTCGTAAAACAGCCAGCGGTCATTTCAGGTACACTACTCTGCATTGTTCTCCAGACATCAGGCATCCCATGACCGATTTAATTGCACGTCCCCGTCGCCTGCGCAAATCCCCTGCGCTACGCGCTATGTTTGAAGAGACAACACTCAGCTTAAACGATCTGGTGTTGCCGATTTTCGTTGAAGAAGAGATCGATGATTACAAAGCCATCGACGCCATGCCGGGCGTGATGCGCATTCCGGAAAAGCATCTGGCGCGTGAGATTGAACGCATCGCCAACGCCGGTATCCGCTCAGTGATGACCTTTGGGATCTCGCACCATACGGATGCCACCGGCAGCGACGCTCTGAAAGAAAACGGTCTTGTTGCGCGCATGTCCCGCATCTGCAAAGAGACCGTGCCGGAAATGATCGTCATGTCCGACACCTGTTTCTGCGAATACACTTCTCACGGCCATTGCGGCGTGCTGTGCGACCACGGTGTCGATAACGACGCCACCCTGATCAACCTCGGCAAACAGGCAGTGGTTGCCGCCGCAGCCGGAGCTGATTTCATTGCGCCATCGGCAGCGATGGACGGACAAGTGCAGGCGATACGCCAGGCGCTGGACGCGGCAGGTTTCAGCGACACCGCCATCATGTCCTACTCCACCAAATTTGCCTCTTCGTTCTACGGCCCGTTCCGTGAAGCCGCCGGAACCGCGCTGAAAGGCGATCGTAAAACCTATCAGATGAATCCGCTTAATCGCCGCGAAGCGATCCGTGAATCTCTGCTGGATGAAGCCCAGGGCGCAGATTGCCTGATGGTGAAACCTGCCGGGGCGTATCTCGATATCCTGCGCGACATCCGCGAACGTACCGAGCTGCCGCTGGGTGCCTACCAGGTGAGCGGTGAATACGCGATGATCAAATTCGCCGCCCAGGCAGGTGCAATTGATGAAGAAAAAGTGATCCTCGAAAGCCTGGGCGCAATCAAACGCGCCGGTGCGGATCTGATCTTCAGCTACTTCGCGCTGGATCTGGCCGAGAAGAAAATCCTGCGTTAATTCTCCGTTGTGCCGGGTGGCGGCTTCGCCTTACCCGGCCTACGTTCCCGCCTCATTAAACTTCACCAAACTGCAATACAAACGACATCTGGCACTTCTACTGTCTGGGCAAGACGACAGGAGAAACCAGCATGTTCAGTCTCGATAGCGTTCTTGACGATCTTTGGCCTCAGGCGAGGCCCGCGCCCTGGCAAAAAAGCCTGTTAAAAAGGCTGTTTTACGAACAAGAGTTCCAGCAGTTCGCAGCAAAACACCGCCACCTGAAAGGAATTGATATGGTGGAGCAAGTTCTGGAACATTTGGATATTCTCTGCACGACCTCCGCGCACGACCTCGAACAAATCCCCGAACACGGCCCGCTGATCATTATCGCTAATCACCCCACCGGCACACTTGATGGCCTGGCGTTGCTGTATGCCATCTCCCGCGTTCGTCGCGATGTGAAAGTGGTCACCAACCGGATGCTAACGCACCTCGAACCACTCAGCTCGCTGTTTATTCCGGTAGATAATATGGGCGGCAAAACGGCGAAATCGTCGTTGGTGATGATGGAAAACCAACTGCAAAATGCGGGTGTGCTGATCTTCTTCCCGGCGGGCGAAGTCTCACGTCCGACGCGCAAAGGGATTCGCGATAAAAAGTGGCACTCAGGTTTTATCAAATTAGCCAGCAAGCTGCGCGTGCCGCTGCTGCCGGTCCATATTCAGGCGCATAACAGCCTGCTGTTTTACGCCAGCACGCTGGTATCACCGACGCTCTCAATGCTGCTGTTAATGCAACAGATGTTCCGTCGTCGCCACAGCACCTTGCCGATCAAAATCGGCCAGCAGATTGCCTGGAGTCAGTGGTTTAGCGCCCCCCTTTCGTCGCGTGACATGGCCGAGCAGTGTCGCCAGCACGTGATGCGTCTTGGTAAGGGATTACCTGGCATGTTCAAAACACAGTGCGCGATTGCCCGCCCGGAAGACAGGGCCACGCTGAAACGTGAACTGTCGCAGGCCGAATGTCTCGGCAAGACCGCCGATGGTAAAGGGATTTATCTGTGGCAGCGCAACGGGCAAGAAGACGCACCATTGCTGCGCGAACTCGGACGCTTACGTGAAATCGCCTTTCGCGCGGTGGACGAGGGAAGCGGCAAACGCCGCGACACCGATGGTTATGACGATGACTATCTGCATCTGATTCTGTGGGACGAAGAGGATCTCGAGATCGTCGGTGCATACCGCTTTATGCCGACCGCCCGGCAGATAGAACAGCGCGGACTGGACGGTTTGTACAGCTATAGCCTGTTCCATTACGACGACAACATGCAGGACGTGCTGGAGCATGGCATCGAACTGGGCCGCAGCTTTATTCAGCCGCGCTACTGGGGCCGTCGGGGTCTGGATTATCTATGGTCCGGGATTGGGGCCTATCTGGCGCGGTATCCGCAATATCGCTATCTGTTTGGCCCGGTCTCGATTTCCGGCGGGCTGCCTCCCGACGCGCGGGATCTGCTGGTGGCCTTTTACCGCCTGTGGTTCCCCGCCAGTCATCCTCTGGCCGCCTCGCGTCAGCCGTATCCGGCATCGTTGCCCGATGTCCTGGCACAGTTTGGCGGCGTGGATTACGTCGAAGATCTGACAAAATTGAAATCGCTGCTCGGCAATTTGGGCTGCGGCATTCCTCCGCTCTATAAACAGTATTCCGAACTGTGTGAACCGGGCGGCGTACAATTTATCGATTTCGGCAGCGACCCGGCGTTCAACAACTGCGTGGATGGGCTGGTGCTGGTGGATTTATGCTATCTCAAAGCGAACCGGTATCAGCGGTATATAGAGGTACATTTGCGGTGATTTTTCGCCCGATGGCGGAGGTAAAAGCAAAACGGGCATCTCTGATGACCGTTTTTTGTGTTTTCTCCCTCTCCCTGTGGGAGAGGGCCGGGGTGAGGGCATCAGGCCGCACGATAAAACGGCTTATCCCCCAGTATCGTCGCCCGCTGCATAATCCGGCGCTGCGGCAGATAATCCGCATTAGCGTAATGCTGCGTCACGCGGTTATCCCAGATCGCCAGATCGTTTTGCTGCCAGCGCCAGCGCACCTGGAACTCCGGTTTCGTCACATGAGCAAACAAGAATCCTAACAGCGCCTCGCTCTCTTTCTCCGTCAGATCCACAATGCGCGTGGTAAACCCTTCGTTCACAAACAACGCCTGCTTGCCCGTCACCGGATGGGTGCGCACCACCGGATGCAGCAGCGGCGGGTGTTTCGCCACCGCCTCCTGCCAACGCCGATGCTCTTCTTCGCTTTTGCTGTACTTATATTCCTGGAACGATTTCTTGAAATCGTGCTCCGCCTGCAAACCGCTCAGCAACTGCTTAAGCGGGGCCGACAGCGCTTCGTACGCGGCAATCCCACTGGTCCACAAGGTATCGCCCCCAGTTTCCGGCAGCAGTTTAGCCGCCAGAATTGCGCCTGCGGGCGGCGTCTCGATAAAGGTCACGTCGGTGTGCCAGTTATCGTTATCCGGCGGATTATCGTTATGGGTATCCAGCACGATAATCTCCTCCACCCCTTCGGCATGCGGATAGACCGGGTGAATATGTAAGTCGCCAAAACGCAGCGCCAGAGCGCGTTGCTGCTGCGGCGTCACCGCCTGCTCGCGTAAAAACACCACCTGATGGCGCAGCACCGCATGATAC
The DNA here is from genome assembly GCF_016771845.1 of Lelliottia jeotgali. NCBI lineage: Bacteria > Pseudomonadati > Pseudomonadota > Gammaproteobacteria > Enterobacterales > Enterobacteriaceae > Lelliottia > Lelliottia jeotgali. The sequence goes on along the minus strand of NZ_JAENMQ010000005.1, from coordinate 84,341 downwards.
AGCTGCTCGAACTGGTTATCACTCAGCGGACGCGTCACGTCGAGGCCAGAAATCTGCGCGCCAATGTACGGTCCCAGCGGGGTAATGGTCAGACGTTCACTCATTGTATTTCTCCATGCCAGGGCGTCAGGCGGCGCTGTAACGCACGCAGCCCCAGTTCTAAACTAAAGGCAATCACGGCGATCACCGCGATCCCTGCCAGCACCACATCTGTCGCCAGAAACTCGCCTGCCGACTGCACCATAAAGCCAAGCCCTCGCGTGGCGGCAATCAGCTCTGCCGCCACCAGGGTTGACCAACCCACGCCTAAACCAATGCGCAAACCGGTTAAAATCTCCGGCAGCGCGCCGGGTAAAATAACAAACCACAGCACCTGCGCGCGGCTGGCTCCCAGCGACTGCGCCGCGCGGATCCGTACCTGCTGCGCACTCTTCACCCCAGCCAGGGCCGACATGGCGACAGGGGCAAAAATCGCCAGATAGATCAGCAGGATCTTCGAGGTCTCGCCTATCCCAAACCAGATAACCATCAGCGGCAGATAGGCCAGCGGCGGTACTGGTCGATACAGCTCAATCAGCGGATCGAGGATCCCACGCACCGTCGGGCTGAGTCCCATCGCAATCCCTACCGGGATGCCGATAATCACCGCCGCCAGCAGCGCCACCAGAATGCGTCCCAGGCTCGCCGCCAGATGCTGCCATAAAGTCGCATCCATAAAGCCCTGCGGCCCGGCGATGGAGATCAGTTTCGTCAGCACCAGCCCAGGACCTGGCAGAAACAGCGGGCTGACCCACTGCTGCGCCGCGACGACCCACCAGATCGCCAGCAGCACCAGCAACGTGCCTGCGCTCAGCGTGATCTGACGGGAAAATGGCCAGCGGAAGGTGAAGCGTTTTCCGGCCCGTTTTTCGCTAAAGACGATGCTCATGAGAACGCCTCCCGCTGCTCAAACACACGGCTCAGCACGTATTCGCGTTGAGCGATAAACTGCGGATCGGATTTGATGCTGCGCACCGGCTCTCCCGCGACAAAGCGACGGGCAAAGTCCAGCGGCAGACGTTCCAGCACCCGGCCCGGCCCCGGAGAAAGCAGCACCAGTTCGGTCGCCATAAACACCGCTTCTTCGATGTCATGGGTAATCAGCAGCACCTGCTTGCCGGTCTCGTGCCACAGGCGCAGGAGCAGGGTTTGCATCTGTTCACGGGTAAAGGCATCGAGTGCGCCAAAAGGCTCGTCCAACAGCAACAGCTGCGGATTCGCCGCCAGCGCTCGAGCAATACCCACTCGCTGACGCTGCCCGCCGGAAAGCTGCCAGATGAAGCGCTTTTCCGCCCCTTCAAGCCCGACTTTTTTCAACATCTGGCGTGCCGTTTCCAGGCGCTGCGCGCGCTCAATACCCGCCAGTTGCAGACCGAAAGCCACGTTCTCCTGCACGTTGCGCCAGGGCAGTAATCCTTCGCTCTGGAAGACCACGCCGCGCTCAGCGCCGGGGCCTTCCACCCGTTTTCCTTCCAGGTGAATGGTGCCGTGCTGATACGGAACAAACCCGGCGATCAGATTAAGCAGTGTGGTTTTCCCGCAGCCGGATGGCCCAAGCACCACCAGCAGCTCACCGCTATCCAGCGTCAGATTGATATCATCCAGCGCGGGCTTCCCGCCGTAGCTGGCGGACAGGTTTGTAATTTGCAGCATCACGGCCTCCGGTTACTTCACAAAACGATCGGTCACGAACTGGCTGTAATCCGCCGCCACCGCAGGCACTTTGCCCTGCTCTTTCAGGAACCCGGCGGTATCGACAATCGCTTTATTCACCGGGCCTGAAAGCTGCTGCACCTGTTGCGCAGGGGTCAGGTAGGTATTGCCTTTCACCAGCCCCGGAACATCTGATTCAGGAACGCCACTCAGGCGCGAGAGTTTTTCCAGATTCGCCGGCTGTTTCAGCCATTGGTCCGGATTTTCGATATACGGCTGTTGGGCATCGATGGCGCTTTTGGCGAAGGCTTTCACCACCTCAGGATGCTTCTCGGCGAAGTCCTTGCGAACCACCCACACATCCAGCGTCGGCGCACCCCACTGACCCACTTTTTCCGAGTCGGTCAGCACGGTGCCATCTTTTTCCAGTTCGTTTACTGCCGGGGCCCAGACGTAGGCTCCATCAATATCGCCGCGCTGCCAGGCGGCGATAATCGCCGGTGGCTGCAGGTTCAGAATCTGCACCTGACCGGGTTTGATGCCCCAGTGTTTCAGGGCCGCCAGCAGGCTGTAGTGGGTGGTTGAGATAAACGGCACCGCGATGCGCTTGCCGATCAGATCTTCAGGTTTGGTGATGTTTTTCTTCACCACCAGCGCTTCGGAGTTCCCGAGCTGTGAGGCGAGAAGGAACACTTCAATCGGCACCTGCTGGCTGGCGGCAACGGCCAGAGGGCTTGAGCCGAGATTGCCGATTTGCACGTCGCCAGACGCTAACGCCCGCACGATGCTCGCGCCGCTGTCGAACTTACGCCAGTCAACTTTTGCCCCGCTCTCTTTGGCAAAGGTGTTGTCCGCCTGCGCGACTTTCGCCGGTTCAGCGGAGGTTTGATACGCGACGGTCACATCGACCGCCTGCGCCTGAAATGCCCACAGCGCCAGAGCGCCGAGTAAGGTAATACGCGATGAAATTGCCATAGTGTCTGCTCCCCTCTCATTGTTATGGGAGCAGTATTTCTGGCACCGGAATTTTGATAAAGGAATAAAAAAGAATCTGTCATTCCAAACAGTTTTTAGATAAAGAAATGCAAAGCAAAGTGAAAAAACAGATAACCCGATTCATCCGCGCAGCCAGGTGACAGGCAGAAGGTATTGCCGGTTAAGCAGATCGTGGCGAAACACATACAGGCAAACCGTATAGAAATTTTTAGCATTTAATCTCTGGCACATTTTGTCGCGTAATTTATAGACCTGTTTATAGGAGCAACACAACCGTTCGGAGATCTCCTCAACGTCTATATCCGCCAGTAAGCTCCTGATTAACGTCGTCTCTCGCTCATTGATTTCAACATAAATTTTCCGCTGCCATTTATCGGCAGAAAACGTTTCAAGCTCGTTCAAAATGTCGCAGGCAATCTGTTCACCGGGGGATTTCATGTCGACAGCGTTATGTCGTCTTTGCATCGGTGATATCTGACAGGTTTCGCTCTCCATTTTCAGGACCAGCGCTTTGGTTTTATCGAACAGAGCGGATAACCATGAATAGACATCTTCGAGATAACGTAGAGAAACCCGGCTATCTATTAACACTAAACATTCGCTAGAATGTTCTTTTGAATAAATAATCTCCTGCAAATGACGAACCGGCAGGAATTGCTTTATTCCATCGTACAAATAGTTATCTTTTGTTATTAAAACCATTGAAGACATTCGATTACACCATCAAGCTTAAATCATTCAGAAAAAGGCACAGGAGAACGCTGGCCCTTGATATTCACAGGGCCAGGACAGGCAATTATCAATGAAAACTAAGAGACACTGCGTTATTCAGTTTTAGCGCATACCAATACGGTTCGCCGTAAATCGCTAATACTCCAGATTTCGTTGTGTAATTCCCTAACTTTAAAGAAAAACACTTTTTGTGCCGAGGTCAGTTTTTGTGACAGGAATTCAGGCAAGGTTTCTCCACTGTTTTTATCAATTCCTTCGCGCTGGAATTCGACAAAGGCGTGGTTACTGTCGTCGGAATATCGTAGCCGCACATAGCGATCGACGATATAGCGTTTATCACCGTAATTCACCACTCCATACTCGGTAATATAGCTGCGGGCATCCGGGACAAAATGAACCACGAGATGAATTCTGGCATCCAGTTTTTCCTCGTTACTGTCCATCGTAAGATGGATATCGGCGGTACAATCGAGATCGCTTTTGCTCTTCGGTACGTAGAGCAGCGCTGCCACAAACAAAATAATTAGCGCCGCAACAAGACTAATCACCTTTAGTCGTGATGTAGTTTTTACATTCACCCAGAGCCCCTTTCTCATCCAGCGTGCATTTTGCGACAATGATTTCAAGAAGGTCCGTTTTTTCATGGAGCTTACTGTCATCGTAATAGATATTATGTGGGGTCGCGCATTTCTGTAATAACCTCTCGCCTTTACCTTCCGCGAAATAGCGTTCGACACGATTCACATTGACGTTATTGAAATAGTATATTTTGCATGCATTCACTTGTTTATAAAAAATGACCTCTTCGCGCTTAGAAAAAAAATTGAGATACAGCGCGACCACGACGGCAATAATCATCATCAGGGTTGCGCCAGCGCCTATCAGCCAGCTCTTATTGACACCCGGCTCCTTATCTGGCTGAGAAATGGCTTGCATCACCATATAGTCTCTGGATTTCTCATTAAATTGCAGATCGTCAAGCATCAATACAAATCCCTGTTTGGGGATAGTTTTCAGCACATCGTGGATGCCGAACTCTGAAAAAATCTTACGCAATATGCTGACATTATTGTTCAGGCTATTGCTCGAGGGCGTCAATCCAAAATCTCCCCACACCTTCTGCAAGAGATCCTCTCGCGTCATGAGCTTATTATTATTCTCCAGAAGGACCAGTAAAAGCCGACACGCCGGATTGGAAAGCAAATGCTGATCTTTATCATCCGAAATCGTCCTCTCCGCCACTTTGAAAGAGACCTTTTTGTTTATTATAAAATGCATAGCACTGTCACCAGCTCCAATATTAATCCACACTTTTTATGGCGATAATGCCAATGACCATTTTAGCGTATATGAATAAGGGTGACAAAACGCCAGGAAATTAACCAAACTAATAAACCACATTCTTCCGATGGTAATATTCAATTCAGGCCGCAAGGTATTGTTGTAATTGCGTTTTACTTAGTGCATTTGAAAATAGATAACCCTGTTGGATCTGAATTCCCATTTCACAAAGTGCCTGAGACTGGCACGCTGTTTCAACGCCTTCAGCGATGACATCCATTTTTTGCGATTGGGCCAGCCCGGCAATCAGAGAAATAATCGACGCGGAACGCGCGCCTGATGATAATCCCTCGACAAATAAACGGTCGATTTTTAATCCATCGACATTAAATTGCTCAATGCAATTCAGGTTTGCACAGCCGGTGCCAAAATCATCAAAATAGACAGCAACATCCGCCAGCTGTAATTTCAGAATCGTTCCTGCCACTTCAGGTGTATTCGCCAGGGGCTGCGATTCGGTCACTTCCACCACCAGGCGATATTTTTCCAGCGGCAGAGCGGCAAGAAACGAGAGCGTATCGAAAACAAAACCGGGCTTTTCAATTTGTGACGGGCTGGCGTTAAAAGAGAGATGCAATCCGTCCGGCAGCAGCGCATCCAGTTCATTAATATCTTCGGCCACCTGGCGCAGCAAATGCTGGGTCATTTCTGGCATCAGCCCCTGCTCTTCAAACGCGGCAATGAGATCGACGGGGGTTGAATCCACATCAGCCAGCGCCCAGCGCATCAGCACTTCCAGCCCGAACAGCGATTGCGTTCCGGCGTCAATCACCGGTTGATAATAGGGAACGATCTCTCCCATCATCAGGGCGCAGTAGAGATCGACACTGCTTAAAGACGATTCAGGATTTTTCATTATTCCACCGTGATCAGCATAATCGTTGAGCCCGAAAACTCACCCGCTTCCGGCGTGCCATTGGTACGCAGTACCGACTTCACAACCACGTTATCCTGGGCTTCAACATCCAGGGTAAAGCCCGACGTCCCTAGCACATTGCCGTTCATATAGAGTTCAGAATAGAGACTGCCGTCGTCGCGCAGTTCCACTTTGTCGGCGGAGTAGATGTAGAGTTTCAGCGTTTGCGAAGTCGTGCAGCTGATGCTCACATTTTCGCTGGCTTCATGCCCTTCCAGCTCCTTGCGACTCAGCGTGCCGTGATCGAGGGTCAGCACGTCCTGGTCGAAATCACAGGAGCCGCTCGGCGCAGGGGCTGCACCGCAAATACTGCCGGGCATGAGCGGGTAGCCCTCAAATGTCGTCGAGTTCACCTCCGAAGAGTTGCTGCCGAGGTTTTTTCCGGCGGCATAAAAGAACCCGACGCACTCTTCGGTGGCGACCGTACTTCCGCTGTGGCGCGTGGTGGAGGAATAAGGCATCGGGAAGATGGCTTTCATCTCTTTGCCGAGGTCTCCCAGCGTCTCCGCCGTCAATAAAAATGGATAGACACCCGCCCCCCATGAACGGTGCGTACGCGGGCCAGACGTCCCGGCGGCGTTGTGCCGGTGACCGACAAAAATCGTGCATGCCGTTAAGCCGTAGCAGGGGTTGGGGGTGGAATCTTCCTCATCCCAGTCGGCAAGGGTAAAGCTGTAGTCGTAGCAATAGATCGCGGTGCTTGAGCAGGTCGCAAGACTGTCAATCCAGGTCCAGATCGACGCGGACGCAGCCTGGCTAAAGGCCAGCCCTCCCAGCAACATAATGGCGTACAGCAATCGTTTCATCAGAATGTGTCCCTTACTGGTACTGAATTTTCAGCGTGGCGGAGGCGGTAAAGACCCCGGTTTCCACCTCGGTCGCGTCATCTTTCATGGGGGCAGCCTGCAGCACCGGCACTTCCGGCCAGGTGAACGGCATCCAGGTGTTGAGCGGCATCGACTCGCCGTTCATGTACAGCTTGATGCCCAACCCTTCCCGGTCGGTAGCGAGATAATCATCGCTGAACGAGGTGGCGGTACCTTCAAACTGCATCTCCAGATCGTTGGAGGTCAGATCCTCGCAGGCCAGCGAATAGTCGATGTTCTGCATAAAATGCTCGCCGTCGATCTGCTTCGACTGCAGGTTATTGCCGAAATCCACGTGAATGGTCTCGCCGTTGTTGATCTCGCAGACCCCTTCCACGATCACCCCCGTCACGTTCACCGTCAGGGCGGCAAAACAGACGGGTGTCAGCAAGAGCGCAGATGTGCCTGAAAGCAGGCGAAGAAAAAAACTAGTCATAGTTAAGCCTGAAGTGGATCAGCGCATGCCACGCGCCCGCCACCAGCGGGGCAGCGGTACGTTCCGGCGCGATGTAGTAGAAAAGTGTGTTGCCGCCCGGCTCGAGCAGCAGCGGCTGCCCTTCGCTTCCCAGACGCACATCACGGTGATAGCGATCGGTCAGGCGCAGCGCCACGCCGCTCGTCCCGGAAACTTTTACCAGGCCCGGATTCAACACCTCACCCGGTGCTACAAAACTGACGGTGACGGAGGGCTGATCGCGGCTCCAGAGCAGATCGCCGCTCCAGGCATCGCGAATCGTCGCGGGCGACGGAAGGCAATCTTCCAGGCGGATCGCGACGCGTACCGGCGTGCCCTGGTCGCCCGGTTTTTTCAGCTCACCGGTGGCGGTGGTGCCCATGTCGATCTCCTGCCACGCCGAGTCCATCGCCAGCCGACAGGCGCTCTCAGTCAATGCGCCATAAACCTGCAGCAGCCCGTACTCGCCGTCCACCAGCGCCACGTCATCGGCGGCGGCGGGTCCTGCGGCGAGCAGCAGCGCCAGCGCGCCCCCGTTTTTCCAGTCTCTGAATTTCATTCAGCCCTCCCTAAATCGCTTACTTTTTCTTTTCCTGCGGGACGGCTTTGCACGCGTTGCCCCCGCAGCTAAAGACCAGCTTCGCTCGTCCACCAAAGTCGTTCACATAGGTCAGGACCGGCGAACCGCCCAGTGCCGATGCGGCAGGCGCGAGAACCAGCTGCCCTTTCGGTTCGACCATCACCGGCTTAAATCCGGCCGCGGCTTTGCCGGTCAGCGTCGACGACGCATTCACCAGCGAGATGTAATATGGCGTCGGATTGGTGATGCGGTACTTGTCCCCTTCGCGCGTCAGGGTCAGCTGTTCCTGGAACGGCGTGGCGTAATCCGTGCGCTTCACTTCGAGGGCCGACGGGCGATAGAACAGCTTGATGCGCGTCTGGAGCGCCAGCTGCAGGGTGTTTGGTTTGGTGCTTTTCGGCGGGATCTCGCGCAGGTTGAAGTAGAATAGCGACTCCCGGTCCTGCGGCAGACGCTGGATCGCGGCGGTGGATTGCACCTTGATCTGGCTCTGCTCGCCCGGCTCGATGCGCTGAACCGGCGGGAGCAACACCAGCGGATCGGTGATCTTCTTGCCCTGAGGATCTTCCACCCAGCCCTGCGCCAGATACGGCAGGGTTTTGTTTTCGTTGGTGATCCGCAGGCTGACGGATTTCGCCGCGCCGTCGAAAATCACCCGGGTACGGTCCAGCGCCACGGCGGCGTTGGCCTGGTGCGCAACAGCGCTAAACGCCAGCGCGATGCCCGCCAGGGCATGCAATCGTACATTCGTCATCTCAAAGCTCATCTCTTATTCGGGCCGGTTCATTCCGGCGCACAGGTTAAAAGCAGGTTATCCAGTACCTGCGGAAGGACAGGTGGCAGGTTCACCACGCAGCGGGCTTTGCCGTCCCATTTCACGGTCATTGTTCCATTGGCCTGGATGCCGCTCAGCCAGACGCTCCCTTCGTCGTTCACGACGCCGGTTTCCTGATTTTTGTCATTCACGACGGAGGCGCCAAACGGCGGGAAACTGCCGTCGGCTTTACGGATAAACGCCATCGCTTTGCCCCCGGCGATCACGTCAAACTGGCGGTAGCCGATGGCCCCTTCGGTAAGCGTGGCCTGAGAAACGGAGCGGGTGACGTCGGCGTTCTCGTCCAGTTTGTCGACGTCGATGCGGATCGGGTTGCGGTAGTAGCTGTTCACATCGGCAATCACCGCCTTGCCGAAGCGGTTGGTTTTGACCGATGCGCCAAAGCCTTTCACCGGCACACCGCTGACGCCTGCGGTATCGACCAGCACCCGGCTCCCGCCGCGCGCATTGGAGCGATGCGCCGCCCCGCCTTCCGTGGTCATGGTCAGACCGCCGTTGAGGGTCATCCCCAGGGCGCTGTAGCTACCGGCCTGATAGCTGGCGTTGGCCTGCACCTGGGTGCTGTCGCCCTGCCAGGTGTAGTAGCCGTAGCCCGTTGGCCCGCTGCGCGACAGTCCGCTGCTCACCTGGAAGCTGTTGTGCTCATCCAGACGACCGTAATAGCTGACGCGATGGGTGTTATCCGTGCGGTTGATGGTCGCGCCGTAGCTCAGGGAGGTGCCGTTGCCAATCGGCAGTGAAATCGACACATACGCCCCGTCGTCCTTCAGGGAGTAGTACTCGCTGCGATACACCGACAGGGAGAGGCTCATGTTTTTGAACGGCCCGACATCGAGGTAACGCGACATCGAAAGCGTCAGGCGATCGTTGTCGGCGCTGTTCCAGTAGGTCTGATGGCTGTAGTTCAGATAGGTGCTCAGCCCCAGCTCGCGAAAGCGCTTGTTGAAAGAGAGCGTGTATTTCTCTTTCGGGCTGTGGGACGCCCCGCTGCCGTAGCGCGCGTCGAGATATTCCGACATGCTCATAAAGTCGCGCTCGGAGAAGCGGTACCCCGCGAAGGTCACCTGGCTGTCGTATTCGTCGAAAGTTTTGGAGTAGCTGACCCGATAAGAGGTGCCGGAGAGCGTGCCGTCAGACGGGAGCGAGGCGCGCGACTGGGTGATATCCGCCGCCACGGCGCCCAGCAGATAGAGGTCACGCCCAATCCCCATCGACAGGGCGTTGTAGTCCCCGCCGATAACCGTGCCGCCGTACAGCGTCCAGCCGTTGGCGATCCCCCAGGAGGCTTCTCCGGAGGTAAACAGCGGCCCGGTCATGCTGTGCTCCCACTCGGAGGGTTTACCCGCCGCAAGCTTGTAGCGCACCGCACCGGGACGCGTCAGATAAGGCACCGACGCCGTCGTCACCTGAAAGGTCTGCACGCTGCCGTCCAGCTCATCCACGCGCACGTCCAGGGTGCCGGAGACCGCGTCATTCAGCTCCTGAATGCGAAACGGCCCCGCCGCCACCTGGGTTTCGTACAGCACGCGCCCCTGCTGGCTGATGGTCACTTTCCCGCCGGAGCGGGCGATGCCCGTCACTTCCGGGGCGTAGCCGCGCAGGCTCGGCGGAAGCATGCTGAGATCCGAGTTCAGACTGACGCCGCTAAAGCGGAAAGTGTCGAAAATGTCCGAGCTCAGGTAGTCCTCGCCCACGGTCAGCTTGGCTTTTAGCGACGGGATGGCGCGATAGAGGTAGTAGCGGCTAAAGCTGAAATCTTTGTCGGTATTGCCGTTGCGTTTGTCCCAGTTGGTCTGCCAGTCGGCGCGAGCGCGCCACGGCCCCAGATTCGCTCCGAACACGCCGGTTCCGCTGAGGCTCTGGCTGTCGGACGAATTGACCGCGTGCTGGGTCTGCACGTTGAGGTTGTAGTCGGCAATCACCCCAGGAATCCCCTCATCCCAGCGCGACGGCGGGTCCCAGTTCGGGGCGGTGAATTCGAGGTAGGCCTGCGGGATCGCCAGATAGAGGGTATCTTTTGCCAGATCGACGCGCATCTCCAGCCCCTCGAGGCTGGCTTTATCCAGACACTGACCGTCACGAAGCCAACGTAAATCCCGCATAGTGCTGGCTTTCAGCGTCAGGCGTGAAACCAGTTCAGGAGAGAGGCAGATCAGGCTGTCCTGGCCATTTTCACCGACCGGATAAACGACGATTTGCTCTTCTTTCAGGCTTTCCTTGTTCACCATAATGGTGAAGGTGTAGTCGCCTGGCATCACGTAGCCGCGACGCGAAAAATGGCTGAGGTCGATGTTGTCCTTATCCTGAGTATCCAGCACATCGGTGTTGAACTGGATCTCGTCATCGGCCCAGGACGCTGAAACCGGCAGCAGCATTCCCAGAATGAGCAAACTGAGGGTCGAGCGTCTGAATCGTGGCGGAGTCTGTTTATTCATCTCAGTAATAATCCATTCTGAAGCGAATCAGCGACTGATACGTCCCTGATTTCAGCGGCTGGCCGTCGCTTACCATCTGCAGCGCATAGTGAAGATCGATATTTCCCCGGGTGACCTCTTTCGCCGGAAGCGCCACGCCGGGCACAGCAAGATTTCCGTCGGTATCGCGAATGGTGAGTTCAATGCCCTCGGCTTCACCGCGAATGGCAAAACGTTCCGTTCCGGTCATGGGATCAAAGGTGATTTGGTAATACTCAGAGTCGAACTGGCTGTTCCCTGGTGAGGGCAGCATCAGGCAATTGATTAAACGAACGGTAAAATGACGCGTTGGGCCATAGCCTTTGGTGGCTATTTCGGCGACGGGGGTTTCTCCCATATCAATCGTCTGATCTCGGCTATCAAGATCAATGGCGCAGGGGGTATAAAGCACCTCCCCTTTAATGAATATTGCGCCGTCCCCCTGGTTTGCCGCCAGTAATGGCAGGCAATAACCAGACAGGAGAAAAAGGAAGATTTTCACGATCGGCGGTGTCGATGTAGATAATAAAAAATGCATCGCGATCCCTTTTCTCTTATTCGGTCAGAGTGGAATATCAGACGGCCCAAACAGGCCGCCTGAATAACATCGTGGAATAAGGTGAAACCTTATTCGTATGCCAGAGTCCAGTTCGTCACACCGGTGAAATCACCTTCAGTTGGCGCTTCGCCACCGATGATGTAGGCGGAGTACGCCAGGGTGTTGTCGCCGTTCTGAATGGTCTGGCCTACGGTCGCTTCACCCAGGGTGATGGCGTTGCTGTCGCCGTCGGTCATCACGATGCCCACGTCGGTTGCAGAGCCGGTCACGCCCAGTACCGCGCCGTCAACGCTGGAATCCGCGCCGGCAAAGGTGGTGGAGACGGTGCTGGCCGTATCAACAGAGCAGTTTTCCAGGTGGATGTAGAAAGGAACCGGCGTAGAGGTGCCGCCGTTTGCCACTGCGGAGCTGGAAACCTGGCCCAGGTCGATGGTCTGATCGTCATCGCCCGCCGCGACGGAGCATGGCGCGTCAATCACCGAGCCGGTGAAGGTCACCACGCCGCTACCTTGATCGGCCTGAGCGCCAAATGCAGTTAAACCTGAAGCCAATACCAGAGCAGAAAAAACGTTATTCAGTTTCATAAAAGTGGTCCTGTAATTTAAGGAAATGACACACAAATAAGATTTTTGATTAATGAATCTTGAGCAAAACTCTCCCGAGCCAGATAAATGCTCTGGCTTAATTTCCTCATCAATCAAAAAACCTCTAAACATATTCACCAGCAAGTTCAAACCTGATTGTGTATTTCGGCTTGCGCCTCGCTGATGCAATAAATAGTAACCCGTAATGACCGAAAAAAAAGGCGAAATAGCCCTTCCAGTCAATAACAAACAACTCCAACAAATAAGAGATTAAATTAGAATAATAAATACAGCAGAACCGAGAATTAGATTTTAATACTAACAAAACATGAAATAATAGGTTATTAAACCACAAGATAATGAATCCGCCGCGTCAGGCAGAGGTAAAATCACTATTCGCAGCAGTAATGCGTTACATCTCCTTCACCTGTTTTCACACGACGTCAATAAACAGACAAATTGATTCATATATTAACGTGCCTCGGTTTCCGCTCTCTGAAAAAGACGATACCCATGCCCTGCCCTGATATCGGCAGGGATATTGGCAAAGGTTTTTAATTTATTGCATTTTTGTTACACAGGTTACATAACCGCGTTCAGCTTATTGCCACGCCCGGCGCAACAGGCATCATGGATATCAACTTCGGTAAGAGAAATAAGCAATGATCAAAGTGGTGCTGGTGGATGACCATGTGGTGGTGCGGTCTGGTTTTGCGCAGCTATTAAATCTGGAGGACGACCTGGTGGTCGAAGGCCAGTACAGCAGCGCGGCCGACGCGTGGCCTGCATTAACACACAGCGATATTGACGTCGCGGTGCTGGATGTCGCCATGCCGGATGAAAACGGGCTGAGCCTGCTCAAGCGCCTGCGCCAGCAGCGCCCGACGTTTCGCGCCATCATTCTGAGCATCTATGACACGCCCGCGTTTGTGCAAAGCGCCCTCGACGCCGGAGCCAGCGGGTATCTCACCAAACGCTGCGGCCCGGAAGAGCTGGTGCAGGCGGTGCGTTCCGTCGGCATGGGCGGCCATTATCTGTGCGCCGATGCGGTCAAAGCTCTGCGCGGCGGCCAGCCGGTATCGAAAGTGCTCAATGTCCTCACCCCGCGCGAACGGGAAGTGTTCGACCTCTTAGTCAAAGGCGAAAGCGTCAAAGCCATCGCCTTTACCCTTGAGCTGAGCCATAAAACCGTTCACGTCCATCGCGCCAACGTGCTGGGGAAATTGCAGTGCAGCAGCACCATTGAGCTGGTGCATTTCGCGCTCGACAACCAGCTGCTGACGGGCCACTGATGCGGCGTTCCCTGCGGCACATTGTGCTGTCTCTGTTCATTATGCTGGCCTGGGGAACCGGCTGGCTGATGCTGTGGACGCTCAGTTTTTACCTCACCCACAACGGCCAGCAGGCGGTGCTTTTTCTGCCGCAGGGCGTTTATCTGGCGTTACTCATTCTTCTGTCGCGCCGCTTCTGGCCCGCGGTGGTGTTGCCTACGCTGGCCGCGATTCTGTGGCTGCACAGCGAACAACTGCTGACCAGCTATCTGATGCTGGCCGCGCCGCCGCTCGGGCTGATCTCCGCTTACGCCGTACAACGTTACTGGCACCGTTTCCCGCTTTACTGGCAGCGCCTGTCCCTGCTGATTGCGGCGGTGAGCGTCAACGCCCTGCTGCAAACGCTGGTCCTCGCGCCATTTCTGCAAAGCCCGGCCACGCTGCTCGGGCTGGCTTCGTTTACCGGCGGGGTCCTGCTGACGCCGTTTGTCTATCTGGTGTTTGAATTTTTACGCCAGCAGCACCGGTATCATCTGCTCGGGCTGGACACCACCAACCCGCCTCTGCGCACCTCGCTGATTATCTGGTGCAGCCTGTTTTTCATCATCGGTATCGGCACGCAAATGGTGCTCTCCCCCGCGCTGGAGCGGCTGCTGCTGATAGTGGTGTTCCTGCCAAACGTGGTGATGGCGTGGAAATTTGGCTGGCAGGGCGGCGTGCTCTCCGGGCTACTCGGCAGCATGATGATCACTATTGCCCGTCAGGTGGGCGTCGGGTTTTCCGATCTGCTGGAGCTGGAGATTTTCCTCGCCACCCAGTCGCTGCTGGGCATCGGGCTGGGGATTGCCATCAGCCGCCAGCAGCAATTAGCCCTGAATCTCGACCACTATCGCCGCAGGCTCGAAACAGAGCTACAGGCGCGGCGGGAGCTCACTGAAAAGCTGATCCACACCGAAGAGGACACCCGTAAACACCTGGCCCGCGAGCTGCACGACGAAATCGGCCAGAACATTACGGCGATTCAAATCCAGTCTCAGCTGGTGAAACGCGCGGGAGACACGGCGCTGGCAGTCGAAGCCGCCGGGCAGATCAACGAGCTGGCGCGGCGCATTCACCACTCCACTCGCCAGCTGTTGCGCCAGCTCCGCCCGCCGGTGCTGGATGAACTGTCGCTGAAAGAAGCATTGCACCATCTGGTGAATGAATTTGCCTTCCCCGAACGCGGCATCACCTGCTGTTTTGACTGGCAGCTGGACGCACCGCCGCAAAACGAAACCCTGGTCTTTACCCTCTATCGCCTGGTGCAGGAGCTGCTGAATAACGTCAGTAAACACGCGGATGCCAGCGAAGTGCGGATCGTACTGCGCCAGCAGAATCATCGTCTGATCCTCGACGTGTCGGACAACGGCAGCGGGATTCAGCCCGATAACACGCCCGGCTATGGCATTCAGGGAATGCGCGAGCGCGTCCACGCGCTTGGCGGCGAATTCACGCTGGAATCGCAGAGCGGCACCCGCGTAATTGTTAACCTGCCCACAATTTTGCAACAAACACCGCACTAACCAGGAAAAAGTCTTAGCCACTCCAGACTTTCTCTCATCCCTTTTGCCTTGCACTTTCTTACAGTCAGCTCAAACGGAGAACGCCATGCACGCACTGTCTGCTGAACAGATTTCTCAACGCTATCAGGCTTTGCGCCCACGCCTGTTGCTGTGCATGGCCGTCGGCTACGCGGCGTTTTACCTGACGCGAAAAAGCGTCAATTACATTCTGCCCGCGCTGCAAATGGATTTAGGGCTGAGCAAAAGCGACATCGGGCTTATCGGGTCGCTGTTTTATCTGAGCTACGGACTGTCGAAATTTGCCGCCGGACTGTGGCACGACCGCCACGGACAGCGGGCGTTTATGGGGATCGGCCTGCTGGCCACCGGCGTGCTGAACGTACTGTTCACCTTTAGTGATTCGTTTGGCCTGCTGCTGTTCATCTGGACGCTGAACGGATTCTTTCAGGGATGGGGCTGGCCGCCGTGCGCGCGCCTGCTCACCCACTGGTATTCGCGCAACGAGCGCGGCTTCTGGTGGGGATGCTGGAATACCTCCATCAACATCGGTGGGGCGATTATTCCGCTGATATGTGCGCTTGCCGCCCATCTTTGGGGCTGGCAGGCCGCGATGCTGACACCGGGGATTATCAGCATTGTGCTCGGCATTTGGCTGACCACACAACTGCGGGGGACACCGCAGGAAGAGGGTCTGCCAACGGTCGGGGAGTGGCGCAACGATCCGCTGGAGTTGCGCCAGGAGCAGCAAAGTCCGCCGATGGGTTTGTGGCAGATGTTACGCACCACCATGCTGCAAAACCCGATGATCTGGCTGCTCGGCGCGTCGTACGTGCTGGTGTATCTGATTCGCATTGCGCTGAACGACTGGGGCAACATCTGGCTGTCGGAAAGTCACGGCGTCAATCTGCTCAGCGCCAACGCGACGGTGATGCTGTTTGAGGTCGGCGGTTTGCTCGGCGCGCTGTTCGCCGGATGGGGTTCGGATTTGCTGTTCAGCGGGCAACGTGCGCCGATGATTTTGCTGTTCACGCTGGGCCTGATGGTCTCTGTCGCTGCCCTGTGGCTGGCGCCGGTTCACCACTACGCCCTGCTGGCGATGTGCTTTTTTGCGGTCGGATTTTTTGTCTTCGGCCCGCAAATGCTGATCGGTCTCGCCGCCGTCGAATGCGGACACAAGCAGGCGGCAGGTTCGATTACCGGTTTTCTCGGCGTCTTTGCCTATCTCGGGGCGTCGCTGGCCGGATGGCCGCTGTCACTGGTTATTGAACGTTACGGCTGGTCGGGGATGTTCAGTTTGCTCTCCATCGCCGCCGTACTGATGGGTTTATTACTGATGCCGCTGCTGATGTCGGGCATCACCGCTTCTCGCAGTCACATAACGTCTTAAAAGGGCTGAATAATGAAAACAACGCTTCTCTCTACCCTCATTGCTTCCGGGATCGCGCTGGCTACGTTAACCGGGGCCGCGCAGGCGAAAGGCCGTCTGGTGGTCTATTGCAGCGCCACCAACGAAATGTGTGAAGCCGAAACCAAAGCGTTCGGCGATAAGTACGACGTCAAAACCTCGTTTATCCGCAACGGCTCCGGCAGCACGCTGGCGAAAGTCGATGCCGAGAAGAAAAACCCGCAGGCGGATGTCTGGTACGGCGGCACGCTCGATCCGCAGTCGCAGGCCGGTGAAATGGGGCTGTTGCAGCCGTACAAATCGAAAAACCTTGAGCAGATCATGGAGAAATTCCGCGATCCGGCGAAGGTGAAAGGCAATCTCTCCTCCGCCGTGTACGTCGGCATTCTCGGTTTTGGCGTCAACACCCAGCGCCTGAAAGAGAAAAATCTGCCGGTGCCGAAGTGCTGGAAAGATCTGACCAAACCGGAATACAAAGGCGAGATCCAGATTGCCGATCCGCAAAGCTCCGGCACCGCCTATACCGCACTGGCGACTTTCGTGCAGTTATGGGGTGAAGATCAGGCATTCGACTACCTGAAACAGCTTAACGGTAACGTATCTCAGTACACCAAATCCGGCATCGCCCCGGCACGTAACGCCGCGCGCGGTGAAACCGCCATTGGCATTGGCTTCCTGCACGACTACTCGCTGGAAAAAGAACAAGGCGCACCGCTGGAGTTGATCTCGCCGTGCGAAGGCACCGGGTATGAAATCGGCGGCGTCAGCATCCTGAAAGGCGCGCGCAACGAAGAGAACGCGAAGCTGTTCGTGGACTGGGTGCTGTCAAAAGAGGCTCAGGAACTGGCATGGAAGAAAGGCAAATCCTACCAAATCCTGACCAACACCACCGCCGAGACTTCGCCGAACTCCCTCAAACTCGACGATCTGAAGCTGATCAGCTACGACATGGACAAGTACGGCTCAACGGATGTGCGCAAGGCGCTTATCAACAAATGGGTCAGCGACGTGAAGATGGGTAAATAAGCCTGCGATAAGTGGTCAATGCCGGGTGGCGGCTGCGCCTTACCCGGCCTACATTTTCCTCAACACCCGGAAAACTTATGTCACACACACTCGCTCTTCATCCCGTCAAAAAACGGGATGCGGTATTCCTTTGGGTTTTACTTGGCTGGGTGGCGTTTGCGCTGCTGCCGAGCTGGAGTCTGGATTACGGCCTGCTGGAGTCAACGCGCGAAGAAATTCTCGACGCCTACAGCTGGTCCCATTTCAATATCAGCTGGCTGTGGTATCTGTTGCCGAGCCTGCTGCTGGTGCGGCCGTTCAACGAAGCGAAGCGCGAACAGCGCAGCCGTCACTACCTCGACGCGGGCTGGGCGCTGCTGTGCATGGCCTTTATCGTCATCAGCGCGACGGTGGAAGGACGCGGTTTAGGTTTTGCCACTATCGTGCTGTTCGTTGCCCTCGGCGCGATCATGACTCTGGCGCTGACGCGTCTGGAGTGGCTGGGCGGCGACCGCTTTGTGATTGGCTCGCTGATTACCATCGTGGTGCTGATCGGCATCTTTATCGTCTGGCCGAGTATCGCCATTTTCATTCCGATGTTCACCAACGACGCCGGCGAGTTCGCCCCGCTGGCCTTTATGACCGTGCTGTCACAGGCGCATATCGTGCAGGTGATCATCAACTCGGTCCTGCTGTCGATTGCCGTCGGTATCGGCTGTACCTTCTTCGGGCTGGTGCTGGCGATTTACACCACACGCATCGCCAAACGCAGCGCCATCATCGGGCGCATCTTCTCGATCCTGCCAATCGTCACCCCGCCGTTTGTGGTGGGGTTGGGCGTGACGCTGATGATGGGCCGCTCCGGGTATGTCACCGAGCTGATGGTCGACTGGTTCGGCCTGACCAACACCAACTGGCTGTACGGTTTTACCGGCATCTGGCTGGCGCAGGTGCTGGCGTTTACGCCGATGGCGTTTATGATCCTCGACGGGGCGATCAAAACCATTCACCCCTCTCTGGAAGAGGCGTCATACACCCTGCGCGCCAGCCGCTGGCAGACCTTTAACGGCGTCTTCGTCCCGCTGCTGAAACCGGCGCTGGCGAACGCGTTCCTGATCGTGATCGTCCAGTCGCTGGCCGACTTCAGTAACCCGCTGGTGCTTGGCGGTAACTTCGACGTTTTAGCGACGCAAATCTACTTCTACATCACCGGCTCTCAGCTCGATTATCAGGCCGCCAGTACCCTCGGCGCGTTCCTGCTGGTCTTCTCGCTGCTGGTGTTCTGCATCCAGTACATGTGGATCGGTAAGCGATCGTACGTCACCGTCTCCGGTAAATCCTACCGTGGCGATGTACAGCCGCTGCCGGTGACCCTGGTGTGGAGCGTGGTCGCTCTGCTGGCGGTGTGGGTAGCCTTTAACGCCCTGCTCTACGGCAGCATTTTCTACGGCAGCTTTACGGTCAACTGGGGCGTGGATTACACCCTGACGCTGGATAACTTTATCAAGCTGTTCGGCCAGGGCATGAGCGACGGCGCATGGCCTTCTCTGCTCGACACCCTGCTTTACGCCGGGATCGCTGCGCCAATCACCGCCGGTTTTGGCCTGCTGATCGCCTGGGTGGTGGTGCGCCAGCAGTTCAAAGGCAAAAAGACCATCGAGTTCACCACCATGCTGTGCTTCGCCGTACCGGGCACGGTAGCGGGTGTCTCTTATATCCTGGCCTTTAACAGCGCGCCGGTTTACCTCACCGGCACCGCGGCGATTGTGATTATTTCGATGGTGATGCGTAACGTGCCGGTCGGCATTCGCGCCGGGATTGCGGGCTTAGGGCAGATCGATAAGTCGCTGGACGAGGCGTCCCTCAGCCTGCGTGCCGGGAGCTTGCGCACCATTACCCACATTCTGCTGCCGCTGCTGCGCCCGGCGATCCTGTCGGCGCTGATCTACAGCTTCGTGCGCGCCATTACCACCGTCAGCGCCATTGTGTTCCTCGTCACGCCGGATACCCGCGTGGCGACAGCCTACATCCTGAACCGCGTGGAAGACGGCGAATACGGCGTGGCGATTGCCTACGGCTCGATCCTGATTGTGGTCATGCTGGCGATCATTTTCCTCTTTGACTGGCTGATCGGTGAGTCTCGCACCTCCCGCTCTAAAGCCAAAAACCAGGCGTAACACTATGACTCAGAAACATTTCGTTGAACTGCGCAATGTCACCAAGCGCTTCGGGACTAATACCGTTATCGAGAACATTAACCTGGCGATCCCGCAGGGACAGATGGTGACACTGCTCGGCCCGTCCGGCTGCGGCAAAACTACCGTGCTGCGCCTGGTCGCTGGGCTGGAAAAACCGACTGAGGGACAGATTCTGATTGATGGCGAGGATGTGACGCACCGTTCCATCCAGCAGCGTGATATCTGCATGGTGTTCCAGTCTTACGCTCTGTTCCCGCACATGTCGCTGGGCGAGAACGTCGGCTACGGGCTGAAAATGCTCGGCGTGTCGCGCGCGGAAACCAAAGCGCGGGTGAAAGAGGCGCTGGCGATGGTCGATCTGGAGGGGTTTGAAGATCGTTATGTCGATCAGATCTCCGGCGGCCAGCAGCAGCGAGTGGCTCTGGCGCGCGCCCTGATCCTGAAACCAAAAGTGCTGCTGTTTGATGAGCCGCTGAGTAACCTCGACGCCAACCTGCGCCGCAGCATGCGCGACAAGATCCGTGAGCTGCAAAAGCAGTTCAACATCACCTCGCTGTACGTAACCCACGATCAGAGCGAGGCGTTTGCGGTGTCGGACACGGTGCTGGTGATGAACAAAGGCAACATTATGCAGATTGGTTCGCCGCAGGATCTCTATCGTCAGCCCGCGTCGCGTTTTATGGCGAGTTTTATGGGCGACGCCAACCTGTTTCCGGCACGCTTTAGCGAGGGTTTCGTCGAGATCTACGGCTATCGTCTGCCGCGTCCAATACACTTTGCGCATGACGGTGAAGGCTCGGTCGGCGTACGCCCGGAGGCGATCACTCTGAGCGAGCGCGGGGAAGAGAGCCAGCGCTGCACTATTCGGCACGTCGCCTATATGGGACCGCAGTACGAGGTGATTGTGGAGTGGCACGGGCAGGAGATTTTGCTTCAGGTCAACGCCACGCGTTTGCAGCCGAACGAAGGGGAAAATTATTACCTGGAGATCCACCCGTACGGGATGTTTGTTTTAGCGGATGCAGCGTAATAAAAGCAAAAGGCAACCGCAAGGTTGCCTTTTTAGTGTTTGCTCCCTCTCCCTGTGGGAGAGGGCCGGGGTGAGGGCACCAGCGCGCACTTTTCCCCCTAACCCTCTCCCTGTGGGAGAGGGGACTGTTTGGTGCGGCCTTCTTACTTGTAGGCCGGGTAAGGCGCAGCCGCCGCCCGGCGATGTTCAGAAGTTCAGCGCAGAGCTTTAAGCTCGGCTATATCCTTCGGCGTCGTACGACAGCACCCGCCAATCAGCTTCGCCCCTGCTGCAACCCACTGCGGTAAATATCCCGCCAGCGTCTCGCAGGCTTCACCGTGATGGTGCCAGGTTTTGCTCACCGCGTCGTAATGTTCACCGGAATTCGGATACACCACCAACGGCAGTGCGGTCAGCGTGTGCAGATGCTCCAGCGCTGCCGTGGTGTTTTCTAGCGCGATGCAGTTGATCCCCAGCGCCACAATCTGCGGATTATTCGCAAGCGTTGCCACCACTTCACGCAGCGGCGTGCCATCACTCAGATGTTCGCTGTCGCGCAGGGTGAACGAGAACCACGCCTTCGCGCGAGGATAGTTTGTCAGCAAATCCGCCAAAGCTTTGATCTCCGCAAACGACGGCAGCGTTTCGCAGGCCAGCAGATCGGCTCCCGCGTCCAGCAGGGCTTCCACCCGCGAACGATGAAACTCGCTAAACTCCGCCGCACTGCGCACGTAATCCCCGCGATACTCCGAACCGTCCGCCAGATACGCGCCGTACGGCCCAACCGATCCGGCCACCAGCAGCGTGCCCGCCTGCGGATTTTCCGCCAGATATGCTTCCCGCGCCTTGCGCGCCAACTCCACGCTTTTGCCGATCAGCGCACGTGATTGCGCCTCGTCATAGCCACGTGCGGCAAAACCCGCCGCCGTCGCCTGATAGCTGGCGGTGATCGCCACCTGCGCGCCAGCGCGGAAATAATCGAGATGCACTTCGCGGATCAGCTCTGGGTTTTCGACCAGCACCTTGGCGGACCATAGGCTATCGGCAAGATGACACCCGCGCGCTTCCAGCTCCGTCGCCATCGCGCCGTCCAGCACAATAAAAGGCTGTGCTTCAAGAAGGGCGATAAGCGGATTATTCTGCGACATGTTCAGGCTCCTGGGTTTTCGGGGTTTGAGTCAGGTAATAGGCACCATAACACAGGGCGACGAACGGCAGCCCGCAGTACAGGGCAATACGCTGAGTCGGGTCAAACGCCAGCCCAACGCACGCCACCACGCACAGCACAAAGCCCAGCACCGGAACCAGAGGATACCAGGGCGCACGATAATGCAGATCAGCCAGCGGTTTTCCGGCCTGAAGGTGACGACGGCGGAACATAAAGTGCGACGCGCAGATGCTTATCCACACCGCCACCACCGCAAATCCGGAAATAGCGGAGAGCGCGACAAACACCGTGTCTGGCGCGATGACGCTGGAGAACAGCGCCAGTACGCCGCCGAGCATACTCACGGAGATCGCCATCAGCGGGACGCCATTTTTATTGACCTTCGCAAAGCAACGCGGCAGCGTTTTCTCATTGGAAAGCGACCACAGCATGCGCCCGGATGCATACAAACCCGAGTTGGCCGCCGAGAGGATCGCCGTCAGGATCACGAAATTAAAAATATCAGCCGCATAGGGAATGCCGACTTTTTCGAACACCAGCACGAACGGGCTTTTTTCGACGCCCGCCTGCTGCATCGGGATCAGCGCCGCCAGCACAAACACGGTGCCGATAAAGAAAATAATCAGACGGGCAATGGTGGTGCGGATCGCCACCGGAATCACCTTGTGCGGATTCTGCGTTTCACCCGCCGCGATGCCGATAAGCTCGGTCCCGGAGAAGGCAAAATTGACGGCCACCATCGTCATCAGGATCGGCAAACCGCCGTGCGGGAACCAACCTTCAGCGGTGATATTCGCCAGCCCCGGCGCGGGTGAGCCATCCTGCATCGGGATAAAACCAAAGATCGCCGCCCCGCCGAGGATGATAAAGGCGATGATGGTGATGACTTTCACCAGCGAGAACCAGAATTCCCCTTCGGCGAAGAAGCGCGTGGAGATAACGTTGAGAGCAAAGATGACGGCGCAGAACACCACGCACCAGACCCATACCGGAACCTGCGGGAACCAGTACTGCATACAGAATCCGGCAGCGGTAAAGCTTGAGCCAAGCGCGACCGTCCAGGTGAGCCAGTACAACCACGCGACCGTATATCCGGTCGCCGGACCGAGATAGCGTGCGGCATAGACGTGAAACGCCCCGGTCTCCGGCATCGCCACGGAGAGTTCACCCAGGCACTGCATCACCAGCCACACCACCAGCGCACCGATGAGATACGCCAGCAGCGTCCCGGCGGCACCGGTGGTGGAAATGATATAACCGGTATTGAAAAACAACCCTGTCCCAATCACGCCACCCAGCGAAAGCATAATCAGGTGACGAGTTTTCATGGTGCGCTTTAGCTGCCCATTTTCTTGTTCTGTTTGCATATTACCTTCTAAACGTATGGACATCTAAACATCCAAAGAAGGTTCGTTATACCGTGATTGTTAACAAAAAGCTAGCCGTGAACCAACCGCAGCCGGGCGCGGCGCG
Source organism: Lelliottia jeotgali (assembly GCF_016771845.1). Taxonomy (NCBI): domain Bacteria; kingdom Pseudomonadati; phylum Pseudomonadota; class Gammaproteobacteria; order Enterobacterales; family Enterobacteriaceae; genus Lelliottia; species Lelliottia jeotgali. Next base: position 61,242 of record NZ_JAENMQ010000005.1, on the reverse strand, counting down.
CGCTGAGACGAGGGTGATGTGTGAGAATGACGTAGAGAATCGGTCGCCAGGCCATAAGCACCTCCACAAGCAGATACTTACAGCATGGCGCGGAGCGCTGACCTCTTCGGTCAGTCGAAAGTGGTATCTGCTTATGATGAACTCATGCGCGCGTTGCCGGGCCTGCGGGTTGACCGGGTTTGGTAGGCCGGGTAAGGCGCAGCCGCCACCCGGCTTCTTTCACGGCAGCAATGTGATCCACCCAACAAAATTGGTAAATCTGCCAAAGGGTTCTATAGTCGACTCTGTTTCTTAGCCACCAGGACTCGCTAATGCGCTTTAACGGACTGACTAAAGGTTTCTTCATTCTTATTCTCGCCATTGTCTCAGTGGCTTTCTTTGACATCCTCGCGCCCTACTTCTCCGCCGTGCTATGGGCGTCAATCCTGGCCGTGATTTTCCATCCGGTGAAAAACAAACTGCGTGGCTGGGTCGGGGAACGCAACGGCGTCGCATCGCTGCTGACGCTGCTGATTATCTGCCTGATCGTGTTTACGCCCCTGATCGTGATCCTCTCGTCGCTCGCCATCGAGCTGAACGTGGTTTACACCAAGCTCCAGCATACTAATCCGCAGTTCCCGGAAGTGGTTGCGAGCCTGTTTGCGCATTTACCGGACTGGGCGCGGAATTTCCTCGTCGAGCACAACTGGGATAACGCAGCCCAGATCCAGCAAAAACTGTCTGACGTCGCCCTGAAAGGCGGACAATACCTGGCAGGTAGCGCTTTCTTGATTGGCAAAGGGACGTTTGGTTTTGCGGTAAGCTTTGGCGTGATGATCTATCTGCTGTTTTTCCTGCTCAAAGACGGACCGTATCTGGTGCGCCAGATCCTCGATTCGCTGCCGCTGTCGGACTTTGTTAAGCAGCACCTGTTCGCTAAATTTGCCGCCGTCTCGCGCGCCACGGTCAAAGGTACTGCGGTGGTCGCCGTCGTACAGGGACTGCTGGGCGGGATCGCCTTTTACATTGCGGGCATCGATGGCAGCGTTCTGTGGGGCGCACTGATGGCCTTCCTGTCGCTCATCCCCGCCGTCGGCTCAGCCATTATCTGGGTGCCTGCCGCCATCTTCCTGTTTGCCACGCAGCAGCTGTGGCAAGGGTTCTTTATCGTCGGCTTCTTCGTGATTATTGTTGGGCTGGTGGATAACATCCTGCGTCCGCTGCTGGTTGGGAAAGACACCAAAATGCCGGATTACCTGATTTTGATCTCCACGCTGGGCGGTATGGAAATTTATGGCATCAACGGATTTGTCATTGGGCCACTGGTCGCCGCACTGTTCATCGCCTGCTGGAATTTGCTCTCCGGTCGCGATCACGCGGGGAATGTAGACGAAATCGACGAGGCTTTCATCGAAGAGGGGAAAAATCCTTCCGATTTGTGATTCTCTGACCACAAACCACAAACAGGCGGCCCTTGGCCGCCATTTTTTTGTCACGCCAAATCATGCGTTTCCTATAATTTCAAAAGTGCTATCCCACACATGGCTGAAAAGGATCCAACAGGTGCGAATTGCCACCATAACGAACTGGGCCTACGGTGCCACGGTGTGCCTGACTCTCGCTTCCGGCGTGGTCATGCTGTTGGCATCGAATGCTGATAATGCCGAGCGTCAGGCGGTTGAACAGCGCCAGGTTTTTGATCAACTGACCGAGGAAGTTGAAACCGATGCATGGTCGCTTTCGGATTTGGCGCGTCTGTACGTCGTCAATAAAGACCCCGACGCGCTGAAGGAATATCGTCAAAAAGAACAGGTGATGCAGAGCATTGAACATCGTCTAAACAGGTTAAAGGATTCAGGTGCGACAGACGACGAACTGGCGCTGTTGCATGAGGGATTAAAGATTGTTGATGAGCTGCAGGACGAGCAGCAAACCGCATTAGCCAGCCTGGCGCGCGGTGAAACAGCACCAGCAATCGCACTGCTTTATGGCAAACCGTACGAACAGGAACTGGACCGCGCACAGGATCAGATAGACCATTTCCATCTGATGCTGGACAGACGCGCCAATAATGCGATTGAGCAAGCGACCAAGGCGTCGCGAACATTGCGCACGCTGTCGGAAGTAATGGTCGGGCTGACCGCCCTGCTGTTTTTGTTCGTGATGGGCTTTATTTTAAAACGCCGCGTGCTGCGCCCGGTAGTGCGTCTCAGCGATGTCGTGCATCGACTGGCATCGCAGGATTACGCGGTGGAAACACCCAACTTTAACCAGATCGATGAGATCGGCGATATGGCGCAGGCGATCCGCATTTTCCGCGAGAACGGCCTCGTGCGACAGCAGCTGGAGAAAGAGCGCGACGCCGACTGGGCGATCCGCGAGTTGCTGGCGCGTATGACCCAACGTCTGCAGGGCTGTGAGAATTTCGCCGATGTGATTAACGTCGCCCAGCTTTTTGCCCCCAATATCGCGCCGGGCATTGGCGGGCAGCTGTATATTCTCGATCGCGATCCGTGGCAGATGCGCTGCGTTGCTCAGTGGCTAACGCCAGATACAAAACAAGCCCCGTTTCATCCGGATGAATGCTGGGCGGTGCGTCGCGGTCAGAGCCATCCGCCGGTCAACGGTGAACCGGATATCGCCTGCTATCACCTGCCGGAATCTGCGGCGAATCAGTCGCTTTGCGTGCCGCTGATCGCACAGGGGGAAGCCATCGGTTTGCTCTCTTTCCAGAACATCACCCCGGAAACGGCGCCGTCTCGCGCCTATCTGGAACTGATGGCTGAAGCACTGGGTCTGGCGCTGGCTAACCAACGCCTGCGCGACGCCCTGCTGGAAAAAGCGTTGTACGACCCGTTAACCGGCCTGCGCAATCGCCATCATCTTGAAGACAAAATGCAAACCCTGATGAGCCAGGCGTTGCGCAATGATGAGCCGGTAAGCTGCCTGATGATCGATATCGACCACTTCAAGAGCATTAACGACCGATTTGGTCATGAAGCGGGCGATCAGGTGATTAAAAGCGTGGCGGCTATCGTTCAGCGTGCCGTTCACGACAACGGTATCGCTTTCCGCTACGGCGGCGAAGAGTTTCTGGCACTGCTGACGGACATCGATGAAGAAGGCGCTCATGCCTGCGCCACCGAGATTTATGAGGGTGTACGCGCCTTATCCCTGCGCTACGGGCTGGCGGAGATTGGCCCGGTCGATGTGTCGATCGGCATCGCCAGCTATCCGCAGCACGCCCAGAGCGATAACCTGCTGCGCGCGGCAGACGTGGCGCTATATCGCGCCAAAGAGCTGGGACGCTCGCGGATTGTGAGTTTCGGGATGCTGGAGGCGGGGTAACGTCACGCCCGATAAACATGATTCGGGCGTGAGAAGGGTATTCAGTCTTTTTGCAACGGCACCAGAATCTCATCGAAAAGCGGCACGGCTTCTTTCAATTTGGCTAACACCTCCTTTAGCGGATCGAACAACGTGTGCTCGGGAGGAAACTTGCCATACTCTAGCCAGCACTCTGAGAGTTGCCCACCATCCAGATATAACGGGATAAAGAAATTACCTTTCCCATGATCTTCAAATCCCATTGCGGCTAACTTTTCAAGCACTGGGCGTGTTTTTTCATTCACATAGTGCTTCAAATTGCGCACGCCGCCGTAAATACTGTTATCCAGGGCCAGACGAAAACCAAAAGCAGTTTTTTCGGTCGCATTATGCGTCAATACCGCCAGAAAATAGTCCTCAACCCGGCTGTCAGTCTGATAATTTTCAAACCAACATTTGCATTTGTCTTCAGATACATACCAGCTTGATGGCGAAATCCAGAGATAATCTTTATCTTCAATATTGGAATTCCCATGCCAGTCATTCGCCAGAACACACTGTTTTACGCATTGATCAAAAGCTTTTATGAAGGCAGGTTCAATCTGATTTTCAAAAACAACGGCCGCCTGGTTAAACATCTTCAGTTGCGAAAGAAGCAGCGCACCCGCCTGACGTTCCTCATCATTGTAATAGGTCATTTTTATTCCTTTATTTATAACTTACGCATGTGATCGATAAAACTGATTGCCGAACAGGCCGCCATCAGACGTGCGTTTGAAATGGGCTTTGATGATGTGATTTCCTGATAGGTATCTGCAACGGCATTATCAAATGCCAGAGCAAGCTGTCGCCACGAAATCGCCGGGATATGTTCAGGTAAAACGTTGGGTCCAGCCGTTTGCGACGCCCCTCCATGAGTGGTTAAAAACACCACAGCCCAGGGACGAATACCGGCCCTGGCGACAGCTTCATCACAATAGCGTTGCATTTGATTTTCCTGTTCCCCGGCCCTTATTTTGACCTCGATTAACAAGAAAAACGTATCGCTATCCATTTCTATATCGACACGATTGCGACTATCGCCAGTAGGGTTTGTCTCAACCTGAACCCGGCAATAACGCTTGAATTCTGAGGGGAATTTACCTTCACTTCGTTTGTGAAGTATTTTCAATAACGCGTTAAGTGGACCTGGACCAAAGCCATGACTCCCGGCCGGGTCCAGTAGCCATGCCAGCAGCGTCGAGTTACGTACTTCATTGTGGCCTATACCCGCAGCGTGCCACGGATCAAAGCGAATCGAATCATGACGTATAGCGAGAAGGGGTTTGTTCAGCGCAGTGAAAAAATGTTGCAAAGCATCAGGCTCTGGAAATAAGACGGGATTTGAGCGGTCATCTGAAATGTTCAGACCCTTTGGCCATTGCTGGAAAAATAACGCTAATTTTTCCGCTAATCCAGATTGGGTTTGTTCCATTTAATATATCATCCGTAACAATGGGTATATATTGTTGTATCGGCAATATGTCTTCTAAACTTAATTAAATTTCGTTTTGCTCTCGCCATTGTTTTACCATTTCATCCGTTACCTCATTCTTATAACAGACTGGAGCATACCCTCCGGCCTTGCTCCATGCACTACGTCGGCCACATGAGCTACCATTTCTTGCTCGATTAAAAGGGCACGCGCAGACGCTGGGATAAGAGGCAATAGATTCTGCAATAACATTTTCTTTAACCTTCGCATCCGACACACCATTGTTTTTTGCCATCGCGCTGTTCGTCATAAAAACGCAGCACGCAGCCAAAATCGCCATCAAATATGGTCTAATTTTCATTTAAATTTCTCATTAAAAGGAAGAAAGCAAGTACACATTAGGACGAGAATAAATGAAAAGTTATGATGTAAAACAATAAAACATATTTGCTGATGAATCTCAGGCTCGTTGGCACAGCCAGACTGAATGACCGCCGCACTCTGGATCTTCAAACATCACATCGATGACCGCGAAACCAATTTCCGCCAGCCGTTGCCGGTACTCATCGGGTGACAGGCTGGCGTGATACAGCGGCTCGCCCTCAAATTCCCCCATCGCGATACCGTTGTCCGTCCCGCTGGTGAACATCAATACGCTGCCAGGATGGCTGTGACGCGCAAAAATCGGGAACATCTGGCGCTGATCGTCTTGTGTCAGGTGGAAAAAACTGTCCCAGGCGATCAGCCCGTCGAAGGTTTCTTCCAGCGCCATCTGGCGCATATCCAGATTCACCCAACGTTGTTCTGGAAACGCCTGAAGCGCCCTTTCCAGCATCGCAGACGCACCATCGACGCCCGTCAGCTGATAGCCGTGGCGGATAAAATGTTCCGCGATAGGTACTCCGTTACCGCAGCCGATATCCAGAATCGAGCCGTTTGATCCGATCAGCCGGGTAAATTTGTCTAGCCAGCCTTTTTCCATCAAATGACGGGCGCGCAGCCGCGCAAAGGCGCAGGCATAAGTCTCGTAGATATTCAGGATATTTTTCGCGGCGGCATCAGACATGTCTAGCCTCGTTTGGATGGGGTTTGTGCAACGTTTATACCTTACACGACCGGCTGAAAACAAAAAAAACCGGCGCAGGTGCGCCGGTTTGTGCGTGCGAATAGCGTGCTTATCAGGCGTTAGTCACCGGTTTCGACTCAGTTTTAGTCTGAGCGTTCTCCAGCATCCGACGCACCGGAACGATCAGCACCGCCAGAACAGCGGCACAAATCAGCAGTGCAATTGAGCAACGCGCGAAGAGATCCGGCAGCATATCCAGTTGGTCAGCTTTCACGTGACCACCGATCAGGCCCGCCGCCAGGTTACCCAGCGCGCTGGCGCAGAACCACAGCCCCATCATCTGGCCGCGCATTCTCTCTGGTGCCAGCAGGGTCATGGTCGCCAGACCGATCGGGCTAAGACACAGCTCACCCAGCGTCAGCATCAGAATACTGCCCACCAGCCACATCGGGGAAACGCCTGCTCCGCCGCTGCTCAGGACATTTTGCGCCGCCAGCATCATCAGGCCAAAGCCCGCCGCCGCGCACAGAATGCCGATAACAAACTTGGTCATGCTGCTCGGACGCAGGCCTTTTTGCGCCATCATCGGCCATGCCCAGCTAAACACCGGTGCCAGCAGAATGATGAACAGCGCATTGATTGACTGGAACCACACGGCTGGAATTTCAAAATCACCGATCATGCGGTTGGTGTAGTCGTTCGCAAACAGGTTAAACGAGGTCGGTTTTTGCTCAAACGCGGACCAGAAGAAAGCGGCAGACACCAGAAGGATAAAGCACACCAGCAGACGCGCGCGCTCTTTGCGATTCAGACCGGCAAAGACAAACAGGTAAATGAAGTACAGTGCCACCGAGATTGCAATTACGTAGACCAGCATACTGGCCACCGCGACGGGGTTGATCACAATGATGCCCTGCGCAATCAAGGTAATGACCACCGCCACACCGACGGCCAACGCCAGCAGCCAGCCGCCGACGCCATTTTTCTTCGCCACCGGGCTGTTCCAGGTGGAATCCAGACCGACTTCGCTGTCGTAGCGTTTCATCGACGGGACGGCAAACAGGCGGAAGATAACCAGCGCGACCAACATCCCGATACCACCGATGCCAAAGCCCCAGTGCCAGCCGTGAGTTTTAATCAGCCAGCCGGAGATCAGCGGCGCGATAAACGACCCCATGTTGATGCCCATGTAGAACAGGGAGAAGCCGCCGTCACGACGCGCATCGCCTTTCTTGTAGAGCGTGCCGACCATCACCGAGATACAGGTTTTGAACAAACCGGAACCGAGAACGATAAACATCAGGCCGATAAAGAACAGGTTGTTACCCATAAAGGCCGAGAGCGCGATCGACAGATGGCCGAGCGCAATCAGAATCGAGCCGTACCACACCGCGCGCTGCTGGCCGAGCCAGTTATCCGCCAGCCAGCCGCCCGGCAGTGCCGCCAGGTACATGCTGCCCGCAAAAATACCGACGATAGCCGATGCGTTCTCGCGTGCCAGCCCCATGCCGCCGTCATAAACGGTCGCAGCCATAAACAGAATCAGTAACGGACGAATACCGTAGAACGAGAAGCGCTCCCACATTTCCGTAAAGAACAGCGAGCCAAGAGGATAAGGATGACCGAAGAAAGTTCGACTTTCTTTTTGATTAACAGAGGATTGCATAATTCTCCCGAAGAGGTGTGTCGTGTTGCAAATCACCACCAGATTGTTTGCCAGCCCAAGATGTGCAAGGCCAGTCTTTTACATCCAGCGAAATATTATTTAACCATTTGATAACCGGACGGTGGTTTTGTCTAGTGCCCGGAGTAGGACTTTAAGATGAAAATTCGATAGATGTCTAGTTTTGTAGATTTTTTGTTTGATAAAAGTCGGTAATTATTGACATCAATGCCAAGACCACAGCCCCTTCTGAGAACGAAATAGCGACGCAAAAACGCCTCTGCTTTACTTCACTGTTGAATTATTTTTTTCAATATTATGAACATTCAAATAACTGCTTAATGGGTCTACGATTAGACCCACAAAAAACTTGAGTGTAAGACACTCAATATATAAGAATGCAAAATAAGAACCCACCCTGAAGCAAGGAGAGCTTTAAGACAGCACCAGGGAAATTAATTCTCCTTAAACCAGGAAAATGACAATAGAGGAATCAAAGCGGGGCGGTATCACGCCAACCTGCGGGACGGATTTCACCAAAAAACTCTGGGGGTAAAAGTTTGTATCTTTTATCAAAAATAATGAAAGCGCTGATCGTGATTGTTCTTGTGAGTTCTTTTATTTGGGCATTAATACCTGAATCAGAAGCTTCTCTTCATTATTCTCATCGTGGTCGCGCATGCACTTCAGGTGCGTTGTGTTTATTATAATGGGGGTGTTATTGCTGTCCCCTCAATCTGGTTTATGATGATAAAAATAATTATTGATGAATGCGACAGTTTTTACCGACACGGCATGAATGCGTTGCTTGGTAAGGTATTTCTGGAACAATTTGATGAATGTATTTCAGTCACCAGCGAAATGGCACCGCACAGCATCGCGATGGCGGATGTGATTGTCCTCGGGCTTTCGCCCGGAGAAATCAGTATCTGCCACCCTTTCTTACATGCACGTAAGAAAAACAGCCTGATTCTCGGGATTTACGAAGGCAACCACAAACCGCAGTTTGATGATCTACCACTGTGTTTTAAAAATATTATTTTTATCAATCGTACTGAACCTGTAAGCAGAATTAAAAAGAAAATATTCCACGGCTGGGAAAGCAGTCGCACGCAGTCAATCTTGCCTCATCACTGGAAGTGTCATGACTGCAAACATAAAACGCTTTCGCCACAGCAGATAAATGTCGCAACGCATTATTACCGGGGTGACAGAGCAGAGCAAATTGCCGGAATTATGCACATTAGTGTGAAAACTGTTTTTACGCATAAAAGAATGATCATGGGTAAGTTTGACGTTCATTCAGATTACGAGTTATTCACTTTACTAAAAGTCATGAAGGCGCTGAATCACAACACCCCTGACTTTCTCGAAGCAGAAAGAGAGTTGAAGCGGGCATAAACCACAAAGGATGTGTATGAAATTGTCGCCACCATTACTCTGGTCCTTCATTGGAATAAGCCTGACATGTGCTCCTCTATATATTCATTCTGCTGGACTTGTCTCTGGCGATAATATTCTTCGAAGCGATCTGACATGGCTAAATAACCGTAATATTATCAATATCAATCTGTCCACCTGGCCGCTTAGCCAGGACGAAATTGAACGTGCGCTTCGCAGCGCTAAAAGCCAGGATAATCCAGCTGCCCAACGGGTCATCACCAGGGTGCGTTCTCGTCTGGGCGACATTAAAGCGCCCCTGAGAGTTAGCTCCTGGACGCAATCAGCAAAACCGATATTACCGGCAGGTTTTAGCGCTTCCAGAACCAGTGCCAACGGGTTCAGTGCAGCGCTGGAGTTCAGCGGAGAATTCTGGGATATAAATTTACAGGGGCAACGCGAACACGATCAGTATATCGATGATATTACACGTGGAAATTTGAACGGGGCCTTTGCCGGGATGAACGTTTTCAACCAGTGGATCGCCTTCGGGGAAATACCGCAATGGTGGGGGCCGGGCAATGACGGAAGCCTTATTCGCTCTGATGCCGCGCGTCCGGTCGTTGGGTTTATGATGCAGCGCGCTGAACAGTCACCGTTTGAATCCCCGTGGCTTTCCTGGGCCGGACGCTGGCAATATCAGCTTTCCGCAGGGCAAATACGTCAGTATCACAGTCCTGAAGAACCGAAGCTGATCGGCGGGCGACTCACCTTTACTCCCGTAGATTCTCTGGAAACTGGTTTTTCCAGAATTATGATGTGGGGAGGCAAAGGTCGTCCAAATGATATGGCCTCGTTTCGCGATGCTTTCCTGGGGCGAGATAATACGGGAAGTCAGGCTCGTGACCCCGGCAATCAAATGGCGGGGGCGGATATTAACTGGAAGCTATTCACCCTCACCGGGCTTCCGCTCTCAGTGTATGGGCAGGTCATCGGAGACGATCAGGCCGGTGTTTTACCCTCACATAATACGTTCTTAGCCGGTCTGCAGGGGAATTATCTTTGGGGCAACCGGCAGGTAAACGGGTATCTCGAAGGTGCGGATACGCGTTCAGGAATGAAAAAAACCGGCAATATTTATTATCACTATTGTTACCACGAGGGCTATTACCAGCAAGGCGCTTCTCTGGGAGAGGCGATGGGCGGCGACGGGACGCGTTTTTCCGCAAAGGTTGAGCTGGTACTGGAAAATGAACAGCGTTTTAGCACCCGGCTAGTGTGGGCAAGAGTCAACCGCGAATCGCAGGCCATCAATAGCAGGTATCCTTACGCAGATACGTTAAAAGGTGCAGAGCTGGGCTGGTCGGCGCCGGTCTCGAAAAGGGTAACGCTCGCGCTGGGAGCCTGGTATGTGGACAGCAGCACTCAGCAAAATGATGTGGGAATAGCCGCGAAGCTGGATTTTTTCTGGGCTGATGGCGTTTAAATGCTCAGAACAAAATAATTCACTCATCTTAAGTCTTTTTTAATCTTTCCTTTGGTCGTACTTATCAAACTGGTGTTTTATGCCAGAAAAAGTGCGATCACCCCGATTTCGCTGCCTTCTACACAAGTGATAATAACTTTCATTATCATCCTTTAATAATTGTGCTGTAATCCGCCTCGTTATGCTTTCTGGTGCTAATGACTCACTTTTATGAAGGATTAACTTATGAAATTTGGCGTATCGTCTTTATGCTCCCTCGCGATGATGACTTCCTCGATGCTGCTTGCGCCGCAGGCAATGGCAGCCGACAACAACGAAGGCATCGTGGTGTATAACGCGCAGCATGAGAACCTGGTTCAGGCATGGGTGGATGGCTTCACCAAAGAAACCGGTATCAAAGTGACGCTGCGTAACGGCGGCGACAGCGAGTTGGGTAACCAGCTGGTGCAGGAAGGCAGCGCGTCCCCTGCCGACGTGTTCCTGACCGAAAACTCTCCGGCGATGGTGCTGGTTGATAACGCCAAATTATTTGCACCGCTGGATGCCGCGACGCTGGCTCAGGTGGCCCCAGCTTACCGTCCAGAGCATGGCCGCTGGACAGGCATTGCAGCCCGCAGCACAGTGTTCGTTTACAACCCGGCGAAACTGACCGAAGCACAGCTGCCGCACTCGCTGATGGATCTCGCAAAACCTGAGTGGAAAGGCCGTTGGGCGGCGTCTCCATCAGGGGCGGATTTCCAGGCTATCGTCAGTGCCGTCTTGGCCCTGAAAGGTGAAAAAGCGACGCTTGAGTGGCTGAAAGCGATGAAAACCAACTTTGTGGCTTACAAAGGCAACAGCACGGTGATGAAAGCCGTGAATGCCGGTCAGATTGATGGTGGCGTGATCTATCACTATTACCGCTTTGTCGACCAGGCAAAGACCGGCGAAAACAGCAAAAACACCCAGCTCCACTACTTTAAACATCAGGACCCAGGCGCGTTCGTCAGCATCTCCGGCGGCGGTGTGCTGGCTTCCAGTAAGCACCCGCAGCAGGCTCAGGCCTTTATGAAGTGGGTCACTGGCAAAGCGGGCCAGGAATCTCTGCGCACCAACGACGCGTTTGAATATGCGGTGGGTGTGAACGCGGCATCCAACCCGAAACTGGTTCCGCTCAAAGATCTGGATGCACCAAAAGTTGAAGCGTCATCGCTTAACAGCAAAAAAGTTATCGACCTGATGACTCAGGCTGGCCTGCTTTAATCGTAACAAACGTGGTGAGTGCTGAATGTCCGTAGTGAATGTTACTGATAAATCCATCGCGGCGCGTCCGGTGTCACAGCACCGCCCCGCGCCCGTGATGGTGATAATGGCGGTGGTGTTTTCGCTGCTGTCGCTGATCCCGCCGGCCTTTATTGTGTACATCAGTTTTGATACCGGCTGGGATACCGTTAAAGCACTCATCTTTCGCCCGCGTGTTGCTGAGTTGCTCAGCAACACGCTGTTATTAGTCCTGGTGACCGTGCCACTGTGCGTGTTTGTGGGGGGGCTGCTCGCCTGGCTGACAGAACGAACCACCCTCGCGGGCCGCAGGGTTTGGTCGATGCTGGCGGTTGCCCCACTCGCCATTCCGGCGTTCGTGCAAAGCTATGCCTGGGTGAGCGCCGTGCCCTCGATTCACGGTTTGAGCGCGGGCGTTTTCCTGTCTGTGCTTGCCTATTATCCCTTTATTTATCTGCCCGTCGCCGCCGTGCTGCGCCGTCTGGACCCGACGCTCGAAGATGTGGCGGCCTCGTTAGGCACGCCGCCGCTGCGCGTCTTTTTTCGTATTGTCCTGCCGCAGCTGCGCCTGCCAGTATGGGGAGGTGCATTGCTGGTCGCACTGCACCTTCTGGCGGAGTACGGCCTGTATGCCATGATTCGCTTCGACACCTTCACTACCGCCATTTACGATCAGTTCCAGTCGACGTTCAGCGGTCCGGCGGCCAATATGCTGGCGGGCGTGCTGGCGCTGTGCTGTCTGGCTATTTTGACGCTGGAAGGTGCGACGCGCGGTAAAGCACGCTACGCGCGAGTCGGGGCCGGAGCGCCCCGCGAACAAAAACGCGGGCAACTTCATTACGCCTCTCAGTGTCTCGGGCAAGTTTTCGCCTTCGCGGTGATCCTGCTGGCCTTTGTGGTGCCCCTCGCGGTGCTCTGTCGCTGGCTGTGGCTGGGCGGTTTAGAGAACTGGAACCAGGTCAATCTGTGGCTATCGCTCCAGCAAACCCTGGTGCTCGCCTCCAGCGGTGCAATACTCACGCTGCTTGCCGGTGTGCCGATTGCGTGGCTCTCGGTGCGTCATCCTCGCCCGCTGTTCCGCGTGCTGGAGGGCTGTAATTATTTCACCAGCTCGCTGCCCGGCATTGTGGTGGCGCTGGCGCTGGTCACCGTGACCATTCACTACGCGCGCCCCATCTACCAGACCGAAATCACGCTGTTCCTGGCGTACCTGTTGATGTTCGCTCCACGCGCACTGATCAACCTGCGCGCGGGCATCGCTCAGGCCCCCGTAGAGCTTGAAAACGTGGCCAGAAGCTTAGGTAAAACGCCCGCCACCGCGTTGTGGAGCGTGACGCTACGCCTTGCCGCACCCGGTGCCGCCGCTGGAGGCGCGTTGGTTTTCCTTGGCATCTGTAATGAGTTAACCGCCACGCTGCTGCTTTCACCGCTCGGCACCCGCACGCTGTCGACCGGGTTCTGGGCGTTGACCAGTGAAATTGATTATGTCGCCGCAGCGCCTTATGCCCTGCTGATGATCCTTATCTCGCTGCCGCTCACCGGCATTCTCTACGTGCAGTCACAAAAACTCGCAGGGTTGTAAGATGATTGAGTTATCGAACATTTCGAAGAAATTCGGCCAGATCACCGTGCTGGACGACCTGAACCTGAAAGTCGAAGCCGGAAGCAGAACGGCGATTGTCGGGCCGTCCGGTTCCGGTAAAACCACCCTGCTGCGCATTCTTGCCGGATTTGAAACCCCGGATGCCGGGCAGATCACACTGAGCAATCAGGTGCTATTCGACCAGCACACCTTTGTCCCCGCCCATGAGCGAGGCATTGGTTTTGTGCCGCAAGAAGGTGCGCTGTTTCCGCACATGAAAGTCGGCGACAACATCGCTTACGGTCTGAAAGGCTCGAAAGAAGAAAATCGCCTGCGCGTGGCGGAATTGATGGAACTGGTGTCTCTCGATAATCGTCTTGCCTCACACTGGCCGCATGAAATTTCCGGCGGTCAGCAGCAGCGAGTGGCACTGGCCCGCGCGCTGGCGCAAAAACCGGCGTTGATGCTGCTGGATGAACCCTTCTCGGCGCTGGATACCGGTCTGCGTGCCGCCACGCGCAAAGCCACGGCGGATTTGCTGGAACAGGCCGGTGTCGCCACGATTCTGGTGACGCACGATCAGCAAGAAGCGCTGTCGTTTGCCAGCCAGATTGCGGTCATCCGTAACGGGCGTTTTACCCAGGTCGGCACGCCAGTGGAGGTTTACTCCCGGCCTGTAGATGAAGAGACCGCGCTGTTTCTCGGTGACGCATTGATTTTCGCGGCGCAAGTGCACGATGGCATGGCGCGGTGTTGCCTGGGCGATGTCCCCGTCGGCAATCCGCAACTCACGGGCGACAGACGCATTATGCTGCGCCCGGAACAACTGAGGATTATGGCTGACCATCCGCAGCCAACAGCGATAGTCAGCGAAGTGGATTTCACCGGCCATCTTTCGACGCTGACCTTAACGTCCCCGGACTGGCCAATGGCGTTGCAGGTCAAAACCTTGAGCCAGCAGCACTGGCAGAAAGGGGCGGCAGTCAAGGTAACGATCAACGGCCAGGCCTGCGTGTTAGCCGCCTGATACATTTTTTACAGCCGCCCGCTTTTCGGCATGCAGGGCGGCTGTTACTCTTGAATTCCGGAGCGTCGTGCTCGTCAGCAAAATGTCAGGCAACTCAAATGAAAACTATCACTCTCAGTGACATGCGTCAGCAGAGCGACGCGGCAGCCAGTGCCCCACGTTTACGCGCTCATCGTAATCTTCACCCTGAATTAAGCGACCCGGTACAACGCCTGGCCATTGCGATGGAACCGGGCACCTATGTCCGACCTCACCGCCATCCGCACACCTTTGAACTGCTGTTTGCGCTGAGTGGCCGTTTCCTGGTACTCAACTTTGATGACGAGGGCAATGTCACGCATCGCGTGGTGCTGGGCGAAGAGTGCAAGGTCGTTGAAATGGCGGCGGGCACCTGGCACTCGGTGCTGTCGTTAGATCACGGCGGCGTGATTTTTGAAGTCAAACACGGCGGCTATCAGCCGGTAGCGGAAGACGATTTTGCCCGCTGGTCCCCGGCAGAGGGGGAACCGGCCACCGCCGAACTGCTGCGCTGGTCAGCTGAGGCGCAAATCGGCGACACCGGTTTTAAAGCCTAGTCATCGCGCTGCGCGAAGCCCCTGCTCCGCTTCGCGCGCCTTTCCCCTTCGGAAGTCTTAGCCAGGTTCACAACTCTGCAACATCCTGATTCCGGCACTTCTGCCCGCATGCTAGGCTGCGATCATGTCCATCAGCCCCCTTCGTTGCAGGCCACATGAAACCCAGATTCCCTTTTCAGGTGAAGCTTTTTCTGTCGCTAGTGCTCTTTTCCTGCCTGCTGCTGGCGATTTTGGGCGGGATTTTGTATCACGTCATCGACAAACAGTTGCATCATGATTTAGGCCAGCGCGCACGGGTGCAGGCCAGTGAAATTGCCCTGATGCCGGGGCTGGCAGAGAAAGTCGAAGCCCGGGATATCGACGGCATTGCTCGCATAATCCAGCCGTTACGCGATCAAAGCGATGCCAGCTATTTCGTGATCGGCGATGTAAACGAGCAGCATCTGTATCACTCCGAATCGCCGGAGCGCCTGAACCTGCCGATGATTGGCGGTGATAATGCCGAGGTGCTGCGCGGCAAAACCATTATCTCGATGCGCCAGGGCGGCATTGGCGTATCGCTGCGCAGCAAAGCGCCCATTTTCGATACGCGTCATCAGGTGATTGGTATAGTTTCCGTCGGCTATCTCACTTCTTACATCGCCAATATCAACGCGCGTCTGCTGTGGCAGGCGGCATTGTATGGCGTTGCCCTGCTGTTGCTGTTGTTTCTCTTTTCGTGGATTTTCACCCGCAACGTTAAAAAACAGATGTTCTGGCTGGAGCCAAAAGACATTGCCCTGCTGGTACGGCAACAAAAAGCGCTGCTGGAAGCGATGTATGAAGGCGTTTTTGCTGTGAACGGCGAGCGACAGCTGATTCTGATTAACCGGGCCGCGCGGGAGCTGCTCGATTTGACGCAGACGGAAGAGAAGCTGATTGGCAAACCGCTGGACCAGGTGGTGCATCTTCCTCCGGCCTTTTTCGCCGACAGCGGTGTGGCACAACACGACCAGATTACGGTGCTCAATCAGAAGCAGATGATCGTTAACCGCGTGGCGATTACGCTGGACCCAGGCGAAGCCAACGGCTGGGTGTTTAGCTTCCGCGATAAAAATGACATCAACACCCTGAGTAGCCAGTTAAGCCAGGTCCGGCGCTACGCCGACAACCTGCGCATCATGCGCCACGAACAGCTGAACTGGACCGCCACACTGGTCGGCCTGCTGCAAATGCAGCGCTATGACGATGCGATTCACTACATTCAGGCCCAGTCGGAGGGCGCGCAAAAGGTGCTGGATTTTGTCTCCTCGCGCTTTACCTCACCGGCGCTGTGCGGGCTACTGCTGGGGAAATACGTAAGCGCGCGGGAAAAAGGGATCGAACTACAGTTTGATCCCGTGTGCCAGCTGATGCGCATTCCTCCGGGGATCACCGAAACAGCGCTGATGTCGGTGCTAGGTAATCTGCTGGATAACGCCGTGGACGCCACGCTGAAAATGCCCCTGCCCCGCGCGCCTGTCGAACTCTATATTTCAGACCGCAATCGAGATCTGCTGATTGAAGTCGCCGATCAGGGCAGCGGCGTGGACGATGCGCTGAAACCCCATCTTTTTGAACAGGGCGTGACCAGCAAACCGCAGACAAACGATGAGCTGGCGGGGGCCGAGCACGGAATTGGTCTCTATCTGGTGGCAGGCTATGTGCAAGGGGCCGGTGGCAACATTGAAGTGACGGATAACACGCCGCAGGGCACGCTATTTTCGGTGTTCATTCCTTTTGAAACAGGAGGAGTCCATGACGCACAGCCAGCCGCTTGATGTGGTCATTGTGGAAGATGAGCCGCATCTTGCCGAACTGCATCGCGAGTATATCGAACAGAATTTCCACCTGCGCGTCGTCGGGATCGCGAGCACGCTTGAGCAGGCTCGCGCCCTGTTGCAGCGCCACCAGCCGCGGTTGATCCTGCTCGATAATTATCTCCCGGACGGTCAGGGCGTGGACCTGATTGACAGCCCGTTACTAAAAAGCTTCGAATGTTCGGTGATCTTTATCACTGCCGCTAGCGATATGCAGACCTGCAGCCACGCCATGCGCAGCGGCGCGTTTGACTACCTCATCAAACCGGTCTTTTTCCAGCGCCTGCGGGCGTCGCTGGAACGTTTTATGCTGCTGGTCCACACCCTGCGTCAGCAAAAAGTGGTCGATCAGCACGCGCTGGACAAGCTGTTTAATCTCCCTGCCGCCGACACCTCCGCCGTGCCGTCAACCAAAGGCATCGAACCCAATACCCTTGAGCGGGTGAAACAGGTTTTCAGCGACGATCCTGACACAAACTGGTCCGTGGAACAGGTGGTGGAAAAAACCGGCATCAGCAAAACCACCTGCCGTCGTTATCTGGAATACTGCGTGGAAGCAAAGTTGATAAGCGCGGAGCTGCAGTATGGCAGCATCGGGCATCCACGAAGGTTGTACCGAAAAGTCCCGTAACAACCGCCCGGTGGCGCTGCGCTTACCGGGCCTACAGGGTCATCACGCTTTTGTCGGCCGGGAGGTTTTGGGATGGGCGGTTTAAAACACCCGCCCGGCGGCGCTTCGCTTGCACGAGCCTACAGGGTCATCACGCTTTTGTAGGCCGGGAGGTTTTGGGATGAGCGGTTTAAAACACCCGCCCGGTGGCGCTACGCTTACCGGGCCTACAGGGTCATCACGCTCTTGTAGGCCGGGTAAGGCGCAGCCGCCACCCGGCAATTCGCGGGCACCGTTCAGCCATTCCTGCAATCGTTACATTCCCCTTCAATTTTTGCTGAAGAGCCGCCGCATTTAATAACTTTGCCCGTAATCACATCGCCTGTATTTATATCCAGCAAGGTAGAATAGGCACGCGCGCAATTAACAAGGTTGAACCAGGGAATTAAAAGAAAGGAATGAAAGTAACGTAATTAAGAAGACGCAGCGCAAAGGTGCTAGAACACCTTCACGCCGCTGACCACAAACAACTTAGAAGGAGTTATTTATGGCTGTTCAGAAGTGTATGCCAGATCCTGTCGTGGCCCAAACAGATCTTCCAGGATCAGAGGCTAATGATCGTTTCCCCGAGGTGACTCGCAAAACCAGCGCCCGCCGTCTGCACGGAAAAGCGCCCGATGCCGCCGCGATCCATCCCAGAGCCGACACTCCGGAATCCAGCGCCGCCTGCTGCGAGCTGCATTCGCGGATCCGCCAGAGCTATATTCCCCTTCAGGGCGAATGGCTGAAGAGAGCCGGGTTTTTCGACGGAATGCCGGTCAAAATCCGCGTCATGCCGGACTGCATCGTCATCACCCCGCAAAACACCCGCGAGCTGTGGGGCTGCCTGGAAGGCCTGAGCATCATCGATATTAACCAGCGCAAAGTCGCCACCTGGCTCAAAACCTTCCCCTATCCCCTGAACGATACCGGCAATATCCCGGCGATCCGCCGTAAACCGGAGGATGGATTGATTCGCGGGGGAAGTTGACTGGATAGCTCCCGGCCTGAGGGCCGGGAGAATTTGGTATGGGGGGAATGGCTGTTTTGAGCGAGAAGCGGACATTGCTAAGAGCATTATGTTTGAATCAACGAGGAGCAGGTCAGCGTCTAAAACTAAGCAGCTTAGTCCGAAACATTATTTATTGTAGTTTTTGCATCTTCAGTTGATACCACATACAGTGGATGAGGAGGAGCCGGACAGGCCAACATCAATTTAGAACGCGCCATTTACCCTGTTGCGCTTTAATGATGCCAACAACCGCGTTAAATTTAACATTTTATGGGTGGACGCATATGGACCAAGAAAGTTTGAATAAGCTCACTGAAGAGTATCAATCGAAATACGATAAACATCTAACTCCTGAACTTGACATGACGTCATTAGTATTAAAGGCCCACCTTTTCTTGGAAGAGATTTTGTACGAAATTGTTTTACTTCACTGTAAGGCTCCTAATGCTTTAGAGGGTATTCAATTCTCATTTCATCACAAATTGAAATTAGCAGAAGCGCTTTACGGAGTTCATATGTATAAGATAGAGTTCCCTAGAGGTGTGTGGCCTGTACTTGATGCACTAAATAAACTTAGAAATGAGTTGGCTCATAGAATAGATAGTCCAAAGCTTGAAGATAAGATTGTTAATTTTTTAAGGGCATCAGAAGAAAATATGATGAAAGAAAAATCACCACGGAATTTCGATGAAATATTATGCGACCCTAAGCTTTTAACGGAAAGAATGCTCAGCGTATTATTATACGTTCTTGGATGGCTTGGTTACATGCATGGTATAATATACTTGAATCCGCCCGAAAAATTTTTAGCACCTCTATTTCCAGATGTTAATAAAAAAAGTTAGTTTTCCCCACAGTCCACTTTTGGCTGTAAGTTCAACGGGTCGATGTAACGCTACACTTAATCAAGGGGGACGTTGCCATGAAACGAAGAACTCGAATTACTACACGCCAGAACAGAAAGTGATTATCTGGGACAGATATAAGCAAGGGGATTCCCTGCATCAGCTCGTACAGCGACATACCATGCTGTAAGCTGGCCAGTGCGGTCACCGCTTAGGCTTGTCCCCGGGGGCTAATTATTATTCCACCGCTGTATTCGGAAGGTACGCCAGCTCTCACGCAAAGCATCGGTATCACCGTACGGTTGAGGAGGATACCGCCGGCAGGCTTATCGCGGTAAGCGGGAGACTTACAGCTACACGGGAACATTTACCGAAAATTTCCAGTCAGATTTTGCTGACCTGTGAAGGCTATGAATATCTCCGTAAAAGTCTTTGAAAAACACAAAGGAGATGTGGCGGAAACCCTCAACTGGTCAGACCTGCTCATGTTTTCGAATGCAGAGCCGATAGCTAACGATAGCTAAGATGTTCTTAACCATGGATACATATTGATGGTAAATTCATTTGGCGATGCTTAGGTGCATCGTCTTTTTTGATTAGGGCCGAAAATAGGGATGATGTGATATTTCCTGCCTGTTAATTACCAAATCAAATGTTATGGAATGTTATTATTCAAATTGGGGGGGGGGTGGTTATATGAAGAATAGTAATTCAGCCACTAAACAAGAAGTTGTATGGTTTGAAAAAACAGTTGAGTACAAATTTATTGCTGACTGTCTGGAGAAAGGAATTATTAAAAGTATAGCTCCTTTGGACGGGATTCAGGAGCGGGTAGGTGACACTATTATAGTTACTAAAGACTCTTTGAAAAACTACAGGTTTTATATTGTAGAGTTTAAAAAAGACCTCGGGAGCAAGGGGTTTAATTCAGAGGTCAATAATAAATTCCTTGGGAAAGTGTCAGGTTATAATGCTGCCAGAGATTGTTTTAGCGACGAGGGAAAACCTTCAATAAAGGGACATTATTTTGTTGGTGCTCAGTATGAAGACTCTAATTTTCAATTGATTGTGAGGGATTATTTCGCGCCAAGCAGAGATACTCATGAGACACTAGAAGATGCTTTCTCTTCAATAGTTGGAATGACGCAAGAACAGTTCGCACTCTATGTAAACCGTTTTACATCTCATAAAACCAGCCAGAAATGCTATAAGTGCTCAGATTCAGACAATGGGGGCGACAAAGCCACATCGCCTGCTGGACCTAACCCAGGAGGTAATGGGTTAAGTGTAGAAAAGCATATCAGTATGGTGGTTGCAATAAATCCTGACAATAAGGAATGTATAACTTTTCCTTTAACCTCGGTGCAGGTAACTGATGGGTTGGGGGGATTACCAGAGGTAAATATTTCTCCTGATTTTGGGGGTGATGGTGGTGCCGGGATTGTCATCAAAACTGAAATCATCATCGTACACCCTATATATATGGAACCAGAACCGGGTGAGCTTTCACATCCAGATGATTTGGAAGAAGAAATTGCCGGTTAGCTTTATATTTACTGCACTAATCAAAAATTATATCGGGTTTATTGATCCCCTACGGCTCGCCGGCTGGCCGGTAAGCGCTGTCAAACCGCAAAGGGATGCGTTTCGGACCTTGCGGGTATGGCCTGATGGCGAAAATGCATGATAATGATGATCAAGGTGGGTCCGCAACGAGCGAGAAGCGGATATTCATGTAGCATTTATGTAAATAAGCCCTCGGATAGAGAGGGCTGTTATCTGATCTAAGCTTGTTTTTGCCTAACAGTATTTAGTATGAGCGAATAAGCTTATCGTAGGCCGTTGCTTTCGATAGGTTCGGTAACTGGGGGTCAGTCGATGCTATGATCGCATTTAGAGCTTGCGAGGTTATTTGATTGGTAGTTCTGCTAACAAAATGTGATGCTATATGTTTATATCGAGAAGCACATGTTTGAGTTGCAAGCCTAGATATTACGTCTTTATCATAAATTATTTTAACGAACTCTTTTAACTCAGCCTCGCCGAACTTACCAATCATTTCTTCATAGTAAGAAACGGCCATGTTAGACACTCCATAGCTGTTACCCAAATAACATAAAACTATAGTCTTAACATATTCGAATCGAACTGAATCAGGAACATTTCCAGCAGAAGAGATATATGCAGCCAAAGAAGATGCATGAGCTGGTTCATTATGGAAATTATTCCATCCAAAATGGGCTTGGTATAGATTCGTCACTCTGATTGATATTTCAACAGCCAAAGAGTCAGATGGAAGATATGGAAGACCAGATACAGTTGTTAAAAACTCATTAGCCGCATCTTTCCTAGCTCTCTCACCGTTAGCTGCAAAAGATTGATATCTTATACCACAACTATACTTCGTAGTTTCTGACGAAAGATCCCAACATTTTTTTGCAATTCCTTTTATATTATTCTTAACCTGTACAGCTGCATTGTCATTAGTATACATCCCAAATATAGTTCTTAAGAAAGAATCAACAACATCTTGAGGCAGGCTTTCCATCGCGGATTTTATATGGGCTAAGTCATCGCCATCTAAGATAGCGCCTCTGATGTTAGATAGTACTCTCTTTATTTGTAATGCAGAAGGTTCTGGTTCTTTCGCAATCACTTCTTTGATGCAGGTTTCAAGCCACGAGATGAGCATGAATCCTGTTAGCTGACTTTGGTTAGGATGTGCTGCACTAGCCCAGTTCCTCATGTCTCTTATATAATCAAGATGTTTAAAACCTATATCCGAAAGTAATCCTGTTAAGTGGCAACCCTTAACAAGTTCCCACTCCTCTATATTAACTAAATCATCTACAGTTTTAAGTTTATCTCTTCTTTTTGTGTCAGTGACAATACTGTCATAAAAATAGTCTATATCGTTAAGGGAAACCTTCCATCTTAAATTTACTACTGTTTCATTCCATAAAAAATTGAGTGCTGCATCAAAAAGGCCAGCGCCGCACGCTGCAATAAACTTTGATAGATATAAAGAATCTGCACGCCTTACACTGTCAATACCGCCAATAACCTTTGGGAAGTTATCGATTACAGTGTATCTCTGATCATTGCCGACTAAAACGCCATTTGCCGGAAGATTCAAATCGGTGAGGTAGGTAGTTAATGATGTTGTGAAGTTATCAACACCAGTTGTTACTGCGGTTGTATTTACTGTAGTAGGAAGATTACTCATCTTTAACCCTTTTAATTCTTTGATAGTAGGTAAATCAGCTAATTTTCAAATCAATCCATTTTTAATTTAACGGGAATTTAACTACGAAAAAAACTCATATTGCTTCTCTCACTCCATCTGATTTGTCTTGAAGGTCGTGACGGTCGACTATTACGGCTTAATTTAGAAGGTCTGCTCTTTCTTGATGATCTACTTGGTCGAGACTTTCGGCTTGGTCGCGATGGCCCACCAGAACTATAAACTGTAAAAAAAACATAAGCCCCATTTTTATAATCTATAACACTCCCATTATATAGCCAACCTAAATACTCACCTGAATATGAAACTATAAATTCATTATTATATAAATAGGCTAGTGGGGTACCGTCATAGTGATAAAAATTTTCACCATCACTGTGTAGGTAAAAAATTGGCATCCCAGTACAGTCATAGAAAGATATAATTTCGTTATCTGGGAAAGGATTGGATACGTTAATCATCAACACTCCTTGGTGTAGGAATCCTGCTGTAATGTGTAGCAGCCTATTGCATGTTACACATTTTCATGTCTATAGCAATGTTCTGAATTATAGGCATGTAGTCTGCTTTAATGAACAGATTAGCATGGCTCCTGACGTGTCCTAGGATTAGATCCAAACCTCAGTTAGCAATATTGCGTTGTTGCCCCTGACTCCTTTGACCACGGTAAACCGTTTTAGCAACTTCCGCTCCTGGCACAAAGCCGACTAACACACGCTCCCCAAGGATAGAGAAGATAACTCCCCCTCTCCACTGAACCAGAACATCCGCCATTCCCCTTAAGGCATCCGCTGCACTGTGTAAAACACCCGCCCGGTGGCGCTAAGCTTACCGGGCCTACAGGGTCTTCACGCTTTTGTAGGCCGGGTAAGGCGCAGCCGCCACCCGGCAATAAAACCTTTCCCGTGGTTTCTATGGTGTTAATTGCTTAAAAAAGGCCAGCAATCACACTTCGGAAACAGAGCCTGTTGCCCCCTATTGTCTGAAAATCACCATCGGCTATGTTGAGTTTTGACTACTAAAATGTAACTGAAAGGTTAATTACAATGTCGAACACAACACTCCGTATTTCTCTGCTTACCGCTACTGTGCTTTTCTCCGTTTCTGCAATGTCTGCTCTGCCGCAAGGCTATCCGGCGGACTACCAAAAGGTCGTCGACGCCGCGACCAAAGAAGGCAAAGTGGTTATCTACTCCACTACTGACACCAAAGCTGCCGGGCCGCTGATTCAGGGCTTTGAGGCGGCGTACCCGGGCATCAAAGTTGAATACAACGACATGAACAGTACCGAACTGTACAACCGTTTTATCAGCGAACAGGCTGCTGGCGGCGGTAGCGGCGACGTGGTGTGGAGTTCTTCAATGGACACCGGTCTGAAGCTCGCCACCGACTATGCCCTGGAGTACAAATCCCCGGAACAAGGCCAGCTGCCAAAATGGGCGGTGTGGAGCGATAAAGCCTACGGCACCACTTACGAGCCGGTGGTGTTTATCTATAACAAGCGCATGATCCCGGCGAACGAAGTGCCGGATTCTCATGCCGCGTTAGCAAAACTGATCGCCAGCCAGGCCGATAAATTCAAAAGCAAAGTCACCACCTACGATATCGAGAAATCGGGCCTCGGCTTTATGCTCTCGGTGCAGGATTCCAAAGCCGATCCGAACTATTTTAAAACCCTGGCTGACGTCGCCAAAGGCGGTTTAGCCGTGCAATCTTCCACCGGCACGATGATGGAACGCGTCTCCTCCGGCGAAAACCTGATTGGCTTTAACATCCTGGGTTCTTACGCCGAAGCGCGTGCCAAAACGGACCCGTCGCTCGGCATCTCCTATCCGAAGGATTACACCCTGGTGTTGTCTCGCGTGTCGTTCATCAGCCAGCAGGCGCAAAACAGCAACGCCGCGAAGCTGTGGCTGGACTACGTGCTATCTGAAAAAGGCCAGAGCATTCTGGCGAACCAGGCCGACATCCCCTCCATCCGTAACGATATCGAAGGCAAAAACGACATTGACGGCATGACCAAAATGCTCGGCAACGCGCTGAAGCCGATTCCGGTGGATGAAAGCCTGCTGGAATACCTGCAGCCGAAAAAACGCCTCGATTACATCAAACAGTGGCGCGAAGCTGCCGGCAAATAACCTCAGGCCAGCCACTCTGCGTCTGATTGCCCGGTGACGGCTCACGCCTTACCGGGCCTACAAAAAGTAAGCCGGATAAGCGCAGCACATCCGGCAACCAATGCCGTTCCTCAGGGTCAACAGCCAGGGAAACCCTATGCAAGCCTTACAAAGAAAATGGCAAAGCCTGCCCCGCGGCGTGGTGGTGTTGATCACCGCGCTGGTGATTTACGTTCCTTTGTCGTTCATCGTGATACAAAGCTTCTTATCCGCACCGTTCTTTTCCCCGTCGAAAGAGTGGAGTCTGGAGTCATTTGGCTTCATTTTCACCGACCCGGATTTTTATAAAGCGCTGAGAAGCGGATTTATTCTCGCTTTCGGCCTGGTCGCGATCGCCATTCCGCTCGGGGGCGTGCTGGCCTTTTTGATGGTGCGAACCGACCTCCCCGGACGCCGCCTGATCGAGCCGCTGATCCTCGTGCCGATCTTTGTCTCGCCGATGGTGCTCGGCTTTGGCTACGTGGTGGCCGCAGGTCCGGTGGGGTTCTTCTCCCTGTGGGCGCAGTCGCTGATCGGCTTCGTGCCGTGGAACATCTACGACATGTCGAGCATCGTGGTGATTGCCGGGCTGACGCACGTTCCACACGCCTATCTGTATATCTCCTCGGCGCTGCGCAGCGTCGGGTCTGATGTGGAAGAAGCCGCGCGTATCGCCGGTGCGTCGCCGTTGCAGGTTATGACCGCCGTCAGCCTGCCGATGGTGCGCCCTTCTATTCTTTACGCCGTCGTGCTGCTGTTTTTCCTCGGGCTGGAAGTGTTCGGCCTGATGCTGGTGCTCGGCGATCCGGAAGGCAACATGGTGCTGGCGACTTACCTGTACCAGCTAACCAATAAACTCGGCACGCCGTCTTACCATCTGATGGCCGCCGTCGCCGTGGTGCTGATCTGTATCACCATTCCGCTGGTGATGCTCCAGCGCCGTCTGATGCGCACCGCCAACCGTTTTGTCACCATGAAAGGCAAAGCCTCTCAGGCACGTGCGTTGCCGCTGGGCAAGTGGCGCTGGGTCGCCGGTGCCGTCGTCGCCTTCTGGCTGACGGTCACGATTGGCGTTCCGCTGCTGGGCGTGGTGCTGCGCGCATTTATCTCCAACTGGGGCGTGGGCGTGTCTGTCTGGGATGAGCTGTCGCTCAACACTTTCCGCACCATCTGGCAGCAGCCAAACCTGCTGCGCGCGATCGTCAACTCGATGGCGATTGGCGTGTTCGGCGGCGCGCTGGCGGTGGTTTGCTATCTGTTTATCGGCATCGCCATGCACCGTAAACCGGACAACACCACCCGCTTCCTCGATTACAGCGTGCTGGTGCCACGCGCGGTGCCGGGCCTGCTCGCCGGGCTGGCGTTCCTGTGGGTATTCCTGTTCCTGCCAATGTGGCTGGATAACGCCCTGAAATCTGGCTGGTTTTCGGGTATGCCGTGGTCGCAGTGGCTGCGCGATAACCTGATTGTCTGGCTGCGATCGCTTCGCAGCACCATCTTCAGCGTCTGGCTGGCCTACACCGTGGTGTGGATGGCGTACGGCCTGCGGCTGATCTCTTCCACGCTGTTACAGGTGGCACCGGAACTGGAAGAAGCGGCGCGCAGCACCGGAGCAACACGCGGGCAGATCACCCGCCACGTAACGATTCCTCTGTCTCGTTACGGTTTGATTGGTTCCTGGTTGTTGATGTTCCTGATTTTCGAGCGTGAATATTCTACCGGCGTGTACCTGCTTTCGCCGGGCACGGAAACCATCGGGTCGATGCTGGTTTCCCTGTGGGCTGCAGGCGCGATCGATATCGTGGCCGCGCTCTCCTTTATCAACATCCTGCTGGTGGTCGTCGGCCTGGGGATTGCCCTTCGTTTTGGAGTCAAATTACATGATTGAGTTAACGGTCGAGAATCTGCATTTAACCTACGGCGACAATCCGGTGTTGAAGGGCGTGTCGATGAACCTGAAGCGCGGCGAAGTGGTGTCACTGTTGGGGCCCTCGGGCAGCGGCAAAACCACGCTGCTGCGCGCCGTCGCCGGGCTGGAAAAACCGACTCAGGGCGCAATCGTCATCGGCAACAACAAAGTGTACGACGGAACGCCGCGCAGCGAAGTCCCTGCCGAAGAGCGTAATCTCGGGCTGGTGTTTCAGTCCTACGCCCTGTGGCCGCATAAAACTGTGTTTGAGAACGTGGCCTATCCGCTGAAACTGCGCAAAGTGCCTGCCAAAGAGATCACCCAGCGGGTGCAGGATGTGCTGGATCAACTTGGGCTGGGGCATCTGGGCAAACGTCACCCGCATCAGCTTTCCGGTGGTCAGCAGCAGCGAGTGGCGATTGGCCGTGCGCTGGTGTATAACCCGCCGGTTATCCTGCTGGATGAGCCGCTGTCGAACCTCGATGCCAAGCTGCGTGAAGAAGCCCGCGTGTTCCTGCGAGAGCTGATCATCAAACTGGGGCTGTCGGCGCTGATGGTGACGCACGATCAGAATGAGGCGATGGCGATTTCTGACCGCATCCTGTTGCTCAATAACGGCAAAATTGAGCAACAGGGCACGCCGCAGGAAATGTATGGTTCGCCGAAGACGCTGTTCACTGCAGAATTTATGGGGAGCAACAACCGTCTGCACGGCAAAATCACCGAAGTCCGCGACGGCAAAGCGCGCATCGAAGGCAGGGGCTGGTCGCTGTGGGGCAAAGCCGCAGAAGGCGTGCAAAGCGGTCAGGAAGGCACGGCGGTGATCCGCGTCGAACGCGTGGCGTTAGTCGAAGGACCAGGGGAAAACCAGTTCGAACTGCCGCTACTGACCAGCATGTATCTCGGCGATCGCTGGGAATACCTGTTCAGGACAATCGGCGATGATTTCGTGATCCGCGCTTATGGCACTGAGGTGCGTGACCCGCAGCATTGCCACCTGGCATTACCGGAAAATCACGTCTGGATTTTCCCGAAAGGGTGATGGCGAAAGGGAGCGATTATGTCGCTCCCTTTTTACAGAAATTTGATTTGGGGTTGTAGTGGTCATCGGGTTTGTTTCAGATAAACCATGTCACGTAACTGTATGCCGCCCTCAAAGATAGGATGATCATAATTATCGATAAAGAAATCCTTCACCCGATGGGAGTCAACAAACCCACAGCGCTTATAGAAATCAAGGGTAAAAGGCACATCACCCGTGCCGACATACAGAGTGTTAAAAGACGTTAGGTAGGTTTTTTTGAGGAATGCGATCATGGCCTTACCATATCCCTTTCTTTGGGATGCAGGATCGGTGGCGATATTTTTCAGTTCACACTCGTGGCTATTTAACGCCACAACAACCGCAATGCATTTCACGCCATTATCATCCAGCTTGAACATTCGCCCTGCGTCGAGATAGCGATCAATCATATCCTCTTGCTCATCACCCAGAAGAAGGAGTTCAAGGAAGTCTTTTTTGTTATGTAACACTTCTGTGATGAGCATGATGGTTCCCTTGTTAGCTTTATCCTCGAAGGAATTATTGCATTATCCAGTGGGGCTAAAGAGATTTTCGTTCTGGAAATGGGAGATAGGGGCTGGATGAAGCGGGTTCTAAGGGCGTTGAGTTGGTTTTGATAGACTTGGGAAGAGTTTGAAATGGTGCCGATAAGAGGAGTCGAACCTCCGACCTTCGCATTACGAATGCGCTGCTCTACCAACTGAGCTATATCGGCCCTGAAAGGCCGGTTACGAGCGTAACCACGGGGCAAAATGTTAAAACTAACAGGGTGATGCGTCAATGGCCTTGCGAATCAAATGCCTATTTTTGCATCACCCTCGTTTATTTACGCACGAATCGTATCATCGCCGTAGCCGATCCACTTGTAGGTGGTCAGCGCTTCCAGCCCCATCGGGCCACGGGCGTGCAGTTTTTGCGTGCTGACCGCCACTTCGGCGCCCAATCCAAACTGACCGCCGTCGGTGAAGCGCGTTGAAGCGTTCACATACACTGCGGAAGAATCCACTTCATTGATAAAGCGATCGGCGTTGCGCAGAGTGCGGGTCAAAATCGCGTCGGAGTGCTGCGTGCCGTGGGCGCGAATGTGGGCAATCGCAGCGTCCAGATCAGCGACCACTTTCACATTCAGATCCAGCGACAGATACTCATCGTCATACTGCTGCGCTTTTACCGCTTCCACTTTCGCAGGGCCATCTTTCAGCAGTGCCAAAGCCTTGTCATCCGCATGCAGCGTCACGCCGCTCTCGGCCATCTGTTTGCTCAGAGCAGGTAAGAAAGTCTCGGCAATGCCCTGATGCACCAGCAGCGTTTCAACGGTGTTACAGGTGCTTGGACGCTGAGTTTTGGCGTTGACGATAATCTTCAGCGCAGGTGCGATTTCAGCGCTGTCATCCACAACGATATGACACACGCCAATCCCGCCGGTGATCACCGGAATGGTCGATTGCTCGCGGCACAGCTTGTGCAGACCCGCGCCACCGCGTGGGATCAGCATGTCGATGTATTTATCCATACGCAGCATTTCATTGACCAGCGCACGATCCGGGCTTTCGATAGCCTGAACCGCACCCGCTGGCAGGCCGCACTCTTCCAGCGCCTGCTGAATGACTTTCACCGTCGCCGCGTTGGTACGCCACGTCTCTTTACCACCGCGCAATATGGCTGCGTTACCGGTTTTCAGGCACAGAGAGGCAACGTCAACGGTCACGTTCGGGCGCGCTTCATAAATCACGCCGATAACACCAAGCGGGACCCGGCGACGTTCGATACGCAGGCCGCTGTCGAGCAGACCGCCGTCGATCACCTGTCCGACCGGATCGGCAAGATTACAGACCTGACGCACATCGTCGGCGATGCTTTTCAGGCGCGCAGGGTTCAGCGCCAGGCGATCGAGCATCGCCTCGCTCAAACCATTTTGACGTGCGTCAGCTAAATCCTGTTCGTTAGCGAGCAAGATTTGCTGTGATTGCGCTTCCAGATAGTCAGCGATTTTTTCCAGAACGCGGTTTTTTTCGCGACTGGAAAGGAGCGCCAGTTTGTAAGAGGCGGCTTTGGCAGCAGCACCCATTTGTTCCAGCATGATTGGCTCCTTAGCGAATGATCATATCGTCACGATGCACAGCAACCGGGCCATATTCATAGCCCAGAATAGCGTCGATTTGCTGTGAGTGATGCCCGGCAATGCGTCTAAGCGCGTCGCTGTTGTAGCGGCTGACGCCGTGGGCAATATCGCGACCTTCAAGATTACAGATACGAATCACTTCACCACGGGAGAAGTTACCTGTCACGCTTTTAATTCCTTTCGGAAGTAATGAACTCCCTCTTTCCAGAATCGCCGACGTCGCACCTTCATCAACGGTGATTTCACCCGCTGGCGGAGCGCCGAAAATCCAGCGTTTACGGTTTTCTAGCGGAGAGGCTTCAGCATGGAAACGCGTGCCGACGGAAATGCCTTCCATGACATCACCAATCACACCGGGACGGCTACCAGCAGCAATAATGGTATCGATACCCGCACGACACGCCACATCAGCAGCCTGCAGTTTGGTGCCCATCCCACCGGTTCCCAGCCCGGAAACGCTGTCTCCAGCAATCGCGCGCAGGGCGTCGTCAATGCCGTAGACATCTTTAATCAGCTGCGCCTGCGGGTTATTGCGCGGGTCGGCGGTAAACAGCCCTTGCTGATCGGTGAGCAGCAGCAGTTTATCCGCACCGGCCAGAATCGCGGCCAGCGCGGAGAGATTATCGTTGTCGCCAACTTTGATTTCAGCCGTCGCCACCGCATCGTTCTCATTAATAACCGGAACGATGTTGTTATCCAGCAGCGCACGCAGAGTGTCGCGCGCATTCAGGAAGCGTTCCCTGTCTTCCATGTCCGCGCGGGTCAGCAGCATCTGGCCCACGTGTATACCGTAGATAGAGAATAGCTGTTCCCACAGTTGAATCAGTCGACTTTGCCCTACCGCCGCCAGCAGCTGTTTAGAAGCGATGGTCGCGGGGAGTTCGGGATAGCCCAGATGTTCGCGCCCGGCAGCAATGGCGCCAGACGTGACAATCACAATACGGTGACCTGCGGCATGAAGTTGTGCGCACTGGCGGACAAGTTCAACAATGTGGGCGCGATTAAGGCGGCGCGATCCGCCTGTTAAAACACTGGTACCGAGTTTTACCACCAGCGTCTGGCTGTCACTCATGATTCTCTGCCATTCAACAATAAGGGAAAATGATGTCAATCAGACGTTTTAACAGGACTCAGCGCCGTTGCCAACTGCTGGCGCATAAAGCACGCCACTTTGTTGCGCGGGATCAGGAAGCGTAGCGGCAGATTTTTACAGATTTATGACTGAAAAAATAAAACATACTTTTTTAGACATATTCTTACTTTGTCATAAAACGTTCACCCGCAGACGATAAAACCCTTCCTGTTTTTCACGGGGTAATAAGTCGAGTCTTATTGCTCAGCGAATATTAGCGCGTTTTATAAAACATCAGGATTGAAAATGAAAAAGAGCACTCTGGCATTAGTGGTAATGAGCGTTGTGGCCTCCGCATCTGTACATGCAGCAGAAGTTTATAATAAAGACGGAAATAAACTCGACGTGTACGGCAAAGTAAAAGCAATGCACTACCTGAGTGATGACGATACCAAAGATGGCGACCAGACTTATGTTCGTTTCGGCTTCAAAGGCGAAACGCAAATTAACGATCAGTTGACCGGCTTTGGTCGCTGGGAAGCTGAATTCTCCGGTAACAAAGCTGAGAGCGATTCCACGCAGAAAACCCGTCTGGCCTTTGCCGGCTTGAAACTAAAAAATATTGGCTCCTTCGACTACGGCCGTAACCTCGGTGCGCTGTATGACGTGGAAGCGTGGACCGATATGTTCCCGGAATTTGGCGGCGACTCTTCCGCTCAGACCGATAACTTCATGACCAAACGCTCAAGCGGCCTCGCCACTTACCGCAACACTGACTTCTTCGGCGCGGTTGATGGCCTGGACATGACGTTGCAGTATCAGGGTAAAAACGAAGGTCGTGATGCCAAGAAACAGAACGGTGACGGCTTTGGTACATCTTTGACCTATGATTTCGGTGGCAGCGATTTCGCCGTCAGTGGCGCATACACCAACTCTGATCGTACCAACGCGCAGAACCTGCTGGCTCGCGGTGAAGGTGATAAAGCTGAAGCCTGGGCAACCGGTCTGAAATACGACGCTAATGATGTATACCTGGCGGCGATGTATTCTGAAACGCGCAATATGACACCAATTTCGGGTGGCTTTGCGAATAAAGCACAGAACTTCGAAGTGGTCGCGCAATATCAGTTCGATTTCGGTTTACGTCCATCCCTGGGTTATGTCCAGTCTAAAGGCAAGGATATTGAAGGGATCGGCGATGAAGACCTGGTGAAATATATTGACGTGGGCGCAACCTACTATTTCAACAAAAACATGTCTGCGTTTGTTGATTATAAAATCAACCAGATTGATGACGACAATAAACTGGGTGTGAGCAGCGACGATATCGTTGCCGTGGGTATGACCTACCAGTTCTAATAGCGATGCATTAAAAAAACCCGGCACGAAAGTGACCGGGTTTTTTATTGTCTGCTGCTTTGGCGGGAAAAGCGTTATGCGGAGAGCTTAACCTGCTGGTTGGTGAAATCATCGGCAGGCTCAAGCTTTAAATTCAAGGTCGCCAGCAGTTCACGCGCCCTGTCGTGAAAACCGCGCAGCGTGAGCTCGAGGCGATCGATAACTTCCTGATCTTTGATAGTCGTCGCTTCCCAGTGCCCGTCTTTGTTAAACAGGCCAAAGTGATAGCTATAGGTAAAACGCTTCTCTTCAGCGTCCATTTCCATCCACCAGCCCCAGAACTCCCGTTTTTCGGGTGCAGGCTTCACGTTGACGCAAACAGCCAGGCAGTCGAAAAAAAAGCGATTCTCTTCACACTGCTCTTCTCGAATATACGGGCCAAGAGCCATGAACTTCTTAATCAGTCTACTTTTCGGGTGTCCACTCGGTAACGTCATTGCGATCTCCTTTTGTGAAGCCACTGTTTTACCAAACCATCAAAATTTAGCAATCTCTTAACACAATCTCTGGGTGATCCAGCGCGTAATCTCGTTGAGTGCTTTGTCAAAATTCTGATACACCGGGCTAAAGGGTATCTCAAGCAGTTTGCCATCCACAGATGACGATGTGATTAAACGTGACTCTTCTTCCGGGCTGAACGGATCGTTTTTCCAGAATCCGGAAAGCATCGGTGTCGGACAACGACGTCCTAGCAGGCCCTGGGTTTTTAACGAATAGCGATTCAACTCCACACGCAGCGCTTCGTCTGATGCATCATGCATGCCAAGACGGCTCGCCAGGACGTCGAGATACATCTCTGGCACGCTTGCTTGTCGGGTTGGGTCACTTAATAACGCGTGGACAACCGGCCCGAGACACGCCACCGCTTTCAGGCGCGACGATTCAAGATAAGCCAGGCGTACCGCGACATTCGCGCCAAAGCGGAAGCCAAAGGCAGCGACTTTGGTGTGATCAACCCAGGGAATATTCTCCAGCGCTTTTAACGCATGCTGGTGCAATAAGCTGGAATCCTGCGTCAGTTTCCACTTTGAGGAAAAACCAATAGACGGCATATCCAGCGTCAGCATCGCGACCCCTTTTGGTGCGAAGTAGCGCTCAAACAGGCTGAAATAATCAATTTGCAGGGAATCCAGGCCGCCGCACATCATCACCGTCGGGAACGGGCCTTCGCCTGGCGGCATGTGCAGAAATCCCGTGACCGGCGCCCCGCCGGGAATGGTGAACTCAATTTCGCGCACATTGCACGGCAAACGCTGAGCGGCTTCTTCGTAAGCGCGGTTCGCCAGCGCCTGCGCCTGTTCTGCCAGGTCGTCGCCTTTCAAATGCGGGTAAGCAGCGATGCTGTATAGATTAGCTGCATGAAGCCAGTGCTTCCCGCTGAGGGTTTGATCTTGCTCCTGAGAGGCTTTTTGCTGCCAGAGCATCGCCTGGGAGGCCCACTCGTAAATCCAGTTGCCGCCGCGATAACCGACCACCGTGTCGTACAGATCGCTGTCGGTACGATCGGCCTCACTCATGACGATACGCGCCTGCACGTCGAGGATTTCGCGGGCGTCAATGCCGCGCCAGATCCACATCAGACGGTTAATCATGCGATACCAGTGCGGTACGTTTTTGCCGTCCAGGGCGGACTGCACAGAAGGCTGAGTGCCAGGGTTGAAGCGACGAACAAGGGTCGACGTTTCCGGGTGTTTGAAACGAGGTTTGAACAGGGTTTCGCTAAGATTCGCCTGGGTCATTGCGCGCTGCCTCCATGATTACGTCACATTAAACCCATTGTAACGCGCTGGAGGCTAAAAAAAACAACGCCCGGCATCACCGGGCGTTAAAAATAATTTCGGACTGTAATTATCGGCTGGAGATTGGCGGGATAAATGCCACGCCCATATCCCACGGCTGTTCAATCCAGGTATCCTGCGGGATGTCGATCACGTAGTCGTTCACCAGTGGACGGCCAGCCGGTTTAGCGAAGATAGTCACGAAATGCGCTTTTGGGTACATTTCGCGGATCGCAACAGCAGTGCCGCCGGTATCGACCAGATCGTCAATCACGATAAAGCCTTCGCCATCGCCTTCAGCGCGTTTCAGCACGGTCAGCTCACGCTGGTTATCGTGGTCATAGCTGGAGATGCAGACGGTATCGACATGGCGAATACCCAGTTCACGCGCCAGCAGTGCGCCCGGAACCAGACCGCCACGGCTCACGGCAATAATGCCTTTCCACTGTTCAGAAGGCATCAGGCGTGCAGCCAGTTTACGTGCATGAATCTGCAACATGTCCCAGGTGACGACGTATTTTTCGCTCATGTGAAGTGTCCCAGCCTGTTTATATACGGCTTAAAAAGTGTTCGAGGGGGAAATAGGTTGCGCGAGATTATAGAGATCTGACGCACTAAAAACCAGTGTTTAGCGGCGCGGGGCGGAGTTTTTACTTGCTTTATGCTAGCAGCAGACGGAGAAAGTGGTATTCTCAACCTCATCTCGCAAGCCCGACTTGTGCTGACTATCACTCTGCTAACCCTGTGACCTGCAAGCTTGTTTGCAGCGCCACGACAAGGAGACTTATCGTGTCTGAACTGTCTCAATTATCGCCACAGCCACTGTGGGATATTTTTGCCAAAATCTGTTCCATTCCTCACCCTTCCTATCACGAAGAACAGCTTGCCGAACATATTATGGGCTGGGCGAAGGAAAAAGGCCTGCACGCGGAGCGTGACCAGGTAGGCAATATTCTGATTCGTAAAGCGGCCACCGCCGGTATGGAAAACCGCAAACCGGTTGTGCTTCAGGCGCATCTGGACATGGTGCCGCAGAAAAATAACGACACCGAACACGACTTCACCAAAGATCCTATTCAGCCCTACATTGATGGCGAGTGGATCAAAGCACGCGGCACCACGCTGGGTGCAGATAACGGTATTGGTATGGCATCTGCGCTGGCTGTGCTGGCTGACGACAGCGTTGAGCATGGTCCACTGGAAGTGTTGCTGACCATGACCGAAGAAGCCGGTATGGACGGTGCGTTTGGTCTGCAGGCTAACTGGCTGCAGGCGGATATCCTGATCAACACCGACTCTGAAGAAGAGGGTGAGATCTACATGGGTTGCGCCGGTGGTATTGATTTCATCTCTACCCTGCCGCTGACCCGTGAAGCAATTCCTGCTGGCTTCCAGACCTTCAAGCTGACGCTGAAAGGTCTGAAAGGCGGTCACTCCGGTGGTGATATTCATTTAGGTCTGGGCAACGCCAACAAACTGCTGGCACGCTTCCTGGCGGGACACGCCGCTGAGCTGGATCTGCGCCTGGTTGATTTCAACGGCGGTACGCTGCGCAACGCGATCCCGCGTGAAGCCTTCGCGACCGTAGCTGTTGCGGCGAATAAAGCCGACGAGCTGAAAAACCTGGCGAATGTCTACCTGGATATCCTGAAAAACGAACTGTCGGCGAAAGAGAAAAATCTGACCGTGGTTCTGGAATCCGTCTACACTGATAAAGCCGCGCTGACCGCGCAGTCTCGTGACAGCTTTGTGCAGTTGCTGAACGCCACGCCAAACGGCGTGATCCGCAACTCTGACGTGGCGAAAGGCGTGGTAGAAACCTCCCTGAACGTCGGCGTCGTGACCATGACTGATGACAGCGCAGAAATCATCTGCCTGATTCGCTCGCTTATCGACAGCGGTAAAGAGTACGTGGTGAGCATGCTGGAATCTCTGGGCAAACTGTCTGGCGCGAAAACCTCCGCCAAAGGCAGCTACCCAGGCTGGCAGCCAGATGCGACTTCTCCAGTGATGGCACTGGTGCGTGAAACCTATCAGCGTCTGTTCAACAGCACGCCGAACATTCAGGTGATTCACGCAGGTCTGGAGTGCGGTCTGTTCAAGAAACCGTACCCAGATATGGACATGGTTTCCATCGGGCCGACCATTACTGGCCCGCATTCTCCGGACGAGCAGGTGCACATCGAAAGCGTGGGCCACTACTGGACGCTGCTGACTGAACTGCTGAAATCGATTCCGGCTAAGTAAGTTGCTGTATGTGCCCGGCGGCACTGCGTTTGCCGGGCCTACAGGGGATGGGTGCGGTCTGATGCCCGCCCCCCGGCCCTCTCCCACGGGAGAGGGTGCAAACACTAAAAACGGCAACCTGGTTGCCGTTTTGCATTTACCTTCTGGCCACCAGGCTTTTTTATAGCCCCAGCACCAGCTGTCGCTCCAGCTGCGGGTCCAACAGCGTAACGTGCAGCCCCACCAGCCTCACTCCCCTTCCCCCTCGACGCTCCTGCCAGGCTTTTTTCGCCGTTTCAATCAGATCGTCTTTGTTCAGGCGCGGCCAGACGTGTTCCTGAGTCGTCTGCTGGAAATCGTTGAACTTGAGTTTCACGCCCTGGCGGGCAATCAGCAGATCGGGTTTGACCTTCGCCAGCCGTCGTTCCAGCTCGGGATAGAGCTGCTCGACAATAATGGTTTCGCAGTCGCTCCAGTCGTGGATATCTTCTGCCAGAGTGCGCTCAACGCCCACAGATTTACGCAGGCGCTCGCTGTTGATACTGCGCTCATCAATCCCCTGGCTACGCTCCCACAGGACCCGACCAAACTTGCCAAAGCGCTTGAGCAGCATCGCCAGATCGCTGTTCTGTACGTCTTCGCAGGTTCGCAGGCCGAGCGTCTCCAGTTTAGCGGCAGAGACTTTGCCAACGCCGGGGATTTTACCCAGCGGCAGCGTTTTCAAAAAAGCCGGAACGTCATCAGGTGTAATGACGTACTGCCCGTCGGGCTTGTTCAAATCAGAGGCAATTTTGGCGAGGAACTTCACCGGTGCAATTCCTGCGGAAGCCGTCAGATTCAGCTCGTTAAAAATGGTCTGGCGGATTTCCTGCGCCATCAGGGTAGCAGAGCCGTGACAATGCAGGCTGTCCGTGACGTCGAGATAGGCTTCGTCAAGAGAAAGCGGTTCAATCAGCGAGGTATAGCGGGAAAAGATTTCCCGAATGCGAACCGAGGCTTCTTTATAGGCATCAAAACGCCCCGGCAATAGAATGAGATGAGGGCAAAGCTTAAGCGCCATCGCCGTGGGCATGGCGCTACGCACGCCAAATTTGCGCGCCGGATAGTTGGCGGTGCTGATTACCCCGCGCTGAACGCGGCTGCCGCCGATGGCAATCGGGACATCCCGCAGCGCCGGATTATCACGCATCTCCACGGCAGCAAAAAAGCAGTCCATATCGACATGGATTATTTTGCGCATACTCAGCCCTCACATTTACTGGATAAGTATACAGTTAAAATATCAAAATTGAAAAGCGCCGTGATGACCTGGCGTTCACCCCTTTTCGCACATTTCCTGGTTTAAAAGAGAGCCTGATAAGTTATAAATACAAACTAATTTGTAAACTCAAAGCTTGATGCTTGCGAAAAAATGCAGCGATGCTAATGTGAGCGCTCCTAATCCAGATAATTCTGATTTCGGGTCTCTTTTGCCGTCCTGGCAAGTTGGTTTGGCTTTATCAAGGAACTTGTAGTATGCGTAAAATCGCATTGTTCATTGCGATGCTTCTGATCCCGTGTGTCTCGTTTGCTGGTCTGCTTAGCAGCGACAGTTCGACCACCCCGATCAGCAAAGAATATAAACAGCAGTTAATGGGATCACCGGTTTATATTCAGATCTTCAAGGAAGAACGCACGCTCGATCTATTTGTCAAAATGGGCGAGACATATCAGCTGCTTGATAGCTACAAAATTTGTAACTATTCCGGCGGGTTAGGCCCGAAACAACGTCAGGGTGATTTCAAAAGTCCTGAAGGGTTCTATACCATTCAGCGTAATCAGCTTAAACCCGACAGCCGCTTCTATAAAGCCATCAACATCGGTTTTCCGAATGCCTATGATCGCGCGCATGGTTACGAAGGTAAATACCTGATGATTCACGGTGCCTGCGTGTCCATTGGCTGTTACGCCATGACGGACAGCGGTATTGATGAGATTTTCCAGTTTGTGACGGGCGCATTAGTGTTCGGGCAGGCCGGTGTGCAGGTGAACATTTATCCGTTCCGCATGACCGATGCCAATATGCAGCGCCATAAGTATTCGACCTACGCGGATTTCTGGAAACAGCTGAAACCGGGTTACGACTACTTCCAGCAAACGCATAAGCCACCGACCGTGTCGGTCGCGGATGGTCGCTACATCGTCAGCAAACCGCTGAGTCATGAAGTCGTCCACCCGCAACTGGCATCAAACTACGCGGTTCCCGAGGCAAAATAACGCCCACTCGCCTGGCATGATCTTTTGCCAGGTTTCATTGCCCGTCAGCGGCTGAGTGGCGATAACCGTGACCACATCATCAGGTGTGGTTTCGGTTTGAAAATCAATTTCCACATCCTGATCGAGCAGCTTGGCCACACCAAACGGCGCGCGGCGCGTGATCCAGAAAAGGTTTGTCGAGCAGAACGCCATCACGTAACGCCCATCCGACAGCAGCATATTAAACACGCCCTTCTCACGCAACTCACAGGCCAGTGTGCCGATGTATTTAAACACCGCTTCCATATTTCCTGGCGTGCGCGGATAACGCTCTGTCAGCTTGTGCAGTAACCAACAAAACGCTTTCTCACTGTCAGTTTCACCTACTGGCCGAAAATTTCCCGTTTCCAGTGATTTATAGCCTGTCAGCTGTCCGTTATGGGCGTAGGTCCAGTTGCGGCCCCACAGCTCACGGGTAAACGGATGGGTATTTTCCAGCGCCACTTCCCCTCGGTTTGCCTGACGAATATGGGCAATGACCGAGCGGGATTTAATCGGGTAATCCTGTACTAACCTGGCGATAGGAGAGTTGAAGCTGGGTTGCGGATCTTTGAACGTGCGACAGCCTTTTCCTTCGTAGAAGGTAATGCCCCAGCCGTCTTTATGCGGCCCGGTTCCTCCACCGCGCTGTACCAACCCGGTGAAACTAAAGCAGATATCGGTTGGCACATTGGCGCTCATCCCGAGCAATTCGCACATACATCACCTCCACAACAGCGGGGGCATGAGTGCCCCCAGCGAAGACTTACTTGACCATCTCTTTTTCGATCAGCTGGATCAGGATATGAATCACTTTAATGTGAATTTCCTGGATTCGATCAGCATAACCGAAATGTGGCACACGGATTTCGATATCCGCCGTACCCGCCATTTTACCGCCATCTTTACCGGTCAGGGTGATGACTTTCATCCCTTTCTCGCGCGCAGCTTCAATGGCTTTAATCACGTTACCGGAATTACCTGAGGTGGAAATACCCAGCAGGACATCACCTTCACGGCCTACCGCTTCAACGTAGCGCGAGAAAATATGATCGTAACCGAAGTCGTTACCCACGCAGGAGATGTGGCTAACGTCAGAAATCGCAATTGCCGGGTAGCCCGGACGGTTTTCACGGTAGCGACCGGTCAGCTCTTCCGCGAAGTGCATGGCGTCGCAATGGGAGCCGCCGTTACCGCAGGAAAGCACTTTACCGCCGGCTTTGAAACTGTCTGCCAGCAGGACCGCCGCACGCTGGATCGCGTGAATATTGGCTTCATCTTTCAGAAAGTTGGCCAGCGTCTCCGCGGCTTCGTTCAGTTCGTTACGAATAAGATCCTGGTACATGAGGATAATCCTTCAGTATTGATGAATAACAAACGGAGTGTACCGGATAGCGTTGAGAGCGAGAAGCTAAAGCCATGCAAATCCTCCGGCGTTTTGATTATTCGTGCCTGCGAAAACCTGAACAATGTGAACCAGGTTGTAATTATTTTGTGAATGCATTGCTAAAAGAAATAACATCCACTACAACCATATCATCACAAGTGGTCAGACCTCCTACAAGCAAGGGAGCTTTTCGTTATGATGATTTTGAGCATTATCGCAACCGTTGTTCTGCTCGGTGTGTTGTTCTATCACCGCGTCAGTTTAGTTTTGAGTAGCCTGATTTTACTGGCCTGGACTGCCGCGCTTGGCCTGGCGGGTCTGTGGAATATCTGGCTTGTCCTGCCGCTGGCCATCATCCTGCTGCCGTTCAACGTTCCGGCGATGCGTAAGTCGATGATTTCTGCCCCGGTATTTCGCGGTTTCCGCAAAGTAATGCCGCCGATGTCACGCACGGAAAAAGAAGCAATCGACGCGGGCACTACCTGGTGGGAAGGCGATCTGTTCCAGGGCAACCCGGACTGGAAAAAACTGCACAACTACCCGCAGCCGCGCCTCACTGCTGAAGAACAAGCCTTTATTGATGGTCCGGTAGAAGAAGCGTGCCGCATGGCGAACGACTTCGAGATCACCCATGAAATGGCCGATCTGCCGCCAGAACTGTGGGCGTACCTGAAAGAGCATCGCTTCTTCGCGATGATCATCAAAAAAGAGTACGGCGGCCTGGAGTTCTCCGCTTACGCTCAGGCTCGCGTGCTGCAAAAACTGGCCGGTGTCTCAGGTATTCTGGCGATCACCGTCGGCGTGCCAAACTCATTAGGCCCTGGCGAACTGCTGCAACATTACGGCACCGAAGAGCAAAAAGATCACTATCTGCCGCGCCTGGCGCGTGGTCAGGAAATTCCGTGCTTCGCGCTAACCAGCCCGGAAGCTGGTTCTGACGCCGGAGCAATCCCGGATACTGGCGTCGTGTGCATGGGCGAGTGGCAGGGCCAGCAGGTGCTGGGTATGCGCCTCACCTGGAACAAGCGCTACATTACGCTGGCGCCAATCGCCACCGTGCTGGGTCTGGCGTTCAAACTCTCTGACCCGGATAAACTGCTGGGCGACGAGGAAGATCTGGGCATCACCTGTGCGCTGATCCCAACCTCTACCCCTGGCGTTGAAATTGGTCGTCGTCACTTCCCGCTGAACGTGCCATTCCAGAACGGTCCGACCCGTGGCCAGGATATCTTTGTGCCGATTGATTACATCATCGGCGGCCCGAAAATGGCCGGTCAGGGCTGGCGTATGCTGGTGGAATGTCTGTCGGTCGGTCGCGGCATTACCCTGCCGTCTAACTCTACCGGTGGTCTGAAATCTGTCGCGATGGGGATTGGCGCTTACGCCCATATCCGCCGTCAGTTCAAAATCTCCATCGGTAAGATGGAAGGGATCGAAGAGCCACTGGCGCGTATCGCAGGCAACGCCTATGTGATGGACGCTGCGGCCTCTCTGATCACTTACGGCATCATGCTCGGTGAAAAACCGGCCGTGCTGTCGGCTATCGTGAAGTACCACTGTACCCACCGCGCACAGCAGTCAATTATTGATGCGATGGATATTGCTGGCGGTAAAGGCATTATGCTCGGCGAAGGCAACTTCCTGGCGCGCGGCTATCAGGGCGCACCGATTGCCATCACCGTGGAAGGCGCAAACATTCTGACCCGTAGCATGATGATCTTTGGTCAGGGCGCGATTCGCTGCCATCCGTATGTGCTGGAAGAGATGGCTGCGGCACAAAACAACGATGTGGATGCGTTCGATAAACTGCTGTTCAAACATATCGGCCACGTCGGCAGCAACAAAATGCGCAGCTTCTGGCTGGGCCTGACGCGCGGTCTTACCAGCTCCACGCCGACGGGTGATGCAACTAAACGTTATTACCAGCATCTGAACCGCCTGAGTGCAAACCTGGCGCTGCTGTCAGATGTGTCGATGGCCGTTCTGGGCGGCAGCCTGAAGCGTCGCGAGCGTATCTCCGCGCGTCTGGGTGATGTCCTGAGCCAGGTGTTCCTCGCCTCTGCGGTTCTGAAACGTTACGACGATGAAGGCCGTCATGAAGCGGATTTGCCGCTGGTCCACTGGGGCGTGCAGGATGCTCTGTACCAGGCAGAACAGGCGATTGACGATCTGCTGGCGAACTTCCCGAACCGCTTTGTCGCTGGTGCGCTGCGCGTGGTTATCTTCCCGACCGGTCGTCATCATCTGGCTCCGTCTGACATCCTCGACCACAAAGTGGCGAAGATCCTGCAGGTGCCAAGTGCGACCCGCTCGCGTATCGGTCGTGGTCAGTACCTGAAACCAACTGCGCATAACCCGGTCGGTCTGCTGGAAGAGGCGCTGCTGGACGTGATGGCCGCCGATCCGATTCACCAGAAAATCTGTAAACAGCTGGGCAAAAACCTGCCGTTTACCCGCCTGGATGAACTGGCAAAACAAGCGCTGGCCGGTGGCATCATCGATCAGAACGAAGCCGCAGTGCTGGTGAAAGCTGAAGAGAGCCGTCTGCGCAGTATCAACGTGGATGATTTCGAGCACGATGAACTGGCGACCAAGCCGGTAAAGCTGCCGGAGAAGGTCCGCAAACCTGAAGCAGCGTAAACGAAACGCTTCCACAAACCCCGCCGCAAGCGGGGTTTTTTATTGCCACATTTTCTCTTTTTCCCGTGCTACAGTGTCAAAAAGCTGTCTTTCGAGGAGTCATGATTGTGCCTGGTTTGAAGATTACCCTTTTGCAACAGCCGCTGGTGTGGATGGACGGTCCCGCCAATCTGCGCCACTTTGATCGCCAGCTCGAAGAGATCGCCGGGCGCGATGTGATTGTCCTGCCGGAAATGTTCACTACCGGTTTCGCGATGGAGGCGGCAAAGCAGTCTTTAGCGCAGGATGAGGTGGTCGCCTGGATGCACAGCAAGGCGCAGCAAACCAACGCCCTCGTCGCCGGTAGCGCCGCATTGCAAACTGAACGCGGGCCGGTGAACCGCTTCCTGCTCGTTGAGCCGGACGGTACGCTGCACTTCTACGACAAACGCCACTTGTTCCGCATGGCTGATGAGCATCATCACTACGAAGCCGGGAACGAGCGCGTGGTGTTCGAGTGGCGCGGCTGGCGCATTCTGCCGCTGGTCTGTTACGACCTGCGCTTCCCGGTGTGGTCACGCAACCGCAACGATTATGATCTGGCGCTGTACGTCGCCAACTGGCCTGCCCCGCGCTCGCTGCACTGGCAGGCGCTGCTGGTGGCCCGCGCCATTGAGAACCAGGCGTATGTGGTCGGCTGTAACCGGGTGGGAACGGATGGCAACGGGCATCACTATCGCGGCGACAGCCGGGTGGTGAATCCGCAGGGCGAAATCATTGCGACGGCGGAGCCACATCAGGCGACGCGCATTGATGCAGAGCTGTCACTGACGGCGCTGAAAGAGTACCGCGAGAAGTTTCCGGCGTGGCAGGATGCGGATCCGTTTAGCATTGGATGAAAAAAAGCCGGGTGGCGGCTACGCCTTACCCGGCCTACATCTGTTTTCGCATGTGTTTTCGTAGGCCCGGTAAGCGCAGCGCCACCGGGCTCCAGACCGCACGGTTTAACTCACTAACGCCTGCCCGTCTTTGCGGCTTTCGGTCGCGGCAACGTAATGCCCTTCC
Organism: Lelliottia jeotgali; assembly: GCF_016771845.1. Lineage (NCBI taxonomy): Bacteria > Pseudomonadati > Pseudomonadota > Gammaproteobacteria > Enterobacterales > Enterobacteriaceae > Lelliottia > Lelliottia jeotgali. Next base: position 17,766 of record NZ_JAENMQ010000005.1, on the reverse strand, counting down.
GGCATGCGATAGATCACCTGCGCACCGCCGAAGTTGTAATCCTGCAACGGATCTTCCACCACAATCTGATGCCCACGCTCGCGCAGTGCCGCAATCGTGTTGCGATCAAACGTCGATTCGACGATCACTTCCCGGCCCTGCACCACACGCCAGCGCGGCGCATCGATCGCCGCCTGCGGGTTTTGCCCGTGCAGCATAATGCGCAGCGCCATTTGCATGTGCCCCTGCGCCTGCATTGGCCCGCCCATCACGCCGAACGACATCAGCGGTTTGCCCTGCCCGTCCATCGCAAAACCTGGAATAATGGTGTGGAACGGACGTTTACTGCCCGCCAGCGCGTTCGGGTGTTTCGGGTCAAGTACAAAACCGCAGCCACGGTTTTGCAGGCTGATCCCGGTATCCGGGACCACCACGCCTGAACCAAAGCCCATAAAGTTGGACTGAATAAACGAGATCATCATCCCACTGGAATCCGCGGCAGAGAGGTAAACCGTGCCGCTTTGCGTTGGGGCGCCGTAGGTGAAATCAGAGGCGTTATCCTGGTCGATCAGCGCCGCTCGCGATTTCAGGTAATGATCGCTTAGCAACTCTTTCGCCGCGAACTCCATGTGCTCTTCATCGGCGACATAGCGATCGAGATCCGCCAGCGCCAGCTTCATCGCCTCAATTGACAGATGCAGAGACTGCACGGAATCCGGATGATGCTTTTCGATCCCACACTGTTCCAGAATGCCAAGTGCGATGAGCGTGGCAATACCCTGCCCGTTTGGCGGCAATTCCTGCACCGAACCACCCGCAAAATCACGAGATAAAAGCTCGACCCAATCCACGCGATGGTTCGCCAGATCCTCTGCCGTCAGATGCGCGCCGTGCTCTTTGGCAAAGGCGGCAATTTTCTGAGCAAGTTCACCGCGATAGAAGGCTTCGCCGTTGGTTTTGGCGATCAGCTCCAGCGAATTAGCCTGCGCCGGGTTACGGAAGATTTCCCCGATGCGCGGTGCACGTCCTTCTGGCGCAAAGCAGGCGCTAAAGCCCGGCTGATCTTTCAGTTTGTTATATCCGCGCTGCCACAAATGGCCGATCAGCGGCGATACCGGGAAACCGTTGCGCGCATATTCAATTGCCGGTTGTGCGAGAGTCGTCAGCGGCAGCGTGCCGAAGCGCTCGGCCAGTGCCACCCAGCCGGAGACAGCCCCCGGTACGGTGACCGCGTCCCAGCCCAGCTCAGGTACGGCGGTTTTACCTGCATAAAGATCCGCATGCCAGCTGGCAGGCGAACGGCCTGACGCATTCAGACCGTGCAACTTTTCACCGTCCCAAATAATCGCGAAGGCGTCACTACCAATGCCACAGCCCGTCGGCTCGACCACCGTCAGGGCCATCGCCGTGGCGATCGCGGCATCAACAGCGTTGCCGCCCTGTTGCAACATCCGCATCCCAGCCTGCGCCGCCAGCGGCTGCGAGGTGGCGACCGCGTTATGCCCCATCATTGGCGGGCGTCGTGAATCGTAACCGGTCGTAAAATCAAGCGCTTTGGTCATCATGACTCCTTAGTCGTGGCGCGGATCGAGCGCATCGCGCAGCCCGTCACCGAGTAAATTAAAGCCCTGTACCGCGAGGAAAATAGCGACACCGGGGAAAACAGACATCCAGGGCGCCTGTTCCAGAAAACCTTTTGCCGTGTTAAGCATCGAGCCCCAGGAAGGGTTCGGCGGCTGCTGGCCAAGACCGAGAAACGACAGGCTGGCCTCGGCGATAATGGCGGAGGCAATCGCCAGCGTGGCTTGTACCAGAATCGGTGACATCACGTTAGGCAGAACATACTTCACGATGATCCAGCGATCCGGCAGACCAATCGCCTTCGCCCCGTCGATGTACTCTTCGTTGCGAATGGCGATCACCTGGCCGCGCGTCAGGCGTGCGAAGATTGGCATCGCCGACAGACCAATGGCGATCATCGCGTTGGTCAGGCTTGGGCCTAAAAACGCCCCCAGCGCGATCGCCATGATCAGGAACGGGCAGGCCAGCAGCGCCTCGATAAAGCGCGAGATCACCCCATCCCAGATCCCCTGGAAGTAACCGGCCACCAGCCCGAGCGGGACACCGATAACGACGGCGATCACCACCGACATACACCCGGCCATCAGGGAGGTTCGCGCCCCCCAGACGATGCGCGAGAGAATGTCGCGCCCCAGTTCGTCGGTGCCAAACCAGTAGAGTTCCGACGGCGGCTTTCGCACCGCCAGGAAGTTGGCTTTCACCGGGTCAAAGGGAGCCAGCCACGGCGCAATAAGGGCGATCAGCACAAAGATGCCGACAATCACCGCGCCAATGACTGCGCTTTTATTGGCGAGAAATTTCTTCAGGACCCGGTTTTGCGCGCGCGGCAGCGCCGGTACCACGGTTTGCGTCGTCAGTTCAGCCATGATTAACCTCGCATTTTCGGGTTGATGAGGACGTAGAGCACGTCCGCCAGCAGGTTCAACATCAGGAAACCAATCGCCACGATCAACACCACGCCCTGCACCACTGCGTAATCACGGTTAAAGACGGAATCGACGATCATTTTGCCAAAGCCTGGAATAGTGAAGACCTGTTCAGTCAGCACCGCGCCGCCCAGTAATTCACCAAACAGCAACGTCGTGAGTGTGATCACCGGCACCAGCGCGTTGCGAAACGCGTGCTTAAGGATCACCGCTTTTGGCAGCAGCCCTTTTGCCCGCGCGGTGCGGATGTAATCGGCTTTCAGCACCGCGATCATCGAGGCGCGCGTGTGGCGCATCAGCGTCGCCGCCAGCCCGGTGCCGAGCACCGACGCAGGCAGCAGCAGCGTACGCAGGTTTTGCAGCGGATCTTCGCTGAACGGCACGTAGCCCGAGGCGGGCAGCCACTGTAAATTCACCGAGAAGACCAGAATCAACAGGATCCCCAGCCAGAAGTGCGGTATCGAGATCCCGGAGATCGCCACAAAGTTAGCGCTGTGATCCACCCAGCTGTTTTTGTTCACCGCCGCGAGGATCCCCATGCTGATGCCGAAGACCAGCGCGATGATCATCGCCAGCAGCGACAACTCCATCGTCACCGGCAGTTTGCTGGCGATAAGCGACGTGACGGGCTCATGAGTACGTAAAGAGACACCCAGATCACCCTGCAGCGCGCGCGTCAGCCAGTCAAAATATTGCACCGGCAGCGGCGCATCGAGGTTCAGTTCTGCGCGCAGTTGAGCAATCACCGCCGGATCGCGCTCTTCCCCCGCCATCGCAATCAGCGGGTCGCCGGGCAGCAGTTTTTGCAGCCCGAAGACCATCATGCTCACCAGCAGTAAGGTCGGGATTGCCAGCAGCAGGCGTTTGCAAATCAGTTCCAGCATGGTTTCTCCTCACGCCCTCAGTTACTTAGCAAGCGACAAGCCCGCCAGACGCACGATGCCGTCCGGATACGGTTTGAAGCCCTGCACGCTTTTGTTCAGGCCAAAAATACGTGGCTCGAAATAGAGGTAAGCAATCGGCATATCGGTTTGCAGCTGCTTCACAACTTTGTCGTACAGCGGCTGGCGTGCGGCGGGATCGGTGCTCAGACGCGCCTGGGTCAGCCACTCGTCGACCTGCGCATTGCTGTAACGACCATCGTTGAGGTTGCCTTTACTGTTGATGAAACCAAAGATGCTGCCATCCGGATCCGGACGACCGGACCAGCCGGAGAAACTCAGCTGATAATCACCGCTCTGCTGGCGATCGAGCAGCGTGGCAAATTCGGTCATTTGCAGATTAAGGTTAATGCCTGCTTCTGCGGTCATTGCCTGCAGAACCTGGCCCACCTGCTGTGAAGTTGGGTTATTTGGCACCAACAGATTGACGTTCAGCGGCCCGTTAATGCCCGCTTCTTTCAATAACGCTTTGGCTTTTTCTACGTCGCGAGCCGGAACAGGCACGTTAACGTGGTATGGACTGACAGGGGAAAACGCCTGGTTTGCCGGAGTGTACAAGCCTTCGAACACCACCTGATTCAGCGCATCGCGGTCGATGGCCAGGGAGAACGCTTCACGCACGCGCGCATCTTTGAACGGATCGTTTGCCGGAACTTTGCCGTTATTGATGTTGAAGGTGATGCCCTGATAGCCAAGGCCGGTGACTTTCGCCAGCGCCAGTTTGCTGTCCGCTTCGACGGTTTTCACGTCGCTGGCGGCGATGCCTTCCGTCAGATCCAAGTCACCCGCGCGCAGGTTAGCCAGGCGCACGGAGGCGTCCGGGATCGGCAGATAGATGATTTTGTCGAAATGGTAGGCGTCTTTGTTCCAGTAGTTGTCGAAACGACTCAGAACGATGCGGTCCTGAGAGACGCGGCTGTCAAATTTGTACGGACCGGAGCAGACCGGATGAGCGGCGAAATCCGGTTTTTTGGCCGCTTCCGGGGCCATCATCGCCCCCGCGCGGTCGGTCAGTTGCATCAGCAGCGCCGCGTCCGGGGTTTTCAGGTGGATGGCGATTTGCGTCGGGCTTTTCACTTCCACCGATTCGACGGATGAGATTTCACTTTTACGCAGCGAGCCTTTCAGCGTCAGGGCGCGTTCGAGGTTGTATTTCGCCGCTTCGGCATCAAATTTTTCGCCATCGTGGAAGGTGACACCTTCACGCAGATTCATGGTCAGGGTTTTGTTGTCTTCGCTCCATGACCAGTCTTTTGCCAGACCCGGCACCACCTTCAGATTTTCATCCACGTCCACCAGCCTGTCACACAGGGAGGCAAAAACGAAGCGACCATAGTAGGTACGCGCCAGATGAGGGTCGAGCATATCCGGGTCTGCACCCAGACCGATTCGCAGAACGCTTTCCGAGTGTGCGGGTAGCGCAGCGCCCAACAACATAACACTTCCCAGTACGGTCAAAAGAGAATTACGCATTGTCATTATCATGAGTTCCTTGCTGGAAGAGACGAGAGTGATGCCGCATGTTCAAACAGCGCGCGGCGGCGCAAAAAGGCGGCGGATGGCGGTGCTATCTGGATAACACTGCGATCGCGGTTAATGTCCTGCCAGCGATGGCAAGAGACCTGGCGTCCACCGTCCAGAACCTGAGTAATAGGTTCGACCTGGCGGCATTCATCGGTGACGTACGGACAGCGGGTGTGGAAACGACACCCGGACGGCGGATTCGCCGGATTCGGTAAATCGCCCTGCAACAGCGGTGTTTCGCGCTGCATGCCCGGCTGCATTTGCGGCGCAGAGGCAATCAACGCCTGAGTATACGGGTGCAGCGGTGCGTCAAAAATTTCATCGACGGTCGCCAGCTCGACAATCTGGCCGAGATACATCACCGCTACGCGGTCGCTCATGTGACGAATCACCGCCAGACCGTGAGCGACGATCACCATTGTCAGTCCGAGCTGGTGCTTCAGACTTTCGAGTAAATTCACCACCTGCGCCTGGACGGACACGTCCAGCGCGGAAACAGGTTCATCGCCCAGAAGCAGTTTTGGCCCAGAGGCTAACGCACGCGCAATACCGATGCGCTGACGCTGTCCGCCGGAAAATTCGTGCGGATAGCGCCCGGCCCATGCCGCAGGCAGCCCGACGGTTTTTAGCAGTTCCGCTACGCGATACTGCCGGTCTGGCTTTTTCATATTCTGGTGAAGCCACAAAGGCTCACCGACGATCTGTTCCACCGTCATGCGCGGATTGAGCGAAGCAAACGGGTCCTGGAAGATGATTTGCAGCTCGCGGCGAAGCTGGTTAAGGCGCGAACCGGACGCATGGGTGATCTCTTCACCCTGATAAAAAACGCGCCCTTCGCTGGCCGCCAGCAGGCGGAGCAGTAAACGCCCAAGGGTGGATTTACCAGAGCCGGACTCGCCGACAATCGCCAGCGTTTCGCCAGGCATTACGGCGAGTGACACCCGGTCTACCGCTGTCACAAAACGCGCCGGGGTAAACAGCTTTTTCGGGCCGGGAAAAAGTTTGCTCAAATCACGGGCTTCAAGAATCGGGGTGGTCATGCGATTTCTCCCAACGCAATGTGTTGCTCAAGTGGCACGCGGAAACAAGCCACCTGATGGGCGGTTCCCAGCGTATTGAGCTGTGGTTTTTCGTCGTGACAACGGGTCTGGGCAAACGGGCAGCGGGTGGCAAAACGACAGCCCTTCGGCATGGATTCAGGCAGCGGCACGCTACCAGGAATCGTGGAAAGCTGGCCTTTACGTGCGCCGAGTGACGGGATAGATCCCATCAGGCCGATGGTGTACGGATGCTGCGGATCGGCAAAGATACTCTCGACGCTGCCCTGCTCCACCACCTGTCCGGCGTACATCACCGCCACCTGCTGCGCGACTTCGGCAACCACGCCCAGATCGTGAGTGATCATCAGCACGGCGGTGCCGGTTTCGGCTTTTAAGGTATTCAGCAGCGTCAGAATTTGCGCCTGAATGGTGACATCCAGCGCCGTTGTCGGTTCATCGGCAATCAGAAGACGCGGGTGGTTGATCAGCGCCATCGCAATCATCACACGCTGACGCATCCCGCCGGAAAGCTGGTGCGGATAGGCTTTAAGACGCATTTCCGGGGCCGGGATCTGGACTTTTTCCAGAATTTGCAGCGCGACCTTCATGGCTTCAGTTTTGGACATTTTCTGGTGGCGAATCACCGCTTCGCTAAGCTGATCGCCCAGCGTGAAAGCCGGGTTAAGGGACGTCATCGGCTCCTGAAAAATCATCGCCAGTTCGCTACCGCGAAGATCGGCGTATTCACGCGGGGAGAGCTTGCGCAGATCGTGGCGGCGGAAGTGCATCTCCCCACTGACAATTTGCGCACTTGCGGGCAGTAGCCCCATCAGCGCCAGCGAAGTGATACTTTTTCCGCAACCAGATTCACCCACCAGCGCCAGCGTTTCACCGGATTTGACGGTGAGTGAAATACCGTCGAGCACGCTTACTGGCGACCCGGCGAATTTCACATTGAGATTGTGCAGGCGAAGGACTGGCGCTGCCTCCTTAAAAGGGATCGTCGTCATAACAGGGAATCATCCTCAAGGTTGATGGCCTGGATCAGGGCAGTTTGCAGGGTTTGCAGGTGTTCGCGCATGGCGGCGGCTGCTTCATTAGGCTGGCGATGGATAATCGCGGTCATGATTTTGTGGTGATGATCGTTGTAGCTGTCGACACGCTCCGGCGTTCGCGCCAGCTCACGCAGATGCTGCCAGCCAGGCTCGCGCCGGACGGCATCAATGGCATCAAACAAGCCCAGCATCAGGCGGTTGCCCGCGGCTTCGGCAATAGCGCGATGAAAGGCGCTGTCCCACAGTTCATTCAGATCGCGGTCATCCGGGCTGACCTTATCGATGCGTTCCAGCATGCGCTGCATCAGCGCGAGGTTTTCCCTGGTGGCACGCAGTGCCGCAAGACGGGCTAAGCCGGGTTCGAGCTGCAGACGCGCTTCCATCACTTCCAGCAGATTGGTTTGCTGTACCAGCCCCTGAAGCGCCAGAGGTTCAACCGGCGCGGCGGGGCCAATAAAAGTGCCTTTGCCCTGCTTGCGCCAGATGCGTCCCTCTTCTTCCAGCACGTCCAGCGCACGGCGAACTTCGCGTCGCCCTACGCCGAGTGTTTCCGACAGCTCACGTTCAGTGGGCAGCGGAATGCCTGGTGTTGACTCGTGCTGGTTGATTAGACCGCGCAACTGCTCAAGCGCGGTGCTGGAATTAGCCAGAAACCGTGACGGTTTTTCCATATTGGTTCGCCTGCTCTCATCATTGCTTTATTGTTATTAACAATAAGTTATTGATATAGATAAATACTTATTGCCCTAATGATTAAGCAATTTGCGAACCAATAAATGATTGGTTCAGGAACTTTCTGGAAAATCGTAAGTAAGCTAATGATTATCTGGAGATTATTTTTACAAGATTGTTACAAGAAGAAATGTTTATAGCGGAGTGAAAAGCAGGATTTGCACATTATAAGTGCAATAGTCGCACCAAAATCGAACAATTGTTAATTAATTGCACTGCGATTATTAACTTTTTGTTAACTAACTTTGAGATGAGATAAGAAAAGGAAAGCGCTGAAATGACGAAAGCCTGAATCATTTCTGATTCAGGCTTTCTAATGTGGCGGAACGGACGGGACTCGAACCCGCGACCCCCTGCGTGACAGGCAGGTATTCTAACCGACTGAACTACCGCTCCGCATTGTTCCCTTGGGAACGAGGCGAATATTACGGTTTGGTTCTGATCCCGTCAACGCTTTTTCTCAACTTTTGAATCGGTTGCTGCAAAATTCGCCCACACGGTGATTTTAACAGCATTACTGTGTCCGTTACGCTCGCCAGAGGCAGCTGCCGCCTTTCTTTTGCACGAGATCGAGACGTGATTCATGGGCCGCGACCTCTTCATCACTGGCTAAAATCACCCGCAGGCGACTCGCCTGGCGCACCACGCGCTGAATTCCAGTATCGCCCGCCTGACGTGAATCGTTTTCGTTGCTAAAGGCCATCGATGTTTGCCCACCCGTCATGGTCAGATAAACATCCGCCAGAATCTGGGCATCGAGCAATGCGCCGTGCAGCGTACGCTTGGTGTTGTCTATTTCATAGCGCGAGCACAATGCATCGAGGCTGTTGCGCTTGCCGGGGAACATTTTCCTCGCCAGCGCCAGACTGTCGGTGACTTTGCAGAAGGTATTGGTTTTTGGAATACCGCGATTCAGCTTGCTGAATTCATAGTCCATAAAGCCGATATCGAACGATGCGTTGTGGATGACCAGCTCCGCCCCGCTGATGTATTCGATAAACTCATCAGCGACATCTGCGAACGTCGGTTTATCCAGTAGGAACTCATCGGCAATTCCGTGAACGCCAAACGCTTCCGGGTCCACCAGCCGATCGGGTTTCAGGTAAACGTGGAAATTGTTGCCGGTGAGACGACGGTTGATCACTTCGACTGCGCCGATCTCAATGATCTTGTGCCCTTCGTAGTGCGCGCCAATCTGGTTCATACCGGTGGTTTCGGTATCGAGGACGATCTGTCGTGTAATTGCAGTGCTCATATCGGTCATTTATGTCAGACTCGTCGTTTTACTGATCGTTTCAAATACAGGAAGTCTACCAGAGATGACTAAGCAGGTAGAAATTTTCACCGATGGATCTTGCCTCGGAAATCCAGGGCCGGGCGGCTATGGCGCCATTTTGCGTTACCGTCAGCACGAGAAAACCTTTAATGAAGGCTATCGTCTGACCACCAACAACCGCATGGAGCTGATGGCTGCCATCGTTGCGCTGGAAGCATTAAAAGAAGATTGCGATATCGTGATCAGCACCGACAGCCAGTATGTGCGTCAGGGGATTACTCAGTGGATCCACAACTGGAAAAAGCGTGGCTGGAAAACCGCGGATAAGAAACCGGTTAAGAATGTCGATCTCTGGAAACGTCTGGACGCCGCGCTGAGTCATCACACAATCAAGTGGGAATGGGTGAAAGGCCATGCTGGGCATCCGGAAAACGAACGTTGCGACGAGCTTGCGCGTGAAGCAGCGATGAATCCTATTCATGACGACGTGGGTTATCAGCCGGAATCCTGATCAGGGTTTTCGGTACTGCCGCGTTGCTCCGACGGTCTGACGGATTTGTGCTTTTGATTTGCTCTGCTTCATCGGATTCAGCGTAAGAGGAACCGTTCGCTTACGCGCCACGATGAGCTGCATACATCCCAGTGCTGGCAGATGCGTTGTCAGCATTTTTCCGCCCTTCCCCGCCCAGGGTAACACCTGGAAGCCACTGTAATACATCACTTCAAAATTCAGCAATGACAGCCAGTCGAGCTGACGGGTGAAGGTAAACATGCGGCTATTATAAGGTGACGTGCGGCGTAAAACCGGCACCAGCTTGCGCAGCCCCATCAGGCTCATCGGATTGAAACCGCTCAGCACCAACCAGCCATCATCAATCAGCACCCGATCGGCTTCACGCAGCAAACGGTGCGGATCCGTACACCAGGGCAAGGTGTGGGCCATCAAACAGGCGTCGACAGATTTCTCAGCGAATGGCAAATGGAGCGGATCGGCTTTAACCTGAAGAGGATGACCGTTAAGTGACACATTTACCTGATGGGAGATGGCACAGCTTTCAGAGTTGATTTCCGCGCTCAGATTGCCAATCTTCAGCAGATGAAAACCATACATTTTGGCAAACCAGGGATTGAGCTGACGCTCCAGCGCTTCGCGATAGTGTTCACCCCATCGCAACTGAGACCAGTGTTCTGGCGCTGAGACAATCTGAGGTATCCTTGCCGGCTTCATCAACACACCCGTTACGTTATGAGAGGTAATTTATGAATCTTATCAGTATTCCCGCGTTTCAGGACAACTACATCTGGGTTTTAGTCGACGACGAGCAGCACTGCATTATTGTCGACCCAGGTGACGCGGCACCAGTATTGAAAGCAATAGAGGAAAACGGCTGGCAGCCAGAAGCCATTTTACTGACTCACCATCATAACGATCACGTTGGTGGCGTTCCTGCCCTGCGGGCTAAATTTCCGCATCTGGTGGTATACGGACCGCAGGAGACACACGATAAAGGCACCACACGCGTAGTCAAAGATGGCGAAAAAGTCATCATACGAGGATGCGAATTGTCTGTATTTGCCACACCAGGTCACACTTCCGGACACATTTCTTTCTTCAGTTTCCCTTATCTTTTTTGCGGGGATACGATGTTCTCAGGTGGCTGCGGAAGATTGTTTGAAGGCACACCAACGCAGATGTATCAATCGTTCCAGAAGATTAACGCCCTTCCTGACGAAACCCTCATTTGTTGCGCACATGAGTATACATTAGCAAATATGAAGTTTTCATTGAGTATCCTCCCTGAGGATCCTGCGATTCAGGATTATTACCACAAAGTGAATGAGTTACGGGTAAAAAAACAAAATACACTGCCCGTAATTCTGAAAAATGAGCGCAAAATAAATTTATTTCTAAGAACCGATGATATTGATTTAATTAATAAAATTAACCAAGAAACAAATTTGCAACAACCTGAAGAGCGTTTTGCATGGTTACGGTCAAAGAAAGATAACTTCTGAGAATTGCGGGTTGCCTTTTCAAAATTTCGCCGTTATTATCGCTCGTCTTTTAAGCAACTATTGACACACACATGAAGGCAAAAGCGATACTACTCGCCTCTGTCCTGCTTGTTGGGTGCCAGTCTTCTCAGAATACTGGTAACGTTCAGCAGCACGCACAGAGCCTTTCTGCAGCTGGTCAAGGGGAAGCAGGGAAGTTTACAAGTCAGGCGCGATGGATGGACGATGGGACGTCATTCGCGCAGGATCAGGACTTGTGGGCCTCTATTAGCGACGAGCTGAAGATGGGAATTCCGGAAAACAACCGGATTCGCGACCAAAAACAGAAGTATTTAAGTAATAAGAGCTATCTCCACGATGTAACTTTACGGGCAGAGCCGTATATGTACTGGATAGCAGGGCAAGTTAAGAAACGTAACATGCCTATGGAACTGGTACTACTACCCATAGTGGAGAGCGCTTTTGACCCGCACGCGACGTCTGGCGCCAATGCCGCAGGCATTTGGCAGATCATTCCGAGCACAGGGCGCAATTATGGTTTGAAACAGACACGCGGCTACGATGCGCGTCGTGATGTAGTCGCTTCAACGACTGCCGCTCTCGACATGATGCAACGTCTGAACAAGATGTTTGACGGCGACTGGTTGTTAACGGTTGCAGCGTATAACAGCGGTGAAGGTCGTGTCCTGAAGGCAATGAAAGCGAACAAATCTCGTGGCAAACCCACCGATTTTTGGTCACTCTCACTACCACAGGAAACTAAGCTTTACGTACCGAAGATGTTGGCTTTGAGCGATATACTCAAAAACAGCAAACGTTATGGCGTCAAACTGCCTTCGTCCGACGAAAGTCGCGCACTGGCACGAGTCAGCCTCAGCAGCCCGGTTGAAATGAAACAGGTCGCTGATATGACGGGTATGTCGGTACAAAAGCTGAAGACCTTTAATGCTGGCGTGAAGGGTTCTACGCTGGGCGCGAATGGGCCACAGTATGTTCTCGTTCCGCAGAAACACGCAGCACAGCTTCGTGATTCTCTGGCATCAGGTGAAATTGCTGCTGTTCAGTCAACGCTGATTGCAGACGCGTCATCCGTTACCAGCCGTAGCTACAAGGTTCGTTCAGGTGATACGATTTCAGGCATTGCATCACGTCTCGGCGTGAGCACTAAAGATCTGCAGCAGTGGAATAATCTGCGCGGTTCAAATCTGAAAGTTGGCCAGAACCTGACGGTTGGCGCAGGCAGCAGTGCGCAGCGTCTCGCCCGTAATAGCGATAGCATTACTTATCGTGTACGTAAGGGTGATTCGTTGTCCAGTATCGCGAAAACGCACGGCGTGAACATCAAAGATGTGATGCGCTGGAACGATGATACAGGCAATCTGCAGCCAGGCGATCAGCTGACGTTGTTTGTGAAAAACAACGCGACGCCAGATTCCTGACAGCCAGTCTCATAAAGAAAGGCACCGATTCCCCCGGTGCCTTTTTTATTGCCGTTTATCCGGCTTTTTGCGCTTCGGCCAGGATTGTATCGCTGGTAAACGATCCCTCTTCCTGCAGTTCAAAGTACGCCTTCACTTCTGCCGAGGCACTCTCCTGATACAAGCGAATTGCCTGACTTAATGCCTCTGGTGTGCGCATACGCGAAATCCATGAGGAGAACTCCAGCGGCAATCGATCTGTCACCAGGGAACGGGAAATTAACCCCGCCTCAGTCATCATCGCGAACCATTCACCGCTGGAATAATTTCGTACATGTGAAGTATCCCGCAGAGCTTCAACAGTCTGCAGCCAAATATCGCGAACCGGGTTTCCCGGCGACATGATATCCATGATGATAAAAATCCCGCCCGGCTTCAGCACGCGTTTGATTTCGCGTAATGCCTGACCCACGTCGTGCCAGTGGTGTGCCGAGTAACGACTGATCACAACCTCAAAAGATTCATCGTCAAACGGCAAGGACTCAGCATAGCCTTGCCGGGTCGTAATATTATTCAGCCCTTTATCTTGCGCGGCGTGGGTAACAACATCCAGCATCTGACGAGATAAGTCATAAGCCGTCACCTGCGCGACCTGCTGTGCGGCAACAAAGCTGGCATGCCCTGCTCCGCAACCTAAATCGAGAACGTGCGCATGCGGGAAGGCTGACAGTCGCTCGCCAAGACGCACCAGATCGCGGCCAGAAGCGTGTACCGCGCTGATCAGATAGGCGTTTGCCTGAGAGCCGAACTGTTTTTCTACGTTGTCATGATGGGATTGTGTTGTCATTGTACTGTCCTTTGTTATGAGAAAAATAAAGGGCAGTACCTGCGCAGGCCTGCCCGACGGCAGACCTGACGCACCATTACTTATCAGGTTTGCCGGGACTGAATTCGACTAGTAGTGGATTGTGATCGGAGGCGCGCGTCACCAGCACGGAGGCTTCATGCACGTTCAAACCACGATAGAAGACAAAATCAAGCGGGCGACCAAATGCTTTACGCCGCTGGTCATCGGTAAAACGCACTTCGCGCAGGGACATTTCACGCGCAAAACGATACAGGGCATTCATACGCGGACGACTCCAGGCATTGAAATCCCCCGCCATGATAATCGGCCCACTGTGATGCGCTATCTGATCGCCAATAGGAAGTAACTGCTTACTGTACACATCGACACCGAGGCTGAAATTCACAGCGTGAATGTTCACCACCATTAGCAAACGGGTATCCGGCAGAGGATAGACCGTCACCAGCGCTGATTTTGCCAGACGCAAGATGGGCTCGCGTTCGCGAAGCGGGCAACAGTAAACCGGGTGTGCAGCGGAGAGCGTCATGACACCCGATGGGTGTTGAGGTAATACAAAGGCCGGAACCTGGTCGGCGGCCAAATAGTTTGTGGTCGCAAACCGGACTAATTCAGGTGTGGTTTGCGCCTCCTGTAATAAGACCAGATGCGCATCTTTACCAAAATTCTTCAGAACGGATAACCATTCGGCACGCTGCTGCTTGAAGATGTTCCACACCAGCACGCGAATTTTTTCATCACTGCTTAACGGTGCGCCAGCGGGCAATGCCTGGCCAAGACTCGCAAACGACCCCGGAGGCAATATTCTCTCCGCAGGTTGTCCGGCAATATAGCGCATGGCATAGGTATTTTTTCGCACTTTTGGAAACGACCTCTATAGCATTAAACCAGCCCGGAAAACGGACTGGTTCTACTGTTATAGGGATTTTAGGTCACACTTTCAACGCAATTACTCATAAACCTCTGTCTGGTTTTGTAAGCAAGCGCTTACTGATACTTATCCCAGTGCGACGCGAGCAGGTTTATCCAGGCGTCCGCTGACGCCAATCAGCAGGAAGGCAGCCATTACGATTACCGCGCCAATCCACGGTGTCTGCGCCAAACCAAAATGCTCAACCGTTTGGCCACCGATAATTGAGCCAAGCGCGATGCCAATATTAAACGCAGCAATGTTTAAACCAGACGCAACATCAACGGCATTCGGCGTGTACTGCTCGGCTTTCTGAACCACGTAGACCTGCAGCCCGGGTACATTACCAAAAGCAAAGATCCCCATCACCAGAATAGTGCCCAGCGATGCATACTGAATGGAGGCTGTAAACTGGAACACCATCAGGAGCACAACCAGAGCCGCGAAAATGAATTTCAGAGCAGGCACAGCGCCGTGCTTATCAGCGAGTTTTCCGCCCCAGATATTACCGATCGCCACAGAAACGCCGTATCCCAATAAGATCCAGCTCACCGCGCTCGGCGAGAAGCCCGCCAGGTCCTGCATCATCGGGGCCAGGAAAGTAAATGCTGTAAAGACTCCCCCATAGCCTAACGCTGTGATGGCATAGATGATCAACAGACGAGGATGTGTCAGCACTTTAATCTGATCGCGAAGGCTGGCACTCGCACGGCTGGGAATATTCGAAGGCACCAGGATCGCGCTGGCAATCAGGGCGATCACACCCAACAGAGAAACTGCCAGGAAGGTTTCACGCCAGCCAAAATGCTGACCAATAAACGTACCCAGCGGAACGCCGGTCACCAGTGCAACTGTCAAACCGCCGAACATAATGGCTATGGCAGATGCCGCTTTCTCTTTTGGCACCAGGCTGGTCGCAATGGTTGAGCCGATAGAGAAAAACACACCATGAGCGAGGCCGGTCAGCAGTCGGGCAATCACCAGAGTAGTGTAGTCCGGGGCCTGCCAGGCAAGAATATTACCGGCTGTGAACAGCACCATTAGCGCCATCAACAGCTGTTTGCGTGGGAAACGCCCGGTCAGCGCCGTCAAAACCGGTGCGCCAATCGCCACACCCAGCGCGTAAATAGAGACCAGCAATCCCGCAGAAGGCAGGGTAATTGATAGTTGATCGGCAATCGTAGGAACGAGGCCCACAATAACAAACTCAGTCGTGCCAATTGCGAAGGCACTGATCGTCAGGGCAAGAAGCGCCAGTGGCATAAAATACTCCGTGTCATCAGGATTAAGATGACACGAAGTATGCGCCAGTGTTTAAATAACAAAAATGGTCAAAATATCAATAGAATTTTGCGGGTGGTGCAACAATGAAAGCAACGTCAGAAGAGCTGGCAATCTTCGTGGCCGTCGTAGAAAGCGGAAGTTTTAGCCGGGCCGCAGAGCAGCTAGGACAGGCCAATTCTGCGATCAGCCGTTCCGTTAAAAAGCTGGAAATGAAGCTTGGGGTGAGTTTGCTAAACCGGACAACGCGCCAGCTGAGCCTGACAGAAGAAGGTGAACGCTATTTTCGTCGCGTGCAGTCGATTTTGCAGGAGATGGCCGCAGCAGAAACAGAGATTATGGAAACACGGAGCACACCGCGCGGACTTTTACGCATCGATGCTGCCACTCCGGTCGTGTTACATTTTCTGATGCCATTGGTGAAGCCCTTCCGTGAGCGCTACCCGGAGATGACTCTGTCGCTTGTCTCATCAGAGACGTTCATCAATCTGATCGAGCGGAAAGTGGATGTAGCTATCCGTGCTGGAACATTGACAGACTCTAGCCTTCGCGCTCGTCCACTGTTTACCAGCTACCGTAAAATTATCGCCTCACCCGACTATATCGCCCAGCATGGCAAACCCGAAACGGTAGAAGAGTTAAAAAACCATCTTTGCCTGGGATTCACCGAGCCGTTATCGCTTAACACCTGGCCGATTGCCTGCAGCGATGGCCAGCTTCATGAAGTGGCAAGCGGACTGTCTTCTAACAGTGGGGAGACATTAAAACAGCTTTGCCTGAGTGGGAACGGTATTGCTTGCTTATCTGACTATATGATTAATAAGGAGATTGCGCGGGGTGAACTGGTGGAGTTGATGGAAGATAAACGACTGCCGGTCGAAATGCCGTTCAGTGCGGTGTACTACAGCGATCGCGCAGTCAGTACCCGTATTCGTGCTTTTATCGACTTTCTGAGCGACCATATAAAACAGCTCCCGAAGGAGCTGTAAGAGGGTTTTGAGGCTACAGAGGGTGGAATAAATTAATCCCAGTCTGGCGCTAAACCTTCCGGGCTCACCAGGCGGTCATTGCAATCGAGTGCAGCGATCGCTTTTTTATCTTCGTCATCCAGCTGGAGATCCAGTGCCAACAGATTGCTCGCCAGGTTCTCACGTTTCGTCGAAGATGGGATCACGGCATAACCTTCACCCATCGCCCACGCCAGAATGACCTGCGCAGCCGTTGCATTGTGCTTGTCAGCAATACCCGCAATAACCTCATCTTTCAGCGCCTTGCCGTAAGCCAGCGTCATGTACGACGTGATGTGGATACCGTGATCTTTTGCCCAATCAACCACTTTACGGTTTTGCAGATAAGGAGAAAGCTCAATCTGATTGGTCGCGATATTTTCTGCGCCGATTGCTGCAATTGCCTTTTTCATCAGTGGGATAGTGAAGTTTGAGATCCCGATTTCACGCGTCAAACCTTGCTCTTTCGCTTCCAGAAGCGCCTGCATGAATTCTTCTACAGACACCGCATCACCCGGAGAAGGCCAGTGGATCAACGTCAGATCGACATAATCAGTACGCAGATTTTCAAGGCTCTCTTTCAGGCTTGAGACCAATCTGTCTTTGCTGAGGTTTTCAGTCCAGATTTTCGTAGTGATGAATAATTCTTCGCGTGGTACGCCGCTTTCCGCAATCGCCTGACCTACGGCGGCTTCGTTGCCATAGATTTGTGCCGTATCAACAGTACGGTAGCCTAATTCCAGAGCGGTTTTGACAGATGCGATGACAACGTCGTCTTTCAGGCGGAAAGTGCCGAGACCAAATGCAGGGATAGTCATGTAAATCCTCTTTAATCATAGTGTTCGTAAACTGAGGATGATTATCACGTGTTAAGGGTATGTTGAAAAAGGGCGAAAAATGCAGAGGATTTTTGCGTTTATAGCAATAATAAAATTACAGACAAGAAAAAGCCCTGAGCGTTAACTCAGGGCTTTCTTAATAAGTGGCGGAACGGACGGGACTCGAACCCGCGACCCCCTGCGTGACAGGCAGGTATTCTAACCGACTGAACTACCGCTCCACCGAAGACTTCTGTAACCACCGGATTGATGCACCGGTTTACTACTTAATTTGATGCCTGGCAGTTCCCTACTCTCACATGGGGAGACCCCACACTACCATCGGCGCTACGGCGTTTCACTTCTGAGTTCGGCATGGGGTCAGGTGGGACCACCG
>NZ_JAENMQ010000004.1:0-233298 GCF_016771845.1 Lelliottia jeotgali | reverse complement strand
TGTGGTGGTACAGCACGAAAGTGGGGGTGATCGACCTGAAGAAAAAGTCGATCACCATGGGTAAAGGATGTTAAATAGTGTTCACCATGTCCCCGAACACCTGTCTACCATGTCCCCGGACCGTACAGCGGGAGAGGGCCGGGGTGAGGGCATCAGCCCGCAGAAAATTAACCCGTCACCGCCTCTTCAATTGGCGGCTTTTCAATCAGCGTAATCATCGTATTCGCAATCTCACGCTCGCCCATCACCACCTGATTCGCACCGCGTTCGGTAATGTATTCCACTTCATCGTCGTAATGCGCACGAGCAATAATCTCGATGCTCGGGCACTTCTCACGCGCCGTGGTCACGATTTCACCCGCCTCATATCCGTTCGGAATGGTCAGCAGTAGCCAGCGCGCGCAGTCCAGATGCGCCAGATTCATGATCTCTTCGTTCGCCGCATTGCCCAGCACCGCACGGATCCCGCGCGCGCGCAGTTCATCCACGCGGGTACGCGACGTTTCGATAACCACCAGCGGAATGCCCTGCGCCATTAACTTCTCGCCGAGCAAGCTACCGACGCGGCCAAAGCCGACCAGCAGCGCGTGGTTGCAGATATCGACCGGGATCTGCTTCTCTTCTTCGATAGCTTCTTCCAGGGTCTGCTCTTCCAGCGTCTCGGTTTTATCGAGGTATTTCTCAAGCAAGGCAAACAGCACCGGGTTGAGCATAATGGAGAGAATCGCTCCCGCCAGCACCAGATTTTGCCCGGCCTGTGGCAGCAGGTTCAGCGCCATGCCCAGGCTTGCGAGGATAAAGGCAAATTCACCAATCTGCGCGAGGCTCGCGGCGATAGTCAACGCCGTGCGCGGCGAGTGACCAAACAAGCGCACCAGACCGAATGCCACCACGGATTTACCGAAGATAATAATCGCCAGCGTCCCGAGCACGGCCAGCGGCTGCTCAATCAGGATTAACGGGTCAAACAACATACCGACGGAGACGAAGAACAGCACTGCAAAGGCATCACGCAGCGGCAGCGTATCGTGCGCCGCGCGGTGGCTCAGCTCAGATTCGTTCAGCACCATACCGGCGAAGAACGCGCCCAACGCAAAGGAGACGTCAAACAATTCCACAGCGCCGAAAGCGATACCGAGCGCAAGGGCCAGCACCGACAGGGTAAACAGTTCACGAGAGCCGGTGGCTGCGCTACGAGAGAGGATCCACGGCACCAGGCGGCGGCCCACCACCATCATAATGGCGATAAAGGCGATCACTTTGCCGATGGTGATACTCATATCCAGCGCCAGCGAGGCAAAGCCGACGTTGTCTTTTTCCACCATCCCGGCGACGGCAGGCAGCAAGACCAGCGTCAGGACCATCACCAGATCTTCAACAATCAGCCAGCCGATGGCGATTTGCCCACGCTGGCTGTCTATTAGCTGCCTCTCTTCAAGCGCGCGCAGCAGCACCACGGTACTGGCGGTTGAGAGACACAGCCCAAATACAATACCGGTCATTAGTGACCAGCCAAGCAAAGCGGAAAGCGCCATCCCCAGCAACGTCGCCACGCCTATCTGGGCGATCGCGCCGGGTATGGCGATATGCTTTACCGCCATCAGGTCCTTCAGAGAGAAATGCAGGCCGACGCCGAACATCAGCAGAATCACGCCTAATTCCGCCAGTTCAGGAGCCAGTTTGGTATCCGCAACAAAACCTGGCGTAAATGGACCCGCCAGCACACCCGCTAATAAATAGCCCACGAGAGGAGAAATACGTAACTTGTTGGCGATCATGCCAAGGATAAAAGCGAGTACAAGGCCACCTACAATGGTGGTGATAAGCGGTGTGGCGTGATGCATTCCGTCTCCTTTCGTCGTGAGGTGTTCCATTTTTGGCGTAAAAACCAAAAAGCCGATTAATAGTTTATGACAATTTCGGCCATTATGTTCATGAATAATTGTTGAAATTTGATGAAAACAGCAATAAGCGTTAAAAAAAGCAGATTAAGACAAATTACCGCGAGGAAGAAGAGGGAAGCCTTATGGCAGTAGGTGGGAATTGCGGTCAAAGTTTACTTTGACCGCAGAGAAACTACGCCTTATGCCGGTAATCAGGCAGGAATATAGTCAATATCCCCAGAAGTGGCAGGAAAGCACAGATTTTATAGACCAGGAAGATACTGGTATGGTCTGCAACCAGCCCCAGCACGGCTGCTCCAAGGCCACCCATCCCAAAAGCAAAGCCGAAAAACAGCCCGGAAACCATACCGATACGGCCCGGCATCAGCTCCTGGGCATACACCAGAATGGCTGAAAACGCGGATGCGAGAATAAAACCAATGATCACGGTTAAAATCCCCGTCCATTCAAGGCTTGCGTAGGGTAAAACAAGGGTAAATGGCGCAACGCCGAGGATAGAGCCCCAAATCACATATTTACGCCCAATTTTATCACCCACAGGCCCGCCAATAACCGTTCCTGCTGCGACCGCAAACAGAAAGGCAAACAGGTGGAATTGGGCGTTTTGTACCGATAATCCGAATTTTTCCATCAGATAAAAGGTGTAATAGCTGCTGATGCTCGCCATATAGAAGTATTTCGAGAAAATCAGCACTAACAGGATGCCCACGGCCAGAATCACCTTATCGCGCGGCAGCGGATTGATAATCGCAGCTTTAGGTTTGCCCTTGTTTACACGATGCTGCGCCGCATACCAGCGGCTGATCTGAATCAGCACCACAATCGCCAGCAGTGCGGCGAGAACAAACCAGGCAACGTTACCTTTTCCGTATGGCGCAATGATGACGGCAGCCAGTAATGGGCCGAGGGAGCTACCAAAGTTACCGCCAACCTGGAACAGCGACTGCGCCAGACCGTGACGTCCGCCGGAAGCCATACGTGCCACGCGTGACGATTCAGGGTGGAACACCGACGAACCGGTTCCCACCAGCGCAGCAGCGATGAGTACCATCTCGAAGCTTCCCGCCAGCGCCAACAGCACCAGCCCGCTCAGGGTAAAGCACATGCCGATCGGCAGCGACCACGGCATCGGATACTTATCCGTCCAGTAGCCAACCACCGGCTGGAGCAGGGATGACGCCATCTGGAAGGTCAGGGTGATCATCCCGATCTGTACAAAGGTTAATGAAAATTCTGACTGCAGCAGCGGATAGATCGCCAGAATCAGCGACTGAATCATATCGTTTAGCAGATGCGACAGACTGATTGCGCCCAAAATACCAAATGAGGTGCGCGATTTTGGCGGTGACGCCGGGGTGCCCGTAGCGGGCGGAGTCGTTTCACTGATTGCCATAAATACCACGTGTTTTGTTATTAGAAGTGCAGGGAGTCATTATTATCTCGCTAACATACCTTTCCGCGAGATTTGAAGAAAGTCGCAATTCTGAAAACATATTTGTCTATTCTTCTTACTCATTGTAATTTTTGCGTTTGTCTTTTGGTCAGGGAGCGAGAATATGAAGTTAATGAAGCGAGGCGTCGCGTTGGCGCTGATAGCCACATGGGCGCTGGCAAGCCAGCCTGTGCAAGCATACGAAAAAGATAAAACCTACAAAATAACGATTCTGCATACCAACGATCACCACGGTCATTTCTGGCGCAGTGAGTACGGTGAGTACGGCCTGGCAGCGCAAAAAACGCTGGTGGACGGTATCCGTAAAGAGGTTGCGGCAGAGGGCGGCAGCGTACTGTTGCTGTCGGGCGGCGACATCAATACCGGCGTACCAGAGTCTGATTTACAGGACGCCGAGCCGGATTTCCGCGGGATGAATTTAATCGGCTATGACGCGATGGCGGTTGGTAACCATGAGTTCGACAACCCGTTAACCGTTTTGCGCCAGCAGGAAAAATGGTCCAAATTCCCGTTCCTCTCCGCCAATATTTATCAGAAAAGCACCGGCGAGCGCCTGTTTAAACCCTGGGCGTTATTCAAACGCAACGATCTGAAAATCGCGGTCATCGGTTTAACCACTGACGACACGGCGAAAATCGGTAATCCGGAATATTTCACGGACATCGAATTCCGCAAACCGGCTGACGAAGCGAAACTGGTCATTCAGGAGCTGAATCAAAACGAAAAGCCGGACGTGATTATCGCGACGACCCATATGGGGCATTATGATAACGGCGAGCACGGTTCGAATGCGCCGGGCGATGTCGAAATGGCCCGCAGCCTGCCGGCAGGCTCTCTGGCAATGATTGTGGGTGGTCACTCACAAAATCCGGTTTGCATGGCATCCGAGAACAAAAAGCAGGTCGATTACGTGCCGGGCACGCCTTGTGCGCCCGATCGTCAGAACGGGATCTGGATTGTTCAGGCTCATGAGTGGGGCAAATACGTCGGTCGCGCAGACTTTGAATTCCGCAACGGCGAAATGAAAATGGTGCGTTATCAGCTGATCCCGGTGAATCTGAAGAAGAAAGTCACTTACGACGACGGTAAAAGTGAGCGCGTACTTTACACCCCTGAAATCGCCGAAAACGCCCAGATGCTGTCGCTCCTGACGCCGTTCCAGAACAAAGGCAAAGCGCAGCTCGATGTGAAAATCGGTACCGTGAATGGTCGCCTTGAGGGCGAACGCAGTAAAGTACGTTTCGTGCAGACCAACATGGGACGCCTGCTGTTGGCGGCGCAAATGGCCCGTACTGGTGCGGACTTTGCGGTGATGAGCGGCGGTGGTGTGCGAGATTCCATCGAAGGCGGGGATATTACCTACAAAGATGTGCTGAAGGTCCAGCCGTTTGGCAACATCGTGGTGTACGCAGACATGAGCGGCAAAGAGGTGGTCGACTATCTGACCGCCGTTGCGCAAATGAAACCGGACTCCGGCGCCTATCCGCAGTTTGCCAACGTCAGTTTTGTGGCGAAAGACGGTAAGCTCAACGATCTGAAAATCAAAGGCGAACCGGTCGATCCTGCTAAAACTTACCGCATGGCAACGCTGAGCTTTAACGCCACGGGCGGCGATGGCTATCCGCACATCGATAACAAACCGGGCTACGTGAATACCGGATTTATCGACGCCGAAGTGTTGAAGCAGTTTATTCAGCAGAATTCACCGCTGGACGTGAATGCCTACGAGCCGAAAGGTGAGGTGAGCTGGCAGTAACGGGGGGTTGTGCCGGGTGGCGGTTTCGCCTTACCCGGCCTACATTCCGGTTTTGTAGGCCCGGTAAGCGTAGCGCCACCGGGCAATTCTTTTAATCCCGACGCGCGATATCCGCAAATTTCGCATCCAGCATCTTCGCCAGATCGTCCGCCGCCAGCTCAATGTCCAGCCCGCGCTTACCGCCGGAAATGTAGATGGTGTCAAAGGTCTGCGACGGCGCATCAATCAGCGTTGGCAGGCGTTTTTTCTGTCCGAGAGGGCTAATCCCACCCACCAGATAGCCGGTCGTGCGTTGCGCAACCATCGGGTCCGCCATATCGACCTTTTTCGCGCCCAGCGCTTTGGCGACTTTCTTCAAATCCAGTTGACCGGCGACGGGCGTCACGGCCACGGCCAGATGCTTCATATCACCGTTCACAGCGACCAACAGCGTTTTATAAACCTGATCGGCATTCAGGCCCAGCTTACGGACCACTTCGTCGCCAAAATTGGTTTCACTGGGATCGTGATCGTAGGTGTGTATCCGGAAAGAAATGTTGTTTTTTTCGAGTAATTTAACGGCGGGAGTCATAATGATCCTTCTTACCACAGACAATTTACACGCAAAGCATACGCCTGACTGCTGTCTAAAAAATAGCACCATCTTGCGCAATAGTATTGGCAGTGATGGTTACTTTGAGCGACAATCGGCTCTGACCGAAGGTCTCCTTCGGCATAATAATAACGATGAAATTCCTCTTTGACGGGCCAATAGAAATATTGGCCATTTTTTTTATTTTAACAGCGACGGCAAATTCCCTTCCCCGTATAAATGCAGCGCGCCAACGGCGACTACGTAACGGCCAGCGGGCAAGGCATGTAACGTTTCTCGCCATGCCTGATTGCGTTCATGCATCAGCACATCATACAGCGATTCACTAAAGGTCGAGGGCAGCTCCAGCTTGCCGTCATCGGGCGGCGACTTGAGCCACCAGCCGATCATCATCTGCAAAAGACGCGCGTTGGTATGCCAGTGGGTGAGCGTGTCATCCAGCAGCAGCAGACCATCTTCAGGAAGCTGACGTAACAGCGCAACCTGGCTGTCGGCGCCTTCCAGTTCGATAATGGCAAGATGGCGCGCGCGAGCAGCGTTCAGCAACTGGTAGTCGATACCAAACTCACCGCGTAACCCCAGACGTTGAGCCTGCGTGGCCTGCAGCACCATCGCGATTTGCCATAATGGCTGGGTTTCGAGCATTGAAAGGGAGAGCCCCAATTCATTGGCGACGCGTTCAAGCTCTGCAAGCTGCGACTCGTTAAGACGCTCGCTCAGCGGAGGGGGAATATCGAGATTTGCGAAAGGGGATTCGCTGCCGGAAATATCGGCTTCGACGACCAGCGCATCGGCTTTGCGCAATAGCTGTACCAGCGCGGGCGGCAGCGGTGACATATCGCGCGTGCCCATATGAATACTGCCGACGAGGTGCAAATGCTGACCGCCTGGGAGAGAAATATCCAGCCCCGGCCAGGGATAGCGGCGGGGAAACAAAGCGCGGAAGGTGGTTTTTATACGACTAAACAGACTCATACGCGCTCCATAAACGGAAAAGTTCATGCTAGCGCGTGGTGACAGATGACGCAACCGTGGCAACCTTGTCAACCCGTAGGCCTGATAAGCGCAGCGCCATCAGGCAAAAAATGCCGGGTGGCGGCTTCGCCTTACCCGGCCTACAAGGTCAGATTACTCTTTCGGTTTAAAGCGCAACAGACGGTTGGCGTTACTCACCACGGTGATGGAAGAGAGCGCCATCGCTGCTCCCGCGACCACCGGGTTAAGCAAGGTGCCGGTCAACGGCCACAGGATCCCGGCAGCAATCGGAATACCCAATGAGTTATAGACAAACGCCCCGAGCAGATTTTGCTTCATATTGCGCAACGTGGCTTTGGAGATCGCCAGCGCATCGGCAACGCCCATCAGACTGTGGCGCATCAGGGTAATCGCCGCTGTCTCAATCGCGACATCGCTCCCGCCGCCCATCGCAATCCCGACATCCGCCTGCGCCAGCGCGGGTGCGTCGTTGATGCCATCACCGACCATCGCCACCTGTCGACCCTGGCTTTGCAGTTTGATAATCGCGTCGGCTTTGCCATCAGGCAGCACGCCTGCGATCACCTCATCAATACCTGCTTCTTTCGCAATCGCATTCGCGGTTGTTGGGTTATCGCCGGTTAGCATCACCAGACGATAGCCCGCCTGATGCAGACGTTTCAGGGCCGCCACGCTGTCGGCACGCAGCGGATCGCGGATGGCGAACAGGGCCGCCGCTTTACCGTCGACCGCCAGCAGCACTGGCGTCGCGCCCTGCGAGGCCTGCGCAGTGAGTTCATCATCCAGCGCGCGGGTATCAATGCCGTTTTCATTGAGCAATGCTTTATTGCCGAGAAGCAACGAATGGCTATCGACCTCACCACTGACGCCTAAACCGCGCAGGGTGCGGAAGTTGTTCACCTGCGGCAACGCGGTGTTTCCGGCTTTATCGAGAATGGCTCGTGCCAGCGGATGGCTGGAACCTTGTTCGAGCGCCGCCGCGAGACGCAGGCCATCCTCTTCAGATACAGCAATCGTTTTCACCGCCACGACCTGTGGTTTGCCTTCGGTGAGAGTGCCGGTTTTATCAAACACCAGCGTATCGAGCGTACTGGCACGCTGAAGTGCATCGGCATCACGTACCAGCACCCCAAACTCAGCCGCACGGCCTACGCCGGAGATGATCGACATCGGCGTTGCCAGGCCTAATGCACACGGGCAGGCGATAATTAGCACGGTGGTGGCGATAACCAGCGTGTAGACGATCTGCGGTGCAGGGCCGAAGAAATACCAGATGGCGGCACTGAACAGCGCGATAGCCACGACCACTGGCACAAAAATGGCGGAAATTTTATCAGCAAGCTGGCCGATCTCCGGCTTGCTGCTCTGTGCCTGACGTACCATGCGAATGATGCGCGACAGCGTAGTATGGCTGCCGACCGCACTGGCGCGGAACAGCACGCTCCCGTCCTGCACCACCGTCCCGGCGTGTACTGCATCACCGGCGGATTTTTGCTGTGGCACCGGTTCACCGGTGAGCATCGCTTCATCCAGCCAGGCTTCACCCTGGGTGATTTCACCGTCGACCGGAACCCGATCGCCGGTCGTTAAGCGCAGCGTCATGCCCGGCTGCACTTCTGCCAGCGGCAGGCTGATTTCGCCGTCCTCCGTCACCACGCGGGCCGACGGCGGCGTGAGGTCGAGCAGTCGTTCCAGCGCTTTAGAAGAACGCTGGCGCGCGCGGGCTTCAAGCATATGGCCTAAGTTAATCAGACCAATAATCATTGCGCTCGCTTCGTAATAGAGATGGCGTGCTTCCATCGGGAACCACTGCGGCCAGACGTTGACACTCATTGAGTAAAGCCACGCGGCGCCGGTACCGAGAGCAACCAGCGTATCCATCGTCGCGGTTTTATTTTTCAGGCTTTTCCAGGCGCTGGTATAGAAATGACCGCCCGCGAAGACCATTACGCCGAGCGTGACCAGACCAATCACCAGCCACAGCGTTCGGTTGTCCTCGGTGACCATCATATTGTCGCCGAGCATTCCCCACACCATCACCGGAATACCGACCAGCAGGGCGACAATCGCCTGCCAGCGGAAGCGTTTCATGGTGGCGATGGCGGTTTCTTGCTGACGTTCACGGCGTTTTACGTCATCTTCGATGGCCTCCGCGCCGTAGCCGGCTTTTTCCACCGCCTGTACTAATTCAGCGGCGGACGCATTGCCCATAATTAGCGCCGTGCGTTCCGCCAGATTGACCCGTGCCTGTGAGACGCCCGGTACGGCCTGCAACGCATTTTGTACGCGAGAGACGCAGCTGGCGCAGGTCATGCCATTGATCAGCAGCTGTTGGCTGTCGTCAATGTCATGCGCTGCCGGAAGCTCAGGAGTAGCCGCTGTCAGTGCTTCCGACGGGATTGATGACTCTGTCAGCGGTTTAGCCTTTGGGTGGCTTAACTCCGCCCCGTAACCGGCTTGTTTAACGGTATCGATCAGCGCTTCGGCGCTGGCGCTGCCCGTTACGACAGCGTTTTCAACGGTCACTTCAGCAGTTTCAACGTCAGGACGTTGTTCGAGACTTTCTTTTACACGTTTAACACAGTGACCGCAGGAGAGGCCATCCAGTGTCAGGTTGATTGTGTGAGACATAACAAAACTCCTGTATGATTATTAAGCCAACATACTCTGTTTGGGACAGTGTGATGAAGCTTAAACCTTCCATCAAGGGGAAGGTCAAGGGGGGAATGTGAATATCAGTGATGTGGCAAAAAAAACCGGTTTAACCAGCAAAGCGATTCGATTTTACGAAGAGAAGGGGCTGGTTACGGCACCGCTGCGCAGTGAAAACGGCTATCGGAGCTACACGCAGCTGCACCTGGATGAGCTCACGCTACTGCGACAGGCTCGTCAGGTGGGGTTTAACCTCGAAGAGTGTGGCGAACTGGTGCATCTGTTTAACGACCCTAAACGGCACAGCGCCGATGTGAAAAAACGCACTCTGGAAAAGGTGGCGGAAATCGAGCGTCACATTGTTGAGCTTCAGGCGATGCGTGAACAGCTGCTTACCCTTGCCGAATCCTGTCCGGGGGATGACAGCGCCGAGTGTCCAATTATCGATAATCTCTCCGGCTGCTGCCATCGTAAAGCCAGTGCTTAACTGGCTTTGACCCGCAGGGTAATCCCTTCGACGGCGATGACTTCAACGCGTGTCCCCGCGACGAGGTCATCATCGGCAACTACCGGCCACGAGCTGTCACCGATGCGGACATGCCCACGACCGTTGATTAACGTGGTATCCAGTGTATAACGCTTACCCACTAGCTGTTGGCCGCGCTGATTCAGTGCGGCATCGGCAGGTTTTTGCCTGCGAACCTGACGTGACAACCAGCGATACCACAGCCATGCAGCGACGAGCGTCAGGACGGCGAAGAGCGCGCCTTGCCACTCCCAGCCGAACGGCGCAACCCAGACCAACAGCCCGGTAACCACCGCTGCGACGCCGCTCCAGAGTAGATAGCCATTACCGCCCAGCATCTCAGCCGCCAGCAGCAGCCCGCCAAGGCTGAGCCAGAAAACATGGGGATGTGCTGCGATCATCTCAATCATTTTTTGCGCTCGTTTCCGCTGTCCTTGATAAGTTCTGCAATCCCGGCGATGGAACCCATCAGGCTGCTGGCTTCCAGCGGCATCATCACCACTTTACTGTTATTGGCGGAGCCAATTTTCTGCAGCGCATCGGTGTATTTCTGCGCCACAAAGTAGTTGATCGCCTGGATATCACCTGCGGCGATAGCTTCAGAAACCATCTGCGTCGCGCGGGCTTCTGCCTCGGCGGAACGTTCACGGGCTTCTGCCTGTAAGAATGCCGACTGGCGCTCACCTTCGGCTTTCAGAATTTGAGACTGCTTTTCGCCCTCAGCTTTCAGAATCTCGGCCTGTCTGATCCCTTCGGCTTCGAGAATGTAGGCGCGCTTGGTTCGCTCGGCTTTCATCTGGGCGTTCATCGATGAAATCAGCTCAGCCGGTGGACGCACGTCGCGGATTTCGATACGGGTGATTTTAATCCCCCACGGATTGGTGGCTTCATCAACAATATGCAGCAGGCGGGTATTGATGTTGTCGCGCTGGGAGAGCATTTCGTCCAGCTCCATCGATCCGAGCACGGTACGGATGTTGGTCATCGTCAGGTTGATGATGGCAAGCTCAAGATTACTGACTTCATAGGCCGCTTTTGGCGAGTCGATCACCTGAATAAAACAGACGGCATCAATGGTGACGTTAGCGTTGTCTCGGGAAATAATCTCCTGAGAAGGAATATCCAGTACCTGTTCCATCATGTTGATTTTACGACCAATACGGTCCATAAACGGAACGATGAGGCTCAGACCCGGCTGGAGGGTATTGGTATAGCGACCAAAGCGTTCGACCGTCCACTGATAGCCCTGCGGTACGATCTTCACGCCTGCGCCGACGATCACCAGCACGACGAAGATAAGAATAGGGATAACGATCAACATGAAAAAACCTCCTGTTTTGTATTCCGTGTAGTCGCAAAAAATCGCTCGTTTGTTGAACTTAAGTATATCGACTATTGCAGGGAAGTTCGCCTCTAATCCATTAACCTGTTTACAATATTGATACGAAGCAGAATGAAAAAATGGGAAATAACATGAAGGATAATTGCGCGCTTCTGGAACTCAGGAACGTTGGTTTTCGCGTGGGCGAAATCCCGATTTTACAGCAGATAAATTTCAGCGTGCGGCCTGGCGAATTCAGGCTTATTACCGGGCCGTCGGGCTGTGGAAAGAGCACGCTTCTGAAGATCATAGCCTCATTGCTCAGCCCGACCGAAGGGCATATTTTCTTTGAAGACAACGATATCACCGCGCTTGCGCCCGAGGAGTATCGTCAGCAGGTTTCCTACTGTGTACAAACGCCCGCGCTGTTTGGCGAGACGGTTTACGACAATCTGATTTTTCCCTGGCAGATCCGCAATAAAGCACCGGAACCGGAAAAATTCATTGCCGATCTGGCGCGTTTTGGCTTATCTGAGGACACCCTGACTAAGTCCGTAAACGAACTTTCTGGCGGTGAAAAACAGCGCGTCTCGCTGATTCGCAATCTGCAATTCCTGCCAAAAGTGCTGCTACTCGATGAAGTCACCAGCGCTCTTGACGAGAGCAACAAGCGCAATGTGAATGAGATTATTCATCGCTATGCCAAAGAGGAAAATATCGCGGTGCTATGGGTGACGCATGATGCCGGTGAGATTGCCCATGCCGACGAGGTGATCACCCTTCAGCCGCACGGCGGGAAGATGCAGGAGGCAAATCGTGAACGAGCATAATATTACCAACGAATCGCTGGCCCTTTCGATGGTGCTGGTGCTGGTGGCGATCCTGGTCAGCCACCGGGAAAAGCTCGGTCTGGAAAAGGACATCGTGTGGAGCATTTGCCGCGCGGTGATTCAGCTGATTATCGTCGGCTATGTACTGAAGTACATTTTCAACGTCAACCACGCGGTGCTGACGCTGCTGATGGTGCTGTTTATCTGCTTCAACGCGGCGTGGAATGCGCAAAAGCGCAGTAAATACATCGACAAAGCGTTTATCTCATCGTTCATTGCCATCACCACCGGCACGGCGTTGACGCTGGCGGTGCTGGTGCTTTCCGGCTCCATTGAATTTGCGCCAATGCAGGTGATCCCCATTTCCGGGATGATCGCGGGGAACGCGATGGTGGCGGTGGGGCTGTGTTACAACAATCTCGGACAGCGGTTTAGTAGCGAGCAGCAGCAGATCCAGGAAAAGCTCAGCCTGGGCGCGACGCCAAAAATGGCGTCGGTGCGGTTAATTCGCGAAAGTATTCGATCGTCACTGATCCCAACGGTCGATTCAGCGAAAACGGTCGGGCTGGTGAGTTTGCCGGGGATGATGTCCGGGCTGATTTTTGCCGGTATCGATCCGGTAAAAGCGATTAAGTATCAGATCATGGTGACCTTTATGCTGCTCTCGACCGCCAGCCTGTCGACCATCATTGCCTGCTATTTAACCTATCGGAAGTTCTACAACTCGCGCCACCAGTTGGTGGTGACGCAGTTGAAAAAGACGGGGTGAGGTGCGGGCGTTTTGCCGGGCGGCACTGCGTTTTCCCGGCCTACAATTCGGCATGTTGCGAATTTCGTAGGCCCGGTAAGCGTAGCGCCACCGGGCGTTTTGCCGGGTGGCAGCGCGTGGGATTAATACAACAACGCGTAAAGCTGGCGACGATATTTAGACGCCAGCGCATCGCCGGTACCGAGCGCTGCGAGGATCTCCTGGAACATCTTCCGCGCCTGACCATCGGCAGCCGCCAGATCTTTTTTCAGATGGCTAAACAGCAACTCCAGCGCCTCTTCGTTGCGTCCTACCTGATGCAGCTGTAACGCCAGTTGGCTGGCCAGCGCGGCATCGTCCGGGTTCTCTGCAACCTGCTGCTGCAACTGCTGGATTTCTGGAGTGTCCGCCGCCTGTTTCAGTAGTTCAATTTGCGCGACCAGCCCCTGGTAACGGGTGTCCTGATCCTGCAACGGAATGGTTTTCAGTACCGCTTCGGCGTCTTCTGAACGATGCAGTTCGATCTGCGTCTGTGCCAGCAGCAGGCCAATCTGACTGTCCTGATTCGACAGTTGCCACGCGTCTTTCAGCAGCGGCAGCGCTTCGTCGTGTTTGCCTTCCTGAATCAGCGCCAGCGCCTGCTGTGCTTTCAGCTCTTCTTCGCGCGGCAGCACTTTGTCGAGCAGAGCGCGAACCGCTTCTTCCGGCTGCGGGCCCTGGAATCCGTCGACCGGCTGACCATTCTGGAACAGATACACGGTTGGGATCGCGCGCAGCCCAAACTGGGACGCCACCATCTGCTCAGCGTCGCAGTCCAGTTTTGCCAGCAGGAACTGACCATTGTACTGCGCCGCGAGGCTCTCCAGTACCGGCGTCAGCTCCAGACAGTGCTGGCTACGTTCGGACCAGAAATAGAACAGCACGGGTTTGGTCATCGACACTTCAAGTGTCTGGTGCAGGTTCGCTTCAGTGATGTTGACAATATTCTGTACGGACATACGGCATTCTCTTTTATCAATTTGACAAATAGATGGGGGATGAGGAGCCAGGCTTCAACTCATCCGCGTAAAATTTTATCCATCATGCGGCCCGGCAGCAGGCGCTTAAGCCAGCCCACGGCATGGGTCACAAGGGTGACCGGGTAGCGAATTTTTGGCCGTTCGCTTTCAAAAGCATGGCGCACTTTGGCGACCACCGCCTCTGGCCCGAGGGTAAATCGTGCGGCAATACCGGGGTTTTCGACCGGATGGTCGGACTGGGTCTGGTTGACGTTTTCTGTGAAACGGGTACGAATCGGTCCCGGTTCAATCAGGCTAACCTTAATCCCGCTGTGGCGCAGTTCCATGCGCAGTGCGTCGGACCAGGCTTCGAGCGCATATTTGCTGGCGGCGTACGCCCCGCGACCCGGTGTAGAGATCAATCCCATCACCGAGGAGGTCATCACAATACGGCCTTCGCCGTGCGGGAGCATTGCCGGGAGCAGCGCCATCGTGAGCTGGTGGATGCCAAAAAAGTTGGCCGAAAACTGCTGCTCAAGCTGCTCGCGCGAAATGGTTTGTAGCGGGCCGTAGACACCGAAACCGGCGTTATTAAACAGCCCAAACAGACGATTGTCGGTCAGGGCGATCACCTCGGCGGCGGCGCGTTCAATGCTTTCCGGCGAGTCCAGATCCAGCAACACGCCCTGAAAGCCTTTGCTGTTCATGCGTTCTACATCTTCGGGTTTTCGGCATGCGGCTAATACCCAAAATCCCTGGCGCTTCAGTTCGAGTGCGCTCTCAAGGCCAATTCCGCTGGAACATCCTGTTATTAAGACCGATTTTTGCATAACTTTACCTGTCAGGATCTCCGCTGAATTACGAGTCATGTTTAACTAGAGGTGCCAGTCGTGTCGCCATCCAGTCCGCAATAAACGGCTGGGCGTCGCGATTGGGGTGAATACCGTCATCCTGCATCCATTGCGGTTTCAGATAGACCTCCTCCATGAAAAATGGCAGCAGCGGAATATCGAATTCTTTGGCAAGCTTGGGATAGATGGCGCTAAAGGCCTCATTATAACGGCGTCCGTAGTTCGCAGGCAGACGAATTTGCATTAAAAGCGGCTGGGCGTTGGCGGCCTGAATATCCGTAATAATTTTGCGTAAGGTTTCTTCTGTTTGTTGCGGCTGGAAGCCGCGTAAACCGTCGTTACCGCCCAGTTCGACCAGTACCCAGCGCGGCTGATGTTGCTTGAGCAAAGCAGGCAGGCGTGCAAGCCCCTGCTGGGACGTATCGCCGCTGATGCTGGCATTCAGCACCGGCGTTTGAGTCTGCCACTTATCGTTGAGCAGCGCAGGCCAGGCGGCAGTGGCCGCCATCCGGTAGCCCGCACTCAGGCTGTCACCCAGCACCAGTAACGTGTCCGCCGCAGCGGCGCGAAAGGTCATCAGAATCAGAAACAGGAAGGGCAAATGCCAGCGGAAAACATTGTTGCAGTTCATCATCTTAAGAAGTCCGTCGGTCAGGGTGAGCACGAGTTGTCCATCCTCACCGGAGTTGAACTCGTTGTCAAACGCGCTGAAACCATCGCGCTGATTGGTGAATCCGGGTCCGGTAAGTCCACGCTGCTGGCGATCCTGGCCGGGCTGGACGATGGCAGCAGCGGCGAGGTGAATCTGGTTGGCCAGCCGCTGCACACACTCGATGAAGAGGCACGCGCGGCGCTGCGGGCAAAACATATCGGCTTTGTGTTTCAGTCGTTCATGCTCATCCCGACACTCAATGCGCTGGAGAACGTCGAGCTGCCAGGCCTGCTGCGCGGTGAGAACGCCAGCCAAAGCCGGAGCAGTGCAAAAGCGCTGCTGGAGCAGCTTGGGCTGGGCAAGCGTCTGGACCATCTCCCGGCGCAGCTTTCCGGCGGTGAACAGCAGCGCGTGGCGCTGGCGCGGGCGTTCAACGGTAGTCCGGAGGTGCTGTTTGCCGATGAGCCAACCGGAAATCTGGACCGGCAGACGGGCGATAAAATTGCCGATTTGCTCTTTTCCCTCAACCGCGAGCATGGCACCACGCTGATTCTGGTCACTCACGACCTTGAGCTGGCGGCCCGCTGTGACCGCCGACTGCGTTTGGTCAACGGGCAATTGCAGGAGGAAGCATGATTGCACGCTGGTTCTGGCGCGAATGGCGCTCGCCCTCGTTGCTGATTGTCTGGCTGGCGCTAAGTCTGGCGGTGGCCTGCGTGCTGGCACTCGGCAGCGTCAGCGATCGCATGGAAAAAGGCTTAAGCCAGCAAAGCCGCGAGTTTATGGCGGGTGACCGCACGCTCAGCAGTTCGCGCGATGTGCCGCAGGCGTGGATCGACGAGGCGCGTAAACAGGGGCTGAAAGTCGGTCAGCAGCTTAGCTTTCAAACCATGACTTTCGCCGCCGACACGCCGCAGCTAGCGAGCGTTAAAGCCGTTGATGACGTCTATCCGATGTACGGCGATTTGCAAACCAATCCGCCCGGCCTCAAACCGACGCCGGGTTCTGTTTTGTTAGCTCCACGCCTGATGGCCCTGCTGAACCTGAAAACCGGGGACAGCATTGACGTCGGTGACGCGACGCTGAAAATTGCCGGGGAAGTGGTGCAGGAGCCGGACTCCGGCTTTAACCCGTTCCAGATGGCGCCGCGCCTGCTGATGAACACCGCGGACGTGGCAAAAACCGGGGCCGTGCAACCTGGCAGTCGCGTCACCTGGCGCTACAAATTCGGTGGTACGCCCGCGCAGCTTGAAGCCTACGAAAAGTGGCTGAAACCGCAGCTCAAGCCCGAGCATCGCTGGATCGGCATGGAGCAGGACGACGGCGCGTTGGGGAAATCTCTCGAGCGTTCGCAGCAGTTTTTACTGCTCTCCGCGCTGCTGACCATGCTGCTGGCTGTCGCCGCCGTGGCGGTGGCGATGGGGCACTACTGCCGCAGTCGCTACGATCTGGTGGCGATCCTCAAGACCCTTGGTGCGGGCCGGGCGCAGCTGCGTAAGCTGATCGTCGGCCAGTGGCTGATGGTGCTGATGCTCTCAGCCATCACCGGCGGGGCGATTGGCTTACTGTTTGAAAAAGTGCTGATGGTATTGCTCAAGCCAGTGCTGCCCGCTGAACTGCCGCCCGCCAGCCTGTGGCCGTGGCTTTGGGCCATTGGCGCGATGGTGGTGATTTCTCTGCTGGTGGGCCTGCGTCCGTATCGTCTGCTGCTGGCGACGCAGCCGCTGCGGGTGTTGCGTCGTGACGTGGTCGCCAGTGTCTGGCCGCTGAAGTTTTATCTCCCGGTTGTGGTCGTCGTAGTCGTGATGTTGCTCGCCTGGCTGATGGGCGGGAGTATGCTGCTGTGGGCCGTGCTGGCCGGTGCTGTGGTGCTGGCGCTGCTGTGCGGCGTGCTGGGATGGATGTTGCTAAACCTGCTGAAAGGGCTGACGGTAAAATCGCTACCGGTACGTCTGGCGATCAATCGCCTGCTGCGCCAGCCGTGGTCGACGCTCAGCCAGCTGTCGGCGTTTTCGCTGTCGTTCATGCTTTTGGCGATGCTGCTGGTGCTGCGAGGCGATCTGCTCGACCGCTGGCAGCAGCAGCTTCCACCGGAAAGCCCGAACTATTTCCTGATTAACATCGCGCCGGAACAGGTCACGCCGCTGAAGGGCTTCCTCGCGGAACATCAGATTGTGCCTGAGTCGTTCTATCCGATCGTTCGTGCGCGCCTGACACAAATTAACGGCAAGTTGACGGAAGGGAATCAGGACGAATCGCTTAATCGCGAGCTGAATCTGACCTGGCAGGATAAACGCCCGGACCACAACCCGATCACCGCCGGTAACTGGCCGCCAAAAGCGGGCGAAGTGTCGATGGAAGAAGGGCTGGCGGCGCGTCTGAAAGTCGGTTTGGGCGATACGGTAACGTTTACCGGCGACACTCAGGATTTTAGCGCCAAAGTGACCAGCCTGCGTAAAGTGGACTGGGAAAGCCTGCGCCCGAACTTCTTCTTTATCTTCCCGTCCGGCGCGCTCGACGGGCAGCCTCAAAGCTGGCTGACCAGCTTCCGCTGGGAGAACGGCAACGGCATGCTGACGCAGCTGAACCGTGAATTCCCGACGGTAAGCCTGCTGGATATCGGCGCGATTCTGAAGCAGGTCGGCCAGGTGCTGGAGCAGGTGAGCCGTGCGCTGGAGGTGATGGTGGTGTTGGTGACTGCCTGCGGCGTGCTGTTGCTGCTGGCCCAGGTGCAGGTGGGCATGCGTCAGCGCCATCAGGAGCTGGTGGTGTACCGCACGCTCGGAGCGAGTAAATCCCTGCTGCGCACCACGTTGTGGTGTGAGTTTGCGCTGCTCGGCCTGGTCTCCGGTCTGGTGGCGGCGATTGGCGCTGAAACTGCGCTGGCCGTACTGCAGACCAAGGTGTTCGACTTCCCGTGGGAACCGGACTGGCGGCTGTGGCTGATCTTGCCGGTGTCGGGTGCGGTGCTGCTTTCCCTGTGCGGCGGCTGGCTGGGGACGCGCCTGTTAAAAGGTAAAGCGCTGTTCCGTCAGTTTGCCAGTTAATTCCCTCTCGTGATGATTACGCGCCGGTTTATATACTGGTGCGTAATCCTTTAGTAGCACAAAACGATAATACCTCCACTTTTAGCAGCACAAATCATTAAAAACCCAACCCCACGGCCTGTTTAATTCCAGATATTATTCATCCGCTAAATAATTAGCAGCGTGTCTATCAAGGAATAATAATGACCATAAAAAAAACAGCGCTGGCGGCAACGATCGGCGCGGCAGTGGCATTGGCGTCTTTCGCAGCACAAGCGGAAATCACCGTACTGAAGCAAGATCCGCAGGCGGGCAACCCGCTGAGCCGTCTTAACTTCACCGTTGGCGGCAGCATCCGTCCCCAGTTCAACATGATGACGGGCGACGGCGACAAAGGTTCTTACAAGCGTAACGGCTTCGATGGCGGCACCCGTTTCCGTTTCGCAGCAGATTACTACCTGTTCGACGACATCAGCTGGGTAAGCTACTACGAGCTGGGTGTGAACATTCCAGCGCTGTTCGACTGGGATAACCACCACGCAGAAGGCGCGAATGATACGTCTCGCCGTATGCTCTACACCGGCCTGAAAAGCGATACCTGGGGTACGCTGACCTTCGGTCAACAGAACAGCGTCTATTACGATGTGGTCGGCGCGAAAACCGATATCTGGGACTACGACATGGTAGGTCAGGCACCGGGTAACGGTATCAACGGCGACTACGACGGCTCTTATCGTTCACGCAAAATGCTGAAATATAAGAAAACCGTCGGTGATGCAGACATTTATGCATCTTATCTGTTCGAAGACGGTGAATACCTGCCGGGTAACGGTTTGCGTTACAAACGTAAAGGCGGCGGTTCACTGGGTATTGATTACCACCTGACCACCGATCTGACCTGGGGTACGGCGTGGAACTATACCCGCGCGGATATGCGTAACCCGGATAACGGCGACAGCAAATCTTACGACCAGAACATCCTCGGTACGGCGCTGAGCTGGACCCCGGACAACTGGACCTTCTCCGCAGGCGGCGGCTGGTATCAGAACTTCATGACCACCAAAAAAGTGTCGGTGAACGACTACTTCGCCGGTGATGCGTGGGGTATTGAGTACTTCGCGGGTTACAAAATCCCGGTTGGCCAGTACGCGCTGAAATCAGTTCAGCCATACGTGATGGGCGATCGCATTGAGTATGTGAATGGCCGCAACTACCAGCGCATCGATAACGGCGTGGGTATCAGCTTCCAGCTGGATTACGGTTTCCGTGTTGATTACGAACACGTGTTCACCTCCAGCACTGACGATCTGGGTGATATGAACCTGGTCCGTCTGCGTTACGACTTCTAAGTCGGAGCCGTTTGTCCCCGGTGGCGCTTTGCTTACCGGGGCTACGGACTGTCGGTTTGTCCACGGTGGCGCTTTGCTTACCGGGGCTACGGACTGTGCGGTTTGTCCCCGGTGGCGCTTTGCTTACCGGGGCTACGGACTGTGCGGTTTGTCCCCGGTGGCGCTTTACTTACCGGGGCTACAAAACCCGTAGGCCGGGCAAACGCAGTGCCGCCCGGCATAATGCGCGCACGGTCTATCATTTCCCACAAATTGCCTATCCCAATCTCCTGCACATTCAACGACATATTCCGCAACATCATGAAATAATTTCAAGGACAGCCGCTTGTGATCTGTGTCATGTTAAACAGACTCTGCGCCGCATCGTACGGTGCAACACAACGCCACACCGCTTTGAAATGGAGATCTCATGGGATTACGTCACACGCTTCGCACCGCTGCCGGTGCGCTTCTGCTGGTCTGCGGTTTGCAGGCTGCCCACGCTAACAGCGATCCGCACACCATCGTGTTTGGCGTCGCGCCTGGCCCGTACGGCGACATGGTCAAACAAGCCATTGCTCCCTCGCTGAAAGAGAAAGGCTACAAAGTGGTGGTGCGCGAATTCAGCGATTATGTGCAGCCGAACATGGCGCTCTCTAACGGCAGCATCGACGCCAACTTGTTCCAGCACTCGCTCTACTTCACCAAATTTACGGCCGACAAAGGGCTGAAGCTGACCAAATTACTCACCGTGCCGACGGCTGGGATGGGTTTCTATTCCCACAAGATAAAGGGCCTGGATGAGCTGAAAAAGG
The DNA here is from genome assembly GCF_016771845.1 of Lelliottia jeotgali. Classification (NCBI taxonomy): domain Bacteria; kingdom Pseudomonadati; phylum Pseudomonadota; class Gammaproteobacteria; order Enterobacterales; family Enterobacteriaceae; genus Lelliottia; species Lelliottia jeotgali. The sequence continues at coordinate 212,850 of NZ_JAENMQ010000004.1, read as the reverse complement.
GCGATATCGTGACCCTTTCGAACGATCCGACCAACCTCGCGCGCGGCCTGCGTTTCCTGCAGTCTCTGAAGCTGATTACCATCAAAGATAATATCGACCCGACCAAAGCCTCCGAGCGTGATATCGCCAGCAACCCGAAAGGGCTGGTGTTCAAACCGCTGGAAGCGGCGCAGCTGCCGCGCACGCTGGATAGTGTCACCGCCTCTCTGGTCAACGGGAACTTCGCCATTGCTGCCGGAATGGATCTTTCCAGCGCGCTGGCGCAGGAGCACCTCGACGAAAACCTGAAAAATATCATCGCTGTGCGTACGGAAGATGCTGATAAACCGTTCGCCAAAGATATCGTGGCGGTGGTCGAGTCTCCGGCCTATCGCGCGGTGATCGACGATCCGAAAAACGTGTATACCGCTTTCCAGAAACCCGACTGGATGACGGCGGCAAAACCGTAATTGCGCACAGGTTTGACAGGGCAGCTGAGTCTGCCCTTTTCGCATTTCTGAGGTAGTCATGATTGAGTTAGACAAGGTATGTGTCGACTTCCAGACCGGGCGCGGGCCTTCCACCCGCGCGGTCTCCGACGTCAGCCTGACCATTGCAGCCGGTGAGATTTTTGGCATTGTCGGCACCAGCGGCGCGGGGAAAAGCACCTTGCTGCGCACCCTGAATGCGCTCCAGCGCCCGAGTGCGGGCCGCGTTAACGTCAACGGCGTAGAGATTTCTGCCCTTGATGGCGTGAATCTTCGCAAAGCCCGCCAGCGTATTGGCATGATCTTCCAGCATTTCAATTTGATGCACACCCGCACCGTGGCGCAGAACGTGGCGTTTAGCCTGAAGGCCGCCGGATGGGAGCGCAGTAAAATCGTTCCGCGCGTGACGGAGATCCTCGCCCTCGTCGGGCTGACGGACAAAGCCAATCGTTATCCGGTGCAGCTGAGCGGCGGGCAAAAACAGCGTGTGGGCATTGCTCGCGCGATTGCCAACCACCCGGACGTTTTGCTGTGTGATGAACCGACGTCTGCTCTGGATCTGGAAACATCGGCGACTATTCTGGCGCTGCTCAAGCAGATCAACCAGCAGATGGGGATCACGATCGTGCTGATCACCCATGAGATGAACGTGATCAAATCCATCTGCGATCGCGTGGCGGTGATGTCCGGTGGCGAAGTGGTGGAGCTGGGCGAGGTATTCGACGTCTTTGCCCATCCGCAGCATCCGTTCACCCAACAATTGGTATCGCATACTCTGAACCTGACCCTGCCGGAGCGTTTGCAGCAGCATCTTCCTGGGCAACTGCTGAAAATCCTGTTTATCGGGGATTCCGCTGAGCAGCCAGTGCTCTCGGACGTGGCAATCAAATTTGGCGTAGCGGTGAATATTCTGCACGGCAAAATTGAGTACATCGGCGAGCGAGCGCTGGGGATTCTGGTGGTGCAGCTGACGGCGGATGATCCTGCCGTTGTGGAAACGGCTGTAGAACATATTCGTCATCGTACTGCGCAGGTGGAGGTGATCCGTGGATGATTTAGTGGCCGATCTGGGCCTGGCGTTTAACGAAACCTTCCAGATGCTGAGCATCTCCACGGTGCTGGCAATTCTCGGCGGACTGCCGCTGGGCTTTTTGATTTTTGTCACCGACCGACATCTGTTCTGGCAGAACCGTTTTGTTTACCTGGTGAGTTCGGTACTGGTGAATATCATCCGCTCGGTACCGTTTGTGATCCTGCTGGTTCTCCTGCTGCCGCTGACGCAATTGCTGCTTGGCAACACCATCGGCCCGATTGCAGCATCGGTTCCACTTTCTGTGGCGGCGATTGCGTTTTACGCTCGTCTGGTGGACAGCGCGTTGCGCGAAGTGGATAAAGGGATTATTGAAGCGGCCGAGGCGTTTGGTGCGAGCCCGATGCGTATCATCTGCACCGTCCTGCTGCCGGAGGCGAGTGCCGGATTACTGCGTGGTCTGACGATCACGCTGGTCAGCCTGATCGGTTATTCCGCGATGGCTGGGATCGTTGGCGGCGGCGGGGTAGGGGATCTGGCGATCCGCTACGGCTATTACCGCTACGAAACCCAGGTGATGGTCGTCACCGTGATCGCGCTGATCGTGCTGGTGCAGATCGTCCAGGTGCTGGGCGACTGGCTGGCGAAACGCGCCGACAAGCGCGATCGCCGCTAGAGAATCAGGCCGCCAGCCAGGCGGCCACCGCGTTAAACGCGCCCCGAAAGACAATCTTATCGGCTTTTTTTTCCAGCTGATAACGGTACATCGGGTCGTAATAGTCATTGAGCAGTGGCGCAAGCCAGGAATAGTGCGCCTCGGTACGTCCTGTGCGCTGCTGCTCGATGAGCGCGGAATCCAGTAACGCGGTGAATTCTGCAAAGCGCTGCAATCCCAGCCGACGGCGGATAGCAAACAGGCCGTGATGCAGATACTGCGCGTACTCCTTCCAGCCTGCCTCTTCCCCGTATGCGGCAGAAAATTCCTGCCACATGTGTGCGAAATACTCCTCGCGCAGGCGTTCAAGGCGAATCTCAAACGGGTCATCGACCACTACGATCGAGGCCTGGATCATGCGCTCGCGCAGGCATTCCGGTAGATGGTTAGAACCAATCATCCGGCCCTCGTCCTCCAGCACCCAGCGCGGAGCATCCTTTTTCAGCAGTTCCACGGCCAGATGATTTTCAAAACTGGCCTGCGACAGTTGAGCCTGTAAAGTGCGGCCAAAGGACGAGCCGCGATGATGCGCCAGCCCTTCGAGATCGATGCCCTGCACGTGCTCTCTGACCAGTATCGTTTTCCCGCTGCCGGTACAGCCGCCAATCAACACCATTGGTTTTTGTACCTGTTCAACGGTGGCTTGGATCGCCGTCTGACGCAGAGCTTTATAGCCGCCTGCGATCAGCGGGTAATCGATCCCGGCTTCTTTTAACCAGGCCTGGGAGATATGCGAGCGCTGCCCGCCGCGCGCGCAGCAAAGATAACCGTTGGGATTTTGCAGACAAGCTTCGCGCCAGGCGTTGATGCGCTGTTCCCGCACATCGCCGTTAACCAGACGATGGCCCAGGGCCAGAGCGGCGTCAGGCCCTTGTCGTTTGTAGCAGGTGCCCACGGCGGCGCGCTCGTCGTCATTCATCAGCGGCAAATTGCGTGCCGCTGGCATTGCGCCCTGGGCAAATTCGACCGGCGCGCGAACGTCGATTAAGGGTGTAGCGGTGGTGAGAATGGCGCGATAGTCCGTTCCATCGTTCATGTAAAATCCTGAAAAGTGCAAAACAGCAATGGTGTGGGATTTTACGCGCGTCGGGAGAAGCCGGGGAAGGGGAAGATCAACTCCCCGGCATTTAGCACTTATTTGAGTTTACTCTGCGCCCATGCGATACCGCTCGCGTACTCTGGCGGCAGCAGCGGAATGATCGCTTCGAGTGTGGCGCTCAGGCGGCCGGTATCATCATCATTCAGATTGAGATGGCCGACTTTGCGTCCTTCACGCACCGCTTTGTCGTACCAGTGCAGATGCACCAGCGGCAGTTTCAGCCAGTCATAGTTTAAATCGGTACCGATGAGATTGATCATCACCGACGGGCTGTTGACCACCGGCTGCGGCAGCGGCAGATCGGTAATGGCACGCAGGTGCAGCTCAAACTGGCTGATGGACGCGCCGTTTTGCGTCCAGTGACCGCTATTATGCACGCGCGGGGCCAGCTCGTTGATCAGCAGACCGGCTGGCGTGATAAAGCACTCCATAGCCATGACACCCACGTAACCCAGCTCATGCATGATCGCCGAGAGCATATCCTCGGCCTGCGCCTGCTGCGCGGCGTTCGCCTGCGGGAACACCACGCTGGTGCGCAGAATGCCATCCTGATGAAGATTGTGGGTCAGCGGATAAAACACCGTGCTGCCGTCATACGCGCGCGCGCCAACCAGCGACACTTCGCCGCTAAAATTGATGCCTTGCTCGACGATACATTCGCCGTAGCAGTCGTCCGGCAACTCGGCGATTTCGTTCTCGCGTAAACGCCACTGACCGCGACCGTCATAGCCACCCGTGCGGCGCTTCACGATCGCCAGCTCGCCGAGGGTTTCAAACACCGCAGGCCACTCGCTTTTATCCGCCAGCAGCTGCCACGGCGCGGTGGCGAGACCTAGCTTGTCGAAAAGCTGCTTTTGCGTCAGGCGATCGGCAATAATCGGGAACACGTCGCGATTGACGAAGGCGTTGTGACGCGCCAGCTCGCGGGTTAATGCCGTTTCTGGCCAGCGTTCGATTTCGGCAGTGATGACGCTTTGCTGAAACGGCACGGCTTCAGGCTCTGCGTCCAACCCGACGGGCCAGACGGTGATGCCCAGCGGTTCACCCGCCTGGCGCAGCATTCGGCCTAACTGACCGTTTCCGAGGACGCAGACTTGCTTCATGCATCACCTCGCGGGTCGGGATTCTCTAGCACCTCGTCGGTCTGCGCTTTGCGCCACTCCACCAGACGCTGATGCAATTCTTTATCGTGTGTCGCCAAAATCTGTGCGGCCAGCAGCGCAGCGTTCGCCGCACCCGCTTTGCCAATCGCCAGCGTACCGACCGGAATCCCGCGCGGCATCTGCACGATAGAGTAGAGGCTATCAACACCGCTCAAGGCTGCGCTCTGCACCGGCACACCGAGCACCGGCACCAGCGTTTTGGCGGCAATCATGCCTGGCAAATGTGCTGCACCACCCGCACCGGCAATGATCACCTGATAGCCGTTCTCTTCCGCGCCTTCGGCGAAGCTGAACAGTTTATCGGGGGTACGGTGCGCGGAGACCACTTCAATGTGGTGGGGAACATTCAGGATTTCGAAGATTTCGGCGGCAAACTGCATGGTAGCCCAGTCGCTTTTGGACCCCATCACGATGGCGACACGCGCCGGATTATTGCGAGAAGACATGCGTCTTAAAACTCCTGTGGTGCGGAACACACTGCTTTGAGGGCACAGAGAATAGCATTAAATTGTGCCAAGGAAAACGATTGCGTGGCGATGCGTTTGGTGAAAAGGAGAGGGAATTAAAACGGAAACTGAATCAGTTCTACGCCGTCTGGCGTGACTTTCACCATCGAGCCTTCCGTGTGCCAGGCACCCAGCACCACGCGGTGTGCGGGCTCGCCGTTGGCCGTCAGGGAGTGAACGTCCGGGCGATGGGTATGGCCGTGGATCAGCCACTGCACGCGGTGTTTTTCCATCACCTCGATAACCGCCTGCGGATTGACATCCATGATGGTCATCGATTTGCTGCTGTTGGCGGCTTTACTGCCTGCACGCATTTTGGCGGCGATGCGATTGCGGATGAACAGCGGCAGGGCGAGAAACAGCGTTTGTATCCACGGCGTGTGGACTTTGGCGCGAAACGCCAGGTAGCCAGTGTCGTCGGTGCAGAGCGTGTCGCCGTGCATGATCAGTACCTTGCGACCGTAAAGGTTGAGCACTTTTTCTTCCGGCAGCAATGTCATTCCGCTTTCGCGGGCAAAGCGTTTGCCAATCAGAAAATCGCGGTTGCCGTGAATGAAGAAGCAGGGGACACCGGAGTCGACCAGCGCTTTAATGGCGGCGGCCATTTCGCGATGCAGAGGGTTGGGATCGTCGTCGCCAATCCAGGCTTCGAAGAGGTCGCCCAGAATATAGAGCGCGTCGGCGGTTCGAGCTACGCCTGCTAAAAAACGCAGAAAACCGGCGGTTATCGCCGGTTCTTCTGTTTGCAGATGAAGATCTGCAATAAAGAGTGTCGCCACCAATTACTCGCTAACGGTCACGCTGGTAATGATCACGTCTTCTTTTGGAACGTCCTGGTGCATACCGCTGCGGCCAGTAGAAACGCCTTTAATTTTCTCAACCACGTCCATACCTTCAACCACTTCTGCGAATACGCAGTAGCCCCAGCCTTGCATGCTTTCGCCGGAGAAGTTCAGGAAGTCGTTGTCAGCCACGTTGATGAAGAACTGGGCAGTCGCAGAGTGTGGAGCCTGAGTACGCGCCATCGCCAGCGTACCACGGGTGTTTTTCAGACCGTTGTTGGCTTCATTTTTGATCGCTTCTTTGGTCTCTTTCTGGTTCATGCCAGGTTCAAAACCGCCGCCCTGAATCATAAAACCATTGATCACGCGGTGGAAAATGGTGTTGTTGTAGAAACCTTCGCGGCAGTAGTCCAGGAAGTTTTTGACTGTTTCAGGCGCTTTATCATCAAAGGTTTTAATAACGATATCGCCATGATTAGTGTGGAAAGTAACCATTTTTGCATCCTGTTCCGGTATTGTGGGGCGTCGACCCAAGTGAGGGTCACAGATAGACGGGTGTTATAGCATAACCGCCAGACGGGATCATCTTGCATTGTGTGCTGATTCCGGTCTGAATTATGGGTATTATACCGTCTTTATTGTCCACACACGTCTACACGGAATCTTCGATGTTAAAAATCTTTAATACTCTGACGCGCCAAAAAGAGGAATTTAAACCTATCCATGCCGGGGAAGTCGGCATGTACGTGTGTGGTATTACTGTTTACGATCTCTGTCATATCGGTCACGGGCGTACGTTTGTCTCCTTTGACGTGGTCTCGCGTTACCTGCGATTCCTCGGTTATACGCTCAAGTACGTGCGTAACATCACCGACATTGATGACAAAATCATTAAACGCGCGAATGAAAATGGTGAAAGCTTTGTGACGCTGGTGGATCGCATGATCGCCGAAATGCACAAAGATTTTGATGCCCTGAATATTCTGCGCCCGGACAGCGAGCCGCGCGCCACGCATCACATCCACGAAATTATCGACATCACCGAAAAGCTGATCGCCCGTGGTCACGCCTATGTGGCGGACAACGGCGATGTGATGTTCTCGGTGCCGACGGATCCAAACTACGGTCAGCTTTCTCGCCAGGATCTGGACCAGCTGCAGGCCGGTGCGCGCGTTGACGTGGTCGACGTAAAACGCAATCCGATGGACTTCGTGCTGTGGAAAATGTCCAAAGAAGGCGAGCCAAGCTGGCCATCTCCGTGGGGCGAAGGGCGTCCGGGCTGGCACATTGAATGTTCAGCGATGAACTGCAAACAGCTGGGCAAGCATTTTGATATCCACGGCGGCGGTTCGGATCTGATGTTCCCGCATCACGAGAACGAAATCGCGCAGTCAACCTGTGCGCACGGCGGCGAGTACGTCAATTACTGGATGCACTCCGGTATGGTCATGGTCGATCGCGAAAAGATGTCCAAATCACTGGGCAACTTCTTCACCGTGCGCGACGTGCTGAAATATTACGATGCCGAAACCGTGCGTTACTTCCTGATGTCGGGCCACTACCGCAGTCAGTTGAACTACAGCGAAGAGAACCTGAAACAGGCACGCTCTGCGCTGGAGCGTCTGTATACCGCGCTGCGCGGGACTGACAAATCGGTGGCACCGGCGGGCGGCGAAGCGTTTGAAGCGCGCTTTATCGAAGTGATGAACGATGACTTCAACACGCCGGAAGCGTACTCGGTGCTGTTTGATATGGCGCGTGAAGTGAACCGCCTGAAAACCGAAGACATGGCGGCGGCGAATGCCCTGGCTTCTCATCTGCGTAAACTCTCCGCGGTGCTGGGCTTGCTGGAGCAAGAGCCTGAAACCTTCCTGCAAAGCAGCGCGCAGGCAGATGACGGTGAAGTGGCGGAGATTGAAGCGTTGATCAAGGCGCGTCTCGAAGCGCGTCAGGCGAAAGACTGGGCGGCAGCTGATGCCGCGCGTGCGCGTCTGACCGAAATGGGTATCATCCTGGAAGATGGTGCTCAGGGGACTATCTGGCGTCGTAAGTAAGCCTGTTATGCCCGGCGGTGCAATGCCTGCCGGGCAGCTATAACCCTCCGCACTCATCGATCTCTTCTACGCTGACTCGCGCGCGATCAACTGCCCGGAAAGGGTAATTCTTTGGGTTTGCAATTCTGGCTCTTTCAGTTTGCGAATCATTAACCCTGCAGCCTGACGGCCCGTCTCTTCACTGGCGGAAGAAACATAGGTGAATGACGGCGAGGTGAGGTTCACGTGCAGCATGTCTTCGAACCCAACCAGGGCGACCTGCTGTGTGAGAAACACATCTTTCCCGACCGTACGCCCAACCTGATGAATGCCGGAGATTGAGCCGATCATCGCATCAGGTGAGTGGCACAGCAGGGCGGTAATGGTGTTGTTTTTTTCCAGCAACTGACGAGTGACAAAGCCTGCCGCCTGGGTATCGTCGCTACAGACCGGAGCGGACTCTTCGCGATTCACCAGACCGTATTGCGTCATCGCGCTGCGAAAGCCGAGCAGTCGCTGTTCGCGGATCAAGCAGCCTTCCCGACCGCCAATATAGGCGATATTACGGTGGCCGCGTTCAATCAGATAACGGGTGGCGAGATTCGCTGCCTGACGATTATCACGCATCACCAGATTGCAAGATTCATTCAGCAAGGACTGGGAAACCACGACCAGCGGAAGTGGACATTCGCGGATCTGCGCGGGCAGCGCGGATGTGCGCGTATCGGACGCCAGATAAATCACGCCCGCCACGCCCTGCTGTTTAAACGACAGCAGGCAGCGTTCGAGATGCTCGTGATCGTTCAGTGGTTGCCCGAGAAAAACCATAAAGCCTTGTTTTTCCAGCTCCTGGACAATACTCGCCATCACTTTGATGGAAAAACTGTCACTGAAATCACGCAGGATTAAGCCGATAAGATTGGAGGTGTTGGCGCGAAGGTTTGCGGCAGCGACGTTATGGATGTAGCCGAGCGTATTGATGGCAGCCTGGACTTTCTCAATCGTTGCCTCTGAGATTTTCCCTTTCTGGCGTAACACCAGCGAGACGGTTGAAACCGACACGCCTGCGTGTTTGGCGACATCAATAATGCTGACTTTCTTCAAACTCGCTCCCTGAAATTTCTAAATTATCAGCCAGATAAGATACGTCTCCCAGAGTACAGGAGACGTATCGGTCAGGCATCTTATTATTTACCGATCATGGTGGACATGGTTTGGGCGATAAACTGTGCTCTGGCACCGAAAATCACCTGGATACCGTTATCCCCGACGAAGACGACGCCACGCGCGCCCAGTCCGTTGAGGCCGTCTTTATCCACTACATCGCTTTTTGCCACTTCCAGGCGCAGACGGGTGATACACGAACCTACGGAGTCGATGTTTTTCGCGCCACCCAGCAGGCCGATGATTTCGGTCGCGATTTCGGTGTCGGTTTTGTCGTCTGTGGTGGCTGTGACTTCGGTACGGCCCGGCGTTTTGACATCGAAACGACGAATCACGAAACGGAAGGTGAAGTAGTAAATCAGCGCCATCGGAATACCGATGATCACGGCGTTGAGGAAGTTGGTCTGATAGCCGTTAAACGACGGCAGGATGCCAAACGAAATGTAGTCAATCAGGCCCGCAGAGAACGATTTGGCGATGTGTGCGTGCAGCAGATACATCGTCATGTAGGCCAGACCCGCCATAATGGCGTTAAAGACGTACAGAATCGGCGCGACGAAAATAAAGGTGAACTCTACCGGCTCGGTGATGCCCGTCAGGAAGCAGGTCAGTGCCGCCGAGAACAGGATACCGAAGGCGATTTTTTTGTTCTTGGTGTGGGCTTCGTGGTACATCGCCAGACAGGCCGCAGGCAGTGCGAACAGCATCAGCGGGAACTCGCCCTGCATGAATTTACCGGCGTTCTGGTAGGTGTCGCTGCTGAAGGATTTGGTGCCTTCTTCCAGCATTTTGAACCAGATTGTCTGGTCGCCGTGAATAACCTGGCCTGCCTGAGTGGTGTAATCGCCAAACGAGTACCAGAACGATGGATACCAGATGTGATGCAGGCCGAGCGGAATTAATGCGCGCTCTACCAGGCCAAAGATAAAGGTCGATGCCGCCTGATTATCCCCGTTGACGATAACCGACAGAGCGTCGATCCCCGCCTGAATATGCTGCCAGACGTAGGGCAACAGCAGGCCGAGAACGAACGACAGGAATGCAGTAGCGATAGCCACGAAACGCTTGCCGGAGAAGAAGCCGAGGAATTCCGGTAGCTGCATGGTATGGAAGCGGTTATAACACCATGCCGCGAGAATACCGCAGATCAAGCCGCCGAAAACGCCCATTTGCAGCGTCGGAATGCCGACCACCATAGCGTATTTTCCGCCCTGGGAAGCCATTTCTGGCGTGATGCTCAGAACGGTTCCGATGGTGATATTGGTGACAAATACCGAAACGGCTGCCGACAGGGCGGCGATCCCGGATTCTGACGCCAGACCGACGGCAGAACCGATGGCGAACAGCATCGGCAGGTTATCAAAAATAACCCCGCCCGCGTTCATCATCAGCGGCATGTGGAATTTATCGCCGAAGGCCAACAGCAGACCGGCAGCAGGAAGCAGTGAAATTGGCAGCATTAATGCGCGACCAATCATGGAAAGCTTTGACAACGATTTAACAAACCCTGATATCAGACTCATGCTGATTTCCCCCGAGAAGCGCTTTGAGAGGCGCTGTTATTGTAAGTAGAACGTTTTAGTAGAACGTTCTACTTATCGTGCGAGAAGCCTGAAATTCGCGCAACTTAAATTTCACATTTCAACAGACGAAATAGTGATTCTTTGAAGTTGATCGAGAATTAACCGTTATAGAGGTCAATGCAAAACGGCAACAAAGTTGCCGTTTCTAGTGTTTTCGCCCTCTACCGTGGGAGAGGGTTGGGGTGAGGGCATCAGCGTACTGCGGGATGATGCCGGGTGGCGGCTGCGCCTTACCCGGCCTACAAAAACACTCTACAAATCGTAGGCCCGGCAAGTGAAGCACCGCCGGGCATCAGGGGACTCAGGCGATAACCGTAATGCTCTGGTTCTGGAAATTCACCGTCTGACCGGCGACAATCTTGCAGCGCTTGCGGGTTTCTACCACGCCGTCAACGGTGACCAGGCCGTCAGCGATGAAAATCTTCGCCTGGGCGCCGCTTTCGCTCCAGCCTTCCAGTTTGAGCAGATCGCACAGTTCTACGTGCGGGTGTTTACCTAATGAAAATGTTGCCATCTTTTACGCTTCCTTTACGTCGTGATATTCAACGCATGCCTGCAATGTATTCTGAATCAGGGTTGCCACGGTCATTGGACCCACGCCACCCGGTACCGGTGTGATGTAAGACGCACGTGCAGCAGCGTCTTCGTAAACCACGTCACCCACCACTTTGCCGTTTTCCAGACGATTAATGCCCACGTCCACAACAATCGCGCCTTCTTTAATCCATTCGCCAGGAATAAAGCCCGGCTTACCGACCGCGACGATCAGCAGATCGGCATTCTCGACGTGCTGACGCAGGTTTTTGGTAAAACGGTGCGTCACGGTGGTGGTGCAACCTGCCAGCAGCAGCTCCATGCTCATCGGGCGACCGACGATGTTGGACGCGCCAATCACCACGGCGTTCAAACCGTAGGTATCGATGTTGTAGCGCTCAAGCAGCGTCACAATACCGCGCGGCGTGCACGGACGCAGACGCGGTGCACGCTGGCACAGGCGTCCGACGTTATACGGATGGAATCCGTCGACGTCTTTATCCGGCGCAATACGCTCCAGCACCTTCACGTTGTCGATGCCCGCAGGCAGTGGCAACTGCACCAGAATGCCGTCGATCGCGTCGTCGGCATTCAGGGTGTCAATCAGCTCAAGCAGTTCTGCTTCGCTGGTGGTTTCTGGCAGATCGTAGGAACGGGAGACGAAGCCCACCTCTTCACATGCTTTGCGTTTACTGCCGACATAAATTTGCGATGCCGGGTTGCTGCCAACCAGCACAACGGCTAACCCTGGAGCGCGAAGTCCGGCCGCTGTACGCGCCTTCACTTTTTCCGCGACCTCAGAGCGCACCTGCTGCGCAATCGTTTTACCGTCAATAATCTTTGCTGCCATCAGAGAGAGGATTCCGTCTGTAACGTTTGAAAGGGGGATTGCCTATATTTTGTCAGAAGCGAGGCCCGCTGTCAGTCACCCATTGAGAGATTTCCACAATCAGGCGCTAAACCTTGCTCTTTAGGTGGTCTTTTCCTAACTGAAATTAGGATGCAGCCTGGATTAATCGCAGCGTTTTGACCTGTTTTATTATTTGCGTGTGGGCTACTTTGTCTCCTCCAAAATAAACATTCAATTGTGCAATTGATTGTGTTTTCTATTCCCGAATAAACGCGGGAAGGGCTTTTTATATTCAAAGGAACAGATATGAAACTTCGCAATATTGCTTCTTCCGTTATTGCTTCTCTGGTATTGGTTGCCGGTGCAGCTCATGCAGAAGATCCTGCTACTCCGGTATCCGTTAATGGTGGCACCGTTCACTTTAAAGGTGAATTAGTGAATGCCGCTTGTGCGGTAAATACTGAATCTGCGGATCAGATTGTTAATCTGGGACAATATCGTACGGCTAAATTCACCAAAGTGGGCGACACCACGTCGAATATTCCGTTCAACATTGAACTGAATGACTGCGATCCAGCCGTTGCTGCAAGCGCTTCAGTTGCGTTTACCGGCCAGATTGACTCCACCGATAAAACCCTGCTGGCTGTCACCTCTGGCAGCAACGACAATACCGCGAAAGGCGTGGGTATCGAGATCCTCGACAGCAAATCCGCCACTCTGACCCCAGACGGCGCGACTTTCTCTGCGGCTAAAGCACTGATTGAAGGCACCAACACCCTGAACTTCACCGCACGTTATAAATCCACTGCGGCGACTGCTGAACCGGGCCAGGCAAACGCGGATGCTACCTTCGTAATGAAATACGAATAAACCCGCTTTTCAGGGATGATACGGCCTCAGGGAGGAGGCCTGTTTGATGCAAATCGAGGGCTAAGGATGACCAGAAAAGGGCTCCTGTTTCTGCTGATAGTCTGCGCCGCACTGCCGGCGATGGCCCATACGGTGGTCGTGGATGGCGGGCGGGTACATATCAAAGGCGAGCTGGTCAACGGCGGTTGCGCCGTGGCGCCTGAGAGCCAAAGCCTGCGAGTAGAAATGGGGCAATATCGCACCAACACTTTCGCCGGTGTCGGCAGCTTTTCGACGGTTGAAGTGCCCTTTACCTTGCGGCTGGTGGATTGCAGCGTCGACGTTTCACGTACGGTAGGGATGATGTTCGAGGGCGTTACGCCCGCAGAAGATCCGCAGGTTTTTCTGGCGACATCCCGGCCCGGCGAAAGTCGCGTGAGCAGCGGATTAGGGCTGGCATTGTTTGATTCGCAGAAGCGCCAAATTATCCCCAACGCCACCGCTATAAATACGCTGCCAATCGACACCCGTGAGCTGAACTTTCATTTCAGCGCACGCTATCGGGCTATTTCAGAACACCTTGTACCGGGCAATATTCAGTCGGATGTCTGGTTTACGTTGATTTATCCATAACGCCGTACACGCCTGCGAACTTAATAATAAAGGTATTGATGTGATGAGCACCTTAATAAAACCAGGACTGATCTTCTCGTTTATTTTAATGATGATTTCTGCTCCCGTAAGTGCGTCCGGTGGGATCGCGCTGGGGGCTACGCGTGTTATTTATCCGGCGGATGCCAAACAGACCTCGCTCGCCATTACCAACAGCAATAAGCAAGAACGCTATTTAGTGAATGCATGGATTGAAAACGATCGCGGGCAAAAAGAAAAAACCTTTGCAGTCACACCGCCGCTGTTCGTCAGCGAGCCGGATAGCGAGAACACGCTGCGCATTATCTACGCGGGGCCACCGCTGCCGTCCGACCGTGAATCCCTGTTCTTCATGAACGTGAAAGCCATTCCTTCCGTGAACAAAGAGAATATGGAAGGGAAAAACGTGCTGCAACTGGCGATCTTGTCGCGCATTAAATTGTTTGTCCGGCCAAAAAATCTGGCGATGCCGCCCGAAGAGGCGCTGTCGCAGCTGCGATTTGAGCGGGCGGGAAACCACCTTAAAGTCAGCAATGCTTCGCCCTATTACGTCACGCTGGTGAACCTGCAATTGGGCGGGCAGAAGCTGGAAAATATCATGATTGCGCCGAAGAACTCAGCGCAGCAAGCCCTTCCGACCGGGGCCAGCGGTGCGCTTTCGTGGCAAAGCGTGAATGATTACGGTGCTATCACTCCCGCGCGCCGCGTCAGTCTTTGAGCAGAGTCAGGGTGATGAATAATCCACGATGGCGTTACCGTCCGTGTGCGCTGGCGCTGATGGCGGCGCTTTGCCCGGTCATCGCCGGGGCAGAGAGCTATTTTAATCCCGCGTTTTTGTCTGATGACACGGCAGGCGTTGCGGATTTGTCACGCTTCGAGCAGGGACATCAGCAGGCTCCCGGCACCTATCGCGTGGATATCTGGCGTAACGATGAGTTTATCGGCACGCAGGATGTCCGCTTTGAAACGGCGGCAGAAAACACCTCGCCTGTTGCTGGCGGGCTGACGCCGTGTATCACGCGTGCAATGCTTGACCGTTTTGGCGTGAATATTAGCGCGTTCCCGGAGCTAACCCACGTTACCGGTGAGACCTGCATTCCGCTGGCGACGGCGATTCCTGGTACTGAAATTGGCTTTAATTTTGCCTCACAGCGCCTGAACATCAGCTTGCCGCAGGTGGCGATGCAGAACAGCGCGCGTGGCTACATTCCACCTGAACAATGGGATGAAGGGATCCCGGCTATTTTGCTGAACTACAGCTTTAGCGGCAACCGGGGCAATGACGATGACAACAGCTATTACCTGAATCTGCAAAGTGGGCTGAACTACGGCGCATGGCGCCTGCGAAATAATGGAGCATGGCGTTATACCCAAAGCAACGGGGAAAGCCATCGTCAGTGGCAGAACATCAGTACCTCCGCACAGCGCACGGTGATTCCACTGAAAAGCGAGCTGGTATTGGGTGACAGCAATACCGGCAACGACGTTTTCGACAGCCTCGGTTTTCGCGGTGTGCGGCTCTATTCGTCCGATAACATGTACCCGGACAGTATGCAGGGCTACGCCCCGACCGTGCGCGGTATTGCCCGAACGCCTGCGAAAGTCGTTATCCGCCAGAACGGGTACGTTATCTATCAAAGCTATGTTCAGCCCGGGGCTTTTGCTATCAGCGATCTGAACCCGACGTCGTCGAGCGGTGACCTTGAGGTGACGGTAGAAGAGAAAGACGGCAACCCGCAGCGTTATACCGTTCCGTACTCCACCGTGCCGCTACTGCAGCGCGAAGGCCGCCTGAAATACGATCTGGTGGCGGGGGATTACCGCAGCGGCAACAGCGAACAGGATACCCCCTCTTTTGCCCAGGGCACGCTGATTGCGGGTCTGAATAACGGCTACACCCTGTATGGCGGCACGCAGCTTGCCGAGAAATACAGCGCACTGGCGATCGGTGCGGGGAAAAACCTCGGTGACTGGGGCGCAATTTCACTCGATTTCACTCAGGCCCGCAGCCAACTCGCCGATGACAGCCGTCACGAAGGGCAATCCTTGCGTTTCCTGTACGCCAAATCATTGAACGGTTTCGGAACCAACTTCCAGCTGCTCGGCTATCGCTATTCCACTAAAGGGTTTTACACCCTGGACGACGTGGCGTGGAAATCGATGGAAGGCTATCAATACAGTGACACCAAAAACGATGACGGCGTGTCGGATGTGCAGAGCTATCACAACCTGACATGGAATAAAAAAGGCCGCTTCCAGGTGAATATTTCCCAGTCGCTGGGAGATTACGGCTCGATCTACGTGTCTGGCAGCGAGCAAACCTACTGGGGAACCGATGATTCCAGCGTCTGGTATCAGCTGGGCTATGCCGGTGGCGTTCGCGGCGTGAGTTACTCCGTATCCTGGTCGTGGAACCAGGCGGTAGGCATTGGCGGTACGGACAAGCTGGCTTCGTTCAATGTGTCGGTTCCATTTAGCCTGTTTACCCAACATGGTTATCGCCGGGATAGCGCGTTTGATCGTGCCTACGCTACGGCTTCGGCCAGTCGTAACAGCAATGGTGATAACAGCTGGCAGACCGGGATCAGCGGGACATTGCTGGAAGACAGAAACCTGACCTACAGCGTGAGCCAGGGACACACCAGTAACAACGGCGCGAGCGGCAGTGCCAGCGCCAACTGGCAGGCGGCCTACGGCACCTTTGGCGCAGGATACAACTACGCCCGCGATCAGCACGATCTCAACTGGCAAATGTCAGGCGGCGTGGTGGGCCATTCGGACGGTGTGACGTTCAGCCAGCCGCTGGGCGACACCAACGTGCTGATTAAAGCGCCGGGCGCGTCTGGCGTGAACGTCGAAAACCAGACCGGGGTGAAAACCGACTGGCGCGGTTACGCCGTGATGCCTTACGCCACGGTGTATCGCTATAACCGTGTGGCGCTGGATACCAACACCATGAACAACAATACCGATATCGAAAACAACGTCAGCAGCGTGGTGCCAACCAATGGTGCGCTGGTGCGTGCCAGCTTTGATACGCGCATCGGTGTGCGTGCGCTGCTTACCGTGATGCGTGGCAATCAGCCGGTTCCCTTTGGCGCGGTGGTACGCGAAACCACAAGCGGCGTGACCAGCATGGTGGGCGACGATGGACAGATTTACCTGAGCGGACTGCCGCTGACCGGCGAGCTGCTGGTCCAGTGGGGCAATGGCGCAAACGCGCAGTGTCGTGCGCCATACACTCTGCCTGAAAAGAGCCTGCAACAGGCAATCACGCTGAAGGAGATCCGCTGTGATTAAAACTCGATACCTGGCCGCCGCGTTGTTGGCCAGCTTGCCCGCCGGTCAGGCGTTGGCGACGGTGTGTGCCAACGAAAACGGGGTGGCGACCGATATTTATTACGATCTGACGGATAAATTTAACAGTTCCAATAACCAGATTGGGCAGATTGTGACGCTCGCTGAAAAATCGCAGTGGGTGGGGGTCAACGCGGTGTGTCCGAAAGGCACATCGGGTAACACGACCAAGCGCAGCTACGTCACCGATTTCCCGATTACCAGCACCATTGACGGGTACAAGTACCTTAAGTTGAATGAGTATCTGGATGGGGCGATGAAGATCACTGACAGTTACTCTGGCGTGTTTTATCCGCCGCAGAATTTTATCCAGATGGGGAGCCACCCGAACGTATCGAAGGGGCAACCGTTTGGGGTGAAAGACTCGAACCTGGTGTTTCGCCTGAAGGTGACGCGGCGGTTTATTAATATGGTGGAGATCCCGCGTCAGACGATGTTCCGCGTCTATGTCACCACGACCTCATCTGATCCGCTGTCGACGCCGGTTTATACCATCAGCTACAGCGGAACCATTCAGGTGCCGCAAAGCTGTGCCATTAACGCCGGGAAGGTGGTGGAATTCGATTTTGGCGATATCGGGGCCTCGCTGTTTAGCCAGGCCGGGGCGGGCAATCGTCCACAGGGCATCAGCCCTAAAACGCAGACTATTGCGATTAAATGCACCAACGTTGAGGCCAACGCTTACCTCACCATGCGCGTCGAGGCAGAGAAGGTGTCCGGTAACGCGATTGTTTCTGATAACGCTGATTTAGGTTTTATCGTCGCCAGTGCCAGCGGTACGCCGCTCACGCCCAACAATCTTGCCAGTAAAATTCCGTTCCGGTTGGACGATAATGCGTCGGCGGTGGTCGGCATTAGCGCGTGGCCGGTGAGTATTACTGGCAATAAACCGAGCGAGGGACGTTTCACTTCACGTGGATATCTTCGCGTCGATTACGATTAAGGAGGGGGGATGCGCATACGGATTTTACTCGCCGCGATGGCCGTGGTGTTGACACCGACCAGCGGCGCGCTGGCGGCCAATGCGCTGGGGGAAATCAACATTGTGCTTTACGGCAACATTGTTGATTTTACCTGTGTGGCCGAAGGCAGTGACAGCGACAAGTCGGTCACGCTGGGCACCTGGCCGACAAAGCAGCTCAGCACCACGGGGAGCCGAACTCAGGCGATGCCCTTTACGTTAAAGCTAACTGGCTGTCCACCGGGCGCAGCCTCGGTGACATTTTCAGGAAAAGTGGATCCGCGCGATCCTGAGCTGCTGGCGTTAAACGATGCCAGTCAGGCGAGCAACGTGGCGGTAGAGATCCGCGATCGGGACAAAGCGCGCCTGCCGCTACAGCAAGCCAGCCAGGATGTAGTGGTGGATGCACAGGGAAATGCGGTTCTGGATTTTTATGCTAATTATATTGCCACTGCTAATAATCCTCAGCCGGGGCGTGCCGATGCCGATGCGACCTTTATGATTAATTATAATTGAGACTAACCGCACTCCCTGATACTCGATTGAGCGGCAGGGAGTGCCTTCAGATTACAGTAGTTCGTGGGCTTTAGCATAATCAATAAGCTCAACGATACTCTGTACCCCTAATTTAGAATAGATATTAGACTTGTGAGCGCTTATTGTTTTGTTGCTAAGTAATAATTGCTGTGCAATTTCCTTGTTCGATAATCCATTCGCCAGAAATCGTAACACAGTCACTTCCCGGTTAGATAACGGCATATCAGATACCGCCCCTCTGTTTGAGCCCTGATGGTTTATAAAACTCAAGGTTTCATAGGGAAAGAACGAATATCCCGCGAGTAACATTTCCACTGCGTTATAGATATCACTCAAATCTTTCCGCTTGCTGACAAAACCGTTCGCCCCGGCACGCATGGCACGACCGGCATAAAATGATTCTGACTTTGAAGACAAAAACAGGATCTTTATGTTTTCGTTTAAGTTTTTGATTCTCTTAAGTAAAGAGAAACCGTCTGTGCCTGGGAGTTCGATATCGAGGATCACCAGATCGATAGGGTGATTGCGGATGTAGTCCAACGCCTGGTGGCTATCTCCAGATTTGAGTTTAATCTCAATGTTCTTATTTTTCTGGAGCAGAACTTCAATTGACATTCTGACGATGGGATGTTCGTCAATTATGATAACGGATGCCGGTTTCATTTTTTATGCCTCAGGTTGATAAAGCGCTATTGAGCGTTGTGCAAAAGCGCCTGGTAAGCCGGAAGGATAATTCTGCAGTTCCTTATACGGGGGATTTCCCTGGATAAAGCGAAAGCATCCTTGTTTACGTTGCGATGAAAAATGGCTTCAGTGTGATGGCTGAATTTAAATTTCCCAGATGAGTAAAGGTATTTCTTATTCTCATTTGGAATACGCTTATTATACCTTGTAAGTTTTTTCCGAAAAGCCTGTAAATTATCCAGAGAGTGTTTCTTATTATGATCTTCTGGAGACGGAAAGTGATTATTTTAAATTCGGTCTAAATAACCATGCATTCCTCTTAGTAAAGATTATCCTATTTATGTAATTGCAAAAAATAATAGAATCCCCTCAATGTTAATTTAATGTTGTCATTTTAAGCCGTTTTAGCGGAACTCAGGGTACCTCTCTGGCGGAAGTTTTTTTACCGCCACCCCAGCGATACCTTCATTTGAAAGTGTTGTTCACCTTTCAGCAAAAATCTGTGCAATAGACAGCAGGATCTCCTGCCCACAAGGGTTTGCACTTTCTGCGACTCATTGAATAGTCACGATTTTACATCCTTATCATCTTCTTAACTGATTTGTCAGGATCTTAACTTCTGGATGAAAATGCTGAGTATCAAAACTTTTTCAGAGATTTACGTTGATAGAAGCAGCGGATTAGGAATAGTTGTAATCTTTATAAAAATGTTAATTTAAAACATAATTTTAATATTTTACGTAAGTAATTTCCTAAAGTTCTTTAGGAATTAAGAGGTTATCGGATAGGGGATAGAGAGATTCGATGCAGAAGATGCAGTAATTCTTGACGATGATGCAGACCCAGCTTACTTAAGATTCGGCCCAGGCGATAGACAATGCGGCTATAGGGACGCTGACGAAAAAGGGCAATATTCCGCAATGATTCCCCCTGGGATAAATATTGCAGGATGGTCCACTCTTCCCTGCTGAAGTAGATGCTACGGTTATTGACGGGAGCGCTGGTGGCGGTTAACGCCTGTTGCAACGCCAGAGCCGGGAGCTGGCGTTCAAGCACGTCGAAAGGGCCGCTGGTTTTACAGAGCAGGCGGGTATCGTAATCATCGGCGCGTACCAGCAGGCTGACGGCAGTAAAAGGGGGATACAGAATAATCCGCCGTAGCATGTCGAGCATCTGTATAAGCGGCATCGTCCTGCTTTCAATATCGACGACTAACCTTGCTGACGGCCAGGTTTCCAGTGCGCTGAACGCGGATTCAAGCGTGTCGTATCCGCAGCAATGGCGCAGGGGGGCGGGACCACGTTGAATTCCGGCGTACAGAAAATGATCGTGAGTTACGAGCACAATGAAGGGAGTGTCGGGTCTGCGTGTCTGATTGATGGATTGACTCAGGTAAACAAGGCGATCAAAAAAAGGGGCGCTGGAATGCGATTGTGAAAATCCCAGCGAATCGCTTCCTTGTCGACGACGCCGGTAACGGCGTACGGTCATGCGCATAGAGTCTCTTTCAGGCTAACGTCCTTTTCTTCTCAGACCAGCCAGTAGATGGCCAGTAATAACCCTGACCGAATCCCGCCCCAGCCTGTAGTGCGCACTCCCGATCCATTTTTGATTCAATACCTTCTATCAGCACATGGCGCGCAACCTGTGTGCAAAGGCCCACCAGTTCGGTAAGTGCCGGCGTTGACCGCTTACGCCAGAACGCCATTTTATCGATCTTGACGCCGCTTAAAGGTAAACGACAGGATAAAAATGGGCGGATTAAGGCCGTGTTTACATCGTCCAGCCAGATGTGGCAACCGCGATCGGCCAGCATCCCCCAGTGCCGGGCGACGCGTTGGCGTAATTCGGCAGGCAACTGAAAGAAAGTACCCGGCTCGACAATTTCAATATTCTGACCGGGATGCATGAGCGGCAGGATTCGGGCGAAGGATTCCGGCTCAATAAATACGGTTATCGGCAGGTTGATAAAAAGGTCATAAGCGTAACGTGTGTTTTTTAAGGCGGCGAGTTGTATCTCAAGCAACGTAAGGCACTGATTCACAGATTGATGCTGAAAGTATGCTTCACTGTGTTCGGGAGATTTGAGAAGACTGAGCACTTCCATACCGACGATACGGGAAGAGGGGAGAGCGACGATCGGCTCAAGTTTGATACCAATAATCTCTTGCGATACACAGCGCAGTGTAGAGATATCGTTTTCTGTTGGGGCTGAGAGGGGCACAACACTATCCTGTTATCTTCCGGCTCCCTGGCGCCGGGATACCATAGGCTAGTGTGCTGGGGATTGGAAGCCGAAAACAGGAGGCGTTACTTAAAGAGCATTAAGGCTTTTCGCAGTGTTAGCAGTGACAGAAAAATGAGGGCAGTGTCGAAAAAACAGGCATATTTTCAAGGGGAAGGCAGAAGGAAGATGAGAAGGCAGGCGATCGCGCTAAAAGGCATTGACTCACTGGTCATTGACCGTATAATTCCAGGCGTTTCACACCACAAGTGCACTTGTCAGTGCGCCCTTAGCTCAGTTGGATAGAGCAACGGCCTTCTAAGCCGTAGGTCGTAGGTTCGAATCCTACAGGGCGTACCATTCTCATGGCAAACCCCTCTGAAAATTCTTTCTATACTGCTTACTCGCTTGTAGGAACTTCCTGTTAATTTTCAATTTTATCTTGATTTGGTACCTTAAGCTTTGGTCTCTCTGTTTGTGTCTTCGCCTGAGGAATAAAAGGCTTTCCTGCTTGCGCTACCGACTGAGGCATAACCACCCACTCTTTAGTTGGCATACCATTATCATCCAGGCTTTGCCATTGCAGCTGACATGCCCCCGTTTTCGGACACCAGGACTCGGTACGGCTTCCAAAGGGGGAGACCACGCCCTGAGGAGATTGTACTTTCCCATTAACGGATAACTGAAATAACGTCACATAATAGGGCGTTGGGTTTTCAACCTTTACAGAATCACCGCTTTTTTGCCAGTTCAGCATCTGGTAAGCCTGCTCCGGCGAACCTTTAAGGCCGTCTGGCCGGTACAATAATTTATATCGTGAGCGGATGGCGATCTGCAAATCATTGCTTGTGGGTTTCCCAGATGGAATGACGGCGACACTTAGCTGGAACAAACTTTCTCTGTCGTCAGGCAGTTTCCCTTCCGTGCGGATGATACGGATATAATTTTCCTTTTGCTTTTTGAGTGGCAAAAGTGGGGGAGTAGCGACGAAGTGACCTGATGCTGATTGCGGTAACTTCTGCTGTTCATTATTACCT
This sequence comes from Lelliottia jeotgali, assembly GCF_016771845.1. Classification (NCBI taxonomy): domain Bacteria; kingdom Pseudomonadati; phylum Pseudomonadota; class Gammaproteobacteria; order Enterobacterales; family Enterobacteriaceae; genus Lelliottia; species Lelliottia jeotgali. The sequence continues at coordinate 190,624 of NZ_JAENMQ010000004.1, read as the reverse complement.
TTTGTATCGTCTGGGAGTATTTTTGTTTGAATTAGAACCGGTGAGTCACCTGAATTTCTGACCAGAAAAGGGAGACCGTTTTCATTGCCTTGATGATAAATGAAACGGGTGCCGCCGATCATGACGCCAGAATATCCATTTTCAGAAAATAATGCTAATAGCAGTATCCCATAAAGCATTTTATGAGATTTATTAATAGATAAAGGATTCATAGTGGGCCTCTATGGATAGGCGGTAACAAATGTCGCATTTGAATTTACATTTCCAGTTTTTAAGGCGTCACCATTAGTCACCATCTTAGCGTAAAAGACCAGGGATTTAGTTGTTGCGCCACTTGTAATTAGATAAGACTTTGATTTCCCGTCAACGGGGATTATTTTTCTGGCATCATCCATAATTTCTACCGCGATGCCGCTCGCAGAATCATCTGAACCATCATTCGAGAGTTTAAAATAATCAGGGACATTGTCATCCGGTGTCCCTGAAAATGTAACCTGTACCCCACGACTGACGGCACCGCAATTTTCAAGATTAATTTTAAATTCAACTGGGGCTGAACTCATTGGATATTGATAAAAGGTTTTAAGGGGAATGTAACCCAGTAAAACAGGTTTATAAATAGAGTCCGATGAGACGGTACAGGTTGCATTGGTTACCTTTCCGGTAAGGTTAACCGTCACGTCATGGGCGAGCGCAGGTAGAGTGAGGGCCGCATTTAAGAAGATTATTGCGACCCACCTGATTTTAAGACAAGCTTTCCCATTGCGCTCTTTTACAGGATTGATACTATTTTTGATCATGATTAATCCTATTGATAAGCCAAATCGAGATATAACACAGAGTTTGCATTACCTACGGTCACTGGTAATGCTGTCACTTTATAGGCAAGCTTAAATGTGATTTCGTTATCGCCAGCAACCAGTTTCTGCTGTGCCGATTTTCCGTTTACAGGAATGAAATTATCCGCTTTATCTTTGAGTTGGATAGCCAGACCCTTTGCTGTCTCATCAGCGTCCGGATTACTCAACGCCAGTAAAGTAGGGTCATTGATATCGGGTGCCCCTGAAAGCGTCACCACAGTACCTATAATTCCCTCATTACAACCTGTCAGCGATATTTTTAAATCTTTTGATGTTAATATTTGCCCGACCGTTTTCAATGAATTATTCGGATAAGAACCAAGGTCGATGCTTTGTGTTTTACTTTTATCTGCGACAGTACAGGAACTGGCCATAATTGTGCCTGATATTGTTATAGGCGTACTGCTCAGCGTCGCTGAAAAACCTGCGCAAGGGAGTAAGCAGCTAAGAAGAAAAATACCCAAATTCCATTTGTATTTCATAATACCTCCCACTAATCTATTGATAATGACATAATTACTGTCGCCTGATAATGTGTGGGTTTTGGCGCTGTCCCGGTTCGTGAAATGAGCTGGAAACTCATCGGGTATTTAAACAATCCCATTTTTTGTTCACCGACAATTCTTTGCTCCGTCAGGACGGTTCCAGCCTCGGTTCCATTTACCGGGAGCATTTTTCCGTCGTTGTCACTCACGGTCAGTCCAATTTCCGGCACACCCGGCACACCGATCATGTTCGCATTGTCACCTTGAGTCATTGAATATAAAGAAATATGAATCAAGTCGGCAACGCCCTCATGGCCCCCTCCTGTGCATACCCCCTGAACTTCCAGCCTGGTTGGTGTTCCGACGGGTCCGCCAACGCCCGCAGCGGCAAAATCAGCGGCAAACATAGCTGGCATTTCCACTGTGAGCGGGCTCGGAGTCAGCGTACAGGTTGGGGGGATATGTATGACTCCTTTTACAAAAACATGGGTCAAGCCATCATTACTCGAAGTGGCTGATGTAATATTATTCAAATCATTTTCTGAAACGACGATATATCCCAAATCAATTTCATCTTTAATCACAATATCTTGTATGCCGGGACGAGTAGTCGCCGGAGGATAGAGTAAAACCGCAGCGTAAACGGGCTGTGAAATAACGGGTGAACTTCCCCCTTTGATGCCCCACATGTTCATGGTAGCGAAACCGGGCGTCCTACCGACTTGTAACCTGAATTTATACCCTTCGCCAATATCTACAGATGCTTCAGCAAACGTTCCCAAAGAACCATTATTTTCGGCATACACGCTGTAGGTTTTTGGCGCTGGGTCCGTCGGCTGACAGGTGATAGCCCCTGGAGCAGCAACCACAACGGGATAGGTATATCCCTGTCCTGTCGTCACACCAAGAGGTGGGGCTGTCATGTTAATATCAATATGTAATTCGGGTATCGTGCCATTACTGGGTGAGCACACACCAGGGTCGGCACTATAAGCTATTTGACTATATGAGCTGATAATGAGCAGTGTAAAGAGTATTACCTGGCGAGCAGGAAATAAGAGTAATCGGTTGCGCATGGTATTCCTTCTTCCAGAAGTCACAATCTGTTTGATGATATATATTCGGTTAGACACATTTTTTAATGTTATAAGGACTGCACAACATTATAAAAATACTTACCTATTTACAGACTACATTCGAATAGGTGATTGCCTTTTTAAGGCTGTCCTCTGGTAAAACATAATCTGCCTGGCACTGCTCATTTGCACCCGCACCCCATTGTGATTTCAAGGTGCCTTTTAACGGTAGCCCTGACATATAAACCTGGCCTTCATCTCCAACGATCTGGCTGCCAGTAATGTCGGTTCTGCTCACGCTGGTACCAAAGGGTAATGGTTTACCATTGTGAGTGAGCGTTATAAGCGCTCGCACTCCGTTGTGCGCGGTAAATTTAGCCCGGACAATGGCTCCTTGTGTGGGAACCACATTAATAACGGCATCATCGATATCTGTATGGTTATCTAAAGTATTGGTATCGAGCGCTATTCGGTTTTGGCGATAGGTGCTTGCATACGGAACGATGGCATATCCACGCCAGTCAGTTGTCACACCCGTATTATTTTCAATGCCGACATTATCTGCGCCGGGTGCAGCGATGAGCACGTTGGTGTCGCCAAGGGGTTGCCCCAGCGTAATACCATTACGGTGAGCCACTATGCCACCAGATACGCCGTAGTTAATCTGTTTATAGTTAGTGCTGTAGTTATAAGCCAGGTTTGTATTACCATAACCCCCCTGGTAGTTTGCGCTCACGCTGCCACTATTACCGACGCCATTATTCCCGTAGCCTTCCATCACACTGTATCCGAGGTTATTATCATCGAGCAGTGTCCCACTGATACCGGCCAGTTGGGTTGCATTTCCCTTATTATCCCGGCTCCCGCTGTAGGTTGCATAGGCATTATGCCCAGGATGCATTGAATCGCCTTGTGCTGGGGATAACCACTGCGACAGAGGGATGGAAATATTAAATGAGAAAATCTGATCCGCTTCTGGCTGGTTTTGCATTTTATTATAGTTGTATGTCACGCCATAATTGACATTCCAGACCATACTGTTAAACCCTGCCTGTAATAGGGTGTCGGTTTCATCGGTATGCCAGTAAGTTTGTTGGCTGGCGGTGACAAAAATATTACTTTCTTTACCAATTTGCTGTGAAAGATTGGCCTGCAGTTTTCCACGTTTGGTATAGGTCAGATTGTAATAATCAAAGTAATCGGGCTGATCATCTTTATCATCTTTGGTTTCAGTATCATTATAACCACTCATTCTTTTATAGGTGGTATCGCTTAATGTATAGAAACCCTCTGTTGAATAACGATAGCCGAGTAGCTGGAAGTTAGTCCCATATTCATTAAGCGTTTTAGCATACAGAAAGCGCATTGATTGCCCTTGATGGGTGCTGTCATCAATCAGCGTACTGCTTGCCTGAGTGATATCAATGGACAACGCGCCTAAATCACCGAAGTTTTTACCCATTCCCAGTGCGAAGCTACGGTATTTGCTGGAAAACTGCGTTCCGCCATACACTGTCATCCCATGAGATAAACCCAAGAGTACAGTTGCCTGGCCAAATTCAGGGTTATCCTGTTGATCGCCACCATTACGATATTCTCCAGCACTCACTGCATATTTGACCCGACCCTCTCGTTGCAAAATGGGTACACCGGAAAATGGCACTGAGTAAGAATTAACGCTGCCATCTTTTTCTTCAACCAAAACAAGTAAGTCGCCACTGGATGAGGTTGGGAATAAGTCATTAATCTCAAATGCACCAGGTGCGACATACGTTTGATAAATAACGTAGTTGTTTTGTTTTATCGTCACCTTTGCGTTGCTTTTCGCGATACCGCGAATGGTCGGCGCAAACCCTTTCTGACTGTCGGGAAGCATATTGTCATCAGAGGACAGTTGTATGCCACGAACGGGAACGCTGTCGAAGACATCGCCAGACGTGCTGGTATCTCCGGCAACCAGCTCAGATTTTAGAGGAATGATGGTGCGTTCTACATAAGTACTAATATGCTGAACATCGCTGCTGTGACTGTTGCCGGAATCGTTGCTGGTCCACGACGCGCTGTCGCGTAAGCGCCAAGGCCCGAGGTTAATCCCACTTTGCAAACTGAGAAATTTATCAGACTGATTGCTGTTGTCAGATTTTGTTTCATCACCCGTAAAATTATAATTTAAAAGCAGGGCATTGATCCCTTCATCCCACTGATCTGGTGGAATATAACCGCGAGCATCATTCTTCATCGCAACCTGTGGAATACTCAAATCAAGACGCTGTTTCTCAAAATCGAAAGTGGATTTACTGCCTGGAATGATCGTCTCCAGATTGACCGCTTTATCCTGAGGATAGTCTTTGAGGGTATCCAGGGTTTTTGTGTTTATACCAAAATCGTCCAGTTCCTTGACGCTGAAAAAGGGAACAAGCGTTTCAGTTGAGCCTGGCAATTTTACTTTTGACGTGGCTCCATCGGTTGCAGCCACTGTGCTGTCTGGTTCTGTCGCGGGTGTTGAATTTTTAAATTCAACATCACGTGTAGATATCAAGGTGTCATTAATATAAAGCTCAACGCGATAACTTCCCGGAGCCTGGCCACCATCAGTGTTGAAGCGAGACAGATCCGCTACTGCAGCGGGATCGCTGGACAGGAATGCTGGGTTAAAATACTGCTCAGCAAATGCTTGCGCGGGTGTAATGATAGCCAACGATGAAAAAACAACAGGGGAGTAACGACCAATAGCCGCTCTCGCCCGCTGAGCTAAAATGAAATAAAGTTGTTTTTTCATCTGACTTTCAATCCTGAAAAATATAGAAATAGATAATGCTAATTCCTGACAGCGTTCTCAGGCATGTTACATGGAGCATGTTTGTTGTTCAGTTCTGGAGCCAAAATCATTCATTGTCTGGAATGTTACTGCCCCCTCCAGGCCGCCTTTTAAGGGCACCTGTGCTTCCGATTTTGGCGGAATCATTGTGTTTGGCAGTTGCTGGTTACCGACGCTGAGGTTAACGAGGGTGATATAATAAGGAGACGGATTATTCACGCTCAGATTGGTGCCACTGAGTTTGCAGTGTAAGGATTTAGGTGCATCAGTGCTTTGCGTCGGAAGGTTATCAGGGCGTACGAATAATTTAATCGTTGTTTCGGTAGCGATCTGCAGCGTATTCTTGCCTTCTTCAGGTTTTCCAGAGGGTATTGCTTTGCTGCTCAGGTAATAAAGAGATTCACGATCTGTTGGAAGTGGTTTTTTACCCACAAACATAATGCGAACCGTGTTTTCTTTATTCGGCTGAATAACGAAAATAGGCGGAGTGATAATGAAATCGGTACTTTTTTTGCCTTCCCTATCTGATACCCAGGATTGAATCAGAAAAACCTTGGCAGGATCGCTGTTCTGGATAGAGAGTGATACCTGTGAACTATTCTGCGGGTAAATCACTCTTGTTGTGCCGAGAGATACACCACCAGCCATTGCTGTTGATACTCCACAGAGTGAAATAGCACTGAATAACAATATGTTTAGCAGTAAGCCGGTTTTCGATTTTTTCATGATCCCATAACCTTTATTTGTATTTGTTAATGGCATTGCGTAATTATATTTTAAGGCAATGATGTTTAATCGATGTTCATTAAAAATAACGAGCATTGATTAACACCATAATGATGCTTTGATATAATTCAAATTAGCGCCATGAGATAAATCCATAGCGCTATTATTAATAATATTATTTATCTAATAATTGATTATTCGTAATGAACGTTAAAGGTGGCCATTGCAGTCACGTAACCACTTTTTACATTAGTTGCATCATCGGTGCCATACAGTGCAGCAGAGAAGCTGGCAACGTTAGTACCCTTGATCAGCTTCATTTTGGCGCCTGCATTGCCGAAAGTGACGACTTTACCATCCATATCTTTCATCTGTACGCCTACACCCTGTGCCCCACCTGCGCCATAGTTGTTTGCCAGAGCGGATGGATCTTTTGTATCAGGCTGACCGTTAAAACTGAAGGAAGCGTTGGTGTAGGTATCAATAGAACAGTCTTGCAAAACAATACTGAAAGGCATGCTTTTACCCGGCTGACCTTTAACCACGTCCTTAACTTGCATAGAACCTAACGGAACGTTCTGGTCAGAAGATGCTTGATCAACAGTACATGCACCGTCAGTTACTACACCATTAAAATGGATTGTACCGCCAGTAACGTCAATCGGAGTAACAACACCCTCTGCCATTGCAGTACCTGCAGCCATCATCAGTGCCAGTGCAGATAAAGTTGATACAGCCATTTTTGAAGCTTTCATACTTATATTTCCTATATTAATATGTTTGTTAAGTAATAACCGTTCTCGTCCAAATAAATTGAACTTAGTTCAAATAACATCTCAGAGAGCGGTTTAAATAAATTGACGTGCGGGTGTTATTCGTCAGGACATCCCAGGACAGGGACATGCTTTTAGAGTCAGACCATCAATTCGACGGAAGAACTTTAACTCAGATGTATTTTTTAGGAAAGTGGGGGGGGGATATGGATGGGAGTGCAAACTCATTATTATCAGTCAGTTATGATTATTAATGCTTTGTAATTAATATAGTAAGCTTTGCTTAGTATATAAAAAACAAGGAAAAACAAAGGAATGAATAATTTGGCTGGATAAAGCATCCCCTATAATATTTTTAAAGCTACAAAAGCATGTACTATTAGGTTAACTACTCATTTAATCTTAGCTGAACTGTTTTTTTGGAATGACTATCTTGTTTTTATAGGATATTCCTTCACTGATTATAGAAACTTACCCCTGATTGGGTATCGATGTGTTATCAAATAATAGTAATGAGATTATGCCAATGTTATCAAAAAATCCAGAGTTACTCTTTACGCTTAAAAATGTTTTTTTGATCTCTACGATCTGCCTTCTTCCGTTGATTATTTCCGGCAATACATATGCATCTGGAATGAAGCTTGAGACCTCTGTCGTCGTAGTCAATACCGATGAAGGTGAAGGGGTTATGACACTAAAAAACACTGACCCAACACCAGTATTGCTGTATTCATCGGTAGAGAATCTGCCGGGAGACCATGAAGAGTCATTGATTGTTACCCCTCCGGTTGTGCGTGTTAACCCTGATGACAGCCAGACTGTCCGTTTTATGCTGAAGACCCCGCCGACAAAGGTAGAGCAATTTAAACGCGCCATTTTTGAAGGCATCCCGGCATCAGATAAAACGGCTGATAAATTGCAAATTACCCTGCGCCAAAATGTACCGCTTATCATTCACCCTGCAGGTCTGAAAGAAAATTTAGAGCCCTGGAAGCTGCTTAAATGGGAGCAAAATGGGCCTGATAGCCTAAAAGTCACTAATACCGGCGCTTACGTGGTGCGAATGTCACCGACAGTGAATGTGTTGCCACAAAGCATTAAAGGATCGTTGCCACGCTCTTATTTGCTACCGGGAGATATTGCCATTGTCAACCTCGTGGGCAAAGCATCTGATGTTCAGAAAGTGCAGATTACCCCGGCAAACCTGTATGGCTATTTTGTGGACCCATATGAAGCAGATGTAACGCATTAAGTCTTATCACTTGTTTTGTTAGTCATCTAAAAAGGAAAGTAAAATGTCAGGTAAGAAAACAAAGCTTTCGCTGTATCTTTTAGCATTGCCCGCTTTGGTAATGTCTGCCTCCAGTGCTTTTGCAGACCCTATCGTTGGGCCAACAGGAAAACTGACTGTTACGGGAGAATTTACGCCTCCGCCATGCAATGTGACACTTGCCGCAAATGGCACCATTGATTACGGCCACATTTCTACCGCGACTCTGCACAGCACATTTAGTACCAACTTACCGGTTAAAACACTTCCCAATGCCATTACGATAACCTGCGCGTCTGAAACCAGTGTGGCAATTAACTGGGAGGATAATCGATCTGCAAGTCTCGCTATTCCTGTTATTGATTCTATTGGCCGCTATGACCAGCTTGAGCCTGGTGGAACAGGTACGGGCTATGGTTTGAACATGGGCTTAGGCTTTGACTCAAAGGTTCACCCACTGGGCAACTATATTTCTACCCTTTCGTCATTAAAAGTCGATGGGGTACCGCAATTCTTTGCGAGTACGGCTTCTGTACCCTTCCAAAAAAGCTCTGCAAAACCCACTGAGGTTTTTGAATACATGGGAAATCGAGGGCCATCAGTTGTGTTTAACTTCCTGGACAGCAAGGGCGATCCGGTAAAAGGAAGTGTATACACCATGGACTTTAACGTGCTGGCTACCATTACACAGACAAACAACCTCGATTTAAGTAAAGAGCTGACTTTGGATGGCTCCTCCACCATTAGCCTTTATTATCTCTGATCATTAGATAAGGATTACTATGAAAGCTTTAACATTGAAAAATAATGGCATGGCATGGACTCTTTTGCCTTTATTATGTTCCGTGGTGTCACCTGTTTTTGCCATCGCTACCTTAAATGATACTGCTGAATTAAAAGTAGCAGGCACAATCAGTCCGTCCAGCTGTACGGTGACTTTGGGGACTGAAGGGGGAAAGGCGGGTGAGGTTGCGTATGGCAATATTAACTCGGCTATGGCACCCGCTTTGTCCGGTGACTATCAGTTAATGGACGCAAAAATTCTGAAGGATGCCATTACTCTTAACTGTGAATCAGCAACGATAATTGGTGTATCGACGACCGACGACCGTGCGACATCGGTCACTAAATCAACATCTCCAGTGCCGACTTATAATAATGATGGTAGTGAGGCGGGTAATGCCACTCATTTCCTTGGGCTGGGTACGGATAGTAAAGGTAATGATATTGGGCAGTATAGTGGCACCTTTACCAATCTGAGAGTGGACGGTTCAGCGGCTAAATTCTCGAAATGTATTAGTGAAAGTGATTATAGCGGTGCGACAACGGAACAAGGTGGCGCCCTGGTAGTGAATAACTGTCCTGCAGGACAAGCTCACCTGGTCATGGATACCAGCAATAAAGCGTTGTCGGGTACAGATTTTAGCTGGGATTACACGGTGCGTCCTTTGGTAAAATCACCCAAAAATTTGGATCCGTCAGGTTTCAAACTTGATGGAGCAATTACAGTACAGGTTGATTATCTTTAATTTTATGATCTTTCAGAATTAAAATGACGTCATCGAACGCGCATAGTTAGATAACATAATGGTAATTATTATTTTTAGTGTTAGGTTGTTATGACTAGACGCGTTCTTTTTTACTTTGTTTTTTTTAGAAACAAAGCAACCGGTTTTCTTTGCTTTTTAGGTCTTTCATTTTCGACTTTTGCGGCAAATGAAACCGTTGATTTCGATATATCAACATTACAGGCTCGCGGTTTGTCGTCGACGTTGAATGAGTATTTTAGAGAAGGGAAGAAGTTCTCTCCAGGTGTGAACAAAATTACACCTGTTATTAATGGCGAGGAACGAAAATCAATATCCATTCATTTCGATGAAAAAGGTCAACCTTGTCTTCATTCCGATGATTTGGCCACGCTAAGAATTAAAGGTAATCAATCTGAGAGTGATTCCTGTAGTGATTTAAAATCCCGCTTCCCGCAATCAGAGATCCATTTAGACCCAGGGGCGAATAAGATTGTTTTTGTTTTGCCTCCAGACGCTATTGAAGATAAAGACAATTTTGATATTAGCCAATATGCGGTGGGTGGAACGGCAGCTATGCTGAATTACGATCTGCTTGTGATGAAAAATTACAGTAAAACGGTGGGGAGCGAAAATGACTCCGAAGATAAAAAGTCATCCAGTAATAATATTGATACTTTTCAAAGCAATACCGAAGAAGGTTTCAATATTAATGACTGGATAATCCGCAGTCGTCAGTCATACAGCAGCAGCGGTGAAACCCGTAGTTTTGATCAACTTTATACCTATGTTCAGAAGACTTTGCCCACGTATAAAACGGTGATGCAGGCAGGGAAAATCAGCGTTGCTAATTCATTGTTTTCAATGCCACAGATTTACGGGGTTCAGTTTTCTCCAGAAAGTGCTCTGATGGCCAGTAAGCAGAGCGGTGCGACAGTCACCGGTATCGCTCAGACTCAGGCGCGCGTTGAAGTGCGCCAGGCGGGTGTTTTGATTTATTCGACTCAGATCCCTGCTGGGTCGTTTACGCTGACGCGTTTGCCGACACTGAATACAACCTCTGACCTGAATGTCAGCGTGGTGGAACAGAATGGGATAACGCGTACTTTCCTTGTTCCTGCCTCCTCTTTTACCCATGCTTATAGCCAGCAGGAAACCAGCTATTCCGCCGCGCTCGGTAAGATAGACCAAAGCAATAACGACAGCATTGGTGCCAGCGAGCTCGCAACATTCAGTATGTCGACTGCATTGGGTATTCGCTCCATGCTGGGGGGAGGGGCGCTAATCGCGCAGCGCTATCAGAGCGTTGGGGCACAGCTCAGTACCGGTCTGGCGAATGGCCTGAGCGTAAGTGGCAAAACGATATTATCCAGCGATGCGCGCAGCCAAACCCAGGGGATACAACATAATCTATCCGTCACTATGCCGTTAACCGCGCATTTGAATACCAATGGTTCGGTCACTTTGCAGAATTCAGGTTACCGTGACCTGACAGACGGTACTCCTGATATTAATAAGGGCAATGACGATGCGAATGCCTATGCCGACTCTCGATATAAATCTCAATATAACCTGGGAATTGGATATGCATTCGGCGACGCAGGGGCATTCAATATGGGGTGGTCTCGTGTAACGATGTTTTCTCCGCCAGATGTGACCAGTCGCTGGACTGCGGGTTGGTCGAAAACGTTTTCCGAAGGCACATCACTCTCCCTAAATGCTGAACAGGATAGCGGAGATGATGGCGACTCTATGCTTTTTATGAATATCAGCATTCCGTTGGGGTCCGCGCGCATAGGTGTGAATATGTCCCGCACCGGAGAGAACAGTAGCGAAGGTGTGACTTTTGATAAAACCGTTAGCGATCGCTTCAATTACTCACTCTCTGTGAATAAAAACAGCAACAGCGATGTCACTGCTTTTAGTTCTAATATCCATGCGTTGCCAAAGTATTCCCAGCTGAGCTTAGGTTATTCACGTTATGGCGTTGACAGCAGCATTTACACAGTAGGGGCCGCCGGGGGCATCGTCGCGACTGAACAAGGGGTTCTGTTCTCTCCCTATCCTTTACAAGACACTTTTGCCGTTGTTCAGATACCCAATATTAGCGGCGGAGAGATCTTGACGCCTCAGGGACCGGTATGGACCAACAGCGAGGGATATGCAGTTTCTTCCGGCATGGCCGCCTATGGCGAATCTCGAATGACTCTGGTGACAAAAAGTTTGCCGAAGAATGTGGATATCAATAATGGTATTCAGATTGCTCATGTAGCACGCGGTTCTGTGACGAGTTACATCTTTGGTACCGTGCTTAGTAGGCGTGCACTGATTCGTATTCATCTGTCGGAAGGGAAATTGGCAGATAAAGGCGCTCTCCTGTACGACGCGCGCGACAACTACATCACGACCGTGGCGGGTGATGGCTCGGTATTTCTGATCGACAGTCAGTTAGAACAAACGTTATGGCTCAAGCCACCAGCAGGGCCACGCTGTCAGGTGATTTTCACTCTCAGCGAAATCCCGGATGTGGATAAACTCTATGAAGACTATGATGCGCAATGTAAATTTTAATAATTTGATTTTTGTCCTGGCGCTATTTGCGGGCCATGCTGGCGCCAGTGATTGTGATATTAATGTCAGCCAGCCTCATATTGACTTCGGTACTTTTAACCGAGGCACGTTGTCACAAGCAACCAGTGGCACGCAAGTTAACATTATTGGTCAAAATATCTCGACGCTAACTGTTATCTGCCCCCGACCTGAACATATCGCTGTCTTCTACAGGACTGCCGCGAGTCACTCAGCAGAAGGATACCCATTAGGAAATTTAGCCAATGTATCGCTGATCCTCAGCAACGCTCAGGCAGACGGGAAATCAACGCTGCTCTCGTATCAACAAGAGGGCAGTTCCAGGATTTCTGGTCACGAAAAATATTTGCCTTTAAAACCGAACATGGGCGTGTCTCCCGATAACAGCGAGCCGGTTAAAACCTTGGTAATGCAGCTGACATCAATCGCGACAGTAAACGACGAAAATGTTCGTGTAAAAGAGCATAACACTTTGAACAGTAACGGTACTCTGGAAGTGGTCAGTGAATAATTGGTGCTCTGCCCATATTGCCGCGATCGGCCTTTTAAGCTTGTCAGTAGTCGCCGCACCTCAGGCTGAACTCACTTTTACTGCAGTGGGGGAGCCACCTCCTTGTCATATTGTGCAAGTCCCTGGGACGCTGGATTATGGGAATATCAACCGGAATCAATTGGCAGCGAAAAAACCAACTCAGCTTCCCGTTAAAACATTCGTGGGCGGTATTACGGTTCAGTGTGAAGCAAAAACCAGTATTGGTCTTAGCGCTGTCGATAATAGCGGCGGTAATGCGTTGAGCACGGGTAATCTGCAATGGAATTCGCCGAAGGTGATGGTCACACCGGCACAAACTGACCAGCGTTTTGGACTGGGTATGACGCAGGGAGGCAATGCTATCGGAGTATGGAACGTTGTCTTTCATTCAGCACAGGTCGACGGTGTATCAACTCAGACCGGTGTGGCAAGCAACGGGATTGTGGATTTTGCAGATACCGCTCCCACGATGCGTAACAACGGAAAAGTGACTACCTGGATTCAAAATAATGCCATTGCATCTGGCGAGATATTTACGATCCAGGCTGACGCGGCGGTAGCTATCGCTCCTCTGGAAGATCTCCCATCCGGTTCAAAGATTAGCTTTGCGGGTTCAGCAACCTTAGAAATTATTTATTTGTAATAATGAGTACTAAAGTGTTGACTGGCTTTTTATTAATCCGTGGTTGCCTGGAGTTTGAGGGGCTTACGATATTCGAAAGTTACTTATCTAACGTGTTTCAGCATCCCGTTTATACAATAAAGAAAAAATGAGCAGGCACGCTAATTGAACCGATAGGATTGTGGCTAAGTGTTAAATGAGATGGAGATAAAACACCACCATCTCATTTTTATTTGTTTATGAATTAATCATTGTTGCCTTCCTGCGCCATTTTTGAAGAAAAGTGTTCTTCAATTTTGGTAATGATATTGACGAAATTCCCATTGCTCATCGCACTTTTATTGTAATTGATGTAAAAATCAACGGGTTCGATGTCAAAATTTGCCTGGAGTACTTTTAACCCCAGTGCTTGTGCGAAATTATCAGCAAACCATTTTGGTACAAAGCTTAAATTGTCTGTTTTAGCGGAGACGGCGGAGTTGACGAAGACCGAACTACTGTTGAAGGTAAAACGACGTGTTTGTAGGTTTTCATCAATATCGCGCTGAACTCTTTTCAGGCCTTCCGTATTTACATTCAAAAACGTTGCTGGCTCGGCGCTCATCCCCTCAAGCGTCAGAAGTTGGTCCATGCGCGGATGATCTACCCGGCAGACCGGTACCACATGTTCTTTCATACAGCAGCGAGAGATAACTGAAGCGCTATAATAAGGATGGGTGTCAAGAACAATATCTGCTTTACGATAGGTGAGAATATCCTCCCCGTTATTAAGCAGTGAGTCGGCCGAAAGATGAACAATTTCACACGGAATTCCGCTGTTTTGAATATCGGCGCATAAGTCCGGTAACATACGCAGCGCTAAATAGGGTGGTGCATAAATAACAACACGATGTGGTGTAGCTTGCGTTGAAAAATTTATAATCGCTTCGATCATATTCCCGAAGTCTTGCCCTATTTGAGCGTGAAGCTTTATCGCGACAGTCGTAGGCTCTATCCTTTGTCCTGTGCGGACGAAGAGTGGGTCTGCAAAATGCAGGCGAAGCTTACTCAGTGATTGACTAATAGCAGAGCCGCTGGAATTTAGTGTCTCGGCTGCTTTCTTAACACTACAATGAATAAATACGGCTTCGAAAACTAATAATAAATTAAAGTCAAAGGTATGGATTCGTTCAAAATTTGAGACATTTTTATCATTGACCATGAGGTATGTACTTCCTAATAGTAGGTTTGAACAAATAGTCGACTGCAAATGAGCCATTTCTCTGTGGCTAAATGATGCATCAAAAATAAATGAAATTAAATGAAAATAATAAAATGTATTAAATTCATAACTATCAATGAATTTATATTCTTGAAGTATAGCCCAATTAAATGAATTGAGTGGATTATTTGCAGTGAAAGTCGTTAAGCCTGTTGCGCTATATCGGTTTCTTTGTCCGGCTCTGGATATTTCAGTTATAGATTTATGCCACAATCATTTTGAGCAACGCTTCGACAGGCATGGGTTTGCAAAAGTAAAATCCTTGCAGAAAGTCGATCTGTTTGGCGCGAAGATAATCCGCCTGGGCCTGGGTTTCTACTCCTTCGGCGATGATTTTCAGGTGCATGTTTTTTGCCAGTGTAATCAGGCTATCAACCAGGCGTGTATCGTCGCTGACACCAATCTGGCTTACAAACATTTTATCGATCTTAATAAACTCAGGATTTAGAGCGGAAATGTAGGACAGATTGGAATAGCCGGTGCCAAAATCATCCAGCGCCACGGAGATGTTAGAACGCCTCAGCGCGGCAAACCAATTGCTGAGCTGCGGAGTGAAATGTAGCGGATGCCTTTCGGTAATCTCCATGACCACATGGCTCTGATTCGCTGTGAATTTTTGTAGAAGCTCGCATGTGTCGATTTCAAAGTTCGGATCGAGACAATTTTGTGCGCTGATATTGATGCAAATATATGTCCCAACCGGGAAGAGATGAATTTGATGCTCAAGATCGGCAATCACCTGCTGAATCAGCAGATGGGTAAGCGGCACAATCAGATCGTGCTTCTCTGCCATAGGGATGAATACGTCAGGCGAAACATAGCCGTAAATGGGGTGGCGCCAGCGGGCGAGCACCTCGATACCGGCGACTTGCCCCGTCTCTGCATTGATGAAGGGTTGATAAAAAGGAGTGATATGACGCTGAGCGATAGCCGCTTTCAGGGTTCTCAACGTCGGGTCGATCTGCGAGGTTTTGAGCCATGAAAGTGCGCGGGTCCACGAGGAACCCATACCGGTCAGGATCGCGTGTTCTTTTTTAAGGATGTTTTCCATCATTCACTTTCATCGCAATGTCGTCAGACAATCCGTTAGAGACAGCCTGACGAGGGTGGGGAGTAAATCAGTGGACCGGGATTAAAACTGTACCCAGTCATTCTGATCGCGAGCCGCATCTTTTTTGGCGGCATTCAGGGAAACCACGTGGCCCTTCGTGGCCGGGCGCACATCGGTGCGCGTTTGTGGCGTCTTCGACACGCGGAAAATCGACACCACTTTTTCAAGTTGTACGGCCTGGTCTTCCAGCGAGCTGGCGGCGGCAGAAGATTCTTCGACCAGCGCCGCATTTTGTTGCGTGGTGGTGTCCATCTCGGCCATCGCCTGAGCAATCTGGGAAATTCCACGGCTTTGCTCGTCCGTCGCGCTGGCAATCTCGCTCATGATGTCGCGCACCTGAGCAACGGATTTCTCGATTTTCGCCATCGCCTCTCCCGCCCCTTCTACCAGGTTAAAGCCGGTATCGACGTGAACCGCAGATTCGTGGATCAGGTTTTCAATCTCTTTTGCCGATTGCGCACTGCGTTGGGCCAGGGTGCGAACTTCTGCGGCGACGACCGCAAAACCTTTACCCTGATCGCCCGCGCGCGCCGCTTCTACGGCGGCATTGAGCGCCAGAATGTTAGTCTGGAACGCGATGCTGTTAATGACGGTGGTGATTTCTGAAATTCGGTGCGAGCTCAGGCGCACATTTTTCATGGTATCAATCACTTTCTGTGAAATTTGGCTGCCTTCGCTGGCATTTTGCGAGGCTTCTTCCGCCAGCAGGCGTGCCTGATTGGCGTTTTCAGCATTCAGGGCGACGGTGGATGTCAGCTCTTCCATGCTGGCGGCTGTTTCGACGACGGCGGCAGACTGCTGTTCGGTACGCGACGACAAATCCATATTACCTGCGGCAATTTCAGTGGACGATCGTGCAACGCTTTCCACTCCATCGCGAACATCATTAATAATGTTTTTCAGATTATCGTTCATGGTCGACACGGCCTGCATCAGCAACCCAGGTTCGTCGCGGCGAGTGCTGGTCAGTGTGCTAGTGAGATCGCCTTTGGCGATTTGCTCGGCGACGCGCAACGTTTCAATCAGTGGACGGGTAATAGAGCGGGTGATCATCATCGCCAGTAAGATACCTAAAGCGATACCGATGGCGGCGACGATACTCATTTGCAGTCGAACGCTGTTGACGGTTTCACCCACTTTTTGCTGCTGTCTGGTAAACATCGACTGGATAGACTGCGTTAAGACGACGGCTTTGCCTGTTAAGGTGGTCGAGAGCGTCGATTGTTCCGTCCAGACGGCTTTGTAATTATCCAGCTCTCCGGCAATGCTCCTCATATCGTTGAGGCCGGTGTTGATCCAGGCTTTTTGGTCTTGCGGTACAAACGCTAAAAGTTGTTCTGAGTCGGATTTACCGATTTCCAGACGCGAAAGAATGCCTTGCTTGAGTTCTTCAGTCGGATTTTGTTTGTAGGTTGATACCTGTGAATCGATATCGCTCATGATAAAAGCGACATGCGCAGCGACCAGCGCCTGCTCGGGAGTGAGGTCGTTGCTGCGGCTCAGTTTAGAGGCGATTTCCGAGTTGTCGCATAAATTTTGGGTGCTGAGTCGGCGTTCACTTTCTTTCTTTTCAGATACCGCTTTAGTGAATGGCGTCAGGGACATCAAATAGTCTTTCACTGCAGCATCGGTGTTATCCACGCTGGTTTTACCCTCTGCTGTCCAGGTGAAGGTTTCCAGCTGTGCGATTTTATCCTGCATGCTTTGTGCGGCAGCATTGGTTTGATCGAGGTACTTTTGGTCAAGGGTGTACTGGTAGTTTAAACGGGCCAGGCGTACGGCAGACAAGGTGTTAAATAGCCCTGTCGTATGCTCGTTTTTCTCTACGCGATCCTGGATGCTGGAAATCCCCAGTATGCCGGACGCTAAGATTGCGAGGGTGACCAGCAGAATGGTGGCGAAACCTAATAATAATTTCCTGCTGACTTTTAAATTCTCAAAACGATTCATTACGCTCATCATTTTTTCCAGTGTCGGCTTTTACCGAACGACAATGTTTTATGCTATGTGGACTATCATTAACGGAATTAAAAAACGGGTGCTGGAGAGAAGAAAAAAAGCCCTTTACACAAGTGCGCAGGGCAAAAACCGCTGAATTGACATCACTCACTCAGGGTATCAGACTTCTCCTTTTTTTTGACAGAATGAGCAGGGAGTTCGCTCATTCTATAATAAACGGGTATGACATCTTGGTAATTAATGATGTAACCATGCCCACGAATATTGCGAATAAAGTCTTCGGGTAGCCCTAGAAGATTGAGTTTATTATTCAGGTTATGCAGAACTTGCCATAAACGCTGGGTGGAAGGACTGAGGTTATTGTCCTCCCAGATTTTCTCAAACAGTTCTTCTTTGGCGACCACTTTTTTGCGACCATGTTCCAGCAGATACAGAAAAAGCCGTAACATAGTTTCATTAAAATATATTGAGGCAAATGCCACGCTTTTATCGTTATGGCTCCCGGAAAGTCGGTATAGCCTGCGATTAGAAATATCAAAATGAATTTCGTCACCGATCATAAAACCATATAGACGATAGCCCATCTCTTATATACCTGATGTAGAGTAAACCTGACATGCGCCACAAGAAATAATCTTTTCATAAACCATACATTTTATAAGGTAGATTATATGGCTGCTATGAATGCATTCCAATACACAACCCTATGCACTATAAGAAACCCTGTGTTTAAGTTTCGTTAATAGAGTTTATATTTCCATAAGATACATTGGTGGTGTTAATGTCCTTGTTTGTCGTGATTCAATAGCTTTTTATGCTGAAAATGCGTACTTAATCAGATGCTCAACATTAAGTCGTGAATTTTCACTGATTTCAAGCATGAATCGCTGATTGTACGAGTCTATGGTTTTGAATCCTCCAGCCCCTGTATTCGATAATCATAACTTTAAGAATTACCTGACAAAAAGAGGAGTGAAGTTATATGATTTATACTGAATAAGGTCAGGAGGCGCAGCGCAAAAAAAGTGAATTTTGTTCGGTAGTGGTTTCATCAACATGCTGATAAATAATAATTAAATTCTGAATCAGGTTTTTTATGACAACTCCCGAAAGTGCCATGAAGAAAGTGTACCTTATTAACGAGACCTTACTGTTTGAACCTGATGTGCGACGGATTGGACCGCTGGTTGGCTATCCGCACAGGGCGGTCACCCTCCACGGGCCGGTCAGTGAGTGCCTGGTTTTGCTGCTAGAACACAACGGTCAGGTGGTAACTCAACGCGTTTTCTTTGCCTCCGTCTGGGAAAAGCAGGGTGCGGTCGTCACCACCAACGCGCTGTATCAAACCATCTCGCAAATCCGCAAGGTTTTGAAATCAGGTGGAATAGAAGAAAACATCATTAAGACGCTGCCAAAAGAGGGGTTTAAGGCGACGGCAAACCTGAAAAAAGGGGAGCTGAATATGTTTATCCAACCGCAGAAAACCTCTCCGGTTTCCGTTTCATCCGAGGAATCTGCCATTGCACAAGCCGCCGCTGTCGCCATCCCTGGCGCGCCGCGCAGAGCGTCATTTTTCAATTCATCTCGCGCCTATACTCTGGCCGGAATTCTTTTTATTCTCTCCTGCGCCGTACTGTATTCAGTGATGAAAGAGGGACAGTCTGAGGTTGAAAATTACCAGCCGATTGGCAAACTCAACGGGTGTGATGTTTATTCTTCCTGGCGTGATAAGGCTAAAAGCCGTGAGATGTTTACCGCACTGACAAAGCGCTACGATATTCATTGTAATGCAGGGGGCACAGCCTGGATGACGCTCAATTTTGCGCAGCAAGGAAGCTCGGTTATTGTCTGCGATAGGATGACGCAGGATAAAAATGCGCAGTGTGATTCTATTATTTACAGGCAGCAAAATCATGATGAATAAAATGACGCTTCGCTGGACACTCATCGCGCTTGCGATTGTGGCTCCGCTACTTATCGCCTGGTACATTCATTACCAGCGTAATCATTTCAGCTGCGAAGCGCACACCACGGTTATTGATGATAATTATGTTCTCGATATTATTGCTGATTATTCATTTAACGGCGGGGAAGGGACGTATGAGACGTCTGGCGATTATATCCAGCCTGGGCAGCCTGTCGTGGCAATCAGCAATAAAATTGCCTTTAATTACTGGCGAGAAGCCGACAGCATTATTATGGTCTCGACTGAAACCAATGAGCGACCTAAAAAAAATCAGGCCTACAGACTGAGCATTCCTGATTTTTATCATGTACGTGACCGTGGAATCCGGGTTCAGATAACACCCGCTAACGCTTCAAGTTATTTCATCAGCTACGGCAATGCCCCTATTCTTTATTGTACTAAAGGATAAACATCGGTCTCGCTACGTCCTTCTCTATTCAGGCCGTTTTATCTTGTTTCCCATATTTACGCTTGATCATATAAAGATAATGAGTATAGTTCTCATTCTCTTTAGTGTTTGTGGGCGTAGACGGACAATTCCCGCATAAACAGTGAGCGCAGATCTCACACGGAACACTGAGTGTTAACGGTGGATTCTGCACGGCCTCACAGCCTGTCAATACAACCTTAATCGCACAGCAGCATGCGACGCAGTTTCCCGCCTGATTCTCTTTTTGAACGGTAAAGGATGTTCCTGATGACAAAAAAATTGTCCGCGCTGGCACTGCTGGTGGCTGCCTCTCTTTCCGGCTGTGCTGCGCAGCACGCCGCAAAACCGACTCCCGCGCCTGAAGCCCAAACCACGGTGACCGCTCCGGCAGAAACGGGCGTACTGAAGCGTGAACTGGCCGATGGCCTGTACGAAATGGTGCTCAGCCCGAAAGGTGACGCGCTGTATGTCGCCAGTTCCGAAGGCTTCAAAGATGTGCAGGGCGGGGTTATCTACAAACTCGATCCGACAACGCTGAAAACCATTGGTCGTAGCCACACCGATCTGAAAAACTTTGCGCTGGCGATCTCACCAGACGGTAGCACCGTGTACGCGACCAACTCGCTGGACGGTGGCATCAGCGCCATCAATACCGCTGACGGCAAAGTGAAAAAGCGTCTGCTGTTTACCGAGCGCAACAAAGAGGGCTTCCCCTACGGCGCGCGTCAAGTGTTGCTCCATGACGGGACGCTTTATATCGGCGGCGTTGCCGATCCGGCGGTGGTTTGGGTAGTCGATGCCGAAACGCTGAAGCTGAAAAAAACCATCAAAAACGCCGGACAGTGGGTCACCGGGCTGCTGTGGTCTGAACAGACCCAGCGCATCTATGTTGCCAACGGCGGCGGCGAAATCCTGATCATCAATCCGCGCACTAATCGCATCGAAAAACGCTGGAAACCGCTCGGTGATAAACCGGCGCTGCTGCTGAACATGGCAGAAGACAAAGCCACTGGCCGCCTGTTCGTGACCGACAACTCCAAAGCCAAAACCACGCTGGTGCTGGATATCCACACCGGCAAGGTGCTCAAACAACTCGATGTAGGCGATTCGCTGGCGGTGAAATTCAACGCCAAACGCAATGAACTTTACATCTCCCAACGCGAAAGCGGAAAACTGCTGAGCCTGGATGCCACCACGTATGCCGTAAAGCAAACCTGGGAACTGCCGCCAAATCCGAACAGCCTGCTGCTGTCGGACGATGGCCAGACGTTGTACGTCACCGTTAAACAGGCTTTCAACAAAGACCATTCGACCAACGGGCCGGACAGCGTAGTCAGAATTTCACTGAAATAAACCCCTATAAATAATCAGGCCCGGAAACGGGCCATTTTTGCGCGACTATTGAACGAGTTAGTTATGACCAACACCCCTTTAAATAAAACGCTGCTGGCACTCGCTATCGGCGCGGTTACGCACTCCGCCTTCGCGGCGGAAACCTCCAAAGAAGACACCATTGTGGTGCAATCCGCTCCAGCCAGTGAGTTCAAACCGGGCGGCGATCAGCTGGTTCCGGCTTTTCTCGATGGGCAGGTCGCTAACGGCGGCCGCATGGGAATGCTCGGCCAGCAGAGCGCGATGGATGTGCCGTTCAACATCATCAGCTACACCGCAAAACTGGTTGAAGACCAGCAGGCCAAAACCATTGCCGACGTGGTCGCGAACGATGCGGGCGTGCAATCGGTGCAGGGCTACGGCAACAGCGCCGAAAGCTATCGCATTCGCGGTCTGAAATTCGACGGCGACGACATGACCTTTGGCGGTCTGTCCGGCGTTCTGCCGCGTCAGGTTGTTGATACCCAGATGGTCGATCGCATTGAGATCTTCAAAGGGGCCAACTCCCTGATGAACGGCGCGGCCAGTTCCGGCGTCGGCGGGATGATTAACCTGGAACCCAAACACGCGGGCGACACGCCGCAGGCCAAAATCGGTGTGGATTACACCTCCGATTCGCAAATCGGCACCACTTTGGATGCTGGCCGTCGCTTTGGCGAAGGCGATCAGTTTGGCGCACGCGTGAATCTGGTTCACCGTGAAGGCGAAGCGCCGGTTGCTAACGACCGCCGCCGCACCACGCTGCTCTCCACCGGTCTGGATTACAAAGGCGACAACTTCCGCACCTCTGTCGACATGGGTTATCAGAAGAAAACCTTCCACGGCAGCGAAACGGGTGTGAACATTTCGGCGGTCGATTTTGTGCCGACGCCACCGAAAAACGACCGTAACTACTCGCAGAAATGGGCCTACAGCAACATCGAAAACGAATTCGGTATGTGGCGCAGCGAGTATGACATCACCGATAACTGGACCGCTTACACCGGGCTGGGCGCACAGCACGCCCACGAAGAGGGCTTGTACAGCGGCGCGAAGCTGATGGATAAGAGCGGTAAAGCCACGGCGACGCGTCTGGACACCAACCGCATCAGCGACTCCATGAGCGGCATGGCGGGCATTCGCGGTAACTTCGATACCGGTTTTGTCTCGCACAAAGTCAACGTTGGCTACTCGGCGATGACCAAAAACGAAAAAATCGCCTGGAAGATGTCGGCGGCGGCGGATAACCCGGTCACCAACATCTACCACAACACCGGCGTCGATAAGCCTGACAGCACCAACTTCAATGGCTCTGGCGGCAATTACAGCGATCCCCTCACCAGCGGCCGCACCCGCACGCAGGGCTGGCTGCTGAGCGACACCCTCGGCGTGCTGGACGACAAACTGTTGTTCACCGCTGGCGCGCGCCATCAAAAAGTGGTGATTCGCGGATACAACAAAAAGACCGGTGCAGAAAGCGACGCCGATGCCTTTGACGGCAGTCGCTGGATGCCAACGTATGGCGTGGTCTACAAACCGTGGGAAGAACTCTCGCTCTACGCCAACCATACGGAAGCGTTGCAGCCGGGTAAAACCGCGCCGAATACCGCTACTAACTACGGTCAGAGCACCGGCATTGTTCACTCTAAGCAGAACGAAGTGGGTGTGAAAGCGGACTTTGGTCGCGTGGGCGGCTCGCTGGCGCTGTTCGAAATCAAAATGCCGTCGGCGATCCTCGATAGCGTCACTAAACACTATGGTCTGGACGCTGAACAGCGTAACCGTGGCGTTGAGTTGAACGTGTTTGGCGAGCCGATGCTGGGAATGCGTCTGAACGCCAGCGCAACCTGGCTGCAGGCGGAGATGACCAAAACCAATAACGGTCTCAATCAGGGTAATAAGGTCATCGGCGTGCCGAACTTCTACGCCGTATTGGGTGCGGAATATGACATCAAACCGATCGACGGCCTGACGGCGACGGCGCGCGTGAATCACTCCGGTTCTCAGTACGCGGATCTGGCGAACAGCAAAAAGCTCGACAGCTACACCACACTGGATCTGGGTATGCGCTATCGCTTCGCGGTAAACCATAACCAGAATCAGATGACCGTACGTGCTGGTATCGACAACGTCACAGACGAAAACTACTGGGCCAGCGTAGACGACTCTGGAACCTACGTGTTCCAGGGCGAGCCGCGCACCTTTAAGGTTTCCGTCGGCTACGAGTTCTAAGCGTTACCCTCGTTATCAGGGGCACGGATGCCCCATCCATTCTTAAGCGTGTGCTAACGCAAACTCTATTGCAGTGCGAACGGTCACAACCTGTGCTCGCGTACAGGCTTCAGGCGTGGCGTCCGGGCTGTCGGGATACACTTCGGTGGTGGTAGTAAATGGCGCGCCTGTCAGGGTGGCGCAAAGGTGGTAGGCATTGTTGTCATACTCCACCACACCGTGGCTGACGACCGGGTAGTCCAGCATGTTGCCGTTC
Source organism: Lelliottia jeotgali (assembly GCF_016771845.1). NCBI lineage: Bacteria > Pseudomonadati > Pseudomonadota > Gammaproteobacteria > Enterobacterales > Enterobacteriaceae > Lelliottia > Lelliottia jeotgali. The sequence continues at coordinate 166,761 of NZ_JAENMQ010000004.1, read as the reverse complement.
TTATCCGCAGGGGCAATGTGAGTCACTTTCTCCACGGCAGCAATAATGGCCGCCTGGAAATCCAGCCGCGAATTCTGCGTATCGCTCACCAGATAGTAGCCATCGGGAATGGTTCCCGGCTCAAACGGCTCGCCGTCTCGCGCCGCTTTCGCCGGACGGAACTCGCTTTCATCGCTGTCGGTGGTTTCGTGCAGATCGACGTGCAGCAGGAATTTGCCTTTCAGCGGGGCGGTAAACGCCATCAGCGCGCGGGCTTCTTCACCTTCACCTTGTGCCCAGAACTGGCGGTTGGTATCCACGGCATCATAGTTCCAGCGGGTCACGTGCTCATACGCCCACGGGCTGACGCACGGCACCACCAGTAAATTGATTTTTCCCGCGTACTCATTCTGATATTCAGAGAGGAAGCTCAGCGCCCCCATCACGCCGCTGGTTTCATATCCGTGGACGCCGCCGGTGATCAGCGCGACGGGCAGGCTGTCGTCCCAGTGTTGCGATTTCAGCGCCATCAGCGGGAATTTTTGGTCGCCATAGTGCAATTCGCCGTATTGACTCACGTCATAGCGAGGTTTTAGTGCATTAATGGCGTTCAGCACGTCAGTTTCATAGCTTCGAAAACGCGTCTGGCTCTCGCGCCACTGCTGCTTTTCGGCTGCGGTCCAGGGCTTGCCTGGGGTTCCGATAGGGTAAAAAGGTTTCACAGTCATAGGTCACTCTGTCTGGTTTGGGTTTTCAACATCATACCCAGCCATGATTTCTAATTCATCCCGGTCTTTGCGATCCGGCCTGCAACTTGCTCCTGCAGACTCGAAGTGTTAAAAGGTGCCCCTTCACTAAAAATACACAGGGGTCAGACGTGAGAGACGCGTCATCCGCTTCAGACAATGCGGTTTCTGAAGCATCGTCGGAACAGACACCGACGCTGCAACGTGGTTTGCAAAATCGACATATTCAGTTAATTGCCCTCGGCGGCGCGATTGGTACCGGGCTGTTTCTCGGCATCGGGCCTGCGATTCAGATGGCCGGTCCAGCGGTTCTGCTGGGATACGGCATTGCGGGCGTGATCGCTTTTCTGATCATGCGCCAGCTCGGCGAGATGGTCGTCGAAGAGCCGGTATCCGGCTCTTTTGCACACTTTGCCTATAAATACTGGGGTCCGTTTGCGGGCTTTCTTTCTGGCTGGAACTACTGGGTGATGTTTGTGCTGGTCGGCATGGCTGAGCTTACCGCCGCTGGCATTTATATGCAGTACTGGCTGCCGGATGTCCCGACGTGGATCTGGGCCGCCGCCTTCTTCATTATCATCAACGCCGTGAATCTCGTGAACGTCCGTCTGTACGGCGAAACCGAGTTCTGGTTTGCGCTGATCAAAGTGGTGGCGATTATCGGCATGATCGGCTTTGGCCTGTGGCTGCTGTTCTCGGGTCATGGCGGCGAGCGCGCTAACATCGATAACTTGTGGAAACACGGCGGATTCCTGGCGACAGGCTGGAAGGGGCTGATTATGTCCCTGGCGGTGATCATGTTCTCCTTTGGCGGACTGGAGCTGATCGGCATCACGGCGGCTGAAGCGCGCGATCCGCACAAAAGCATTCCGAAAGCGGTCAACCAGGTGGTGTACCGTATTCTGCTGTTTTATATCGGTTCGCTGGTGGTCCTGCTGGCGCTCTATCCGTGGGTCGAAGTCAAATCCGATAGCAGCCCATTCGTGATGATTTTCCACGATATGAACAGCAATCTGGTGGCCTCGGCGCTGAACTTCGTCATTCTGGTGGCGTCACTGTCGGTTTATAACAGCGGCGTTTATTCCAACAGCCGTATGCTGTTTGGCCTTTCCGTGCAGGGCAACGCGCCGAAGTTCTTAACTCGCGTGAGCCGTCGCGGCGTGCCGGTCAATTCGCTGCTGCTGTCCGGGGGGATCACCTCGCTGGTGGTGCTGATCAACTACCTGCTGCCGAAAGAGGCCTTCGGTCTGCTGATGGCGCTGGTGGTGGCAACCCTGCTGCTGAACTGGATTATGATCTGCCTGGCGCACCTGCGCTTTCGCGCGGCGATGCGTCGCAAAGGGCGTGAAACACAATTTAAAGCGCTGCTCTATCCGGCGGGTAACTACCTGTGTATCGCCTTCCTTGGGATGATCCTGGTGCTGATGTGCACCCTCGACGATATGCGGCTGTCAGCGTTGCTGCTGCCGGTGTGGGTGGTGTTTTTATTCGTGGCGTTTAAGTTATCGCGACGTCATTAAGCATCGCAGGGTATGAGCATAACAAGGGGACCTGTGTAGAGCGGTCCCCTTGTTTTCTTAATAATAGGTCATCGTGATATCGGCTTTGGCGGTCACATCGCCGGAAAAATTTTGTCCGTCGGACAACACCTTCGCCGCAGTTTGCGTCATTGCAGCATAGAAGCGATGACTGGAGACGCCTTCATTAACGCTGCCCGTATGAACTTTCTCACCAATCTGGATGGCGCTTCCCGCAGTATCGAACAATTTGACGCCCAGTCCATCAATCACCTTATTGTTCTGTGCATTAAAGACATTGAGGTAGTCCTCAGAACTTCCGCCGACGTTAGCGTCGGTAAAGGTGATATCCAAATTGCTGAATGCCGCTCCACAGCTGAACGAGAGATCAAAGGGAACGTGATCCCCTTCTTTTGGGAACCCCCCGGTAGATTGCTTGGTATAGTCCGGCAGTTGAACCGTCTGCCTTTTATCGACAAGGCTACAGCTGGACTGTGAGATATAGACCCCAGTCCCTAAGTTAACGTAAACAGAAGTGGATCCAGTGTTCATATTCTCTAAATCAAAACGCAGCTGCGAGCCAATCATCACCGGCATCCCGTCATAGGCGACGGTACCGTTTTTGATTAAATCCGCAGCCATTGCCTGAACGGCATAATTTTTTGTCGGATCGTAAAGCCAGGCTGTTTTATTGTCGTTGTACTGTCCGCCAAACTGGAAGGCTACCGAATCTGCTTTGGTGCCAATAGGGTATGTCTCATTCATTGCTTTACCGCTCACCAGCTCAGCGGGCGGATAGCCGTTGGTCACCGTCGCGCCGCTGACGGAAAGCGGTTTGAGATAAAGTTTAAGATATAGCCCTGAATTTGAGGTGAAACCCCATCCTTTAACCGGGATCATAACCGCGTTATTGATAAGGTAAAGTGCCATCCAGAGTTCACCGTTGAACCCGTCCGGGAAATCATAATACTCCCCATTGGTCGTACAGGAGATTCGCATGCTTGGCAAAAATTCACCGAAATCCCAGTGCTTAACGACGGTGCCATCCGGTGTTCCGGGATCAACAGTAATCGGTTGATCGGCGGTCATCAGGCTAAAGGGTTTCACCCCGCCGGTATCAATTTGACAGGTCGGTGATGAAGCGAATGCATCAACGCTGATGAAAGCAAAGCTGCTGGCCACCAATAAAGATAACGTGTTAAAGGTCTTATTCATAAATCCCTCACTTCCCCTCAGGTTCGACAAAGGATTAATTGCTGAGCGACGCATGTTGAATGGCTGTTTCACCGCCAAAATCATTAATGGCAGAGTAGCTCAACTGAGCCGAGCCAGTTGCAGCCTTTGCCGGAATTTCATAGCGCATTTCCCCTTTTGCAGGGACCATCGGATGTTTGTCGATAACACTCTGGCCGTTGAGCATCAGCGTTGAGAAACTGACGTAATATGGCGTTGGGTTTTGTGCCACCAGCCAGCGTTTACCCCCATCGCTTTCCGTTCTCCAGTGAAGTTTAGTGACACTTTCTTTGGGATCTCCTTCCAGACCCGCAGGTCGAACAAACACCTTGATGCGGGAGCGAACGGCCAGGACGAGCTGGTTACTTTTCACTTTTGGTGCCGGTGGAATCTCCTGCATGACCAGCCAGTAGACGGTTTCCCGATCGGTTGGCAGCGAGCCAGGCATTACCAGTAATCTGAGGCGGGCTTCTTTATTTGGATCGATTTTAAATAACGGGGGAGTGAGGACTATTGGGATATTTTTATCGCTGCCCTTTAAATCCTCGAGCCATGACTGCACCAGGTAGGTGGTATCTTTGCTGTCATTTTTCATCTGCACGCTGCCTTCTTTATCGCTGATATAAATAATCGCGCGCGTTGCCTCTGGCCTGACGGCGGCCAGCGTACTTCCAGTGGCCAGGAGTGAAAGCATTCCCATCATGATGAGAAAGTGTGAGCGGAACGTGTGTTTCATAGTGCACCTGTATGACAAGTTTGTTGAGTTTGCTGATACCAGTCGGAAGATTTCCCCGTCGCGGGAGGCAAAATGAAATGACACTCTTCACCGCCTTTATCTCCCCAGTGGACTAACAGAGGCGTCTCGCCTTTGGCTAAAACGCCGGATAAATAGAGCTTACCGTCGCTGGCTACCATGCCGACTTCGACGTTGTCCTGATAAACATAAGCGCCAAACGGTGCGTTCTGCCCGTTTTCCAGCGTGAGTTTTACCATCGCCCGGCGTCCGACACGGGTGACAAAATGGGTGACTGTCACGGCGCCGTGTGTCGGCGTGACGTTCATCCCACTGTTAACCAGCTCCACATTCTGGTTGGCGGTGCGGGTATTCAGTGAAATGGTGTTCTCGCGGTATGGCGTCACGTAAGGCACGACAGCTTTACCCTGTTTATTGGTACGAACGCCCGGTTGTCCGTCTATGGCGACGTTGTCCGCGTCGGGGGCTTCAACAATATTCACTGTGTCCCCCAGATTCTGCGAGAAAATGACACCGTTGCTGTAACCGAGTACACCGCCGGACATGCCCAGCGAGTACTGGCTGGTGTCAGGGCTAAACGAGCTACTGGCACTATAGCTTGCAGCAGGTGTGCGATAGTTTGCTGACACGCCTGGGGAGTATTCGCCACCCTGATTGCGCTGTACTGACATGCTGTAATCCAGAGTGTTATCCAGCTCTGATCCAGAGAGCGTTGCCATTTGACTATTGTTGCCCTTGCTGGTGTTCGACATCAGCGACAGACTGGTGTTGTGATGAGCGCCAAAGTCGAGTGGCATCGACAAACTCAAGGATAGCTGTCTATCCGTGATCTCACCGGGGCTTTGGTTAACGCTGGCGCTGAGGCCCAACGACGCCATTTTTATTTGGGTATTGAAACCCAAAGTGATCGAGCGCTGGTTGCTTTGCGTTTCGCCTTCATACGGATAATATTCTTGATTATCAACGGTAAAATAGCTGCTCCCCAGTTCCCCAAGCCCCTGATTTAACGTGAGTTCAATCTCATTTTTACGATGAGACGTGTTGTTGTCAGCGTCGCCCCATCGCTGATCGGCATACTCGCTGAATGACTGGAAATCGGGGGTACGGAAACGATAGGCGGAAACCTGGAATGACGTATTGGTACTGTCAAACTGACGGGCATAGAGCACCCTGACGGCCTGGCCCGGAGACTGATTTGCGCTCGCGTCGTCTTCATCTTTACGCGCATAGTTCGCCTGTTTCTCGATAGCCCAGTCGAGGGACATACTGCCCCAGAACCCCAAATCATATGCGCTACTGACAGCCAGCGACTGATATCCTTCACCGGCTAATACAACGTTACTCAGGGTCAATTTATTTAACCCATATTCAATGCTCGCCTGAGCAAGTTCGGGTGAATGGCTAAGAGAGTTGCTGCTGCGATATTGCCCGGCACTGACGTTATATCGCCAACTGCCGGGGCGGATCATATCCGGCAGTGAAGTGTAGGGAACGCTGAATTCCTGCTTACTGCCATCGCTTTCCTCAACGCTGACATCGAGGTCTGCGCCCCGCTGGCCGCTGGTCAGGTCGGTGATGGCAAACGCGCCTGGCGGAACGGCTTTACTGTAAATAATGCTGCCGCGCTGACGAATAACCACTTTTGCATTGCTGTTTGCCACGCCACGGATAACTGGCGTGTAGCTAAACGCTTCACCGGGCAACATCTGGGTATTGGTACCCAGGGCGATACCTTTCATCGGTATCACGCCCATCACGCTTCCTGGCGAGTAGCTGTAGACATCTCCCATCGTCAGTGTCGACAGCAAGCTATTGATATCCGTTTCGCCGTAAGCACGATCGTGGTTATCTTCCCATTGCTGCCCATCAGATTTGTTAAAAGTATCGAAACTGTATAAGCGCCAGCGGCCGAGATTGACGGCGGAATTGAGGCTCAGGTAGCTGGAGTCTGAGGTTGAATTCTGGTTATCTCCGTGGCTGCTTGTGTGGTAGGTGTAACCGCTATAGTTAACGCGCACTGCGTTGACCCCTTTGTCCCACATGGCTGGGTTGACGGCAGTCAAGGGATTGCTCTCCAGAATAGCGGACTGCGGCAGTGTAAGGGTTCCGTTCTGGTTACCCTCATCATAGCTAAAGTGCAGCTCGGGCCATTTTGCGCTGATATCGAGGCAACTTTCTCCCGGCAGTTTATTCGCAGGTGTGAATGCCGCTTTATTTAATCCTGTGGGATTAATATTTAACTGATTCAGAATTGTAGAGGTGAAGCAGGGGGCTGATTTACCGTCATTGCCGGTTGAAATATATTCCAGGTTTATTTTTTTGGCTTCCGCGCCATTGACGGAGACGTTGATTTCCTTCATACCACTGCTGATCGCATCAGCCTGATAAAATGCTGATGGAAGGCGAGTGTCTACGCTCCCTTGCTTTAAAAACTCAGGGTCAAATATAGGTGTTTCGTCTGCGGCATGAGCAGAGAAAACCATTAATGATAAAATAATGAGAAGGGGGGAAGGGGCTACTAAGGTATATTTTTGCATACTCCCCCCCCCCCATTGATTAATGTGATATATGGACGCAGCCGTAAGGCCACCTTTTCCCACTTAAAGTGTGAAAAGGTGGAGTCAGACTGGTTAAAACGAAACGATATAAAGGTAATTACTGGTAGGAAACGTCAAAAATCGCTCGGGACTGAACGTCGCCTGACGTTACGGAAGCTACGGTGGAGTTCGCTTTATAAGCGGCCTTAAATTTTAGTGCATTGCTGCCGGTGGCCAGCGTTTGAGGTTTAGAGTAGGTACCGGTATTAATGTCTACCAGCGTCACGCCATCATTTTCCAGAATGGCCACACCGACTCCGTTGGTCGCTTTGGTGTTTTTGAGGATGGTGGTATCGGTTGTATCCGCGGTGCCGGAAAAGTGGACGGTAGCATTATGCATCGTGGTGACATCGCAACCGGTCAGATCGATGGTAAACGGTGTGATGCCTGCCATTTTAGAGGTCGCATCAAAGGCCCCGGTGGTGATGTCTGGCAACGTGACAATGGTACCGTTGGCATTGCCGCTACCATTTACACCGCTGACGGTACAGGCCGAATCAATGATTTTCCCATTAAACGTCACATCACCGTCGCTGGCATGGGCCGCCTCTGTCGCAAAAAGAGATGCGCAGAGAGACATAGCAAAGAAAGAGAGGGCTGAAGTTTTCATAAAATATTTTAGCTCTGAAGGTTAAGTGAACTTGAAAAACAGACTGTGAACAAATGATGAAAACATATATATTGTTCAGCAGAGGACCTGTAGCTTAAATAAAATATGTGCTGACACCAATATCGGAAATATAAATTATTAATTAAGTGGCGCTAATTTATTTTATAAAACAACAACTTGCTTTGTTTTGTAATAATGCCTTGCGAAAGTGATTAACAACTGTAGGTATTGTTGTGAACATGCATTCAACATTCATGTAAAGAAAAACATTAAAAATTGGATGTATATTCAGAGGCGGCATAAATAAAAAAACAGTCCTCATAATAAAGCCTTGAGTTAAATTGTCCAGATAAATTTCCGCTATGAATTGAAGTTATTCTTATTAATAATGATGGGGAAGTTATCGCGGAGTAATTTGCAAGATGCATTAGAACTGATAGTATTTTTCTTCTAAAACATAATAATTCCGATTGAATTAAGGGGGGGGAAGGCCCAACGACAGTCGTTATATTATTTATTACGACATTATCGCCAGACCCCGTGATGACAACTGCGGCCCGTTTTACATCAGAACAAATAACTCATACTCACCGACACGCTGCGCGGCTCGCCGTACACTGCCGAGTCGTCGAGATACGAATAATATTCTCGATCAAACAGATTGCTGACGTTGGCCTGCACCGCCAGTTGTTTGGTCAGCTGATACTTCGCAAACAGATCCACTAACGGGTAGCTACCCTGGTATAAACGCTGAGTTTCCCCGTCCGGCCCGGTCACGTCCTTATACACCCGATTCTGCCAGTTCACGCCGCCGCCGACGGTCAGGTCCGGCAGTACCGGCACGCGATAGCGGCTAAAGAGTTTCAGCTGAGTCTGCGGCGCATAGCTGTTGAAGCGACCATCCGAATCGGTGGCAACGTAGCGCGTGGCGCTAAAGGTCAGCTGTAAATCGTCGGTCACCGCGCCATTCACCTCAAACTCCGCGCCTTTGCTCACCGCACCGGTGGTCGCACGGTAGGCCTGCTCGCTGGAACCGTTCACAAACTCTCCGCTGATGGCCTCTGCCGCGTTTTCCTGCTCGATACGGAACACCGCAACGTTAGTCGTCAGGCGACCGTCCATCCAGTCGGCTTTCAGCCCGGTTTCGTAGTTTTTCCCGGTCACTGGCGAGAGCCACGCGCCGTCTTTGCTGCGCTTGGTCTGTGGCGCGAAAATCGAGGTGTAGCTGGCGTACGCCGACAGGCTGTCGGTAATGTCATACACCAGGCCGCCGTACGGCGTGGTGTTGTATTTACGCATATCGCCGCTGCTGCCGTTGGTGCTGTACTGGGTATAACGCGCGCCCAAAATCAGCGACAGCGGATCGGCCAGCGACAGGCGGGTCGCGGTGTAGGCTGATTTCTGACGCACGATGTCATCGGCGTTCTGATACCAGTCGCCCCACGCTGGCTCTGCGACGCTGCCGTCCCAGCTATTGTTAAATATGCCAACGCTGTCCATCGGGCCATCTTTACTGAAGGTGGCGTTATGCTGGCGGCTGTAGCTGGCACCGGCCATCAGTTGGTGCTGACGCCCGAGCAGTTCGAACGGGCCGCTGGCGTAAGAATCAAAAGAGTCGAGGGTACGCTTGCCGCGATCTTTGCTCCCCCAGCCGCTTGCACCGTCGCCGGTGGTGGCGTCCGGGTTGCCCATCACATAGAGCAGGGTGTCATTGAAGTTTTGCTCGCCGTGGGTACCGTTGAAGCGTACCGACCAGCCGTTATCCCAGTTGTGCGACAGGTTGGCGAACACTTTGCGCGATTCGATGGAATACCCGGTCCAGTCCGCCGAGGTGTTAACGTTGCGATCGTAATGGGTACGCGAACCGTTGCTGTACAGGCTCGGCAAGCCGCCCCAGGTTGGATTGGCGGTGTTGGTTTGCTGATAATCCCAGCCGAGCGAAAGGGTGGTGTTGTCCGTCAGATCCGCATCCATCACGCCATAAAGGAATTTTTTGCGCTTACCGTAGCGATCCAGCCAGCTGTCCTGATCCTGATATCCGGCGATCACGCGCCCGCGCAGGCTGCCGTCAGAGTTGAGCGGGGCAGACAGGTCGGCGACGTAGCGCTGTTTATTCCAGCTGCCGTAGCTGGCGCTGACGTTGCCGGTGACGGTCTTGCTGTCGGCACGTTTACGCACCATATTCACCGACGCCCCCGGATCGCCCGCGCCGGTCATCAGGCCTGCCGCGCCGCGCACCACTTCGATACGATCGTAAATCGCCGTGTCTTCCGTGGCATCACCGAAGTTCCACGCGTCACCCATTGATGTCGGGATGTCGTCGTAAGAGAAGTTGGTGATTTCAAACCCGCGCGAGAAGTAGTTCGAACGCTCGCTGTCAATTTGCTGGGACGACACGCCGGTGGCGTTGGTCAACACCTCGTCGATATTTTGCAGATCCTGATCTTTCATTCGCTGCTGCGTCACCACGCTTACCGACTGCGGAATATCGCGCGGAGCCAGCAGCATTTTGGTCCCCGCACGCGTCGTTTTGACCGCGTAATCCTGTTGTTCAGATGCGGCGGTACTGGCATCCCCGTAAACCACCATCTCCTGTTCGCTTTTGTTCTCTGCCGCCAGCGCCGGGTGAACAACGGTCTGGATCGCCAGCGCAATAAGTGAAACCGTGAACGGTTTCGTTAATTCCCTGCCATTAAAAGAGGTCATTTTTCCTGTCCGGAAGTGTTGTTGTGTAGTTATTTAAATGAGAATCGGAATCATAAGTATTTAATGAATTAAGAGCAGGCTAATTTATCGGGTAAATGTAACGAGATGTGTGATCGTGGAGAAAGCGTGGCGAAGGACATGAAAATTTAGATCGTGACCGCTCTCGCAGTTCTGTTTTGATCAGCAGGATCTTTGTTTTGTAATCGATTACTTTTTGTTTGATGTGTTTTGTAATCGATTACTTTTTTACAGGTGAGGCTTATCATGGTGTCAACAACTGAAAGTGGTGGAAAGGCGATAGCGCAGCACCGGCTGCTGGTTCCGCGGCTGTCGCTGATGATGTTTTTACAGTTTTTTATCTGGGGTAGCTGGTCGGTCACGCTTGGGCTGGTGATGACCCAGCACAACATGTCGCTGCTCATTGGTGATGCGTTTTCCGCAGGTCCGATTGCGTCCATTCTGTCGCCGTTTGTGCTCGGGATGCTGGTAGACCGCTTCTTTCCTTCGCAAAAGGTGATGGCGGTAATGCACCTGGCCGGCGCGGCGATATTGTGGTTCGTGCCTGGCGCACTGATCGCTGAAAACGGCGCTCTGCTGATTGGCCTGCTGTTTGGCTACACGCTCTGCTACATGCCGACGCTGGCGCTAACCAACAACATCGCGTTTCACAGCCTGGCGAACGTCGATAAAACCTTCCCGGTGGTGCGCGTCTTTGGCACCATCGGCTGGATTGTGGCCGGGATTTTCATTGGCGTAACGGGTGTTTCAGCCAGCGTAACGATTTTCCAGGTCGCAGCCGTCAGTTCTGTTCTGCTGGCCGCCTATAGCCTGACGCTGCCGCACACGCCAGCCCCAGCTAAAGGGTTGCCGGTTGCCGTGCGCGATCTGTTCTGCGCGGATGCCTTTGCGCTGCTCAAAACCCGCCACTTCTTTATCTTCTCCTTGTGCGCGATGCTGATCTCCGTGCCGCTCGGCACGTATTACGCCTACACCGCGTCATATCTGGCTGATGCAGGGATTCAGGATGTCAGCACCGCCATGTCGTTCGGGCAGATGTCTGAGATCGTCTTTATGCTGGTGATCCCGCTGCTGTTCCGCCGCCTCGGCGTCAAATACATGCTGCTGATTGGCATGTTGGCGTGGTTTGTGCGCTATGCGTTTTTTGCGCTCGGTGTGAGTGAAGAGGGGCGTTTCTTGCTGTATCTCGGCATTCTGCTCCACGGTGTGTGCTACGACTTCTTCTTTGTTGTCGGCTTTATCTATACCGACCGCGTGGCGGGTGAAAAGGTGAAAGGCCAGGCGCAGAGCATGATCGTAATGTTCACCTACGGCATCGGCATGCTGCTCGGCTCGCAAATTTCCGGCGCGTTGTACAAACGCCTGGTAGCGGGGCAGGACGTACCGCAGGCGTGGGTTACATTCTGGTGGATCCCGGCGGTGGCTGCGGCTGTTATCGCGTTGATTTTCCTGTTCTCGTTTAAATATGACGATGACAAGGCGTAATTTTTTGGAGGTGGTATGAGGACGATTAAGGGACCGGGTATTTTTCTGTCACAGTTTATCGGGGCACACGCACCGTTTAACTCGCTCGACGGGCTGGCGGGCTGGGCGGCAGGCAAGGGCTACAAAGCCCTGCAAATTCCGTGCAACCATCCGCAGATATTTGATCTGGAAAAAGCGGCGAGCAGCCAGACGTATTGCGATGACATCACGGGGAAACTGGCCGAACACGGGCTGGTCATCAGCGAACTGTCGACGCATCTGGAAGGCCAACTGGTGGCGGTGAATCCGGTGTACGGCGAGGCGTTTGACCACTTTGCGCCGCCTGAGGTGCGCGGAAACGATGCGGCGCGACAGGCGTGGGCAACGGCGCAGGTCAAAAAGGCTGCGGCGGCGTCGGCAAAGCTGGGACTCACCGCTCACGCGACGTTTTCCGGCTCGCTGGCATGGCCGTTTTTCTACCCGTGGCCGCCGCACAACGAGCAGCGTTTTCGCGACGCGTTTGCTGAACTCGCCAGGCGCTGGCGTCCTATTCTGGACTGCTATGATGAGCACGGCGTCGATCTCTGCTTTGAGCTACATCCGGGCGAAGACCTGCACGATGGCGTCACTTTCGAGCGTTTTCTTGCGCTGGTCGACAACCACCCGCGCTGCAACATTCTCTACGATCCAAGCCACATGGCGTTGCAGCACATGGATTACCTGGCGTTCATCGATCTCTATCACACCCGAATCAAGGCGTTTCACGTCAAAGACGCTGAGTTCCGCGCCAACGGGCGCAGCGGCGTCTACGGCGGATATCAGGCGTGGATCAATCGCGCCGGACGTTTTCGTTCTCTTGGCGACGGGCAGATCGATTTCAAAGGGATCTTCAGCAAACTCACGCAATACGACTACGACGGCTGGGCGGTACTGGAATGGGAATGCTGCATGAAGGATGGGGACGTAGGCGCGAGCGAGGGCAGCGAGTTCATCCGCCGCCACATCATTCCAGTTTCGGGCCGCGCGTTTGACGATTTTGCCGCAGGGGGCGCGAATGATTAACGTCGGGATCGTTGGCAGCGGATTTATTGGCCCGGCGCATATCGAGGCCCTGCGCCGCCTCGGTTTTGTGCAGGTGGTCGCCCTGTGCGATGGCACGCTTGAGCAGGCGCAGGAAAAGGCGCGGGCGCTGAATGTGCCTCACGCTTACGCCAGCGTGGACGAACTGCTCGCCCATCCGGGTTTGCAGGTGGTTCACAACTGCACGCCGAATAATCTGCACGCACAGATCAACATGCAAATCCTGGCGGCGGGCAAACATGTGTTCTCGGAAAAACCGCTGTGCATGACCCCGCAAGAGGCGCGGGGGCTGGTGGCGCTGGCTGAACAGGCGGGCGTGGTTCACGGCGTGAGCTTTGTTTATCGCCAGTTTGCGATGGTGCGCCAGGCGGCAAGCATGATGCGTGCCGGAAGCGTCGGCCGGCTGTTCGCCTCGCACGGCAGTTATTTGCAGGACTGGATGCTGCGCGAAACCGACTACAACTGGCGCGTCGAGGCCGCGTTGGGCGGGGCTTCGCGGGCGGTGGCGGATATCGGTTCGCACTGGTGCGACACAGTACAGTTTGTCACCGGGCGACGGATCGTCGAGGTGATGGCCGATCTGTCGATCGTCTGGCCGACGCGTAAAGCCAACGTGGCGGGCAACCAAACGTTTACCCAGGATGTGTCCGCCGTGTATGAGGACAAACCCGTCACCACCGAGGATTTTGGCTCGATTCTGTTCCGCTTTGACGACGGCAGCAAAGGCAGTTTCAGCGTCTCGCAGGTTAGCGCTGGGCGCAAAAACCGGCTGAGTTTTGAAATCAACGGCAGCGAGCAATCCGTCGCCTGGGATCAGGAAATTCCGCAGCAGCTGTGGATCGGTCATCGCGATCGGGCCAATCAGCTTCTGACGGACGATCCGGGCCTGATGAATACGGACGTCGCCGACAGCGCCCACTTCCCCGGCGGGCACATCGAAGGCTGGCCCGATGCCTTTAAGAACATGATGGCGCAGTTTTATCGCGCCGTGCAGGCAGGTGCGATGCCGGAACAGCCGACATTTGCCACCTTTCACGACGGCGCAAACGTGATGTATATCATTGATGCCATTGTCAAAAGCCATCAACAGCAGCGCTGGGTTCGCGTTGAACGATGAGGTGTTGCCCGGTTCGCCGGGCAGCAAATTTGTGTTAGCCTGAGTGATACGCCCACTGCAGGATCTATCGTCGTTATGTCTATTCAGAAAATCGCTCAGCTCGCCGGTGTCTCGGTGGCGACCGTCTCGCGCGTGCTTAATAACAGCGACTCGGTGAAAGCGAAAAACCGCGAGCGCGTCTTGCAGGCGATCAAAGAGAGTAACTACCAGCCTAATCTGCTGGCGCGCCAGCTCCGCACCGCGCGCAGCTACATGATCCTCGTGATGGTCTCCAACATCGCCAACCCGTTCTGCGGCGAAGTGGTGAAAGGCATTGAGGAAGAGGCCGAGAAAAACGGCTATCGCATTTTACTCTGTAATTCCGGTTCGGATCTGGAACGTTCACGCTCCGGCCTGAGCCTGCTGTCGGGGAAAATCGTCGATGGGATCATCACTATGGACGCGTTCTCGAAACTGCCAGAACTCTCGGCCTTGATCGGAAGCGCCCCGTGGGTGCAGTGCGCAGAATACGCTGATTCTGGCACCGTTTCCTGCGTCGGAATTAACGATGTAGACGCCTCGCAGCACGTGGTCAGCCAGCTGGCGGACGGCGGACGTCAGCGCATCGCGCTGATCAACCACGATCTCAGCTACAAATACGCCCGCCTGCGCGAACGCGGGTATAAAAGCGTGCTGCACCTGCGCTGCCTCGATTATCAGGTGGTGGAATACGCGAGCGATCTCAGCTCCAGCGCGGGGATGGAAGCGATGAAAAATCTGCTGGCGGATAACCCACCTGACGCGGTGTTCGCGGTGTCAGACACCCTGGCGGCAGGCGCGCTGCGTGCCATTGAACAGGCCGGGCTACGGGTGCCGCAGGATATCGCGGTGATCGGTTTCGACGGCACAGAGCTTTCAGAGATGGTCTCGCCGCCGCTCAGCACCATCGAGCAGCCGTCGCGAGATATCGGGCGCAAAGCGGTGAATTTATTGCTGAATAAAATCGATAACCCGGATGCGCCAACAGAAAGGGTAATGATGGACTGGCGCTACGTGGCCCGCGCCAGTACCTGAGGATTATTTCGCGAACGCGTCCGCCAGGGAGCGAATATCGTTCCCGGTGGGCGATTGATGAATACGCAGACCAAACTCTTCGACCACGGCATAAATATGGTCGAAAATATCCGCCTGAATGGTTTCATATTCCGCCCAAATGACCGTATTGGTGAACGCATATATCTCAATGGGCAGACCGTTCGCGTCGGGAGCCAGCTGGCGCACCATCAGGGTCATATCTTTACGAATTCGCGGGTGGTTGCGCAGGTATTCATTCAGATACGCGCGAAACGTTCCAATATTGGTCATTTTGCGCAGATTTAATACCGATTCCCCTTCACCATTTTCCTGATTCCACAGATGAATTTCCTCATGACGCGCCGCCATATAAGGTTTGAGCAGTTTGGCCTGAATTAAGCGCTGCTGCTCATGGTCGTCGAGAAAATGAATGCTGGTGGTATCAATGCTCAGGCTGCGCTTAATTCGCCGCCCGCCTGACGCCGACATCCCGCTCCAGTTTTTAAACGAATCCGACACCAGCGCCCAGGTGGGAATGGTGCTGATGGTATTGTCCCAGTTACGCACTTTCACAGTGGTCAGGCCAATGTCCGTCACTGCGCCATCCGCGCCGTACTTCGGCATCTCCAGCCAGTCGCCAAGCTTCAGCATATCGTTCGCCGAAAGCTGAATCCCGGCGACCAGCCCAAGAATGGGATCTTTAAACACCAACATTAACACGGCGGCCATCGCGCCAAGGCCGCTGATCAGAATCGCCGGTGACTGCCCAATCAGCAGGGAGATCATCAGAATGCCGACCAGGATCGCACTCACTAACTTCACGCCCTGGAATATTCCCTTAAGCGGAAGCTGAGAGGCGGTTGCCAGCTTTTGCGACAAATTGAAGATCACGTCTAATAACGAGAAGAACGAGAGCAGGGCATACACCATCACCCACAGTCGGGCGCAGGTGGTTAATATCTCAGCCGCTTCGCTGCCTTTTTGTAGCCACAGCGCCGCCTGCACATTGACGATAATCCCCTGCAGGGTAAAGGCCAGACGGTGAAATAACTTATTCTGGGTAATGATTTGCAGCCACAAATGGGAACTGGCCTGCGCCCGTTTCTCAAACAGGCGCAGCACCACTTTGTGCAATATTAGATGGACAATAACGGCAGTAAGTAAAATGATGCCAAAGATTAACACCAGCGAAGTGGTGTGATTAATTTCGATTCCTAGCTCTTCAACCTGAGCAATTAATTCCTGCATAACGTCTCCTGAATATCCTCCTTTTATCATGCAGGCTGTGCTTTTATTATGCAACCCGCGACGCTATGCAGGCAGCGGACCAGTCTCCAGTCGATGGCGCAGCCACAGAGCAATGCCGCCGAGCGTCAGCATCATCACCACTTCGATGCTCAGAAAACCGATCATCGCCTGCGGGTAATGCCCGCCGTTGTGACGCGCAAAAGTCAGGAACAGCGTGCCCAAAATGGCCGGACCAAGGCCGAGCGTAGCCTGCTGCAAGGTGCTCAGAATGGCGCTCCCGGCTCCCGCGTCGCAGCTGCTGATATCACGCATCCCAATCCGGTAAAAGCTGTTGACGATCAACGCCTGGCCGTAGCCGATCAGAATAGTCGCCGGGGCGAGCGTCAGCGCGGTATTGGCCTGCCCGAAGCGCCAGAAGGTGGCAATCAACAGCAGTAGACCGGCGATCTGCACCGTCAGGCCGGTCATCAGAATGCGCCCCATGCTGTAGCGGGCAATCAGTTTTGGCGCATACCAGGCGGAGACAAAATAAGAGACGCCGAGGGCGATAAAACTGTTCCCCGACTGCCACGGCGCCATCCCCAGCCCGGCCTGCATGGTCAGCGCCATGCAGAACATAAAGCCCGACCAGGCGCTGAAGAATAGCAGAGCGATCACCATGCCAAAGCGGATGCTGGTGAGCTTCAACAAGCGCGGCGGCAGCAAGGGATGCTCTCCGTGCTGCTGCTTACGTATCGCGCTGGCGCGCATCCACAGCATCAGCGGAATCACGGCGACCAGCGCCAGTTGCAATGTGATGGGCCAGTGGAGTTCTGGGCCGAGCGCCATCGGAAACAGCAGGCAGCAAAGAATCACGGCCAGCAGCGCGGTGCCCTGCCAGTCAATGCGCGACGGTGTTTCACGGCGGGTTTCCGGCACGAAATGACGGCTCAGGGCCAGCACCAGCAGGCAGATTGGCACGTTGATAAAGAAGGCGTTTCGCCAGCCCAACCCGGCGATATCCGCCGACACCAGCCAGCCGCCGCCCATCTGACCGACAATAAAGGCAATCCCACCGATCCCGCCAAACAGACTGATGGCTTTGGCGTGCGCCGTCCCTTTCAGGGTGACGTGCAGCGTGGCGAGGATCTGCGGCACGATCAGCGCCGCCCCTGCGCCCTGTAACACGCGTGCACCCAGCAATTGTTCCACGCTCCCGGCCATTCCGCACAGCAGCGACGCCAGACCAAACGCGGCTACGCCCCACATAAACAGACGGCGGCGACCGAGGTTATCGCCGAGCTTACTCCCCAGAGCGAGGCACACAGCAAAGGCAACGCCGTACAGGGCAACAATCAGCTCCAGTTCGGTGGCGGAAGCGTGTAAAGAGTGGGTGATCGAATCCAGCGCCACGTTGGTGATTGAGGTATCAATCAGCGGCAGCATCTGGCCCGTGAGCAGCAATATCAGGCCTGCGCGACCCGGTGAAACAACAGACGTATTCATGGTGACTCCATTGCGTCATTCAGCAGATGGACGTAGCATCACTGATATCAAAAACGGGTACCAGTTCTTGCTTATACTGGTACTGGCACTACCATGCAGGGGGCCGTATGACGCTGATGACCGAACCCACTTCCTCATTACAGGACGACAACCGCAAGCAGCTTGGGGCCTTTTTACGTGCGCGTCGCGAAAGCCTCGACCCGCAGCGCCTCGGCCTGCCGCGCAGCGGTCGTCGTCGCACGCCGGGTTTGCGCCGCGAAGAGGTGGCGATGCTGGCAGATGTCGGCGTGACCTGGTACACCTGGCTTGAGCAGGGCAGGGACGTGAACCCTTCAAGTGCGGTGATGGTGGCGGTAGCGAAAGCCCTGCAGTGCACCGCAACGGAAACCCGGCACCTGTTTGTGCTGGCGGGGCTGCCGCCGGGCGAAGCGCCGCAGCAGGTGGCGTGCGAGGGGATCAGCGAAGGGACGCGGCGTCTGCTCGACACCCTGATGCCGAAACCGGCCAGCATTCAGAAACCTAACTTCGATATCGTGGCGTGGAACGACAGTTTCGGTCATTTGATGGGCGTGGATTTTAATGCGATTCCGCCCGAAGATCGTAACTGCATTTACCTCTTTCTCACCCATCCGGCGTGGCGCAGCAGGCTCGGCAAACGCGATGACGTTCTGCCGATTTTTGTCTCCTATTTCCGTGCGGCAATGGCTGAGCATCGCGGCGATCCGCAGTGGGAAGCACAGCTGGCGCGTTTTTTTGCCGTCTCCGAAGAGTTCGAAGCCCTGTGGCATCAGCGCTACGACGTGCGCGGCGTCGAGAATCAGCTCAAACTCTTTAACCACCCGGATCTGGGGGATTTTCAGCTTCAGCAGATGTACTGGTACTCGGCCCCGCGCAACGGCTCGCGGCTGCTGGTCTATCTCCCGGTGGACGACGCGGGTGAACACGCACTCAGCTGGCTGGCGCAACAGGCTGTTATACTCAACTAAATTTCACTCATTCAGGGACAGAACATGAACGTGACTCGCAAACAGGAACGCCTGCTGCGTCGGGCGCTCGTCGAATGGGAACAAGAAGGCGCGCTCAGTGCCGACGATCATCAGCGGCTGGCGGGCAGCTTAAAACGTGTGGCAATGGACTGGCAGCGGCTCAGCCGTTACGCCTTCTGGACCGCGCTGGTGTGTGTGATCATCGCGTTCGGCAGTCTGTTCGCCGACAGCGAATTGATGGAACGTATCATTGCCTTTTTCTCCTTTTCATCTGTGGCCCGCATCGGGTTGCCCGCGATGCTGGCGGTGGTCTTCTATCTGTGGGGATTCAGCCGCCAGCGGCGGGAAACCCAGTGGCATTACAGCACCGAAGCGATCCTGTTTTTGGGCGTCCTGTTCACCGCCATTGCCCTGTGGCAACTGGGCGAACGACTGGATAACGGCAGCGGACACATCGCGCCGCTGTTCCTCGCGGGCTGCGCGGTTTACGGGCTGGTAGGATTCTTCGGTCGTTCGGGATTGGTGTGGCTGTTTTTCCTGCTCTCGCTCGGCAACTGGTTTGGTGCTGAAACGGGATATATGTCGGGCTGGGGCGCTTACTGGTTGGGGATGAACTACCCGGTGCGGTTTATATTCTTCGGCGGTGCGCTGCTGGCCCTTTGCTGGCTGCTGCGTGCGATGTTAACCAAGCGTCACCTTTACACCACCAGTAAAGCGATGGGGTTGACGTATCTGTTCGTCGCGTTGTGGATCATGTCGATTTTTGGCAATTACGATATCGACAACTGGTATGGCGTTACCCGCGCCGCGCTGCTGCCGTGGGCGTTGCTTTTCGCGGTCGCCGCCATTGTCTGCATCTACATTAGCCTGAAAACTGACGACGGCATGTTGCGCGGTTTTGGCCTGACGTTCCTCGCCATCAACCTCTACACCCGCTATTTCGAATACTTCTGGGACGGCATGAATAAGGTGATTTTCTTCCTGATCCTGGCGGCGTCACTGGCGGTGATAGGGCGGTATGCGGAGAGGATTTGGCACGCCTCAAAACCCTAAGACTATTTTTTACGAGGCATCTTCAGAGAATCATCCCTGAATCGGCTCTGATGAGAAAAAGCAGGTAGGGTAGTGCATGAACGGCAAATTGCCCTTTAATGCAAATTGTCTTATATGCTAATATTCTCAGGGATGAAATTCAGTGTTCAGACTACTTGTTCATGCGGATGTCCGGGAGGAGATCCTGGCATTGCCCGCCGTTGTGCAGGCAAAAATGATTCGCCAGCTTGATAAATTGCGTGCTAATCCCACGGTGTTACGGGAACCAGACAGTAAGCCGTTGCCTTTCGGTCTGTTTGAGATCCGCACTACGGGCGCAATCCATAGCCGTGGTATCTATGTATATCAACGCGAGCGAACCATTTTTCTCCTGCGCGTATTCATCAAAAAAACGCAGAAAACGCCCTCTGCTGAACTACGTCTGGCGCTAAAACGACAACAGGAGATGCTGGATGAGCAAGACAATTATTGACTGGGATGTGCTGAAAACCGAATTGTTAAGTCAGCCGGAAGTGCAGGCTGCATTCGATGCGCAGGAACGAAAAGAACGTTTACGCCTGATGCTGGCGCAATGGCGAAATCAGGCGGGTCTGACGCGTGCGCAGGTTGCACAGCGGATGGGAGTGAGCGCGCCGACGGTGTCCAGAATGGAGGCCAATATTACGCGCGCGAGTCTCGATACTCTTACGCGGTACGCGCTGGTCTGCGGGATTAAGCATCCACAAATTTTACTTTACTGAAATTTGGCACGCCGGAACCCAGCGTGCCAGCGTCGATTAGCACTCAGTAATAATCGTGCTCAACGGCAGACGGGATTTAGGCAGGGACGCGTTGAAATCTTCCACGCTGTGATGGCCGACTGGCACTACCACCAGGCTGGTGTAGCCTTGTGCTTTCAGACCGAACTCTTCGTCGAGAATGGCGGCGTCAAAGCCTTCAATTGGTACCGCATCCAGACCCAGCGCACCCACGCCGAGCAGGAAATTACCGACGTTCAGGTAAACCTGTTTCGCCATCCACTGATCGTCATCTTTCAGATCGACACGATGCATATCAGCAAAGTAGCAGCGGCCTTTGTGGTTCGCGGCTTTTGCTTCTGGTGTGGCAAAACGGCCGTCGGCTTCTTCCTGATCCACCACGCGTTCCAGCCACGCATCGTCCATCGCCGTTTTGGCGCAGAACACCACCACGTGTGATGCATCCAGCATTTTACGTTCGTTAAACACGAAAGTACCGGAGGCAGATTTTGCCACGCGCGCTTTGCCCTCTTCGGTGCTGGCAACGATGAAATGCCACGGCTGAGAGTTGGTGCTGGACGGGCTGAATTGCAGCAGGGTTTTGATTTTTTCTGCCTGTTCAGCGGTCAGCTTTTTAGCGGGATCGAATGCCTTGGTCGAGTGACGCTTCAGGGCAACTTCAATAATATCCATTACGACTCCTGGTCAAAAAAATCGCCGTTCACAGGCGAGAAAGGAAAGCAGATTACAAGGGCCAGCAACAAAAGATAAGTGCGATAAATGCGCTTAAACCGTTCGGCTGAGACGAACAATCAGGCCGGGCGAATGCGCTTTTGATCTTTTTTCGGCAGCTTATCGACGACCAGATTCCACGAGTCGAGAACCAGATCGGCCACCAGTTCTGGCGTGATATCGTCGGCGGCGTAGAGGGAGATCCAGTGCTTCTTATTCAGATGATAACCGGGTTCAATACCGCGATAGATTTGCTGGTTGAGCAGTGATTTTTCCGGCTCGGATTTCAGGCTGACGTGCGCTCGCCCGTGGGCGACCGCCATGATCATGAACATTTTACCGTTGACCTTAAATACGTCGTACTCCGGGCCAAACGGCCAGCAGTGCTCGGTGAAAGGCAACTCCAGCGCGACGCTTTTTGCGTGCTCCTGCAATGATTTACTGTCCATTAACGTCCTCGATGGCGAGCGCGCGCCACATGGATTCGAAGCCGAGAGATTTAAAATCTGCGGCGCGAGAAGGATCGCGGGTGGCGAATTCCATCGTCGTTTCGGCCAGCGATAAGAAAATCGCATCACCAAAGGTGCGGAACTCATCGGACATAAATATCTGACGCACCGAACGACGGCACAGCTCGTGCAGTTCCGGGAACATCTCATGCACCGCCTGTTCGGTCTCGGCGTTGATCTTCTCGCTCACGCCGAGCTGGCGGATGGCGCCGTGGGCGACAGGATTGCGAATGCCCCAGTCCACGTAGCTGTTCCAGATATTGCGGGTATGTTCTTTCGGGGTACTAATGGCGCGGTCCAGGTTCGCCAGCATCGTCTGGCAAAGATCCTGTTTCAGGTGCAGATAGAGGGCGTTCAGCAGATCGTCTTTCGTAGCAAAATAGCGAAACAGCGTGCCTTCAGCGACGCCCGCATTTCGGGCGATCAACGCCGTCGAGGCGGCAATCCCTGACTGCGCAAATGCAGCGGTTGCTGCCTCCAGTAACGCCTGTCTTTTATCTTCACTCTTCGGACGTGCCACTAAAATTCCCCTCCTGTCAATGTGTAAAACCCTGATTGAAACATGCTCTTTGCTACGCTGCAACGCGGAATGTCAAAGATCGAAAACGTCTTGACGACTTTATCAGCATATCTATAATGAGTGCTTACTCACTCATAATCAAGTTTAACCCGCGCAAACCATCGGAAGGGGGCGCGTATTCGGGTCAGGATATGAAGAAGCCTCTTTTTGTTAGCGTGGTGTTTGTCATGATTATTGCAGCAGCTGCGAGTTTACCCTTTGTTTTAAATGCCGGATTTGGCCAGCCGCCGCAGGGCGAGCAGCTCAGTGAGGTTGAAGCGTCCCCGCAATACCGCGAAGGTCAGTTCCATAATACGCTGCCGACGCCGGGTTATAACGGCGACAAAAATATGCTGGTGGCGATGTGGGAATTTTTGGTCAGCAAAACAGAAAATGCGCGTCCCGCGCAGCCGCTGCCGCTGGTAAAAACCGATCTGGCGGCGATTCCGCTGGAGCAGGACACGCTGGTCTGGCTCGGACATTCGTCCTGGTATTTGCAGCTGGCGGGAAAACGCATTCTGATCGATCCGGTCTTCAGCAACTACGCTGCGCCGTTTTCGTTCCTCAATAAGGCCTTTGCCGGGGACTATCCGTGGCGTGCGGACACGATGCCGGAGATAGACCTGCTGATCATTTCGCACGATCACTACGATCACCTCGATTACGCCACCATCAAGGCGCTGATGCCGAAAGTGAAACGCGTGGTGACGCCGCTCGGCGTGGGATCGCATCTGCGCTATTGGGGAATGGACCCGAACATTATCGACGAACGCGACTGGAATCAGTCGGTGCGCATCAGCGATGAACTGACCGTTCACGTGCTGCCCGCACGTCATTTCTCGGGACGTGGGATAAAACGCAATCAGACCCTGTGGGGCAGTTTTATGTTCGTCACGCCTGAACAGAAAGTCTATTACAGCGGCGATTCCGGCTATGGCCCGCACTTCAAGGCGATTGGTGAGCAGTTTGGCGAAATCGACCTGGCGATTATGGAAAACGGCCAGTACGACCAGGACTGGAAATACATTCATATGCTGCCGGAAGAGACGGCGCAGGCCGCCGCCGATATTAACGCCAAAGCAGTCGTACCGGGCCATTACGGGCGCTTTGTGCTGGCGAAACACAGCTGGAACGACCCGATTATTCAGCTGACGCGTGCCAGCCAGGACAAGAATTATCGCCTGCTGACACCCGAACTGGGCGAGCCGGTGCGGGTGAATGATGCAACGCAGCAATTTCGTGAGTGGTGGAAATAATGTTTAACCAACAGGTATCAGAGGGGGAGAACAGCATGACTATTTCCGCTCAGGTCATCGACACCATCGTCGAATGGATCGACGACAATCTTCATCAGCCGCTGCGCATAGAAGAGATCGCCCGTCACGCGGGGTATTCCAAATGGCATTTACAGCGGTTGTTTATGCAGTACAAGGGCGAAAGTCTGGGGCGCTATATTCGCGAGCGCAAACTGCTGCTGGCGGCGAAGGATCTGCGTGAGTCGGACGAGCGGGTGTATGACATTTGTCTGCGCTACGGATTTGATTCCCAGCAGACCTTTACGCGGATTTTTACCCGCACGTTTAATCAGCCGCCGGGCGCGTACCGTAAAGAGAATCACAGTCGCACGCATTGATTTTTGCGGCCAACGCCCGGTGGCGCTGCGCTTACCGGGCCTACAACTGCGCGAACGTAGCCGCCACCCGGCACAAAGACGGCACAGAACGAGTAGGCCGGGTAAGGCGCAGCCGCCACCCGGCACAAAGACCGCACAGAACGAGTAGGCCGGGTAAGGCGTAGCCGCCACCCGGCACAAAGACGGCACAGAACGAGCAGGCCGGGTAAGGCGTAGCCGCCACCCGGCACAAAGACGGCACAGAACGAGTGGGCCGGGTAAGGCGCAGCCGCCACCCGGCACAAAGACCGCACAGAACGAGTAGGCAGGGTAAGGCGTAGCCGCCACCCGGCACAAAGACCGCACAGAACGAGTAGGCCGGGCACGGCGCAGCCGCCACCCGGCATTATCACCTTACCAGCGATAATTCACCGTCGCCGTCACCGTACGACCAATCCCGTAGAAGCATGCCGTATCGCTGGCGCAGGACGCCACATACTTGGTATCCGCCACGTTATTGACGTTGAACTGCACGCTCGCCCCTTTCAGGCTGCTGCTCAGTTCGCCCAGCTCATAGCTCATCATCGCGTCATACAAATCCACTGACGCCACCTTGAAGGTGTTTTTCGCATCGCCGTAGCTGGTGCCGATGTAGCGCATCCCCACGCCGGCCGTCAGGCTTTTCAGCGCGCCGCTCGGTACGGTGTAGCTGGCGAAAGCCGATGCCATGTGCGCAGGAATACGCGCCGGAGTTTTGCCTTCCGTACCTGCCACCGTGGTGCTCTGGGTTTCTGCGTCCGTATAGGTATAAGAACCGATCAGGTTAATGCTCTCCATCAGCGTCGAATGGATCTCCGCTTCCACCCCTTTGGATCGCACTTCGCCCGCGTTTTCGAACCAGCCCTGGGCGCTGTTGTAGGTCGCTACGTTGCTCTGAGTCAGATCGTACAGCGCCAGGGTCATCAGCGTTGAATCGACCGGCTGATACTTCAGGCCGATTTCGGTCTGTTTCCCGGTGGTCGGCTTAAACGGTGCCACGCCTGGCGCGCGGTTGGTTTGCAGGCTTGGCTCAAAGGAAGTGCTGTAGCTGATGTACGGCGACAGACCAAAATCAAACGCGTACAGCAGGCCGGTACGCCAGGTGAACTTATTGTCGTTCTGCTGGGTCGGCGCGCCGCCAGTGAAATCAGTAGTACGCACTTCGGCCCAGTCGTAGCGCCCGGAAACCAGCCACTCCCAGTTATTCCAGCTCAGCTGATCCTGTAAATAGACGCCCATCTGGTCGAAGTTTTGCTGCTCGTCCGTCGCTTTACTGAAGGTACTCTCATCGACGTTGATACCGTATACCGGTTTCGTCCAGTCGAGGTCGTACTGCGTCCCCATCCCGCGCTCCAGCAGCTGTTTGTCTTTGCTGGTTTTGTAATCCAGGCCGCCGAGCAGCGTGTGGTTCACCTCGCCGGTCGCGAACAGGGATTCCAGTTGGTTATCAAGACCAAACTCGTTGGTAGTGCGCTCTTCGTGCTGGGCGCGACGGGTCAGTACCGTGCTGTCTGCTGCGCTGTTGGCGTACACCAGATAACGATATTTCTGTTTGATGGAGGCATAACGGGCGTTCTGGCGGAAGGTGAGATTATCGTCAAACTGATGTTCCAGCTCGTAGCCAATCATGGTTTGTTCGCGCCAGGACTGGTTGTAATCCGGATCGCTGACGTTAAAGTCGCGCGGAATGTAACGCCCGTTGGCGCTGGTCACCGTGCCGTAGGCGGGCAGGAAGTTACGATAGCCCGCGTCAGGATCTTTCTGGTAGCTGGTCAGCAGGGTGAATCGTGTTTGATCGTTCGGGTACCAGGTGATCGCCGGGGCAATCGCCATCCGCGTCTCTTTGTAATCTTCGACCTGATTATGCTGCGTTCGCGCAATCCCGTTCACGCGATACAGCACGCGCCCGTCGTCGCTCAGCGGCCCGCCAAAATCAAACGCGCCTTCAGCCAAATCATGATTCCCGGTGCGGAACTGCACGTTGTGAATCGGCTCGCTGGTCGGGCGTTTACTGGTCATACTGATTAACCCGCCTGGGTTTACCTGACCAAACAGCACCGAGGCAGGGCCGCGCACCAGTTCGACGCGCTCCAGCAGCCACGGATCGACGGTGCCGGTTTGCGAGGAGGCGGTTGCGCCGTAGCTCAGTCCGTCGAGGAATTTCGGCACGTAGCTAAAACCGCGCACGAACACTTCATCGTTGCGGTTGGACGAGCCGCGATATTCGGTAAATACGCCAGCGGAATAGCGCAGCGCCTGTGACACGGACGTGACATCGAGCTGCTCCATCTGATCGCGCGTGATCACCGAAACTGACTGTGGCGTTTTCACAATATCCGCACTGGTTTTTGTCGCAGAGAGGGTTTTTGTCGCCACGATCCCCTTCACCTGCGCGGTCGGTTCCTGGCTGGTACTCGCAGTAACAACAACGGTTTCTTCTTTATTTTCTGCCTGAACCGCCACGCTAACGGTGGCCAGACTCAGGAGCCAGAGCTGCATTATCTTATTCTTTTTAAACATTTTTATTAAAATCCCTTAATTGCTATCGCCATAAAAACACCCTAATAACGGCGTAGATGATATTGCAAATTATTACTATTTGCATTAGCGTTGGTAACAAATTTCGCAGGGGAACGAGTCGGCATGAAAAGGGCGTGGAGTGGGTTGCTGTTAGGGATAAGTACGCTGCCAGCACTGGCGGCAACGTGCGAGCATCCTTCCATCCAGGGTGAGCAAAACGGGAAATTCGATGCCAGCGGTGAGGTCTGTTTTGTCCTGCCTGCGCTCGGTGAAAACTATGTCTCCGCGACGCTGAACGGCGTGACGGATGCAAAACTTCTCGACGGACAAAACCGCCGCATTCGTACGCTGATTGAAAATGGCCCTGCTGATGGCGAGCACTCACTGCTGTTTGCCCTGCCGGTGCAGCAGAGCACCTCTCTGGTATTACATGGGGAAGAGGGCAAGCCGTGGCGCTTTACGTGGCGGATGAAAGAGACCTCGCCGCTCGCACGCACGCAAATGCTCGAGCCCGAAAGCCCGACGCTGCAAAAACTGGCTCAGACGGTTGCTGCCGGTGGGAGTACTGATGCGTTCTGGCAGACGCAAATTCGGCAGGGAACGCCGATGGTGGAGCCGGTCGATGCCCGCCATAAGCGTGTGACCTTCTTGTGGCGTGGCGCGCGCGATAACGTCTTTATTCTCGGCTCGCCCGCGGGCGATCACGATCCGCTGTTCCGCCTCGGGAAAACTGACGTCTGGTTTCGCAGCTACGTGGTACCAGCAGACACCCTCATGCAGTACAAACTGGCACCGGACGTGCCGCGTGTGGAAGGGAACGCGCGCGATCAGCGCCGCGCCATTCTGGTGAGCGCGCAGGCCGATCCGCTCAATCCGCAAACCTACGGCGATCAACAGGCCGACCGCTGGAACCGCTATTCGCTGCTCGATCTCAGCCCCGCGCGCTACTGTTCGGCTCAGGCCGTCGCGCAGCCGCTGACCCACGGTTCGCTCACACGCCAGCTGTTTGCCAGCCAAATCCTCGGTAACTCGCGTGAAGTGATGATTTACAAACCGCGCGGCGCACAGCCCGCGCGCTGGACGTTGATCCTGTTCGACGGGCAGATTTATCAGGACGAATACCACTTTGCCAACGTGCTCGACGGGCTGATCGCCCGGCACCATCTTCCGCCTGTCAACGTGGTGTTTATCGATAGCCTCGATCACGCCCGTCGCGGCAAAGAGCTGCCGCCAAATGCGGATTACGCCGATTTTATGGGAAAGGAACTGTTGCCGTGGCTGCGTGGGCAGGGAATTGCGCTGCAGCGGCAAAAAACGGTGCTGGCGGGTTCAAGCTACGGCGGGATTGCGTCGTCGTGGGTGGCGCTGCGCTATCCGCACCTGTTCGGCAACGTGCTGAGTTTATCGGGTTCGTACTGGTGGGCACCGAAAGAGGAAGCGCCTGGTTGGCTCACGCGGCAGTATCAGCAGTCGCCAGCGTATCCGATTCGTTTCTGGCTACAGGCCGGGCGATTCGAAACTTCAGGGCCGGGGGGCGGGATCTATCGCAATACCGAAATGTTCGGACAGGTTTTACGTGATAAAGGCTACCGCGTGAGTTTCCATCCGTGGTCCAGCGGCCACGATTACGCGGCCTGGTGCGAAGCGCTGATCCACGGGATGCGCGATTTTACCGGCTTACGCGGACAGTGAAAACCAGCGGCGCCAGATGAAACGCAGGACGAAAAATTCAATGGCGCCGAGCAGGATAAACCACAGACAGAACACCAGGGTGTAGAGCTGATTCAAATCCATGAGGTGAAACAGTGCGACCAGTCTCTGCGCCAGCGCCAGTCCAAACGACGGTGCAGGAAGCAGCAGGCAGGAGAGAAGTGCCATCAGCAAAATGCCTCCTGCCGTCAACAGGGATTCTAACGGGTGTCTCATATTAATGTTAATTGTCAGTTAAAAAAGTTATTGTCCGGGATTCTGCAACGTAAAGCAATATCATCACGAAATACACTTCCCGGATAACAAAACAATAAATATTCCGGGAATATTCCTGATTTAATTAAACCTGCAATGAATGAATTCAATTATTCTCTGGTTATGTAAATAACTGTCATCATCAGGCAAGTAATTTTACAAACGTATAAGTGCTGTATCCAATTAACGTCGCAATAACAATGGCAACAACTATGTACAAAGCCAGGCGGCGCCCGCGATAAATACCAAACATGCTCTCTCCTCGTTTAGATTGCGTTTAGAAATATTTTGTAAAAATCATCTTATCGAAATAGTGAAAGTTAGTTTTGAATAACCCGGCGCTAATTATATTGCGGCAGATCAATTTACACCGCAAGAATTAACGCCATTAAATTTGAATTTATTAAAGCCAGAAAGGAATTCAGGCTTCCGTCCACCGGATATTGAAGGAATTGCATCAATGACTAAAATGACTCACTCCCAGAATCGGCCATACCAGCAGACCGTCGAGCAGGTACTGGCACAAAAGAAGAGCCACTCCAACGGACTGGACCGTGCCGAAGCGCAGGCCCGTTTGCAGCAGTATGGCCCGAATGTCCTGCCTGAGAAAAAAGGCAAACCGGCCTGGTTGCGTTTTCTCGCCCATTTTAATGACGTCCTGATTTATGTTTTGCTGGCCGCTGCGGTATTAACTGCGGTGATGGGCCACTGGGTTGATACGCTGGTCATTCTGGGCGTCGCGGTCATCAACGCCTTAATTGGACACGTTCAGGAAAGTAATGCGGAAAAATCGTTGCAAAGCATTCGCAATATGCTTTCCAGCGATGCGCGTGTTATTCGCGGCGGCGCGCATGAAACTATTCCGACGACTGAAATCGTCCCTGGGGATATTATTGTCCTGCGCGCAGGGGATCGTATTCCAGCGGATATGCGTCTGATTGAAGCGCATAATTTACGCGTCGAAGAAGCGATTCTGACCGGCGAATCCACGGTTGTGGATAAACACACCAATCCATTATCCGGTGACTTATCGTTGGGCGACCGGACTAACTTAGTCTTCTCCGGCACGACCGTGAGCGCCGGTGGCGGCGTGGGCGTGGTCATCGCCACCGGTCAGGATACGGAACTGGGCCACATCAACCAGATGATGGCCGGGATTGAAAAGCACCGCACGCCGCTGCTGGTGCAGATGGACAAGCTCGGCAAAGCGATCTTCGCCATTATTCTGGTGATGATGGCCGCGCTGTTTATCTTCAGCCTGGTATTCCGCGACATCCCGATGGGCGAGCTGCTGCTCTCTCTGATTAGCCTGGCGGTGGCCTCGGTACCGGAAGGTCTGCCAGCGATTATCTCGATTATTCTGTCTCTCGGCGTTCAGGCGATGGCGCGCAAAAAGGCGATTATCCGCAAGCTGCCAACCGTTGAAACCCTGGGGGCGATGACCGTGGTCTGCTCGGATAAAACCGGCACCCTGACCATGAACGAAATGACGGTCAAAGCCATTATCACCGCCGACAGCTGCTACCGCGTGGAAGGCAACAGCTACGAGCCAGTGGGCCACATCTATCTGGAAGGCAGCGACGAGCCGGTTCATATTCAGCCAGGCACCGTGCTAGAGCACTACCTGCGCACCATCGACCTGTGCAACGACAGCCAGATTATTCAGGACGAGCGCGGCCTGTGGGGCATCACCGGTGGGCCGACGGAAGGGGCGCTGAAAGTGCTGGCCGCCAAAGCGAATCTCGCGCCGGTCATGACTACCCTGATTAACAAGATTCCGTTCGACTCGCAGTACAAGTACATGAGCACCCACTATCAGATTGGCAGTGAGGAGCAAATCCTGGTTACCGGTGCGCCGGACGTGATTTTCGCCCTGTGTGACCAGCAGGAGACTCGCCACGGTAAAGAAGCGTTTAATCGCGGGTACTGGGAAACCGAGATGGAGCGCTATGCGCGTCAGGGCCTGCGCATGGTTGCTGCCGCCTTCAAACCCGCGGCTGCGGATCAGCAGAGCCTGAGCCACGATGACCTGAACAGCGGGCTGATTTTCCTCGGCATCGCCGGGATGATGGACCCACCGCGCCCGGAGGCTATCGACGCCATCCACGCCTGCCAGCAGGCCGGGATCCGCGTGAAAATGATCACCGGCGACCACCCGCAGACCGCGATGAGCATCGGTCAGATGCTGGGGATCACCAACAGTGCGCAGGCCGTCACCGGCTACGAGCTGGAGAAGATGGACGACGCCGAGCTGGCGAATGCAGCGGTGGAGTTCGACATCTTTGCGCGTACCAGCCCGGAGCATAAGCTGCGCCTGGTGAAAGCGCTGCAGGAGAAGGGCGAAATCGTCGGTATGACCGGCGACGGCGTGAACGACGCTCCCGCGCTGCGTCAGGCGGATGTCGGGATCGCGATGGGCATCAAAGGCACGGAAGTGACCAAAGAAGCCGCCGATATGGTTCTGACGGACGACAACTTCGCCACTATCGCCAGTTCGGTGAAAGAGGGGCGTCGCGTCTACGACAACCTG
This sequence comes from Lelliottia jeotgali, assembly GCF_016771845.1. NCBI lineage: Bacteria > Pseudomonadati > Pseudomonadota > Gammaproteobacteria > Enterobacterales > Enterobacteriaceae > Lelliottia > Lelliottia jeotgali. Next base: position 135,912 of record NZ_JAENMQ010000004.1, on the reverse strand, counting down.
AAGAAAACGATTCTGTTCATCATGCCAACCAACCTGGCGCAGGGTTTGCTGATTGTGATTGCGCTGCTGGCGGGGAACATTATCCCACTGACGCCGGTGCTGATTCTGTGGATGAACATGGCGACGTCCGCCACGCTCTCCTTCGGCCTGGCCTTTGAAGCCGCCGAGCGCAACATCATGAAACGTCCGCCGCGTCAGACCGGACAGCACGTGATGGATGCCTTCGCCGTCTGGCGCGTGGCTTTCGTCGGCACCATGATCGCGATTGCGGCCTTTGCGCTGGAAGCATGGCTCGCGCCGCGCGGCCACAGCGCCGAGTTCATCCGTACCGTGCTGCTGCAGATGCTGGTGTGTGCGCAGTGGGTCTACATGATTAACTGCCGCAATAGCAACGGCTTCTCTCTGAACCGTGGTTTGCTGGCGAACAAGGGCATCTGGCTGGTGACGGGCGTGCTGTTCCTGCTCCAGGTGGCGATTATCTACCTGCCGTTTATGCAGATGCTGTTCGGCACCGAAGCCCTGCCGCTGCGCTACTGGGGGATTACCCTGGCGATGGCCGGTGTGATGTTCTTCGTCGTCGAGATTGAGAAGCGACTGACCCGCGGGTTCCGCAAGGCTGCATAACTTTTGCCCTCACCCTAACCCTCTCCCACAGGGAGAGGGAACTCCAACCTCCTTCTCACTTGGGGAAGGGACTCTAACCTCCCTCTCCCTTGGGGAGAGGGCCGGGGTGAGGGGCACAAACACCGAGGATCCACCATGAAATCCACCTTCCTGCGCACCGCTCTGGCGGCTGCACTCCTTTCCTGCACCCTGCAAACCGCCATTGCCGCCGCCATTCCGGTGCGCGTCGCCGTGATTGAAGAGACAACCCACGCCGCCGAGCGCCAAATTCCTGGCCGCATCGAGGCGATCCACACGGTTGAACTGCGGGCGCGCACGGAAGGGGCCATCGCCAAAATCCATTTCCGCGACGGGCAATATGTGAAGCAAGGCGATCTGCTGTTCGAGCTCGACGACGCTGAACCGCGCGCGGCGGTGCGTCTGGCGCAGGCCGAAGTGAAAAGCGCAGAAGCCACCCTGCGTCAGGCGCAGCAGCAGTTGACTCGTTTTCAAAGTCTGAAAACTGGCAACGCCATCAGTCGCAATGACGTCGATACCGCGCAGATGCAGCGCGATGTGGCCCGCGCGGCGCTCGAGCAGGCCAATGCGCGCCTTGAAGCACGTAACGTTACCCTTGGCTTTACCCGTATCACTTCGCCTATCAATGGGCGCATGGGCCACAGCCAGTTTCACGCTGGCAGCGTGGTGAATCCGTCCAGCGGCACATTGGTGGAAGTGGTTCAGCTCGATCCGATTCGTATTGCCTTTGCGCTGGAAGAGGGGGCGTTTGCCGCTAAAGCGGGGCAACACGCCGATCTCACTGCACTGAAAAAAGCCTGGCTGGCACAGATACCTAACGGAGATCAGCGCGAAAACGGCACGCTGACCTCGGTTGATAACCGCATCGATCCACGCACCGCCAGCGTGATGTTACGCGCCGAATTTGCCAATCCGCAGCACCGCTTGCTGCCGGGCGGGAATGTGAACGTCTGGCTGCGCCCGCAAAGTGAGCAGGATGCGCTGGCGATCCCGGCTGCGGCCGTTCAGCAAAACGGCGACGGCTTCTTCACCTGGGTCGTGAACGCCGACGGAAAAGCCGAAAAGCGTGCGCTCACGCTCGGCGGGCAAATGGGCCAGCAGTTCACCGTGCAAAGCGGCGTCGAGGCGCACGAGCGTGTGGTCACCGACGGCGCGCCGCGTTTACAGCCCGGTGCGGCTGTCCAGATCCTCAATTAAGGAGCCATCATGCTGACGTTGTTTATCAAACGCCCGCGCTTTGCGATGGTGATCGCCCTGGTGATCACGATGCTCGGGGCCATCGCCCTGAAGCTGATCCCGGTGGAGCAGTATCCGCAAATCACGCCGCCCGTGGTGAATGTAAGCGCCAGCTGGCCGGGTGCCAGTGCGGGTGACGTGGCGGAAGCCATCGCCACGCCGCTGGAAACCCAGCTTAACGGCGTGGACCACATGCTCTACATGGAATCGACCAGTTCCGATGAGGGCACGTACAGCCTGAACATCACGTTTGCCGCAGGCACTGACGCGGATCTGGCGGCCATCGACGTGCAAAATCGCGTGGCGCAGGCCGTCGCCCAGCTGCCCGCCGAGGCGCAGCAAAACGGCGTTCAGGTGCGTAAACGCGCGACTAATCTGATGATGGGGGTAAGTCTTTACTCACCACAGGGCACCCATTCCCCGCTGTTTGTCAGCAACTATGCCAGCACGCAGGTCCGAGAAGCACTTGCGCGTCTGCCGGGTGTCGGGCAGGTCCAGCTGTTTGGCGCGCGCGACTACAGCATGCGCATCTGGCTGCGCCCGGATCGCATGAATGCCCTGAATGTAACCACCGACGATGTCGCTCAGGCCTTGCGCGAGCAAAACGTGCAGGGCGCGGCAGGCCAGGTAGGCACGCCGCCGGTGTTTAACGGGCAACAGCAAACGCTCACGATTAACGGACTGGGGCGTCTCAACGAGGCCGAAGCCTTTGGTGACATTATTCTTCGCGCCGGTGAGATGGGGCAACTGGTGCGCCTGAAAGACGTGGCGACGATCGAGTTAGGCTCGCGCAGCTACAGTTCCGGCGCACAGCTGAACGGTCACGACTCGGCGTATTTAGGGATCTACCCGACGCCGTCCGCCAACGCCCTGCGCGTAGCCGATGCCGTGCGCGGCGAGCTTGAGCGTCTGGCCACGCGTTTCCCTGAAGACCTGACCTGGGAAGTGAAGTTCGACACCACCGAGTTTGTCGCGGCGACCATCAAAGAGATCGGCACCTCGCTGGCCCTGACGCTGCTCGCCGTGGTAGTGGTTGTTTCTCTTTTCCTGCAAAGCTGGCGCGCGACGCTGATTGTGGCGCTGGCGATCCCGGTGTCGTTGATCGGCACCTTTGCGGTGCTCTACACACTGGGTTATTCCGCCAATACCCTGAGTCTGTTCGCTATCATTCTGGCGCTGACGATGGTGGTGGACGACGCGATTGTGGTGGTCGAAAGCGTCGAAACCCTGATGGCAGAAGGGCAGAGCCGCACTGAGGCCACAGCCAACGCCCTGCGTCAGATTGCCGGGCCGGTGATTGCCACCACGCTGGTGCTGCTGGCGGTGTTCGTGCCAGTGGCGCTGCTGCCGGGAATTGTCGGCGAACTGTATCGCCAGTTTGCGGTGACACTCTCCACCGCCGTGACGCTTTCCAGCATTGTTGCCCTGACGCTCACGCCCGCGCTGTGTGCTCTTTTGCTGCGCCCACGCGTCGGTCATCCCGCGGCCATCTTCCGCGGATTTAACCGTGGGCTGGACGCCACGCGCAACGGCTACACAAAACTGGTCGATATCTTTAACCGTCGTCCGCTGCTGGCGCTGGCGGCGACGGTCGGTGCGGCGGTTATTGTGGCGCTGAGTTTTACCGCCATGCCAAAAGGCTTTCTGCCGCAGGAAGATCAGGGGTACTTTTTCGCCAGCGTGCAGTTGCCGGAAGCAGCTTCGCTGGAGCGTACCGAAGCGGTGATGACCACTGCGCGGGAGCTGATTGCCGCCAATCCGGCGGTGGAAGATGTGATTCAGGTGTCCGGTTTTAATATTCTCAATGGCACCAGCGCCTCGAACGGCGGGTTTATCTCGGTGATGTTGAAAGACTGGAGTGAGCGCCCGCCACTGGACGAGGTGATGGGCGCGCTGCAACGCCAGCTATTGGCCCTGCCGGAAGCGACCATCATGACCTTCGCGCCGCCAACGCTGCCGGGCCTGGGTAACGCCTCTGGTTTTGATCTGCGCATCCAGGCGCAGGCGGGGCAAAGCCCGGCGGAGCTGGAGCGCGTCACCCGCGAGGTGCTGGCGAAAGCCAACCAGCATCCGCAGCTTAACCGCGTGTTTACCACCTGGAGCAGCAACGTGCCACAGCTGACGCTTGAAGTCGATCGCGAGCGTGCAGCACGGCTGGACGTGCCCGTCAGTCGTATCTTCAGCAGCCTGCAAACCGCCTTTGGCGGCACGCGCGCCGGGGATTTCAGCATCAACAACCGCGTGTATCACGTGGTATTGCAAAATGAGATGCAGTGGCGCGAGCGCGCGGAGCAGATTTCAGAGCTGTATGTGCGCAGCAACAACGGTGAACGCGTGCGCCTGAGTAATCTGGTCACCGTCACCCCGACCGTCGGCGCGCCGTTTTTACAGCAGTACAACCAGTTTCCGTCCGTGTCGGTCAGCGGGTCGGCGGCAGTGGGCGTGAGCAGCAGCACGGCGATGGCCGCAATGGGCCAGTTGCTGAGCGAAAATCTGCCCGCCGGATATGACTACGCGTGGAGCGGCATGTCGTATCAGGAGCAGCAGACGGGCAATCAGGCGGTCTGGATTGTGCTGGCGGCGGTGGTGATGGCGTGGCTGTTCCTCGTTGCGCAGTACGAAAGCTGGACGCTGCCCGCTAGCGTGATGCTCTCGGTGCTGTTTGCCATCGGCGGCGCGCTGGTATGGCTATGGTTAGCAGGCTTCGCGAACGATGTGTACGTGCAGATCGGGCTGGTGTTGCTCATCGCCTTGGCGGCCAAAAACGCCATTCTGATCGTCGAGTTTGCCCGCGCGCGGCGTATTGACGGGATGGAGATTGTCGACGCTGCCCGTGAGGGCGCGTCGAAGCGCTTTCGTGCAGTCATGATGACCGCCGTGTCGTTTATTATTGGTGTCCTGCCGATGATGCTGGCCTCCGGCGCGGGGGCGCAGAGCCGTCGCATCATCGGGACCACGGTGTTCAGCGGGATGCTGGTGGCCACCGTGGTCGGCATTGTGTTCATCCCGGCGCTATTCGTGCTGTTCCAGCGCCTGCGCGAGTGGGGCCATAAACTTACGGGTGAGTAGTCCACAGCTCGCAGTGTTTTTGCACCAGCGAGGTCAGCGAACCGCCGTTGGCGATAAAATCCCGCATTCGCTGCGCCTCGCTCTTGCCCTGTTTCAACATCAGGGCAATTTCCGCAATCGCGCTCTCCGCCCCCAGCTTTTCGGCGGACGGCGCGACGCGCTCCAGCAGCCACGCAATATCCTCGGCAATGGTTTTTTGCTCGCCGGTATTCACATCGGTGAGCAACCCATCCAGCCCATAGCGACAGGCCTGAAAACGATTAAACCGATACAGCAAAAAATCCTGTTCCTGATGCTTATACGGGCGCTCGGTCAGCAGCCAGTGCGAGGTGGCCTGAATCAATCCGGCGATGTTAATCGCATGGGCCAGCGTCAGCGGCGTGTCCATGACGCGCACCTCGACGGTACCAAAGTGCGGGCTGGGGCGAATATCCCAGTGCAAATCTTTGATGCTGTCGATCATCGTGGTGTAGCTCAGACGACGAAATAATCCTTCAAACTCCTGCCAGTTATTCACCCACGGCATTTTGCCGTTATCCGGAAATCCCGAGAAAATATTGAGCCGCGACGAGGCAAATTTCGTGTCGCTCCCTTGCATGTAGGGCGACGAGGCGGAGAGGGCGATAAAGTGCGGGACAAAACGCGACAGGCCGTGCAGAAGATAAATCGCCTCATCGCCGCTGCGGCAGCCGACGTGCACGTGTTGGCCGAACACCGTGGCCTGCAAAATCAGATAGCCAAACATCTCCAGCGTGCGGTTGTAGCGTTCATCGTCACACACTTCCTGACGTTGCCACTTTTGAAACGGATGTGTCCCGCCGCCACAAATCTGAATATGTTGATCTGCCGCCGCGCGCAGGATCGCCTGCTGCATGGCTGAAAACTGCGCCGCCGCCTGGTGGATGTCCTGACACACGCCGGTGGCAATTTCGAGCATGCTTTCGGTGATATCGTGCTTAACCTCACCGGCTTTGATGTCGTTTTTGACGGCAGCAATCAGCGCCGAAGAGTCCTGGCTGAGGTCGTACCCCGGCGGATTCACCACCTGCAGTTCGAGTTCAATACCCAGCGTGAAAGGATCGGATACATGAAAGTCAGGTAGGGGCATGGCGCGCTCCGGTTGCGGGGATGTGTTGAGTATAGACATCCCCACCAACCTTACTGGGTTCAAGGATGCTCATCGGCCTCTTTGAAATGATCCCCACCGTGCCGCTTAACCACTAGTTGTTTTACCTTTTCAACTAAGGCTGTTTTGTCCACATGTTTCCCTGGGCAGGTTTTATGCTTCGTCAGAGGGTCTTCTTTATGCAATATCAAATTTTCAGGATTGAGACCTAAGACTGCATATAGAGTAGCAAGTGCTGCAACAGTATTCTTTTGTACAGATAACCCTCGACCAGAATCAAACAACTCTGTTGAGTATTCACCTAACATTTCTACCCCTAACGCCATTTTGTTATAGGAAGGTGAGTGTACTCCGGAAAGGGTTAATGGGCAGAATACCCAAATTTGTTTGTCGTCGATAAAGAGATGAGGGCCTGCGGACCATCCTTGATCATCACGATAATAATGTACAAGATTTTCAATGTGTTTTGCTGTGAAGCCATTGGGGCGCTGCATTAATGTCGGTGTCGATGTATTATGCAATACTATTGCTGAAGGCCTCCATTGCGTCCAGTGTAGTGAATGACAATATTTATCAAATGCTTCTTGAGAAAAACTCAAACCGACAATACCTTTCCAGTTAGCCATGTGAATACTCCAGTTGAGTTATGAATGAGGTGTTATGTATTTTTTCTCTGCTTCATTGGTGAGTCTGTCGAGCACATCAGGAATAAGTCTTTCGGCAAAGCCACAAAAAATAGATATAATTAAGATGCGAGCAATGTCAGAAGCATCTGTAAGTTGTGTATAAAGATAAACATCAGCAATAGTGGCTGTGGTACTAATCACTACATCTTTAAAGTGAGGGAGCAAATTGATCCCAAGAAGAGTTGTATTTTGACCATCAGGTAGAATTCTTAGAACAAGCATTATAATGAAAGGGGATAGTGTACCCAGAAGCAAAGAGAGATATATTCCCTTTTGACCCTGCTCTAATTTCAATAGCTTATCCTCTCTATCGATGCCGTCAACAGGGCTTTCTGCAACAGTCCTGAAGCGACGAACAACGCTGATCGTGGCTCCTAAGTATCCTGAACATGCCATTCCAATAAGAAGTGAATATTGAATGCCAGTCCTGTCATGTATCAGCGTTTGACATATCACACTTGATGCAACGGTAATGACAACGAGAATAAGCAACATAATAATAAATAATTGTTTGTTGTCGCTAATGAATTTTTCTCGAGTACAAATGAACAAATAGTACTCGTGAAGCCAGTTGCAAACTATTAACATATTTGTTCGTTGGTTGCTTATATTATTTTCTGGTGGACTAGACTTCTCTAGTTTTTCTAGTCGATGTGGAGCCTCAATCGGTAAGGTCGACAGAAAACGGTCTCGAGTATTTTGATAGAGTTGACTAACAAGTATGTCTGGGCATATTGTTATTAATTCCCGCTCGACGCTGGAAAGAGTTGAAATATCAAATGTACTAATATCCAGTTGTGCTCTCAGACGTTTCATAAGTTCTGATTTTGTACTATCTGATTGTGGTATTGTGGGCACAACTGTTTCATAGAGTTGCGTAATTCTGAAGTGTAAGTAAGTCAGTAAAACCGTTGATGGTGTTGTGCAGAGTGACATGAGTTACTCCTGGTGCTGGTATATAAATATACATTCTTATATTGGATTTGATTAAGTAACTACGATGAATGCTTGATATTATAAATAGACATAGCGAGCAAGTATTAGAGTTTAATGTGTTCTGAATTTCAAAAAAATAGAGATGTAGTGTCGAATGAATAAGTTAAGCAGCAAGCATATTTGCACACAGCTAATGAGCTGCGCCGTAAGCGCTAATACTTCCTGGTGCTTAAAATCCCGTCAATCTATCGATACCAGCGACTCTAACCTCGCATCCCACAAATTTATCGTCCAGACTTAAGCCAAAGACATGGTCTGCGCGGGGATTGTGTTTTACACTGCGCGCTGCAAAATTTGTGTTGATAAACGATTAATCAGGCGGTAATGGCGATGAACGGAACGATCACGACGTGGTTTAAAGATAAAGGCTTTGGATTTATCAAAGATGAAAACGGTGATAACCGCTATTTTCATGTGATCAAAGTCGCCAACCCTGAGCTGATCAAGAAAGACGCAGCGGTCACTTTCGAGCCGACGACCAATAACAAAGGTCTCTCTGCTTACGCGGTAAAAGTCGTCCCGGAAAGCAAATATATCTACATCGCGGGCGAGCGCCTTAAGCTCACGTCGATCAAGTCTTTCCTGGTCTACAGCGAGGAAGTGCCGGCAGATGCCGGAATCGATAAAGAAAATGCTGTGCTGTCGGTGGGTGCTCTGCTGAATAGCATCAGACCAAAATCCGCCGTGAAGCCAGGTGAAATGCGTTCGCTGAAGAAACTGGCGATCACCACCTTCCAGGGGGCGACGCTCATCTTCACAGAAGACGAAATCGACATTGAAGAAACGGTAAAACTCCTCAAGTGATTTTGTGCCGAAATTCTGCGCCATTTTCAGCAGAATTTCGGCAACGCGGACTGACTCTCAATGTGTCGTGATATAAGGCTCCTTCACAAAATCCGCCAGCAGCCAGACCATATCATGCAGCAATCCCGTTAACTCTTTCTCCACTTTGGCTGGCAGCTTTCCACCTTCAACCGCCTGCGTTAGGGCTTGCGCGTAATCCACCATCGTTGCGGTTTCCTGCCACAGATCCGGCACATTTGAGCTGATTTTCTCACCGGCAATCAGTTGCTCAATAAGATGTGGCGGAAGATCTTTATCGCACAGATCGCGAAGCTGGTTGAGTGAATGTAGCAAGCGCTCGCATAGCGCTTTACGCGTGTTGATGTCCAGGGTTTCGACCAGAACGCAGACGACCGTGGTGCAGGAATCCGCCGCCTCGAATAAATCGACTGTTTCTGGCAAGGGCGCATTGAGCAATTGTTGGATGAAGCTTTCCTCTGATTGTGCGTAAGACAGGGCTGGGATAGTAGCCATTTGGCATCCTCGTTATGCAAAAAATTAATTAACCACCCTGAGAGTTCCTCCGTTCAGAGGGGGGTAGCGCTGGCGGAGGTAGGAATACCGTGCACAAAGAAAACGGCCAGCCTTCGGCTGCTCCGCCAGCGCTACCGTATGTTTACGGGATATGCGCTGTCGCGAAAAAAATTATCGCTTCATGCCAACGGGTTCCTACGCCCGGTTGCGGATGTCTCGCAACGGGTGAACTTTACGACCCTCAAATGGCAAATAAAAGCTTAAACCTTGAATTTCACAAGGTTACTTTTCGATTTGCGAGGCGCTTTCCAGAAACGGGCTGCCGGGTGGTGGCTTCGCCTTACCCGGCCTACAAAGATGTCACAAATAGGTTTGCACAAACCTACCCCATTCGGTGCTCGCCGTTCAGCATCGCTTTCCGGTCAAACAACCGCTGAATTTCACCGTGCGCCATAAATGCCGCACGATCGGACATATGGGCAATCACGTCCGCGTCGTGGCTCACCAGCAGATAGGTCATGCCATGCTGCTGTTTCAGACGGTTGAGTAGATTGAGAATCTCCGCCTGCACCGACATATCCAGCGCCGAGGTCGGCTCGTCGAGCAGCAGCAGCTGCGGGCGCAACAGCAGGGCGCGGGCAATCGCCACGCGCTGACGCTGACCGCCGGAAAGCTGATGCGGATAACGCTGGCCCGCGTCCGCTGACAGTCCCACCTCCTGCAACGCATCAGCCACTTTCTCCGTGATCTGTGTTTCGCCGTGGATTTTGAGCGGCTCGGTCAGCGTGCGTGAAATGGTGTGGTTTGGATGCAGCGACGCCCACGGGTCCTGAAACACCATCTGCACGTTACGACGTAGCGCACCGGTGAATCGTTCCCCAGACGAAAGGTTTTCACCCAGCAGTGACACGTTGCCGCGCCACTGACGCTGTAACCCGGCGAGCACGCGCAGAATGGTCGATTTGCCGCAGCCTGATTCACCAATCAGGCTAAAGGTTTCACCTTTTTCGATGGCAAAACTGGCAGCTGACACTGCCGTTTTTTCGCCAAATGCGACCTGGAGCTGATGTACTTCAACGAGTGACATTGCGCATCTCCTTGCGATCGAGCGTGGGTAGCATTTGCCCGAAGGTGCTGGCATTTGGGCGGCAGGTCCACAGCGTACGGGTATAGGGATGCGTCGCCTGCGGTAGCTGTTGGGCAGACATTTCATCGACTTTTTCGCCCTGATACATCACCAGCACGCGGTCGCAATGTTCCGCTACCAGCGGCAAATCGTGGCTAATCAGTAACATCGCCATCTGGCGCTCTTCGCACTGCTGCACCAGCAGTTCGAGGATCTGATTGCGCAGGCGGGCGTCGAGGGCAGAGGTCGGTTCATCGGCAATCAGTACCTGCGGATTGTTGATGAGCGCAATGGCAATCATCACCCGCTGGCCCATGCCGCCGGATAATTCACCGGGATAGCGCGCCAGCACGTTCTGCTCCAGGCCAACGGCGTGGACGATTTCATGGATTCGCTCAACGCGTTCCTTGCGCGACAACGATTGATGAAGCGTAAGGGACTCTTCCAGCTGTGCGGTGACGCTTTTCACCGGATTGAGCGCATAGCGCGGGTCCTGAAGCACCATCGCAATTCCGTTGCCGCGAAGGCCCTGCCAGCGACGGTTGTTCATCGTCAGCAGATCGTTGCCCAGCACATTAAGCTGGCGAGCGCTCACCACGCCGGGCTGGCGCACCAGGCCCATTAGCGCTCTGGCAGACATCGATTTACCAGAGCCGGATTCCCCCACTAAGGCGAGTCGTTCATTCCCGAGCGTAAAACTTAAATTGTTCACCACGCGCGCGGCGGGGTAGTCGATATTCAGCGCATCGACGATAACGCGGGATTCAGTCATGCTGTGGCTCCAGAATGTCGCGCAGGCCGTCGCCCAGCAGGTTAAAGGCCAGGCTGGCGAACAGAATCGCACCGCCGGGAATCGCGGCAATCCACCATTGATCGAAAATTACCTGCATTCCGTCGGCGATCATCGCCCCCCATTCGGCCATCGGCGGACGCGCCCCAAGCCCAAGGAACCCTAGCCCAGCAGCAGCCAGAATAATGCCCGCCAGATCCAGCGCCAGCCGCACAATCGCTGACGGCAGACAGAGCGGCAGAATATGTCCAAGCAACAGCCTCCCGCCACGAATGCCCATCATTTCGGCGGCGGCGAGATAATCGCTATGACGCAGGCGCTGAATTTCACTGCGTGCCTGACGCGCATAGGCCGGCCAGGTGGTCAGCGCCAGCGCCAGCGCGCCATTCACCAGTCCGGGGCCAAGCATGGCGACAAACGCGAAGGCGAGGATCAGGCGCGGCATCGACATCACCACGTCGGTAAAACGCATTAATACGCGCTCCAGCCAGCCGCCGTAATATCCGGATAAAATTCCGATCAGCAGCCCGGCTGGCAGGGTAATAACCGTGACTAACGCCACCAGTCCCAGCGCCGGGCGGCTGCCGTAAATCAGGCGTGAAAGCAGGTCACGCCCAAAACTGTCGGTGCCCAGCCAGTGTTGGGCGTTGGGGGCCTGTAAGCGGGCGGCGGCGTTTTGCCAGTTGGGATCGAGCGGTGCGAGCCACGGGGCAAACAGGGCGATCAGCAGCAGCAGGGTGATGGCGATAAGCCCGCAGAACGCAGCGGGAGAGCGGCGCAGTCGGCGCACAAACAGATAGAAAGGCATCAGCGCACCCTGGGGTCGGTGGCCCGCACAAGCAGGTCAGTCAGATTATTAATCAGCACAAAACAGACGCCAATCACCAGCGTGCCGCCCATGATGGCGGTGGTGTCGCCCGCGAACAGCGCGGTGGTGAGATAGCGGCCAATGCCCGGCCAGGAGAAGACGGTTTCGGTCAGCACCGCGCCTTCGAGCATGCTGGTGTACGCCAGGGCGATCACCGTCAGCAGCGTGCTGCGAATATTAGGCAGCACGTGGCGCAGCAGAATCGTCATCTCTCCCGCGCCTTTGGCACGCGCGAGCAGGATGTACTCTTTGTTCATTTCGCTAAGACACGCCGAGCGCGTCAGGCGCGTGATGCTCGCCAGCGAGTAGTAGGCCAGCAGCAAAACCGGCAGCACCAGATGGCTGACGGCATTTTTGAACGCCGCGCTGTCGCCGGATAACCAGGTATCGATCAGCGCAAAACCGGTACGCGGTTCGACGGTGTATTGCCAGATATCATCCAGTCGCCCCGGCCCGGCGCTCCATTGCAGCTTCGCGTAGAACAGCGCCAGCATCAGTAAACCGAGCCAGAAAATGGGCACTGAGTTGCCGAGCAGAGTGAGGGTGCGGATGGCGAGATCCAGCGGCGAACCGGCGAAGCGCGCGCAGAGTACGCCTGCGATCACCCCGAGTATGGAACCGATAATCAGCGCCAGCGTGGCGAGTTCCAGCGTGGCGGGAAAGGCGTGCAGCAGATCTTGTAAAACGGGCTGCCCGGTGGCGCTGGCGGTGCCGAGATCGCCGTGCAACAAGTTCAGCAGGTAGTGCCAGAACTGTACTGCGACAGATTGATCCAGCCCGAGCTGATGGCGAACCTGATCGTAAGTCGACTGGCTGGCGTGATCGCCGACGATCTGTAAGACGCGATCAACGGGTGAAAAAGCAGAGAGCGCAAACGTGACGAGCAACAGCCCGAACAGGGTGAGCAGCAGGGTGAAAAGACCCTGAAGAACACGCATCACGTGGGTGGATAGAGGTGGCATGGGGAGAACGTTATTCCTGAGCTGGCCTTCAATGCCGGGTGGCGGCTACACCTTACCCGGCCTACAAAACCGTGAACGTGGACAAAACATCAAACCGTAGGCCGGGTAAGCGCAGCGCCACCCGGCAGTCAGGGCGAATTATTTCGTCACTTTATCGTACCAGACCATATCGGCATTCAGCCCCTGCTGATACCCCTTCACATTATCGCGCACCACGATTTGGGTTTTACCCTGATCGACGAATACGTACGGCGAGTTATGCTGCAATTCCTGCTGCATTTTGGTGTACAGATCCAGGCGCTTTGCCGGGTCCGGTTCAGCCACCGCGGCCAGCGTTGCTTTGTTCAGCTCCGGGATTTTCCAGCCGTTAAGACCGGCCACCGTACTCGATTTACCGTCGTTCCACGCAAAGGCGCTGGCGTTGGAGTGTGCGTCAAAGTAGTCCGGGATCCACAGGCGAATCGCCGCCTGATGCTGTTTGGCACGTACGCGAGCGTACACCTGGCTACCCGCGGCTGGCAGCAGATCGACCTTCACGCCGCCCTGGGCGAAGCTGGCCTGCATCGACTGAGCGATGGTGATAAACGGCGGTTTGTTCTCAACATCCAGCGTGAAGTGCGCGTCTTTAATGCCCGCTTTGGCGAGGATTTCCTTCGCTTTGGCCGGATCGAATTTGAACGGATTATCTTCCAGCGCGCCCGGCAGGCCGACTGGCAAGAAGCTCTGATGGACGAAATACTGGCCTTTCAGCAGGTCTTTGGTGATGCCGTCGTAATCGACCAGCCAGCGCGATGCTTCCCAGAACGCTGGGTTATTCAGCAGCGGGTTAGCGCTGTTTCCGGCGTTAAACACCAGGTAGTTTTGCTCGGCAGACGGAATGCTCAGCACCTTCACACCGGCTTTACCTTCCAGGGCGCTGATTTGGTCCGCGCCCAGGTCACGGGCCACGTCGGCGTCACCCTGTTGGATAAGCAGGCGGCGAGAGGCCGGGTCCGGGACGTTTTTGATAATGATGCTTTTAAGCTTCGGCGCGCCGCCAGGGGCGCTGTCATTGGCTTCCAGCACAATGGCTTGATGCGGCTGATAGACGCGCATTTTGTACGCGCCGCTGCCCGCCGAGTGCATCTTCAGCCATGCGTTGCCGAAATCGTTGTCTTTCACATTCGCTGAAACCAGCTTTTCATCGACGATGGAAGCAATCGGCGTAGAGAGAATATTCAGCGCCACCGCCGGGCTGACGTCAGCCGTCCAGCGCAATTCCAGCGTGTGGTCATCCACTTTTTTCAGCTGGCTGGCGATATTGCCCGGCTCCCAGCCCAGCACGTTGAGAATAAAGGCCGGGGATTTGTTCAGGGTGATGGCGCGGGTATAAGAGAAAATCACGTCTTCAGGGCGCAGCGGATTGCCGGAGGCAAATTTGGCGTCAGGTTTGAGTTTGATGGTCAGGGTTTTTGCTGCTGCGTTAGCTTCCCAGCTTTCGGCCAGAATCGGGGAGATTTTTGCCGGATTATCGCGGTCCGGCTGCACCAGGCGCTGATACAAACTTGGCACGGTCTGGATGCTGGAAAGCTCGTTGGCTTCAGCGGGATCGAGGCTCACGATATCATCAAGACCCTGAGCGACAACCAGCGTATTCGGCGGAGTAGCGGCATTGGCGGCGGCAGAGAGCACGGCCAATACCAGTAACGGCAGCAGTTTTTTAGTCATAGCGATCCCTGAATGTGAAAATTATTGTGATTGTTTTTGGCATCGCTACGTTAGGCCGGACGAGAAAATCTTCAAAGTCTAAATTCTGCTTTGCTTATGCCATCAAGATATAAAGCATACGGATTGGCTATTAAGCGCCAGCCAGAATGGGGGGCTTTTCGCCCGCTTTTTCGCCTGATATAACAAATGCATGACATAGCTGGGAGTCAAAGACGTGCCGGAATTAAATCAACATGGTCAAACCGTCAACGATGCGGTGCCTGACTGGAAAGGGGCGCGGGTGCTTACTCGCACGCCGTTGAATGGGCGATTTTGTCGGCTGGAGCAGCTGGACGCAGCGCGACACGCCGCCGATCTGTTTGAGGCCTATGCGCTGGGCGATGACAGCGACTGGACGTGGCTCGCCAGTACGCAGCCGGAAAGCGTCGAGGCCACCGCGCACTGGCTGTTGGGAAAGGTGATGGACGACGGACTGGTGCCGTATGCGGTTATCGATCTGCGCACCGAACGCGCCGTTGGTCTGGTCAGCTATATGGCGATTGAACGGCTGATGGGATCGGTGGAGATTGGTCACGTCACCTGGTCACGGCAGATGAAAAACACTGCAATGGGAACGGAAACCGTCTGGCTGCTGCTGAAAAATGCATTCGAGCACGGCTATCGTCGGCTGGAGTGGAAATGTGATTCGATGAACGTGGCCTCGCGCAATGCAGCGGAGCGCCTCGGTTTTGTCTGGGAAGGACGCTTGCGCCAGAAGCTGGTGCGCAAAGGACGTAACCGCGACAGCGATATGCTCTCCATCATTGATACCGAATGGCAGGAGCGTGACGCTGAGCTGTGCAGCTGGCTGGCGGCGAATAATTTTGACAGTGAAGGGCGACAGATTCGGCGCCTGGAGTCCTTCAGATAACCCGCGCTAAATCTTGTCGCTGAACAGCACCGGCCCGGTAGGTTGCCCGGTCGGTGAACCGCCCTGCGGTTCGAGACTGATCGCAATAACGGCATCGGCGGCAAGAGTCATATGACTAAGCTTCACCTGAGTCGGCGCCTGGCTGTTCAACAGGCCGAGTGAAACCGGCGTGCCTCCGGCGGGGATCAGCCACAGTTGCAGGCTGCTGTTGGGTGTTAACGCTGCCGGGCGTAGCGGCGTTAAACTCAACTGCTGGCGTTGGCTATCCGCACTGACGACCCATTGTCCGTGCTGCTGTGTATCGTTAAGCACCACCAGTGGCGTCAGTTCAGGTTCACGGGTTGTATACCAGGTGACGAGCGCCACGGCGGCTAAACCGGCAGCGGCCATCCAGCCGAGATAAGGGCGATTACGCCGCACAGTGGGTTGCGCAGGAAGGTTGATCGCAATTTTCTTCCACACGGATTCAGGCGGCTGAACCGGCTTCAGATGGCTGTCGAGGGTGCTAAACATCGTTTCCCAACGCGCGACGCGTTCGGCCAGATCGCGTTCATGCATCAGCCTCTTCTGAAATCGTAACCGCGCATTGCCCCGCAGCGTACCGAGTGCGTATTCCGCCGCCAGCGCATCATCGCGTTTTTCATTGTGGTCGTTCATAGGCCTACACATTCCCGGAGATGTTCCATCGCGCGGCGGACCCAGCTTTTGACCGATCCAATCGGCTGTTGCAGCCAGTCTGCGATATCGCTGTGGGACATTCCCTGATAATACGCGAGCGTGATGCTCTGACGCTGGTCGTTGCTAAGGTGTCCAAGGCAATGGCGCAGACGTTCCGCCTGGGCGTCGTCATGCCAGTTATTCCTGTCGTCGTCCGCGTGGATCTCAAGCTGGTCGGTATACTCTTCCTCGCGGTTAGCCGCGCGAGCTTGCCCACTGCGCAGCCAGTCGATACAGCGGTTGCGGACAATATGGGTCAGCCAGGTCATGGGGGCGCTGAGCGTGGGGTCGTAGGATCCTGCTTTGCTCCAGACGGTGATGAAGCAATCATGCAGCACTTCTTCCGACCAGGCGCGCTGACGCAACATACGCAGGGCGACGGCAAAGAGATGCGGTGACGTTAGCCGGTACAGCTGTTCAAATGCGCGGCGATCGCCTTTCGCGACCGCCTGCATTAATCTAACGTGCTGTTCTGTCAGCGCATTATCCATATTTTTCCCGGATGTCCTGTTTTCCCATCCGAAGTATAGACAATTACTTAGGCATCAGAACGGTGTCGATAACGTCAATCACGCCATTTTTCTGATGGACGTCATAAGTGCTAATGTTCGCCACGTTACCTTTCCCGTCTTTAAGCTGAATGTTATGCGGCCCATTGCTCATGATCCACAGCGGTTGACCGTTGACCGTTTTCAGCTCTGCGTGACCGCCGCCTTGCTTAATCTT
The DNA here is from genome assembly GCF_016771845.1 of Lelliottia jeotgali. NCBI lineage: Bacteria > Pseudomonadati > Pseudomonadota > Gammaproteobacteria > Enterobacterales > Enterobacteriaceae > Lelliottia > Lelliottia jeotgali. The sequence continues at coordinate 119,034 of NZ_JAENMQ010000004.1, read as the reverse complement.
TGCTTCGAGGGATTTCATATCATAGTTACCGGCCACCACGTGGTAGGTGAGGATGCTGGCGAGCATCGCTTTATTCTCCGGTTTTACCAGGTTGTCGACCGTCCCCGCAGGCAATTTAGCGAACGCCGCATTGGTTGGGGCGAAGACAGTGAACGGGCCTTTACTTTGCAACGTATCGACCAGACCCGCCGCTTTAACGGCAGCAACCAGCGTGGTGTGATCTTTCGAGTTCATCGCATTTTCGACGATGTTTTTTTGCGGGAACATTGCGGCTCCACCCACCATGACTGAACCGGATTCCATCGCAGCAAATGCGCCTGCGGTGAAGAGTAATGCGCTGGATACGAATGCGATATTGATTAGCTTTTTCATCATACATCCTCGTAGTAGGGAGCGAAGGAGTTGCTCACATATCGACATACGAGAGAGAGGGCGAAACTGGATGCAGAATAATGAAAATATTTTTTTGGCGCACACAAAACCTCTTCCCCGCATAAGGGAAGAGGCTGAGTATTACGCCGATTCTGGCTTTTTCCCGCGCGTCAGCCAGGCCAGAAATCCGAGGAAACAGCCGATGATCAGCAGCATCCCCATCATCACCAGGGTGATGAGTTCCTCAATGTTGAATATCTCTCCGGAAATATTCAGGGCGCGCTGATCGTAGAGAAATAAGATGGCTTTGATTGCGCTGTAAAAGAACCAGGCGCAGAACGTGAAAAACAGCCACAGGAATATCTTGCCAATAAGGGTGCGTTTACTCTCTTTTTTTGCGTGTATCATAGGTGTTTGCGTTTCTTTTTATGGGGGGAGACATCCCTGTCTGCTGTCATCACTCCCTTAAAATTAGCGGACCGACACGCCTTCCAGCGTGCCTGACGAGGTCATATCAAACTCGGCGGTGTAACCGTTTTTGCGCCAGCGGGTGCGCTCGCCGTTGGTGGAGTGCCATCCTGCATCTTCCATATAATCAACGGCTTCGCCCTGGTATTTGCCTGCGATGTTTGAATCGATCTCACGCGCTATGTCACCCGTAGACTCATCGTCCCGAGGGTGATGCCGGGTATGCCCGACGTGGCACGTTCCGTTAGCTTCATCAACCTGTGTACAGCCCGACTGTTCCAGCTGTGCGCGATAGGCTTCGCTGATAGCAAACACAGGCTGAGAAAAAATACCGCCGACGACGGCCAGCACGACCCAATAATTCATTTTCATTATTCAGTGTCCTGTTAACGGTACCAGCAGCGTGAACCATTATCGGCCTGGCTGGCATCGGCTAATGTTTCACAGTCAGGTAATGAAACCCCATCGCGGGTAATCATGTGATCTTTATTGTGGTGATGATGTGCATCGCTCGGCGGAGCAATAATGCAGCCGGATAACATCAGCGTTGCACCGGCAATAGCCAGCGCCATAATCATTTTATTCATTTCAGTCGTCCTGTTGAGGGTTATGCATTTCATTAGCAGCGTCATTATTCCGTTTTAAATAATGAATTCCTTATTTGAGCGGCATTTTTAACGGGGTTATATGTCCGTGAAAGCATCATATGGAGTTATTTAACTAAAATAAAGAGGTCGGACCTGGTGTTATGTGTTGTTTTATTTATTTGAATTTAAACGATAAAAATATAAATCTTCATCGTTGTTATGCAGTTGTTGTTTTCTGTGAGGGGTTTTTACATTGTCTACATTAATAATCGTAGATGTTTATTGTCTCACGCAAAGTAATCGATTACAGATAATTAACGAAAATAAACGGAATAAATGTTTTATTTGCGGGAAAATAAAATAAAGCGCTTTTTTAAGATTAATCCTGAGACAGTGTTAATTGTATGACGATTTATTCGCAGAGCAGGGTAATAACGCCTGAGTTGTTCTCACACCAGTGAAGGATAAAAGGGTGATGATGCGAAAAACCGGCCAGAGGACGGGCGAGCGACAGGGTGAGCGTGCTGCGGGAAATATTGGTCACGCAGGCGCTGTCAAAACCCATATAGGTATTTACGCGTGGGAAGAGGGCTTTGAACAGGCTCTCTTTGGCGCTGAAGGCCAGCGTCAGGGCCAGCGCAAAAGGGTATACCGTGCGCATCAGCACGGTTTTTTCCTGCGGATTAATAATGCCGTCCTGAATCTCAACCGCTTCCTGTGCGGCGATAAGCTGCTCGCCGTCGATGCCCACCAGCGCGTTATTGCGCTTCACTGCCAGCGCAAACGCCTGGCTTCCGCTGTGAGAAATACTGCCCGCAAAACCTGCTGGCCACAGCGGTTCGCCGTTGGGGCCAATACCCGGCACAGCGTTAATCGAAAAATTCTGTAGGGCATGAGCAGCGGCGATGCGTCCGGCCAGATGGTCGGCTTTACGTTTGGCGGAGGCGTGGCTCAGGGCGGCGTGATGGGGCAGCCAGAGCAGATCGGCGTTATCAAATGTGGTGGGATCAAAATCAATGCGCTGAACGCAGACGCCGCCGAGTGTCAGCAGGCTGTGAGTGGTTTGCATCGGTCCCCCTGATTGAAAAAAGCCCCCTTCGAGGGAAGAGGGCTTACAGTCTATCAGAAGTGGGTGTTCACGCTCATGTACCAGGTGCGTCCCGGTTCGTTGTAGGTGTAAGCACCTGCACCGTACATGTACGCGCCGGTGGTGGCGTTCCCGGTGGTCTGGGCATTACCCGCGCGCCACTGGCGTTTGTCGAAGACGTTGTCCACGCCGCCGGTCAGGCTGACGTACTTGGTCACGTCCCAGGTCGCGCTCAGGCCGACGATGCTGTACGGGCTGACTTCGTCTTTCTCAGACCCGGTCACCGGCTGACCTTTGTAGTTGTATTTCTTCGGCTGCTGCTTGCCGTACCAGGTGAAGGTCGACTGCACAGACACATCCTGCTGTACCTGCCAGCTCAGGGTTGAGTTCAGCGTGTACTCCGGGATGATCGACAGACGGTCGCCGGTCTCTTTGTTCTTACTTTGCAGCATGTAGGTGATGTTGTTGGTCCAGTTCACCGCGTCCGTCACCGGCACGTTCAGTGTCCCTTCCAGCCCTTCTACGACGGCTTTCGGCACGTTTTCCCACTGATAAATATCGGTGCGCACTTTGCCGGAAGAGGTCTGGCCGATTGGCGCATAGCCCGCTTCGATTTTGTCGCGGTAGTCGTTACGGAACCAGGTCGCGCCCGCCAGCCAGCCGTCGCGTTTCCACTCAAGGCCGATCTCTTTGTTGATGCTGGTTTCGGCTTTCAGGTCGTCGTTACCCATCATGTAACAGCCGACGCCGTCACCGCTGGCGTAACAACCCTGGCCTTTGCTGTAGAGCAGATAGTTCGGGTTGGTCTGGTACAGGCTCGGCGCTTTGTACGCCCGGGCGATACCCATTTTCAGGGTGAAGTCATCACCCAGACCTTGCGACAGGTTCAGGGACGGGCTCCAGTTGTTGCCAACAATGGTGTGATGATCGAAACGCAGCGCCGGGGTCAGCATGGTGCTGTCGGTCAGCTCCATGTTGTTTTCAGCAAACAGGGAGAAGATCTCCGCCTGAGAGTACGGGCTACGATCGTCGCTCATGCCTGGGATCGCGCCGCCCTGTTGGGTCTGTGAATTCGAGGCGTAATCCTTCATGCGCTGCTGGTTCCATTCGGTGCCCAGCGTCAGGTTCTGATTGACGAGGAAATCGAACGGCAGGCTAACTTCACTGTGCAGCGTAACGTCGGACAGATCGGTATCGGTAAACTTATCGCTGTTGAACAGCCCTTCCAGACCGCCCGCCAGCCCTTCGCCCAGACGCGAGTTGCGCGTGTGTTCGTACTGCGCCCAGTTGCTGGTGGTCACGCCATTATCCCAGCCGCCGTTCCAGGTCAGCGCCCAGTTCTGGCGGTAGATACGGTTGGTCTCTTTGCCGTAATTCTTCTTCACCAGCCCGTTGGAGCTGTCGTCGTTGTTGGTGTTCTGCGTATCGCCCGCGTAGAGGTTGTTCTGGCGGCTGTAGCCCGCTTCAAACTCCAGGGACTGCATCGGGGCAAAGTCCCAGCGCACGACGCCGTTGATGTCTTTGTTTTCCACGCCTTCACGACCGGCAGGCAGGGTGCTGGAATACATCCCGGTACGCTCAGACTGATGGCCCTGGTTGATATCCCACGCGTCGGCCTGGGTTTTGTCCAGGTTGCCGAACATGCGGAAGCTGAAATCGCCGCCCAGTGGGCCGCTCAGGCTGAAGTTAGTACGCTTGGTGGAGCCTTCGTCTTTATGCTCCGGTGCGTTCAGATAGGTGTTCCACGAACCATGCCACTGGTTGTCGAATTTTTTGGTGATGATATTCACCACGCCGCCCGCTGCGCCGTTACCGTAACGCGCGGCCGCCGGGCCACGAATGACTTCGATACGCTCAACCATTTCAGGCGGCACCCAGCCGGTATCGCCACGGGTATCGCGTTCGCCGCGCCAGCCCAGACGGATGGAGTTACGGCTGGTGACCGGTTTGCCGTCGATCAGGATCAGGGTGTTTTCCGGGCCCATGCCGCGAATGTCGATCTGGCGGTTGTTCCCGCGCTGGCCGCTGGTGGAGTTCCCGGTCAGGTTCACGCCCGGCATGGTACGAATGATTTCGGCCACGTCACGAGCGGGAGGATTTTTACGGATTTCGTCTGCGGTGATGGTGGAAACGCCCGGCGCCTGCAGGTTCTGCTCGGCGGCGGTGATCACCATGGTGTCTTCGTGCGCGGCACTGCTGGCGGTTTTGTCTTCTGCCATTGCGGGCATAGCCGCGCCGTAAATCCCCAGGTTGACCAGCAAGGCCAGGGAGTGAATCTTCTTATTCATTGTACGTCCTGCTTTTCGTTGCCGCGTCCCCTTGGCTCCATTCCCTAACGGGAGAGGAGGCGGCATGACTTATCACCGGCACGTTGCGTAAGCAGCCCTGTCCTCGAGCGCACACAATGCGTGGCATGGTTGTTTTTTGAGCGCGCTTCCCACAGCGCGGGCACTACGCTATTGCAAATGCAAATAGTTATCAATAATATTATCAATATATTTTGTCTTGTAACAAAAAAGACGCGAAAAACATGAGGTTAAACGGGTGACGGCGCTAACAACGGGAAGTGATGCCTGGTGGCAGTCAAAAAAAGGTCCGGAATGGGTGCGCGAACAGGATAATTTTCGTGTGACGTTCTGGTGGCGCGATCCGGCAGGGACGCAGCGCACATCGCAGGTTCAGCGGGTGTGGATTTACATCACCGGCGTGACCGACCACCATCAAAATGCCCGACCACAATCCTTAACCCGTCTCCCCGACACCGACGTCTGGCAATGGCAGGGGGAATTCAGCCCCGAGTGGCGCGGCAGCTACTGTTTTATCCCCTCCTATAACGCCCAGGATTTCGACGATATCGTCTTTACCGCCGACGCGCCGGACCGCATCGCGCTGCGTGAAGGCTGGCGCAAACTGCTGCCGAAAGCGATTGCCGATCCGCTGAATCCGCAAAGCTGGCGCGGTGGACGGGGCCATCCGGTGTCGGCGCTGGAAATGCCGAATGCACCGGTTCAGCCGGGCTGGAATCATCCCGGTACGCCGTACTCTGCGCCGCAATGTATTGAGTGGCACAGTCAGCGTCTGGGGAATGTGCGCCGCGTGTGGGTATTTACCACCGGCGAGGAAAACCCGACCGAGCGCCCGCTGGCGATTCTGCTCGACGGGCAGTTTTGGGCTGAAAGTATGCCCGTCTGGCCCGCGCTGGCGGCGCTTACGAACGAACGGCAATTGCCGCCGGCGGTCTACGTTTTGATCGATGTGATCGACACCGCCCATCGCAGCCGCGAGTTGCCCTGCAACCCGGATTTCTGGCTGGCGGTGCAGGAAGAGTTACTCCCGCAGATCCACGCCATCGCACCTTTCAGCGAACGCGGCGATCGCACGGTTGTCGCCGGACAAAGTTTTGGTGGCCTGTCGTCCCTGTACGCCGGACTCAACTGGCCGCAACGTTTCGGCTGCGTGCTCAGTCAGTCGGGTTCCTACTGGTGGCCGCATCGCGGCGCGCAGCAGGACGGGCTGCTTATCGAACAACTCAAAGCGGGTGAAAAATCCGCCGAACACCTTCGCATCGTTCTTGAAGCGGGCCAGCGCGAGCCGCTTATCTTCCGCGCCAATCAGGCCATTTACGCCCAACTACAACACACACAGCAGTCGATTTTCTGGCGTCAGGTTGACGGCGGACATGATGCGCTTTGCTGGCGTGGCGGGCTGACGCAGGGGCTTATTACCCTCTGGCAGCCACTCATTCACTAACGCCAGGCAGGCGATTTTTTTCGACAGGAGTTTGGTATGGAATTCAGTAATCCCTTCGACAACCCGCAAGGACTATTCGCTATTTTGCAAAACGAAAACGGTCAGTACAGCCTGTGGCCCGCCCAGTGCGCACAGCCTGCGGGCTGGCGACAGGTGTGTGAACCGCAGTCGCAGGATACCTGCCAGCAGTGGCTTAGCGAAAACTGGCAAACACTTATCCCGTCTCATTTTGCGGAGGAAAATGCATGAGCACGCATCTTCCTCTTGTCGCCGCCCAGCCGGGAATCTGGATGGCAGAACAGCTTTCGACCCTGCCGAACGCCTGGAGCGTGGCGCACTACGTTGAACTGAAAGGCGAAATTAATGCGCCACTGTTTTCGAAAGCCATCGTCGAAGGCATGATGCAGGCCGACACGTTGCGCACCCGTTTTAGCGAAGACAACGGCGAGGTATGGCAGTGGATCGATGAATCGCTGGTTTTGGCTGAGCCGCACATTATCGACCTGCGCGACAGCGCCGATCCGCACACTGCCGCCGTGGCGCTGATGGACGCTGATCTTGCACAAAACCTGCGCGTCGACAGCGGCCAGCCACTGGCATTTCAGCTCCTGATTCAGGTCGATAGCAACCGCTGGTACTGGTATCAGCGCTATCATCACTTAGTCGTCGATGGCTTCAGTTTCCCGGCCATTACCCGCCAGATCGCCGCCATTTACGCCGCATGGGCGAAAGACGAACCGACGCCAGCATCGCCGTTTACACCGTTTGCAGAAGTGGTGGAAGAGTATCAGCGCTATCGCGAAAGCGAAGCGTATCAGCGCGACGGCGCATTTTGGGCTGAACAGCGCAAACAGCTGCCGTCGCCGGTTTCGCTATCGCCTGCTCCGCTGCCGGGCCGCGCTGCGTCCACCGATATTTTACGTCTCAAACTGTTGGCCGATCGCCGCGCATTCAGCCAACTGACCGCGTCCTGCCCGCAGGTTCAGCGCACGGATCTGGCCCTCGCGCTGGTGGCTCTGTGGCTGGGCCGCTTGACCGGTCGGCTGGATTACGCAGCGGGCTTTATCTTCATGCGCCGCATGGGATCGGCGGCGCTCACCGCCACCGGTCCGGTGCTCAACGTTCTGCCGATGGCGATCAATATCCAAGCGCAGGAAACCTTGCCGGAACTGGCCCTGCGCCTGGCAAATCAGCTGAAAAAGATGCGTCGTCATCAGCGTTACGACGCCGAGCAGATTGTGCGTGACAGTGGTCGTGCCGCCGGAGACGAAGCGTTGTTTGGCCCAGTGCTGAACGTGAAGGTCTTTGATTATCAGCTCGATATCGACGGCGTGCAGGCGATAACGCACACGCTGGCGACGGGGCCAGTGAACGATCTCGAACTGGCGCTGTTCCCGGACGAGCAGGGCGGTTTAAGTATTGAGATTCTGGCGAACAAACAGCGCTACGATGAGGCGACGCTCACCCGCCACGTGGCGCGCCTGAACGCGCTGTTGGCGCAGTTTGCTGCCAATCCTGCGCTGCCTTGCGGCGAGGCGGAAACCGTCTCCGAAGAGGAGTATCACCAGCTGGCGCAGATCAACGACACTGGCGTGATGCTCGAAGCCACCACCCTGAGCGCGCTGGTGGCGGAGCAGGCGCACAAAACGCCGGATGCCCCGGCGCTGGCAGATGCCCACACGGAACTGAGCTATCGCCAGATGCGCGAGCAGGTTGTCGCCCTGGCAAACGGGCTTCGTGAACGCGGCGTGAAACCCGGCGACAGCGTGGCAGTGGCGCTACCGCGCTCGGTATTCCTGACCCTGGCCCTGCACGCGATTGTTGAAGCGGGTGCCGCCTGGCTGCCGCTGGATACGGGCTACCCCGACGACCGCCTGCACATGATGCTGGAAGACGCGCGCCCTTCTTTACTCATTACTACCGACGATCAGCTCCCGCGCTTTAGCAGCGTGTCGGATCTTACGACCCTGTGCTACGGCGAATTACTGCCTGCGAACGGCAGCGAACCGCTGAATCTCAGCACCCCGGAACAGACCGCCTACATCATCTTTACCTCCGGTTCAACCGGGCGCCCGAAAGGGGTGATGGTCGGGCAAACCGCTATCGTCAACCGCCTGCTGTGGATGCAAAACCACTACCCGCTGGACGTGAATGATGTGGTGGCGCAGAAAACGCCGTGCAGTTTTGACGTCTCAGTGTGGGAGTTCTGGTGGCCGTTTATCGCCGGGGCAAAACTGGTGATGGCCGAGCCGGACGCCCATCGCGATCCGCTGGCGATGCAGCAGTTCTTCGCCCGATACGGCGTCACCACCACCCACTTTGTGCCGTCGATGCTGGCGGCGTTTGTCGCCTCGTTAACGCCGGAAAACGCCCACTGCTGCACCAGCCTGAAGCAGGTGTTCTGCAGCGGGGAAGCGCTGCCGACCGAACTGTGTCGCGAGTGGGAAGTGCTGACTCACGCGCCGCTGCACAATTTATATGGCCCGACGGAAGCGGCGGTAGACGTGAGCTGGTATCCGGCGTTTGGCGACGCGCTGGCGTTAGTCGAAGGTAACAGCGTGCCGATTGGTTTCCCGGTGTGGAATACCGGCCTGCGCATTCTCGACGGGATGATGCGCCCGGTGCCGTTTGGCGTGGCGGGCGATCTCTATCTGACCGGCATTCAGCTGGCGCAGGGGTATCTGGGCCGCCCGGACCTGACCGCCAGCCGCTTTATTGCCGACCCGTTCGCACCGGGCGAACGTATGTATCGCACCGGTGACGTCGCCCGCTGGCTGGACAACGGCGCGGTGGAGTATCTCGGGCGCAGCGACGATCAGCTCAAAATTCGCGGTCAGCGCATAGAGCTTGGCGAAATCGACCGCGCGATGCAGGCCTTACCTGACGTGGCGCAGGCGGTGGCCCATGCCTGTGTGTTCAATCAGGCGGCAGCAACCGGCGGCGATGCGCGACAATTAGTGGGCTATGTGGTGTCGGACTCCGGTTTACCGCTGGACCGCGACGCGCTGCTCGACGCCCTGAAAGCGCAGCTCCCGCCGCATATGGTGCCGGTGGTGCTGCTGCAAATCAGCGAACTGCCGCTGAGCGCCAACGGTAAGCTCGATCGCAAAGCGCTGCCGTTGCCAGAATTGACCAGCAAAGCGTCGGGCCGTGCACCGGAAACGGCGACGGAAATCGCGGTGGCGCAGGCGTTCTCCGCGCTTTTAGGCTGCGAGATGAACGACATCGAAGCCGATTTCTTCGCTCTCGGCGGCCACTCGCTGCTGGCGATGCGTCTCGCGGCGCAGCTCAGCCGCGCGTTCTCCCGCAAAGTCACGCCGGGGCAAATCATGGTCGCTTCGACGGTCAACCAACTGAGCACGCTGCTGGATTCCGCGATGAGCGACGAACAAGCGCAGCGTCTGGGGTATGAAACAGTTCTCCCACTGCGTCAAAGCACCGGCCCAACGCTGTTCTGCTTCCATCCGGCGTCTGGTTTTGCCTGGCAGTTTAGCGTGCTGGCGCGCTATCTCAGCCCGCGCTGGTCGATTACCGGGATTCAGTCACCACGCCCGGAAGGCCCGATGGCGCAGGGCGCGACGCTGGATGCGGTGATCGAACATCATCTGCACACTCTGCGTACCCAGCAGGCGCACGGGCCGTATTACCTGTTCGGTTACTCGCTCGGTGGGACCTTAGCGCAGGGCATCGCCGCGCGTCTGCGTGAGCAGGGTGAGGAAGTGGCGTTCCTCGGCCTGCTGGATACCTGGCCGCCGGAGACGCAAAACTGGGCGGAGAAAGAAGCCAACGGGCTGGACCCGGAAGTGCTGGCGGAAATTGAACGCGAACGCGAAGCTTTCATGGCGGCCCAGCAGGGGCAAGCGTCAGGCGAGCTGTTTACCGCCATCGAAGGCAACTACGCCGATGCTGTGCGCCTGTTGACCACGGCGCACAGCTCGCGGTTTGACGGTAAAGCGACGCTGTTTGTTGCCGAACGCACGCGAACGATGGACCCGCATCAGGCGTGGGGCGAGTGGGTGGGTGAGCTTGACGTTTACAGTCAGGATTGCGCCCACGTGGATATCGTTTCTCCGCAGGCGTTCGAGCAGATTGGACCGGTATTGAAGGGGATTTTGGGGTAGTTGCGCGCTGTTGCCCTCACCCTAACCCTCTCCCACAGGGAGAGGGGACTCTGACTCCCTCTCCCTTTGGGAGAGGGCCGGGGTGAGGGGATCAAACTGCACGTTTCCCCAGCGGCACCACCAGCGGCGTTCCCGCTACCGGATCGTCAATAATCATGCAGCGCATTCCGTAGATACGCTCGATAAGCTCTGGTGTCACAATCTCCTTCGGCGCGCCTTGCGCCACAATCTTTCCGTCACGCAGCGCAATCAGATGCGTGGCGTAGCGGCACGCCTGATTCAGATCGTGCAGCACCGCCGCCAGCGTATAGCCCTGAGTGCGGTTCAGATCGCTCAGCAACTCAAGTAAATCAATCTGATGGCTAATATCCAGCCAGGTAGTCGGCTCGTCGAGCAGCATAATCGCCGTCTCCTGCGCCAGCACCATCGCGATCCACGCGCGCTGCCGCTGACCGCCGGACAGCGTATCGACGCTTTGCCTTGCCAGATCGGTGATCCCCGTTGCCTGCATCGCGCGGGCCACGGCCTCTTCGTCCTCTTTGCGCCAGCGGGTAAACAGCGGCTGATGCGGATACCGCCCGCGCGCTACCAGCTCCTGCACGGTGATATCTCCCGGCGTGGTGGCATTTTGCGCCAGCAGTCCAATCCGCCGTGCCACCTCTTTGCTGGCATAGCTTTGGATTTGCTCCCCGTCGAGAAACACGCTGCCGTGCTGGGGCGTCATCAGACGGCTCAGGGTGCGCAGCAAAGTCGATTTTCCGCAGCCGTTCGGACCAATAATCGCCGTGAAATGGCCGTCGGGAATCGACACGGTCAGCTCGTCGACCACGATTTTTTTACCGTAGCCGAGGGTCAGTTTTTCGCCGCGCAAGCGGGATGTTGTGGCATTCATTTCTTGCGGGACTCCTGGACTAACAAGACGATGAGGTAAATCCCGCCAAGGCTGACAGTCACGACGCCCACCGGAAGTTGATAAGGCATAAACAGCTGCTGGGCGCAGAGGTCGGCGGCCAGCAATAACAACGCGCCGCACAGCGCCGACTGGGTCAAACCCCAGCGGGCGGTGCCGCTGATCCGTCGCGCGATGTGCGGGGCGACCAGCGCAATAAACGAAATCGGCCCGGCGATAGCGGTGGAGGCGGCGGTTAGCACCACGGCGACCAGCATCAGCGTCAGGCGCGAACGCTCAACGCTCACCCCCAGCGCACAGGCGCTGTCGTCACCCATCTCCAGCAGGCGCATTTTGCGCACCAGCAGCCAGGAACAGACCATCATCAGCGCGATAATTGGCGTGGCGGGCAGAGTTTTCGCCCACGTCAGGCCGTTGAGTGAACCCGCGTTCCACAGCCCTGCGGAAAGCGACGTTTCTAACGAGGCGTGCAGCAGAAGCCAGGTGTTAAACGCCATCAGCATAGCGCGGATGCCGATGCCGATAATGATCAGACGGAAGGTTTCGATGCCGTTGCGCCAGGCGAGCAACCAGACGACCAGCGATGTGAGAATGCCGCCCGCCATCGCCGCGAAGGCAATCGCCGTGAGATGCTGACCAAACAGTACCATCGCCACCAGCACACCGCTCCACGCCCCGGTGTTGAAGCCCATCACATCCGGGCTGCCGAGCGGGTTGCGCAGTAACGACTGGAAAATCGCGCCGCTCACGCCGAGCGCCGCGCCGACCAGAATCGCCATCACCACGCGCGGCAGGCGCCACTCCGTGACGACCATAGTGATATTACGCGGTGCGCTGCCGGTGAGGGCGTTAAAGACCTGGCTGAAATCGAGCGTCACCGCGCCGCTGCGCAGGCTCCAGACGGCAATCAGCAGGCTGGCGGCGACCAGCAGCAGGCAGGAGAACACTAAACGTCGGGACGGAGACATCACAGGGCACCTCCGCGCTGGCGTCGCACCAGGAAGATCAGCACCGGCGCGCCGATAAAGGCGCTAACTACCGACACGCGCAGCTCACCCGGCACCAGCACGCGCCCGATGATATCGGCAAACAGCAGCAGGGTCGGAGTGGCGAGTAGCGTGACCGGAAGCGACCAGCGGTGATCGGACCCGACAATCCAGCGCGCCATGTGCGGCATCATCAGGCCGATAAAGGCAATTGGGCCGACGACGGCGGTCGCGCTTCCGCACAGCACGGTGATCGCCAGTAAACCCATCAACTGGGTGCGCGCCACGCGGCTGCCCAGCGCGGTGGCGGTATCTGTCCCGAGACTCAGGCTGTTCAACGCCCGGCTGGAAAAGAGCGCCACGGCGGCGGCGATCAGCACCGGAATGGTGACCACTTTCAGGGTTTGCAGCGTGCGAATGTCCAGCGAACCCGCCTGCCAGAAACGCAGCTGATCCCAGACGTCAGGGTTAAGCAGGGCGATGCCTGAGGATAAGCCTTCGAGCACCGCGCCGAGCGCTATGCCCGCCAGCGTCAGACGCACCGGGCTGAGCTGTCCACCGCCCTGGCTGCCGGTAAAGGCTACCAACAGGGATGCAGCCAACGCGCCGCAAAAGGCCATCAGCAGTTGTTCGGTGGGGGAGGAGAAGCCAAACAGCGCCGCGCCGAGGACGATGGCAAAACTGGCACCGGCGTTAACGCCGAGAATACCGGGGTCGGCAAGCGGATTGCGGGTCAGGGTTTGCATCAACGCCCCGGCAAGGCCCAGCGCTGCACCGGCCAGCAGCCCGGCAAGGGTTCGCGGCAACCGCGCATCGAGCACAATAATGCAGTCTGCACTCTGACATGTTCCGGAAAGGGCATCGACGATCGTGGACGCGGGCAGCGGTTTCGCGCCGACCAGCAGGCTGAGTGCAACAGCAAAAAACAGCAGTATCAGTAAAACGGGCACGGCAGTGGCGCGCACCGTCAAAGAGGAAGACGACATAGCAACATCCATGATTTGATAATGATAGTAATTATCGTTATCTATCTTATTTGGCTATGTTAGCATGTGCGGCCAAGGAATTGGTATAAAAGAAACCGTTAAGGCCCTGTAATGACCCGACAATCCTGGCTGCTCAACCTCAGTCTGCTCAAGACTCACCCGGCGTTTCGCGCCGTGTTTATCGCCCGTTTTATCTCCATTTTATCCCTCGGCCTGCTCGGTGTTGCCGTCCCGGTCCAGATCCAGGCCATGACAAACTCCAGCTGGCTGGTCGGTCTTTCTGTAACTTTGACGGGCAGCGCGATGTTTATCGGCCTGATGGTCGGTGGCGTGCTGGCGGACCGTTACGAGCGCAAAAAGCTGATCCTGCTGGCGCGCGGCACGTGCGGCGTGGGCTTTGTCGGGCTGTGCCTGAACGCCATGCTGCCGGAGCCGTCGCTTGTCGCGATCTATGCGCTCGGTTTGTGGGACGGATTCTTTGCCTCGCTGGGTGTGACGGCGCTGCTGGCGGCAACACCTGCGCTGGTCGGGCGTGAGAATCTGATGCAGGCCGGGGCAATCACTATGCTCACGGTGCGTCTGGGGTCGGTCATTTCGCCGATGGTCGGCGGCCTGCTGCTGGCGACCGGAAACGTGGCCTGGAACTACGGACTGGCGGCGGCGGGGACATTTATCACCACGCTGACCTTGCTGCGCCTGCCATTGCTGCCGCCACCGCCGCAGCCGCGCGAACATCCGCTGAAATCCCTGATGGCGGCGATCCGTTTTCTGTTCAATAATCCGTTGATTGGCGGCATTGCGCTGCTGGGCGGACTGCTGACGATGGCGAGCGCGGTGCGCGTGCTTTATCCGGCGCTGGCGCTGGAGTGGCAGATGGGCGCTTCGCAAATTGGCCTGCTGTACGCGGCCATCCCGCTCGGCGCAGCGTTTGGCGCGCTGACCAGCGGTAATCTGGCGCAGAGCGCACGTCCGGGGCTGATTATGCTTTCGGCCACGCTGGCGTCGTTTATCGCTATCGGCTTCTTCAGCCTGATGCCGTTCTGGGCGCTGGGCGTGGTGTGTCTGGCGCTGTTTGGCTGGCTGAGCGCCATCAGTTCTCTGCTGCAATACACCCTGATTCAGACGCAAACGCCGGAAGGGATGCTCGGGCGAATCAACGGCCTGTGGACCGCTCAGAACGTGACGGGCGATGCGATTGGCGCGGCGATTTTAGGCGGGCTGGGGGTCATTATGACGCCAGTAGCGTCGGCGAGCAGCAGCGGGTTTGTGTTAGCCATCATCGGGGTAATTTTATTGATGACGTTAGCGGAGTTACGTCGGTTCCGTCAGGAGCCCGTCGTTATCGAAGAAGTTTAAGGTTTTTGTCGTTATGTAGGCCGGGTAAGGCGTAGCCGCCACCCGGCAGAAAACGCCCGGTGGCGCTTCGCTTACCGGGCCTACGGGGAAGGTGCCGTTTATTTGAAAATGGCCTCTAAACGCTGCAACACCAGCATCGCGCTGTAATAATCCAGGCGGAAGGTTTCCGTCCCGAGCGCCCAGACGCGTTTGTTTTCGACGGATGGGAGATGCGCCAGCAGCGGATTCGCGTAAATCGCGTCGACATCTTTCTGGTCACCCGCAAACAGGAACAGCCCTTGTCCGTTCAGACCCGTCGCCAGGTTTTCACCGCCCAGCTGAATGATGTCGTGGCGTTTGCCCTGGCTTTTTGAGGTTGTCAGACCGGCAGGCAGTTCAGCCAGCTGGAAGCCCAGCTGTTGCAGGAATTTGCCCTGCGCGGATTCAGTGGTCCACAGGTTCGCGCTGTGCGCGGCGGCAGTGTAAACGATGGCGTTGACCGGCTGCGGCGGCAGCTTCATGTTCTGTTTAACCTGCGCCAGTTGCTTATCAAATTCCGCGATGCGCGCGGCGGCCTGTTTTTCCTGCCCGGTGATGGTCCCCAGCTGCGTCAGCAATTCCTGCCAGCTTTTGTCGTCGTAGTTGATGATGAGCGTCGGCGCGATAGCCGACAGCTGATCGTACAGCGCCAGCGCAGAATCGCCGCCGGTGGCGCTAATCAGAATCAGATCCGGCATTTGTGCAGCCACGGCTTCCGCGCTCGGTTCGCCGATATACAGACGAGCCAGTTTGCGTTGTTTCGCGATGTCGCCCCACTGGCGCATAAAGCCCTGTGCGTCCGCCACGCGGTTATTCGGGGTGGTCGCCCCGCTGGCAATGACCGGTGCGTCAATTGCCAGCAGCGAGCCGGTGAGGGTCACGCTGGTGGAGACAATGCGCGTGGGTTTGGCTTCAAGCGTGTGCGTCCCGTGGCTATCGCTCACCTGACGCGGCCAGTCGGCGGCGGTGGCTGAGGTTAGTCCTAAAACAAAAAGTCCTGCTAAAAGCAGGGTGTTACGACAAACAGCAGGGAGTTTCACAAAGCGGCATCCTGTTTTTGTTGAGGTTAATGCTTCTCATTTTCATGATTGCGTCGAAGGGATGCAAGCGATAGTCGCACAAGATGCGCTGTCGGCGGTTGACACCACCGCGCTCTGCGATTAGGTTAGCCATCGAAAATATAAATGATAACTATTCGTAATGCGTTTATCGTTTAAGGAGGATGATATGGATACGTCATTGGCTGAGGAAGTTCAGCACACCGCGACCACGCTGCAATCAGACAGCTTTTTCTTTATGTCGCCTTATCGCAGTTTCACCACGTCAGGCTGTTTTGCCCGCTTTTCTGAATCCGCCGTCGGCGGCGACGATCTGGCTGGTGCTTTCCAGCAAAAGCTGGCGCAGGCCTTCCGGCAGGCCAAAGCCCAGGGGATAACGCACCCGATTATGGTCGGCGCGATCCCGTTCGATACCCGCAAACCGTCGTCACTGTTTATTCCGCAAAGCTGGCAAACCTTCTCGCGCCCGGCGCGACAGAAATCTGCGCGCTACCTTCCAGGGGCGCAGGAACTGAGCGTCACGACGCGCACCGAAATCCCCTCGCAGCCGATTTTTGAAGAGATGGTGGCCCGCGCCGCTGCGCTTACCGCCACGCCACAGGTCAATAAAGTGGTGCTCTCGCGCCTGATTGATATCGCCGCCGATCAGAAGATCGACAGCGGGGCGCTGCTTGAGCGTCTGATCGCGCAAAACCCGGCCAGCTTTAACTTCCACGTGCCGCTCGAAGACGGTGGTGTGCTGCTGGGCGCAAGCCCGGAGCTGCTGCTGCGCAAAGAGGGGACGCACTTTAGCTCGCTGCCGCTGGCCGGTTCCGCGCGCCGTCAGCCGGACGACATGCTGGACCGCGAAGCCGGGAACAAACTGCTGGCCTCGGAAAAAGATCGTCACGAGCACGACCTGGTGACGCAGGCGATGAAAACCGTGCTCGAAAAACGCAGCCACTATCTGACCATGCCCTCTTCACCGCAGTTAGTGACCACGCCGACGCTCTGGCATCTGGCGACGCCTGTCGAGGGCGAAGCGCACGAACACGAAAACGCGCTGACGCTGGCCTGCCTACTGCATCCGACGCCAGCGCTGAGTGGTTTCCCGCATCAGGCGGCGAAACAGCTGATTGCGGAACTCGAGCCGTTCGATCGTGAACTGTTCGGCGGCATCGTCGGCTGGTGCGACAGCGAAGGCAACGGCGAGTGGGTAGTGACCATCCGCTGCGCGCGCATTCATCAGAATTCGGTTCGCCTGTTTGCGGGCGCGGGCATTGTCCCGGCTTCTTCGCCGGTCGGCGAGTGGCGCGAAACCGGGGTCAAACTCTCCACCATGCTCAACGTTTTTGGTTTGCACTGAGGAACGAACATGACGATTCCCTTTACCCGCTGGCCCGAGGAATTTGCCCGGCGCTACCGTGAAAAAGGCTACTGGCAGGATCTGCCGCTAACCGATATTTTGACCCGCCACGCCGACAGCGATGCGACGGCGATTGTCGACTGCGAGCGTCAGTACTCTTATCGCCAGTTCCATCAGGCGGTGAACAATCTGGCGTCTGCCTTGCAGGCGCAGGGCGTGAAGCGCGGTGAGACGGCGCTGGTGCAGCTCGGCAATGTGGCGGAGTTTTACGTGACGTTCTTCGCGCTGTTACAGGTGGGCGTTGCGCCCGTCAATGCCCTGTTCAGCCATCAGCGCAGCGAACTGAACGCCTACGCCACGCAGATTGAACCGGCTTTGCTGATTGCCGACAGGCAGCACGCGCTGTTTGCGGGCGATGATTTCCTGAATACCTTTGTCGACCAGCATCGCTCCGTGCGCGTGGTGCTGCTGCGCGGTGATACGGGCGAACATGCCCTGGAAGCGGCGATAGCGCGCCCGGCGGATAACTTTATCGCCAGCCCAACGCCTGCCGATGAAGTGGCGTTTTTCCAGCTCTCCGGCGGCAGCACCGGCACGCCGAAACTGATCCCGCGCACCCACAATGACTACTACTACAGCATTCGTCGCAGCAACGAGATTTGCGCCATCAACAGCCAGACGCGCTACCTGAATGCGCTGCCTGCCGCGCATAACTACGCGATGAGTTCCCCCGGCTCGCTCGGCGTGTTCCTCGCGGGCGGCTGCGTGGTGCTGGCCAACGATCCAAGCGCGACGCTGTGCTTCCCGTTGATCGAAAAACATCAGATTAACGTGACCTCGCTGGTGCCACCGGCGGTCAGCCTGTGGTTGCAGGCGATTGCCGAAGGCGCGGGCAACGCCCAGCTCGCGACGCTGGCGCTGTTGCAGGTGGGCGGCGCACGTCTTTCTGCCACGCTTGCCGCGCGTATTCCGGCGGAAATCGGCTGCCAGTTACAGCAGGTGTTTGGTATGGCGGAAGGGCTGGTGAACTACACCGCGCTCGACGATTCGCCGGAAAAAATCATGAACACCCAGGGCCGCCCGATGTGCCCGGACGACGAAGTGTGGGTGGCGGATGAACACGGCAATCCACTGCCGCGCGGCGAAGTCGGACGCCTGATGACGCGCGGGCCGTACACCTTCCGCGGCTATTTTAAAAGCCCGGAGCACAACGCCAGCGCCTTTGACGCCGACGGTTTTTACTGCTCGGGCGATCTGATCGCCATCGACGAACAGGGCTACATCACCGTTCAGGGGCGCGAAAAAGATCAGATCAACCGTGGTGGCGAGAAGATCGCTGCCGAAGAGATCGAAAACCTGCTCCTGCGCCACGACGCGGTGATCCACGCGGCGCTGGTCAGCATGGAAGACAGCCTGCTGGGTGAGAAAAGCTGCGCGTATCTGGTGGTGAAAACCCCGCTGCGGGCGGTGGAGGTGCGGCGTTTCCTGCGTGAGCAGGGCGTGGCGGATTTCAAGCTGCCGGATCGCGTCGAGAGCGTGGATGCGCTGCCGCTGACGCCGGTAGGAAAAGTGGACAAGAAACAATTGCGCCTGTGGCTGGCCGAACGCGCCAAGGGCTGAGGAGTTAAATATGGCAATCCCAAAATTAACCGGTTATGCGCTGCCAACGGTGGCCGATCTGCCGAACAACAAAGTGAGCTGGGCGTTTGAGCCTGAGCGCGCGGCGCTGCTGATCCACGACATGCAGGAATACTTCCTCAACTTCTGGGGCGATAACTGCCCGATGATGGAACAAGTGGTGGCGAACATCGCTCAACTGCGTGATTACTGCAAAAAACATAACATTCCGGTCTATTACACCGCCCAGCCGAAAGAGCAGAGCGATGAAGATCGCGCCCTGCTGAACGACATGTGGGGACCCGGCCTGACGCGTTCCCCGGAACAGCAGCGCATTGTTGCCGAACTGGCTCCGGACGAAGCCGACACCGTGCTGGTGAAATGGCGCTACAGCGCGTTCCACCGTTCGCCGCTGGAGCAGATGTTGAAAGAGACAGGCCGTAATCAACTGCTGATTACCGGTGTCTACGCCCATATCGGCTGCATGACCACCGCGACGGATGCGTTTATGCGCGATATCAAACCGTTCTTCATCGCCGACGCGCTGGCTGATTTCAGCCGTGAAGAGCACCTGATGTCCCTCAACTACGTGGCGGGCCGTACCGGTCGTGTGGTGATGACCGATGAACTGCTGCCGTCTGTGCCAGCAAGCATTGAGGCGCTGCGCGCCGTGGTGTTGCCGCTGCTGGATGAATCCGACGAGCCGATGGATGACGAGAACCTGATCGATTACGGTCTGGACTCCGTGCGCATGATGGCGCTCGCGGCCCGCTGGCGCAAAGTGCACGGCGATATCGATTTCGTGATGCTGGCTAAAAATCCAACCATTGATGCCTGGTGGGCGCTGCTTTCCCGCGAGGTGAAGTGATGGCCGGTTTCGATTTCAGCGGTAAAACCGTCTGGGTAACCGGGGCCGGAAAAGGCATCGGTTACGCTACAGCGTTGGCCTTTGTTGAGGCTGGCGCGCAGGTGACCGGTTTTGATCTCGCGTTCCCGGAGCAGGATTACCCGTTCGCGACCGAAGTGCTGAACGTGGCGGATGCGACTCAGGTGAGCGACGTCTGCGGGCGCGTGCTGGCGACGACCGAGCGCCTCGACGTGCTGGTGAACGCGGCAGGGATTTTGCGCATGGGGGCGACGGATCAGCTCTCGCAGGACGACTGGCAGCAGACTTTTGCGGTCAACGTCGGCGGGGCGTTTAACCTGTTCCAGCAGACGATGGGGCAGTTCCGCCGTCAGCAGGGTGGGGCAATCGTCACCGTCGCATCTGACGCGGCGCACACCCCACGCATCGGGATGAGCGCGTACGGCGCATCGAAAGCGGCGCTGAAAAGCCTGGCGCTGACCGTCGGTTTAGAGCTGGCGGGCAGCGGCGTGCGCTGCAATATTGTCTCGCCAGGATCGACCGATACCGACATGCAGCGCACCCTGTGGGTGAGCGATGACGCCGAGCAGCAGCGCATTCGCGGATTTGGTGAGCAGTTTAAGCTGGGCATTCCGCTCGGCAAAATTGCGCGACCGCCTGAAATTGCCAACACCATTCTGTTCCTCGCCTCGGATCTGGCCAGCCACATCACGCTGCAGGATATTGTGGTCGACGGCGGCTCAACCCTGGGGGCGTAGATGATCTGGAAACGTCATTTGTCCCTTGAAGAGCTGAACGCCACCAGCCTGAATACGATGGTGGCGCATCTTGGGATGGTTTACACCCGCATCGGCGATGACACCCTCGAAGCCGAAATGCCGGTGGATGCGCGGACGCATCAGCCGTTTGGCCTGCTGCACGGTGGTGCCTCGGCGGCGCTGGCGGAGACGCTGGGCTCGATGGCCGGTTTTCTGATGACCCGCGACGGGCAAAACGTGGTGGGGACGGAGCTGAATGCGACCCATCACCGTGCCGTGTCGCAGGGCAAAGTGCGCGGCGTGTGTCAGCCATTGCATCTGGGGCGTCAAAATCAAAGCTGGGAGATCGTGGTGTTCGACGAGCAGGGACGGCGGTGCTGTACCTGTCGGTTGAGTACGATGGTGTTGGGGTAGGTTTGGTGCCCGCGTGTTTGTCGGGTGGCGGCTGCGCCTTACCCGACCTACAAAATCCCCGAACATCGGCTCGGTAAGGCGCAGCTGCCACCGGGCAATATGTCCGCCCGAAGTTTGTAGGCCCGGTAAGCGTTAACGCCACCGGGCAATGCCACCATGAAAGTGATCTACGTAACACAGTCACGTAAATATCTGGTTTGACCACGCATTATTGAGTTTCAAAGTTGTTAAATTTTAAGCCGTGATCTAGAAACAAAATGTAACATCTCACTGTTTCACGCTAACGGATATCAACTATGAACAACTCAGGGAAATACCTCATCTGGGCAGTGCTCTCCGTTGTGGGCGCATTTGCTCTGGGCTTTATCGCCCTCAATCGTGGTGAACAGATCAATGCGCTATGGATTGTCGTCGCTTCCGTCTGCATTTATCTGATCGCGTATCGTTTTTATGGTCGTTTTATTGCCGACAAAGTCCTGGCGGTGGATGCCACGCGTATGACGCCTGCGGTTCGTCATAACGACGGGCTGGACTACGTACCAACGGATAAAAAAGTGCTGTTCGGTCACCACTTTGCGGCGATCGCCGGAGCGGGGCCGTTAGTCGGGCCGGTGCTGGCCGCGCAGATGGGCTATCTGCCTGGGATGATCTGGATCCTCGCGGGCGTGGTGCTGGCCGGGGCGGTGCAGGACTTCATGGTGCTGTTTGTCTCCACCCGCCGCGACGGGCGTTCGCTCGGTGAGCTGGTGAAAGAAGAGATGGGCGCAACGGCCGGGGTGATTGCGCTGATTGCCACCTTTATGATCATGGTGATCATTCTGGCGGTGCTGGCGATGATCGTAGTGAAAGCCCTGACCCACAGCCCGTGGGGCACTTACACCGTGGCCTTTACTATCCCGCTGGCGATTTTCATGGGGATCTACATTCGCTACATCCGCCCTGGGCGCATTGGTGAAGTGTCGGTCATTGGCCTGTTCTTCCTGGTGTTCGCGATTATCTCCGGTGGCTGGGTGGCGGAAAGCCCGACCTGGGCGCCGTACTTTGACTTTACCGGCGTGCAGCTGACATGGATGCTGGTGGGCTACGGTTTTGTCGCGGCAGTGCTGCCGGTCTGGCTGCTGCTGGCTCCACGCGATTACCTCTCTACCTTCCTGAAAATCGGCACTATCGTTGGTCTGGCGATCGGTATTCTGATTATGCGCCCGACCCTGACGATGCCTGCCCTGACCAAATTCATCGACGGTACTGGCCCGGTCTGGACCGGCAACCTGTTCCCGTTCCTGTTTATTACCATTGCCTGCGGGGCGGTGTCGGGCTTCCACGCGTTGATTGCTTCCGGGACTACGCCGAAAATGCTGGCCAATGAAAATCAGGCCTGCCTGATTGGCTACGGCGGCATGCTGATGGAGTCTTTCGTCGCGATCATGGCGCTGGTCTCGGCCTGCATCATCGATCCGGGCGTGTACTTTGCGATGAACAGCCCGATGGCGGTGCTGGCTCCGGCGGGTACTGTTGATGTGGTGGCCTCTGCGGCGCAGGTGGTGAGCGGCTGGGGCTTCGCGATTACCCCGGAAACCCTGACCCACATTGCGAACGAAGTGGGCGAGCAGTCGATCATCTCCCGTGCGGGCGGTGCGCCAACGCTGGCGGTAGGGATGGCGTACATCCTGCACGGCGCGCTCGGCGGGCTGATGGATGTGTCGTTCTGGTATCACTTTGCGATTCTGTTTGAAGCGCTGTTTATCCTGACGGCGGTGGATGCCGGGACGCGTGCGGCGCGCTTTATGCTGCAAGATCTGCTGGGGGTGATTTCACCGAACCTGAAGCGCACCGATTCGCTGCCTGCCAACCTATTGGCGACGGCGCTGTGCGTGCTGGCGTGGGGATATTTCCTGCATCAGGGCGTGGTGGACCCGCTGGGTGGGATCAATACCCTGTGGCCGCTGTTTGGTATCGCTAACCAGATGCTGGCGGGAATGGCGCTGATGCTTTGCGCGGTGGTGCTGTTTAAAATGAAGCGCCAACGTTATGCGTGGGTAGCACTGGTGCCAACGGCGTGGCTGCTGATTTGTACGCTCACCGCTGGCTGGCAGAAAGCGTTTAGTCCGGACAACAAAGTCGGCTTCCTTGCGATTGCCAATAAGTTCCAGGCGATGATCGACAGCGGTAAGATCCCGGCACAGTACACCGAGTCGCAGCTGTCACAACTGGTATTTAACAACCGTCTGGATGCCGGGCTGACCGTCTTCTTTATGGTGGTGGTTGTGGTGCTGGCGTTGTACTCTCTGAAGACCGCCCTGGCGGCGCTGAAAGAAGACAAGCCGACTGCGAAAGAGACCCCGTACGAGCCGATGCCGCAAAATCTGGAAGAGATTGTGACGCAGGCGAAAGGGGCGCATTAACAAAACCATGCCGGGTGGCGCTAGCGCTTACCCGGCCTACGCTTCTTATCCCCCTCTCCCTTTGGGAGAGGGCTGCGGTGAGGGGACAACACGAGAATTAACCATGTTCGATACCTTATCCAAAGCAGGAAAATACCTCGGCCAGGCGGCCAAAATGATGATCGGTGTACCGGATTACGACAACTATGTCGAACACATGCGCGTCACCCATCCAGACCAGACGCCGATGACTTACGAAGCGTTTTTCCGCGATCGTCAGGACGCTCGTTACGGCAGCAAAGGCGGGCCGAAGTGCTGTTAACCCTCTTTCGGGAAGTAGAGGCTGATTTGTTCCTGAGTGCAGCCGTAAATGGCGGCCAGCTTTTCGCGGGTACGTTTTTGCGGGCGGGAGTCCAGCGCTTCGAGCTGTGAAACGGCGGACTGACTGATGCCCAGTTTATCGGCCACTTCCTGTTGAGATAAACCGCGCAGGATACGCCAGGCGGCCTGCAGGCTGACGTTTTCGTAAGTCATGATGCTGCAAACGTCACCTGGTAGCTCGACATCATCATAGATATCATGCTCGCACTCGATATCCTCCAGATCGTCATCAGTCTCGTCGTCGATTTCTGACATCTGCAAACACATACGAAAATACTCGTTATACGGGATAACGGCGTACTGCGGATTCCCTTCGTGATCATTAATTATTTGAACGGCCATAGGGTACACATTCCTCATGTAGATAATTGGTAGACGTTCTGCGCTTGACAGACAGAACATGACAGACGCTTGGCTCGCCGTCGTCCATTGTGAGGATGATTCGATAATCTCCCACGCGCAGGCGGTAATGATTTTCTGTCGCGGACATTTTTCTGAGATCGGGTTTTGGTGCTGAATGATCGTTAAGGCTGGATAACCTCTCCTCGATTCGTTTTTGATACCTGCTGTCGATTCTGCTCAACTCTTTTTTCGCCACATTCGACCAGACAACCCTCATCTGTTCCTCCACTTTACACCCCATTTTTTATAAGGAAATAATAAGACTATTAGAAAAATTCCGAATTTCTTATGGGGTACTGTAGAGCGCGGGATTTTACGGCGAAAGGGGCAAAACGAAGGGGGGCGAGGCGGCTCGCAAGCGCCTCTGTCAGGCGACAGAGGCGTGCAAAAAATGTGGAAGCAGGCTTCAGGCGTTTAAGCCGCCGTCCACGTCCAGACCGGTGCCAGAGATTTGCCCGGCGGCAGGGCTTGCGAGGAAGGTCACCGCCGCCGCGATATCTTCCGGCTGGCCGTAATGACCGGTGGCAATCAGCTGGCGCTGAGAGTCAGCCTGCTCGCCATCTTCCGGGTTCATGTCGCTGTTGGTTGGGCCGGGATGGACCAGATTGACGGTGATTCCGCGCGGCCCCAGATCGCGGGCCAGACCTCGGGTGAGAGAGTTAAGGGCAGATTTGGTCATCGAGTAGACGGAGATTCCGGGCTGGGCGACGCGGTTGGCGAGACAGCTGCCAATGTTAATGATGCGCCCGCCGTCAGACAGATGGACTAATGCAGCCTGGGTGGCGATGACTACACCGCGGATGTTGACGTTGATCAGGGCATCGATGTCCGCCAGCGTCATGGACTCCAGCGGGCCGCCGCGCGCAATCCCGGCGTTATTGACCAGAATATCCAGCCCGCCCAATGTTCGCGCGGCCTGCGTCACGGCATCCTGAATGGCCTGTGCGCTGGCGCTGTCGGCCTGAATCGCCTCGCTGTGACGCCCAAGTGCGGCTATCTCATCGGCGACGGCCTGGGCTTTATCAGCGGATTTTTCATACGTAATAACCACGTCAGCCCCCGCCTGGGCCAGCGACAGCGCGATGGCACGCCCCAAACCACGACTGGCGCCGGTAACCAGCGCCTTCTTACCCGTTAAATCAATCTGCATGATGACCTCGTTGCGAGAGTGGTGAGAATCATCATTAGGTATAGACGGTCGAGGCGATTAGCGGCTGAAGTTTTCCACCTTCACCAGCGCAGCGTAAAGCGTCTCTGGCGTGAGGGTGACCGGGAGGAAGTGAATCGACTCCACCGGGCGCAGCGTATGGGCGATCACCCTGTCCAGCTCAGCGCGATTAGTGATATCCACGTCAAGTTCACGAAGCGTAGTTGGCAGATGAAAACGCTGATATGCGGCAATTAACTGCGCAAGAACATCGTCCTGACCGAGCAGGGCGCTTTGCACCAGAATGCCGTAAGCGACTTTGGTGCCGTGCAGGAATTTCTCAGTCTGTGGCAGCACCGTTAACCCGTTGTGCACCGCATGCGCCGCCGCCACGCGGGTGTAGCGCTCACCTAGCCCGCCGACCATTCCACCACCGGCGATAATGGCGTCGACCACATCGCGAAACGCCTGAGTTTGTTCGCCACGATCCTGATCCGCCAGCGCCTGTTCGCTGCTCTCCAGCAATACGTCGCGGATCGCCAGTGCGCCGTTGATGCCGAGCCGCACCGTCAGAGACAGTTCTTCCGGTTTCGGCGCCAGCACCACCGCTTCGTACCATTTCGCCAGCGTATCGCCGATGCCCGCCAGCAGATACTCCGCCGGGGCGTTGAGGATAATTTGCGGCTCGACCAGCACCAGGAAATTGGCGTCATCGAAAATCTCAAACTGTAACGCCTGACCGGCGTCGTTGTACCACACGGACAGCGGCGTCCACGCTGCGCAGGTGGCAGCGATGGTGGGAATACCGACGAACGGTGCACCGAGTCGACGCGCCACCGCTTTGACGGTGTCGAGCACCGCGCCGCCGCCAACGCCGATCACCACGCTAACGTCCGAACCTGATTCATTCACCAGATGAGTAACATCGCGCTCGCTGCAGTGGCCTTTAAACAGCAGATGCTTCGCGCCAGGCGCGTTGAAGCTTTCAGGCAGAAAAGGGCGTGCGCCTTCGATGGCGCGTTCGCCGTAAATCCACACCGCGCGGGAAAGCTGTTCCGGGGTGAAAAAATCACTCAGACGCGCGAGGCTGCCCGAGTGCGAAAAATAGTTTGCCGGGCCGGGTACGACTCGAATATCTGTGTTGCTCATGAGGGTGTCCTTTTTGCGAAGCGCTAACCTGATGTTATGTCTGGACATCCGGATGGCTAATAATATTTCGCTTTATCTTATGCCTTTTCACTCATTGCCAGTCAACCCCAGCTGTGAAAAATTCAATAAATCAAAATATTAAATGAGAAGGAATGACAGCGGATGGGTTCCAGTCGCCTTGAGATGCGTGGTATCAGCCTGGCCTTTTCGGGGTTTCAGGCACTGTCGCGCGTAGATTTCACGCTTACGGGCGGTTCCGTCCATGCGCTGACGGGGGCAAACGGGGCCGGAAAGTCGACGCTGATGGCGGTGCTGTGCGGCACGCATGACCATTACGAGGGTGAAATCAGCATTAACAATCAGCCGGTGGGTATCCGCGAACCGCTGGATGCCAAACTGCTGGGTATTCATCTGGTGCAGCAGGAAGTCGATGTGGCGCTGATTCCTGGCTTAAGCATCGCCGAAAACATCATGCTCGATAATCTGGCGCAGCCGGGTCATCGCTATCGTTGGCGTGCGATTCGCGAACAGGCGCAGCAGGCCCTGGCGCAGCTGGATATTTCCCTCAACGTTCGTCGTTCCATCGACAGCTGCACTCTCGCCGAAAAGCAGCAAATTCTGCTGGCGCGGGCCCTGTCGCACCACTGCCGTTTTCTGATTCTGGATGAACCCACCGCGCCGCTGGATGCCCACGAAAGCGAGCGCCTGTTTGCAGTCGTCAAGCGCCTGCAACAGCAGGGGATCGGCGTGGTGTTTATCTCGCACCGCATTCATGAGCTGAAAGCGATTTGCGACACCTTAACGGTGCTGCGCGACGGTAAGCTGATTGAGTCCGGCCCGATGGCAGCGCTTTCTGGTGAAGCCATCGTCGAGAAGATGCTCGGCCACGAGCTGAGCGATATCTACCCGCCTGCACGCCCAAAGCACAGCGACGAAACCCTGCTGCGCGTGGAAGGGCTGCACGATGAAACGCTGCTGAAAGATATCTCCCTGCACCTGCGCAAAGGCGAAATTCTCGGTATCGCTGGGCTAGCCGGGGCCGGGAAAACGGAACTGTGCAAGGCGCTGTTTGGCGCCTCGAAAAGCCGTATTGACAGCGGAGAACTGAATCATCAGGCATGGAAACCGCGTGACCCGGCAGATTCAGTGATGCGCGGGCTGGCACTGGTGCCGGAAGAGCGGCGCAAAGAGGGCATTTTTATCGACGAACCGGTGAGCATGAACCTGGCGGTGAGTGCGGATAACAGCTTCTCGCGCTGGAGCCTGTTTGGCCATCGTCAGGCGTGGCGCTGGGCCGAGGAAGTGATCGCCCGCGTCGGCGTGCGAGCGCGCGGGCCGGGGCAGATTCTGCGTCGTTTGTCGGGCGGGAACCAGCAGAAAGTGGCAATTGGCAAATGGCTGCGCGGTAACGCCAGCGTGCTGATCTTTGACGAGCCGACCAAAGGCGTGGACGTGAAGGCCAAAACCGATCTGTTCCAGCTGATCGACGGTCTGGCGCGTGAAGGCAAAGGGGTGATTTACGCCTCCGGCGAGTTTGCCGAGCTGGTGGGATTGTGCGACCGCATCTGCGTGCTGTGGGACGGCAAGATCGTGGCAGAAATCGCCGGGGCCGAGGCCCGCGAAGAGACATTACTTTATTATTCAACCGGAGGTACGGCGTCGTGAGCAAGGCCCTTTCAGTGAATGCGACGGCGTCGGGCCGTCAGCAGTTTTTCGATTTTCTCTACAAATGGGGCATGTTGCTGACCGTGGTCGCGCTGGTGGCGATTTTTGGTATTGCGTCGGACAACTTCCTCGATCCGTTCAACATCATCAACATTTTGCGTTCCATCGCCATTGTGACGGTGATTGCGATTGGGGTGTCGATTTCCCTGACCGTCGGCGGGTTTGATCTCTCCGTCGGTTCGACGGCGTCGCTGGCAAATGCGCTGGTGATTTCGCTGTTCGTCTGGCATGGCTTTGGGACGACCGAGTCGATCCTGATCACCCTCGCGCTCTGTACGCTGGTCGGGCTGTTTAACGCCTTTCTGATTGTCATCCTGCGCATCCCGGACATGCTGGCGACGCTCGCCAGTCTGTTCGTCATTCAAGGCGTGGCGATGACCTACAGCTACGGTGGCTCCATTACCGAAAACATGGTGCTGCCGAGCGGCGACATGGCGGAAGGGACCATTCCAGCGGCGTTTGGCCTGCTCGGCCAGGTGCCGACGATTGTGATTATCATGCTGGTGGTGACGGTGCTGGCACAGTTGGGACTGTCGCTGACCACGCACGGGCGGCGCATGTACGCCATCGGCGGCAATCCTGAAGCGGCGCGGTTGTCCGGCATTCGCACTACGCGTTACAAAGTGGCGGCGTATGTGATTGCTTCTTTGCTGGCCGGGTTAGGCGGAATTTTGCTGGCGTCACGCATTGGATCGTCACAGGTGAATGCGGGCGGTGGGTATCTGATGGATGCGGTGGCCGCGGCGTGGATTGGTTTTTCGCTGGCGGGTTCCGGCAAGCCTAATGCGCTGGGGACGCTGGTCGGGGCGGTGATTTTAGGCGTGCTCTCCAACGGGCTGGTGATGCTCTCGGTGCCGTATTACGCGATGGACATTATAAAAGGGCTGGTGCTGGCAGTGGCGCTGGCGATTACCTACATACAAAAACGTTAAAAACTTAACAACACAACGGGATAACAAAATGAAAAAAATAGCACTCTCTTTGGTGGCGCTGGGATTACTGACGGCATTGCCTGGCTACGCCGCGACGCCTGCGCCGGTTCCGGCGGCGATTGCTAACCACGAAGGCCCGATTCGCATTGCGGTGATTCGTAACCTCGGTTCTGATGACAACACCACCCAGTTTGTCTCGGGCGCGATTCAGGAAGGGAAAAAGCTCGGCTTTAAAGTCAGCACCTTCTTAAGCAACGGCGATGACGCCAAATTCCAGGATTTCGTTAACCAGGCCATCAGCCAGAAATATGACGGAATCATCCTTTCTCAGGGGCGTGATCCGTACTCCACGGCGCTGGTGAAAAAAGCCGTCGATGCCGGGATCAAAGTGGCGGTGTTCGATACCGCCGTCAACGGTGAAATTCCGGGCGTGACCGTCACCCAGCAGGACGACGCCTCTCTGACCAACCTGTCGTTTGGCCAGTTGGCGAAAGATTTCAACGGCAAAGCCAACATCATCAAGCTGTGGGTCGCGGGCTTCCCGCCGATGGAACGTCGTCAGGCGGCGTACCAGGAGCTGCAAAAGCAGTATCCGGGCATCAAAGAGCTGGAGTCGATTGGCGCGGTGTCGTCTGACGTGCAGGGCGACACCGCGAACAAAGTCGGCGCAGTGCTGGCGAAATACCCGAAAGGCCAGATTGACGCGATCTGGGGAACCTGGGATGCCTTCAGCCAGGGCGCTTATAAGGCGCTGAAAGAGAACGGTCGCACCGAGATCAAACTCTACAGCATTGATATTTCCAACCAGGATTTGCAGCTGATGCGCGAATCCGGCAGCCCGTGGAAAGTGAGCGTGGCGGTTGATCCGAAGCTGATCGGGGCCACCAACGTGCGTCTGATTGCCAATAAGATCGCGGGCGAAACCACACCTGCGACCTACGACTTTAAAGCAGCAGCCATTCCACAGGCGTTGCTGGCGGCCCAGCCGGGTGCGGTCAACGTGGCGTCGCTCGGAAAAATCATTCCGGGCTGGGGCCAGACCGAAGATTTTATCGCGCCGTGGTTTGCGACGCTGGAAGCCAAGAGCAAGTAACATTGCCCGGTGGCGCTGCGCTTACCGGGCCTACAAAAAACGTAGGCCGGATAAGGCGCAGCCGCCATCCGGCAAAAGGAACGGATATGTCCTCTCAATTACCTCGCCCCGACTACACCCGCAATATGCGGCTGATTGGTCACAGCGATCAGGGCGGTCGCCCGGACGGCGTGCAGCTGATGGTGCATCGTGGTTTTGCCTATATCGGCCATATGGTGTCGCAGGGCTTTTCCATCGTCGACGTGCGCGACCCGAAAAATCCAAAAGCGGCGGGCTATGTGCCTGCGCCGCCGGGTACCTGGAATGTGCATTTGCAGGCGCATGACGATCTGCTGCTGGTGATCAATGCCCGCGATCTGTTTGCCGACGCCCGTTTTGCCGACGAAAAGGTCTACTACACCCGCCAGGTGGGGCACACCGTCAGCGACGTGCAGGACAAAGGCTGGAGCGCGGGGCTGCGGATTTTTGATATCTCCACGCCGGACAAACCGCGTGAAATCAGCTTCCTGTCCCTCGACGGGATCGGTATTCACCGCATCTGGTACGTCGGTGGGCGCTGGGCCTATGTCTCGGCGCTGATCGACGGTTTTACCGACTACATTTTCCTGACCATCGATCTGGCCGATCCGCGCAAACCGGAAGTGGCGGGCCGCTGGTGGTTACCGGGGATGAATCAGGCGGCAGGCGAACAACCGACATGGCCGGAAGGCAAACGCTACGCCCTGCATCACGCGATTATCGCGGGCGATACCGCCTACGGCAGCTGGCGCGACGGCGGTCTGACGCTGCTGGATGTGAAGGACAGAACGCAGCCGAAGCTGATTAGCCATCGCAACTGGAGCCCGCCGTTTGGCGGCGGAACGCACACCGCGCTACCGCTGCCGGACCGGGATCTGCTGGTGGTGCTGGATGAAGCGGTGCTTGATAATCAGGAAGATGGCGAAAAGCTGATCTGGCTGTTCGACATCCGCGAGCCGTCGAATCCGGTCAGTATTTCAACCTTCCCGCAGCCCGATGAAACGGACTATGTGGCAAAAGGGGCGCACTTTGGGCCGCACAATTTGCACGAAAACCGGCCTGGGAGTTTTATCAGCTCGACGCTGATTTTCGCGACCTACCAGAATGCGGGCGTGCGCGCGTACGATATTTCGAACCCGTACCGCCCGGTGGAAACCGGTGCGCTGGTGCCCGCCGCGCCGACAAAAATGATGGACACACGCCCGAATCGCCCGCAGGTGATTCAGTCATGCGATGTGTTCGTGGACGCGCAGGGGATTATTTACAGCACCGATTACAACGGTGGGTTGTCGGTGATTGAGTATTTGGGATAGGTGCATTTATCTCCCTCTCCCTGTGGGAGAGGGTTGGGGTGAGGGCAACAAACCGCACTCAACTATACTGACGCACCCGCGCCACTAACTCCTCGGCGCTGTCGATACGGTCGGCGATCACAATCAACGCTCTGCCGAGGGTGATGGCGTGGCGCAGGCATTCGTGGCGCATCGCCTCGTCGGCGATGGTGTCGATATCCGCCACGTGCGACAGCCCTACACTGCGGCGGATCAGCTCCGTACCGCAAAAACCAATCGCATCGGTCCAGACTTTTTTCAGAAACTCAGAGGCATAGCCCGGCGCGCTCAGGGCCGCATCTCGGGTCTTCTCTCGCGCCAGCGCCTGGAAGCGTTCTGCGAAAGTGTTCCACAGCTCCTGAATATCCGTCAGACGTTGCTCGCGGGCGGCAGCCGCATCACGAATGCCCAGATGGCCCGGCAGACCGCAGAAGTTCAGCAACAGATTGCCGATGGCAGTACCGATATCGAACCCAATTGGGCCGTAATAGCCGAACTCGGCGTCAATCGCCTTGAGGCTGCCGTCAGCAACAAAAATTGAGCCGCTGTGAATGTCGCCGTGCAGCAGGGCTTCGGCCTGCGAGAAGAAGCGGTGCTTGAGCGACGCGACAGCGACTTTTAGTCGATCGTCATTTCGCAGGGCGGCTACGTCTGCTTCCAGCTCAGCCGGATAGTTATTGCGCTCGTGGATCTGGTACGGATCGTTGAAGAACAGATCTTCAGTGATCTCGCACATCTCCGGGTTAATGTACTTCGCCACCTGCGCTTTTTTAGCGTGCGGGTGCAGGTAAAAATCGCTGGTGTGGAACAGGGTGTGGGCCAGATATTCCCCCAGCTGACGTGAAGCCTGTGGGTAATACGCCCCGCTAATCAGCTCGCCGCGCCAGATTTTATGGCTGGAGAGATCTTCCATCACCATCACCGCCAGCTCCGGGTCATAGTGGTGGATTTTGACCGTATGCTGCGGGCTATGCTGATAGTGCTCGACCAGGGTCTGCGCTTCAAGACGGGCGCGATCCAGCGTCAGCGGCCAGGACTCGCCGACGCAGCGCACATAGGGCAGCGCCTGTTTGACGATGATGCGGCTCACGCCCTCGGCATCAAAAATTTTAAACACCAGATTGAGGTTGCCGTCGCCCACTTCCTGCGCCTCCACCAGCGATGATGGGTTATCGAGGCCGCCAAACTGCTTTGCATATTCCACGGCATCCTGGGCGGTAAAGGTACGGTATTGCGACATTGCCTGTTCCTCATCAGTTCTGGTAATAAAGACATTTAGACGTCTATACATCTGAATTTTATCCTGACACAATGTGATACAACAACGCAACAGAGAATTAACGACATGCAGACATTACAGACGACCAGCCTGCGGGTGGCGGATAATCAGCTATTTATTCTCGACCAACAGGCGCTTCCGCAGGAGAAACGCTGGCTGGACGCTTCAACGGTAGAGGCGCTGGTCGGCCACATTCACGCGCTCAGAGTGCGCGGCGCGCCGCTGATCGGGCTGTCTGCCAGTCTGTTGCTGGCACTGTTGGCCGAGTCCGGGAAAAGCCGCGATGAACTGGCTGAATCACTGGAAACTCTGCGCGCGTCACGTCCGACCGCGGTGAATCTGATGAACAATCTCGACCGAATGAAGGTGGCGCTGTGGCAGGAGGATTTTGTTCCCGCTTTGACGGCAGAAGCGCTGCGTCTGATTGAGGAAGACAAACAGCTCTGCGACGCCATCGCCCGCGCGGGGAGCGAACTGGTCAAACCGGGAAGCCGTCTGCTGACCCACTGCAACACCGGTGGCCTGGCGACGGCGGGCGTCGGCACCGCGCTGGGGGTGATTGCGATTGCGCATCAGCAGGGCAAAATCGCCAATGTCTGGGTGGATGAAACGCGTCCGCTATTGCAGGGCGGCAGGCTGACCGCCTGGGAACTGGGTGAGCTGGGCGTGCCGTATCAGCTGATCACCGATTCTATGGCCGCCAGCCTGATGGCAAAAGGGCAGGTGGATGCGGTGTGGGTCGGGGCGGATCGCATTGCCGCCAACGGCGATGTGGCGAATAAAATCGGGACTTACTCTCTGGCGGTGCTGGCGAAATTCCACGGTATTCCGTTCTACGTTGCGGCCCCGCAAACCACGCTCGATCCAAACTGTCCGAACGGTGAGGCGATCCCGATTGAGCAGCGCGCCGCCAGCGAAGTGACGGGCGTCGCCGGGAGTTTTGGCGCGGTGCAGTGGGCTCCGGAAGAGGCGAAAGTCTACAACCCGGCGTTTGACGTTACGCCTGCGGCGTTGATCAGCGGCTGGGTACTGGATACGGGCGTGGTGTGGCCGCACGAGGTGGCAGCAGGGAAATTCGCCTGAGTCCGGCTATCCTTTAAGGGCCTTCCCCGAAGAGGATCAAACCGTGACGCTCAATCCTGATACTGACTTAAAACTGGAACGCGTGGTGAATGCGCCACGCGACCTGCTGTGGCTGTGCTGGACAACGCCCGAGCACATCAAACAGTTCTTCATTCCTGTTCCCCATAAAGTGACCGAGTGTGACCTCGACCTGCGCGTAGGCGGGCGTTTTAACACGGTGTTTGAGGTGGACGGCCAACGGATGGACAACAAAGGCGTCTTTCTGGAGATCGAACCGGGTAAGAAACTGGTCTTTACCGATGGCTACACGGAAGGCTGGAAACCCGCCGAACACCCGTTCATGACCGCCATTTTGCTGCTGGAAGATGTGGGAGAAGGGCAAACGCGGTATACCGCCATTGCACGTCATCCCACGGCGGAAATCCGCGAGCAGCACGAGAAGATGGGCTTCCATGAAGGCTGGGGGATTGTGTTGGACCAGCTGGTGGTTTACGCGAATGGGTTGCCGCGGTCGCTGTAAAAAAGCCGGGTGGCGCTGGCGCTTACCCGGCCTACGGGATCGGAGATTGAATACACCGGGTGGCGCAGCCGCCACCCGACACTGTTTTTAAGCCAGGCGCGGATAGCCGTCCGCAATCTCACTCCCGGTAAACTGTGCCACCCATCCTTCGGGGTTATCGAAAATGCGGATCGCGGTAAAGTTCGGCTCAGAACCCATATCAAACCAGTGCGGCGTTCCGGCGGGGACGGAGATGAGATCGTTTTTCTCGCACAGCACCTGATAAACCTGGTCTTCGATGTGCAGACAGAACAGCCCGGCGCCCTCGACGAAGAAACGCACTTCGTCTTCGCCGTGGGTATGTTCGTTGAGGAACTTCGCGCGCAGCGCCTCTTTCTGCGGGTTGTCCGCGCGCAGGCTGATCACATCCCAGCTCTGATAGCCTTTCTCCGCCACCAGTTTATCGATCGCATGTTGATACGCATCGATCACCGTCTCCGGCGCAGGATCGTGGCCTAAATCGCGATCGGCTTCCCAGCGTTCAAAGCGCACGCCGCGGGCGTTGAGCTTTTCAGCGATTTCGTCCGCGTGTGTACTGTGCCACAGCGGGGTACGGGTGTCGGTGTCGGAATAAAGGGTCAATGCGCTCATGAAGGGATCTGCTCCGGATTAATCTCGTCGAATCGATGTATTTGATGGTGGTGGCTTGCGCCATCCTCATCACCGCGAATCAATTGCAGGGTACGAAAACCTGCCTGTTCAGCGGCGTCCAGCTCCTGGTGAATGTCTGAGAGGAACAGGATTTGCGACGGGGCGATGCCGGTTTGCGCGGCAATGGTGGCGTAAGATTGCACTTCGCGCTTCGCACCCACATGGGTATCAAAATATCCGCTGAACAGATGAGTAATATCACCTTCGTCGCTGTAGCCAAATAACAGTTTCTGCGCCGCCACTGAGCCAGAGGAATAAACATAGAGATCAATGTTTTGCGACTTCCATTTTTCCAGTGCAGGCAGAACATCCGGATAGAGATGGCCGGTGAAATCGCCGTTAACGTAACCGTCCTGCCAGATTATCCCTTGCAGGGCTTTTAGCGCGGTGGATTTGCGGTCTTCATCCATAAACGTAAACAACGTGTCGATAAGCGTGCTTACGCTGGCGTGCGGCTCACTGATTTCATCACGCAGGTTGTCCAGAATGGATTTCACCGGTTCGGCGTACTGCTGGGCGGTAACAAACGCCGCCAGCCGCTCGCGCGCGTAGGGGAATAACACATTGTGAACAAAACGAATATCGCTGGTGGTCCCTTCAATATCCGTCACTATCGCGCGAATCATAATCTCTCCAGTTGTCGTAAACGCATTTCGCATTCAAATAAGAATTCAAGGCCTTCAAGGTGACGGCGGGCTTCGGCCACATCGCGTCCCCAGCAGGTTAAGCCATGACCGCGCAGAAGAAAACCATAATTAAGCGGGCGTTCCTGCGCGTAATGGGCGATTCGTGAGGCGAGGGCGTCAATGTCCTGATCGTTGTCGAACACCGGAATGGTGAGCGTATCCAGATGGGTAGTCTGTCCGCTGAGGGACTTTTGCATCTCAAAACCGCTGATCGACAGTTCAGGCGTCTTCGTCAGACGCGACAGCACCGTCGCGTTGACGGTGTGAACGTGCAGCACCGCGTTGGCCTGCGGAAACAGGCGATAAATTAGCGTGTGCAGGCCCGTTTCCGCCGAGGGTTTGCGCCCGGAAGGCGCGCGGTTGGTAGCAATCTCCACTTGCAGAAAATCGTCCGTGGTCAGGCTGCCCTTGTCTTTACCGGATTCGCTGAGCCAACAGAGCGTATCGTCCTGACGTACGGACATGTTACCGCCGGTTGCGGGCGCCCAGCCTTTTGCGCCAATCCAGCGGCAGGCGTCGACGAGCTGTGTGAGTTGCAGGTGGTCTGTCATTTCCTTTTACCCTCTCGGCCAGGAATATTCATATGGTATAGACGTCTAAGCGTCTTGATTGCCAAAGACTAACATCGTGTTATAGTGTCAGCAACATAAGTATTACACGCAGGCGCGATACAATGAGCAATAACCCGTTGATTCCTAAGAGCAAACTTCCCAACCTGGGTACGACTATCTTTACGCAAATGAGCGCCCTGGCTCAGCAGCACAACGCCATTAATCTTTCGCAGGGATTCCCGGATTTTGATGGGCCAGGGTATTTGCAGGAAAGGCTGGCTTACCACGTTGCGATGGGTGCGAATCAGTATGCGCCGATGACGGGCGCACTGCCGCTGCGTGAAGCGATCGCCGACAAAACGCGGGAACTGTATGGCTACAAGCCGGATGCTAACAGTGAAGTCACTGTGACGGCGGGCGCGACGGAGGCGTTGTATGCAGCGATTACCGCGCTGGTGCGTACCGGCGATGAGGTGATTTGCTTCGACCCAAGTTATGACAGCTATGCGCCAGCGATTGAACTCTCCGGCGGAGTGGTAAAACGTGTGGCGCTTCAGCCGCCGCATTTTCGCCCTGACTGGCACGCCTTCGCGGCGTTGCTGAGCGACAAAACCCGTCTGGTCATCCTGAATACACCGCACAATCCGTCAGCGACCGTCTGGCGCAAAGCGGATTTCGCCGCCCTGTGGCAGGCGATTGCCGAGCGTGAAATCTATGTCCTGAGTGACGAAGTGTACGAACACATCTGTTTTGCCGAAGAAGGGCATGCCAGCGTGCTCGCCCATCCGCAGCTGCGTGAACGGGCGATTGCGGTGTCGTCATTTGGTAAGACCTACCATATGACCGGCTGGAAAGTGGGTTATTGCGTGGCGCCTGCCGCGATCAGCGCGGAGCTGCGCAAGGTTCATCAATATCTGACCTTTGCAGTGAATACCCCGGCGCAGTTGGCGCTGGCGGATATGCTCCGCGCCGAGCCGGAACACTATCGGGAGTTACCGGAATTTTATCGTGCGCGCCGCGATCTGTTTGTGAATGCGCTCAGCAGCAGCCGACTGGAAATTCTGCCTTGCGAAGGGACCTACTTTTTACTGGCAGATTACAGCGCGATTTCCAGTCTGGATGACGTGAGTTTTTGCCAGTGGCTGACCAAAGAGGCAGGCGTTGCCGCCATTCCATTATCAGTATTTTGCGCCGATCCGTTCCCGCACAAACTGATTCGGCTCTGTTTTGCGAAGCAGGAATCGACGCTGTTAGCGGCTGCCGAGCGCCTTAACACACTGTAGTTATTTCACTGTCCAGGCTTCTGAATAACGACGGTCTGCAAACAGTTCCAGCAGGCCGTTGATTTGCTTCAGGCGCAGCACTTCATCGCTGTCCATCCCTAGCTCCTTGCCGATCTTCTCATCGTTCCAGCCCAGCAATACCAGTTCGCGGATAATCTCCGACATGGAGTTGATTTGATGACGACCGCGTGCACGGTTATGCCGGATAGTCGACGCCATTCGGTCGAACTTTTCCTGCCGCTCTTTACGCAGACAGGTGACGGGCAAATAGCCCTTCAGCTGGCGCTTCAGCGCTGCCCGATGGGTACCAATTTCATGCCGGTGAAAGCCATCCACGATGACATAATGATGCGGGCAGTTTTCACTCACCAGGATGGGCTGCGTAAAACCATCCAGTTCCAGCGATTTGCTGAGCAGGCGTTTTTCTGGCGGTGCCACATTATTAGGGTTGTAATCGTTGGCGGTGATCTCTTCTTGTTTTACCCAAAGTACACAGTCGACAGGCTGTTCACGAAAGGGGCTGAGTTCATGAATGGCTTGACGGAAAGAGTTGATGGCGGCAATTTTCTCATCTTCAGAAAGTGATTGCAGATAATGTTTCATTTCATGAATTAATCGCTGTTGCATAAAATTCCCCACTCCTGACGTTTGTTTTTCATTCGGTCGCTGTAGCGCTGGTAATGTTTAGGTTTATTTGGGCTAAATGATAATGCGCGACACCAGTAATCATTATTAAGAAGCACCTTGCAAATTCTTCGCCAGGAGGGGATATCTTTTGAACCAATATCTCCGGTCTGCGTATCGGGAATATTGTTTTCCCCGTGCTTTTGATACCAGTGTAAATAGACCGCAATTTTGTTGCGATAATGTTCCGCCGTCTTCTCTGGCATGCTGTCGAGTAATAACATGGCGTATTCTTGCCAGCAAAGATGCTCAGGTTTAAGGATTTTACGGTGACCGTAGAAATGGTTGTCGTGGCCTGCGTAGATTCCTCCACTTCTGACGCCGCTGACGCGTTCGCACATCGCCGCCCAGCGCTCAGGTTCAAGCACATGGTAGAGCCATAACCCCTGGCGCTGTTCCGGGCCAAAAGGTTCGCAAATACGCATATAGCGTAACGGAACACCGGCCTGATACATCAGGTTGTACAACGGGTTATAGCAACAGCCGCTTTTGGCAAACCAGGTCCAGATATCGGCTGTTTTCCAGTCATAGATTGGATACAGATACCAGGCGTGGCCGCCCGGCGCGATGGTGGTCCACGGCTTATCGTCCGCAAAGCGCTGTTTGCGCGCATTGGCGATGCTCAGAAAGCGGTTATAGGATTCATCAGCGCGAATGCCAATCATCACGGCCGCAGGGCGTTTTTGGGCGTACCAGTCGGAAAACGCTCTGACAAAGCATTCAAAGGTCATACCCTGCTGATAAAAATCAAAGTAAAGCGGGTCGGTGATGGCATCCGCAGGCGGCTGGCGGACCCAGTCAGTGCCGGGTTCCCAGCACTGCCACTCGGGTTGAAATTGTGACAGCGAATTTTGGGTGGTGAGTGGCAAAGCAACCCAATAAAATTGGTCGATCACGTCGTGATACTGTGCGCGCATGTTTTCGATGTGAGCAATAGTGCAGGAAAATTGCGCCTCCCAGTCGATAAATAATACGCTAATTTTGCGCTTCTGCTGGCGTGCGCGTTGTGCCGTAAGATGCAACATGATAGTGGAATCTTTTCCACCCGAAAAAGAGACGCAAACTTTAGATAAGTTTTCCAGTGTCCAGTCGATTCTCTCTATTGCCGCGTCGAGGACATCATGATTAAGGGGATATTTATAGATAGACATGTTTAACCTCGATATGGCTATTTGATGCCATAATAGGCCTTTAACTTAAATTAGCTTCTGATAATAAAGCAATTCTTCATAATGTGTAAAAAGAAAATCATGAGTGATTGATAATGGCCGGGTGTGATTAGCGTGAACGCTGATTTGAACGGACGGTATTCGCGAGTTTTTTATTTTTATGAGGGGCTGTCTGGGTCTGTGAATAATAAACCACATGAATGTTTAAATATAAAATATTATTATTTTGTATTTTTAATGGTTAAATAAAATCGCTCCTTGTTCGGTCAAACCTATCACAGCCATAGACACGAATGCTTCTGCGGTGGATTGCTCAATGTGCGTCCGGGTGGTGTAATCGTTTCGCTGTTACAACCTGACTCAGGTGATGTAGAGCGCAACGCAACGCCAGCGCATGCTGGCACTGAATGACCTTGTAGGGAGTTCAGGTATCTGGGCCGCCCTCTGAGGCGGCCTTTTTACTTTTGGTCCCATCCAAAACGTTCACAACGATGTCTTGTTCGGGTTGTAAGGTATGGCTGATTGATTTGATACGGCAAACGCATTAGCCGCCTCGGCCAAAGTTCGTTACCTTACATCTCAACGACAACACGGAGGAAGTACAGATGTCTTTGATTAACACCAAAATTAAACCTTTCAAAAACCAGGCGTTCAAAAACGGTGAATTCGTTGAAGTGACCGAGAAAGATACCGAAGGTCGCTGGAGCGTATTCTTCTTCTATCCGGCTGACTTCACCTTCGTTTGCCCGACCGAACTGGGCGACGTAGCGGATCATTACGACGAACTGCAGAAACTGGGCGTGGACGTTTACTCTGTTTCCACCGATACCCACTTTACTCACAAAGCTTGGCACGGCAGCTCTGAAACCATCGCCAAAATCAAATACGCGATGATCGGCGACCCGACTGGCGCCCTGACCCGTAACTTCGAAAACATGCGTGAAGATGAAGGTCTGGCAGATCGTGCAACCTTCGTTGTTGACCCGCAGGGTATTATCCAGGCGATCGAAGTTACCGCTGAAGGTATCGGCCGTGATGCATCTGACCTGCTGCGTAAAATCAAAGCAGCGCAGTACGTGGCTTCTCACCCAGGTGAAGTGTGCCCGGCTAAGTGGAAAGAAGGCGAAGCAACGCTGGCTCCATCCCTGGACCTGGTTGGTAAGATTTAAGATTTTCAGGCGCTTTGAAGCCGGATGGCGCTACGCTTATCCGGCCTACAAGACCGGTCTACAAACGGGTGCACCACGCACCCGTTTTATTCCAAA
The DNA here is from genome assembly GCF_016771845.1 of Lelliottia jeotgali. Taxonomy (NCBI): domain Bacteria; kingdom Pseudomonadati; phylum Pseudomonadota; class Gammaproteobacteria; order Enterobacterales; family Enterobacteriaceae; genus Lelliottia; species Lelliottia jeotgali. The sequence continues at coordinate 78,567 of NZ_JAENMQ010000004.1, read as the reverse complement.
CCCCATGATGCAAGCCGCATTCAGGCCGCCCAACAAGGCAGCTTGCATGATGATGTTTTTTAAGCAGGAGATTAATGATGCTCGACACCAACATGAAAACCCAGCTCAAGGCCTACCTTGAGAAACTGACCAAACCTGTTGAGTTGATTGCCACGCTGGATGACAGCGCTAAATCGGCAGAAATCAAGGAACTGCTGGCGGAAATCGCTGAACTGTCACCGAAAGTGACCTTTAAAGAAGACAATACGCTGGCGGTGCGCAAGCCGTCATTTTTGATTACCAATCCGGGTTCTGACCAGGGGCCGCGCTTTGCTGGCTCTCCGCTGGGCCATGAGTTTACTTCTCTGGTGCTGGCGCTGCTGTGGACCGGTGGACATCCGTCGAAAGAAGCGCAGTCTTTGCTTGAGCAGATAAGCCAAATCGACGGTGATTTTGAGTTCGAAACCTACTATTCGCTCTCGTGCCACAACTGTCCGGACGTGGTGCAGGCCCTGAACCTGATGTCGGTGCTTAACCCGCGTATCAAACACACGGCCATCGACGGCGGCGTATTCCAGAATGAAATCACCGATCGCAACGTGATGGGCGTTCCGGCGGTTTACGTGAACGGTAAAGAGTTCGGCCAGGGGCGAATGACGCTGACCGAAATCGTAGCCAAAATCGATACCGGCGCGGAGAAACGTGCGGCAGAAGAGCTGAACAAACGTGACGTGTACGACGTGCTGATTGTCGGCTCCGGCCCGGCGGGTGCGGCAGCGGCTGTTTACTCGGCGCGTAAAGGGATTCGTACTGGCCTGATGGGCGAGCGTTTTGGTGGTCAGGTGCTCGACACCGTGGATATCGAAAACTACATCTCCGTGCCAAAAACCGAAGGTCAAAAACTGGCGGGCGCACTGAAAGCGCACGTTAGCGATTATGAAGTGGACGTGATCGACAGCCAGAGTGCCAGCAAACTGGTTCCGGCGGCGCAGGAAGGTGGCTTACATCAGATTGAAACCGCCTCCGGCGCGGTGCTGAAAGCGCGCAGCGTGATCATTGCCACCGGCGCGAAATGGCGCAACATGAACGTGCCGGGTGAAGATCAGTATCGCACCAAAGGCGTGACCTACTGCCCACACTGCGACGGCCCGCTGTTTAAAGGTAAGCGCGTCGCAGTGATCGGCGGTGGTAACTCCGGCGTGGAAGCCGCCATCGATCTGGCCGGCATTGTGGAACACGTAACGCTGCTGGAATTTGCACCAGAAATGAAAGCCGACCAGGTATTGCAGGATAAAGTGCGCAGCCTGAAGAACGTCGATATCGTGCTGAACGCACAGACGACGGAAGTGAAAGGCGATGGCACTAAAGTGACCGGCCTGGAATACCGCGACCGCGTGAGCGGTGACGTTCACAGCGTGCCGCTGTCAGGGATTTTCGTGCAGATTGGTTTGTTGCCAAACACCACCTGGCTGGAAGGCGCCATTGAGCGCAACCGTATGGGCGAAATCATCATCGACGCCAAATGCGAAACCAGCGTGAAGGGCGTGTTTGCGGCGGGCGACTGCACCACGGTGCCGTACAAGCAGATTATCATCGCCACCGGCGAAGGGGCGAAAGCGTCATTAAGCTCATTTGATTATCTGATTCGCACCAAAACAGCATAATAAAAGAAAGTAAGGCTGCACCTGCACCAGACAAAACCCCGCGAAAGCGGGGTTTTTCTTTTGGGTGATTATCTGACAACCATCACCGGAATGTGGGTGTGGCGAATCACGCTGGAGGCGTTAGAGCCCAGCAGATGGGTGCTGATCGACGGATTGCGTGAACCGATGACCACCACGTCGGCTTTCAGTTCGTTGGCCATTTCGTTCACCGCATCGCGCACGCTGCCGAAGCGAACGTGGGTTTTGATTCTCGACGGATCGATGCTGAAGTGGCTCACCATAGTTTGTAACCGGGCTTCGGCTTCGTGCTGGAGATGCTCTTCAAAGCGGCGGACATCGGCAGCAAAGCGATGCAGGCTCAGACTGGCAGATCCAGGTAAGACGTGAAGAAGATGAATTATGCCGTCCTGTTGCGCCAGAAACTCGGCGTGGCGTACGGCCTTGTCGCTCAGTTCCATTTCAAAAACATCAACCGGCATAATGATTGTCTGGTACATACCCGTTTCTCCATGTTTATAAACGCTGAAATCATTCAAACATAAAATAATATCTGTTTCTGATAGCTGTCAGACACTTTTTCATATCGTTGCGTTTATTGACGTAGATTTGCGAACTGTGGGCGGGAATTTAAGGCTACCAGTGGCGTTCGAGGTAAAGCACGGCCGTGACGATTATCGCCAGAAAAATGAAATAGATCAGGGAGATGACCACTATCTCATTCATGTCCGTCCTTAAGGTGATGAAACGGATTAAGCCTGGATGAAGATAATTATGGCATCTATAAGAAATTAAGGTGATTTTACGGAAAGAGGATGCAGACGCATCCTCTGGGCAAAGCGGTGATGGCGCTTATTCAGATAGGATTAACGAAGGTAATCGCCAGCGGCTTCTGGCTGGTATAGCAATTCCAGCACTTCCAGATGCGCCGAGGTACCGCCGGGTAATTCCCAGTGAATAGTATCGCCAGTACGCAGGCCGAGCAGCGCGGCGCCGACTGGCGCGAGCACTGAAAGCTGGGTGCTGCTGTCAGTCATTTGCGCCGGGTAGACCAGCGTACGGGTGCGCTCTTCACCGGTGGTGAGATCGCGGAATTTCACCTGGCTGTTCATCGTCACCACGTCGTGTGGCATCGTCTCCGGGGTACACATTTGCGCCCGGTCCAGCTCGGCGTTTAGGGCATCGGCAACGGGCAGTGAAGCAAATTCTGCTTTTTCCAGAAGGCGATCGATACGTTCTGCGTCGAGCTCATTAATGATAATTGTAGGTCTGGACATTTTTACTCCATGTCGTTAATGCTGCGTATCCCGCAGAAACCAATCCAAAAGAAAACCCTCGCCGTCTGGCAGCGAGGGTTTTATCTCTCCTGATGATACTCACTGAGCACCTAACTTTGAAGTGATGAATGTCACATTCATTGCGCAGATGGCTTTTATACCGGCATGATTTCAGGGTTGCTGCTGCACCAGGCGAGATCGCGCGGCATAATGAGGTTCTGACTATTCACTGGAGAGCATAGTGTACTTTTATCAGCCTTCGCAGGGACATGGTTTGCCGCACGATCCCCTGAATGGCATTATCGGCCCGCGGCCAATCGGCTGGATTGCCTCACAGGATGCCGTAGGGCATACCAATCTGGCACCGTACAGTTTCTTCAACTGTTTTAATTACCGTCCGCCCATTATTGGTTTTGCCAGCAGCGGCTGGAAGGACAGCGTACGAAATATCGTCGAGACCAAAGAGTTTGTCTGGAATCTTGCCACGCGCGAACTTGCTCAGGCGATGAATGAAACCTCCGCCAGCCTTCCTCAAGGGGAAGATGAATTTGTGTTTGCGGGGCTAACAAAAGCTGAGAGCAGGCTGGTCAAGGTGCCGCGGGTGGCAGAAAGCCCGGTGAACTTTGAGTGCCGACTGTCGCAATGCATTCAACTGACCGCCGCAGACGGAACGGCGATTGATAGCTGGCTGGTACTGGGTGAAGTCGTCGGAATTCATATTGCACAGTCGCTGCTGGAAGACGGCATTTATCAGACCGCGAAGGCCAATCCGGTGCTACGTGCGGGCGGGCCTTCGGCTTACTATTCCATAAGCGAAGACCACCGTTTTGATCTGGTGCGCCCGGATGCGCGCAGGGGGTAATATGCCTGAGCGCTCCTTACCCGCCGATCAGCAGTTTTTTGCCGACCTGTTCAGCGGTCTGGTCCTCAATCCGCAGCAGCTGGGACGTGTCTGGTTTGCGCATTGTCATGCCATGCTTCCTGCGGGTTGTTTTAGCATTGAGTGGCCACGTCTTGATGTGGTGTTGCGCGGTGAATACGGCAACCGGCTGGTTGCTGAACAAAAGGTGATCGGGCAGGGGGAGATGCTGTTTATTCCCGCCGGAGCCGCGAATATGTCGGCGTTTGAAAAACCGACCATGTTGCTGAGTATTGTCTTTGCCCCTTCATGGCTCGGTCTGGCGTTTCTCGACTCTCGCAGCGGGCAGCCCGTGTATCCACAACGAAAAATTGAATTACCGCATCCTGAACGGGGCGAATGCGCGGCGATGCTGATGGCGTTGACCCATCTGAGCGCCTCGCCGCAGGATCAGGCGATCATTCAGCCGCTGACCCTGAGCGTGTTGCACTGGTGCCGTAAAGTGGTGAGTACAAAGCCTGAGCCGGGCTTATCGCGCGGGGATTTTCTCTATCAGAGCATCTGCAACTGGGTGCAGGAAAATTATGCCGGGTCGGTCTCACGCGAGAGCGTCGCCGCGCTGTTTACCATCACTCCCAACCATCTGTCCCGCCTGTTTTCACAGCAAGGAACCATGAACTTTGTGGATTATGTGCGCTGGGTGCGGATGGCCAAAGCGCGCACGATTTTGCAAAAGTACCACCTGCCCGTGAGTGAGGTGGCGAAACGCTGCGGCTACCCCGACAGCGACTATTTTTGTCGGCTGTTTCGGCGCCAGTTTGGCCTGACGCCGGGTGAGTACCGCGCACGTTTTTCAGTTACGGTCAGAAGCTGAGTTCGGCGTTGAGCAGATCAAGGATCTGTTGGGGGGAATTGGCCGCAAACAGCGACGCGCGAAACGCTTTGTTGACCAGTTTACGCGCGAGCTGAGAGAAGACTTTGACGTGGTTGATCCCTTCCTGCGCGCCGAGCGTCAGCATGATCACCAGCTCTACTTCACCCATATCGGACTCCCAGTCGATGGGCTTTTCCAGGCGTGCGATGCTGATGCTGGAATGGCGTATCCACGCGGATTTGGTGTGCGGAATGGCCACGCCGAAACCCACTGCGGTGGTGACAATTTCTTCGCGCTGCCAGAGATCTTCTTCCAGCTCTAGCGGGTTATCTGTACGCCCTTGAATCGCCAGATTGCCGCACAGGAACTGGAGCACTTGCTCTTTCGACGTGAGCGGCTCATTTACCACAATATTCTCCAGCGCCAGCAGCGGGCGCGCAGGTTCTTGCGGGGTGAATTCGGTAAGCAGTTCTTCTATTTCCTCCGCGCTGCGGCATTCGCAGGCGTTATCGGCCAATGCCTGACAGGCGAGACTTTCAAGCTGGCGTAGCTGCGTTTTCACCGGCGGGATTCGAGGGCCGCTCATGCTGAACTCATCAATGCCCAGCCCCAGCAGCAGAGGAAGATAGCGGCATTCACCGGCGAGTTCACCGCAAATACCGACCCATTTCCCGTGACGGTGGGCGGCGGTGACAATCTGGCGCACCATGCGTAAAAATGACGGCGTGATCGGGTTATACAGCGGCGACACGCGCGGGTTGTTGCGATCGACCGCATACAGATATTGGGTCATGTCATTTGAGCCGATGCTGAAAAAATCCACCTCGTCACAGAAGTGATCGATGATGAAACAGACCGAAGGCACCTCGACCATGATGCCCAGCGGCAGATGCGAGGTATGACGCAGCCCTTGCGCTTTCAGCGCCTCCTGTACGTTCCGCAACTCCTGTTTTACCCATAAAATTTGATCGAGACTGTGCACCATCGGGATCATCAACAGGGCGTTACCGCTCGCTCCTGCGCGCAAAATGGCGCGTAGCTGGGTGCGGAAAAGCTCGACAAACTCAGGGTAGATGCGCACCGCGCGGTAGCCGAGAAACGGGTTCTCTTCTTGCGGAATATTGAGCCACGGGATCTGTTTATCCCCGCCGATATCCATCGTGCGGAAAATGACCGGTTTGCCTTCGGCGGACAACAGCACTTGCTGGTAGGCCTCAAACTGTTCCTGCTCGTCCGGCGCCGCGTCACGATCCATGTACAGCATTTCTGTGCGAAACAGCCCCACGCCCTGAGCGCCGTTGGCAAAGGCACCGGGCGCTTCCAGCGCACTGCCGATATTAGCGGCGATCGCCACCGGGACATTATCCCGCGTCACTGCGGGCAATCCGGCGTGCTTGATCTGCTGCTGATGACGTTTGTCGGCGAGGCGTTGTGCCACGCTGTAGTAGTGGCTGACGGCTTCGTCAGGTTCGACGACGAGCACGCTGCACACCCCGTCCAGAATCACCTCTTTGCCGATATCCGCCGTTAGCGACGCCACGCTAAGCCCACTCATCACCGGCACTGATGCCGCACGCGCCAGAATAAGCGTGTGGGAGGTGCGACCGGTTTTCTCGAGGATCAATCCCTGAAGCTTGCGAGTGTCGAGACTTAAAAACTGACTGGGTGTTAAATCCTCAGCCGCCAGAATGGTCGGCGTCTCCAGCGCAAAGGTGGTGGTCTGGCTCAGTTCAGGCCAGGTAATGCTCAACAACTGTTCGCTGATGTCGCGGATATCGCTGACCCGCTCACGCAGGTAGTCACTGGCGGAGAGCGAAAGCTTGTCGCAGATTTGCTCCATATTGCGAATGATGGCATTCGCCAGGCTCAGGCGTTCTTCTGCGATCAGACGACGAATATTGCCGCCAAATTCGTCGTCCTGAATAAGCGACAAATGGGCGCTGATGATGGTTTTACTTTCGCCATCCAGCCCGCGCAAGCGCTGATTGAGCTGTTCGGCGAGGGTCGCCAGACTGTGCTCCAGACGCGTGATATCTTCCGCGCTTGCCGGGTTCTGGCGATAGCGTTCGAGGTTATCGCTCTGCAGACGGCGAAGCGTGCCTGTGCCAATGCCGCTTGCCAGGGTAATGGCCTGACGTAACTGGGGATTGAGCCGCACCAGCGAGCGGGGAAGGGGATGTGCGATATGGGGCGCATCGCCCGATGGAATGCTGTCGCTGTCGATGAACGCGACAGTGAGGTAATGCTCAAGGACGCGCCGGGCTTGTTCTTCGTCGCTGCCGCTGATTTCCAGTACGCAGCTGTCATTAAAGAGTGTGCCGGTACTGATCAGCGCCAGCGAGCTTTTGGCATCCGCGTGGGTGTTGAGGCGCTTGTTGATAAAGCGGATGTCGCTGCGCCACGCGCTGCACTGTTCTTTTAATGCCCAGGCCGGGCGAGCGTGCAGGCCGTTGGGCAGCGGGCAACAGAACTCAATCGATAACATGTTTATCTCCGTTCATCGTGAGGAAAGCATCTGAAGTCCGACAGATGCGCTACGGTCTCACGATTCAGACGAGCCACCAGGGCAACAAGCAGCTGGTGGGTATGGTCAATATCCTGGGTATCGGCGATGGATGCGGCGCAATGGCCGTGCCGGGTCGGTGGCCCGAGCACCACGGTCGGCACGCCGGTGCCGGAAAGGTGGATAGCGCCGCCGTCGGTGCCGCCGTTGCTGAACATATCTTTTTGCAGCGGGATGCACTGCGCGCGTGCAACCTCTTCAACGAAAGCGGTCAGCTTCGGCGGGGCAACGAGCGATTTGTCATACAGCACCAGCATCGGCCCGGCTCCCGTCTGGCGGTGGTTGGCGTTGCTGTAATCGAAGTTTTTTGACCAGCAGGCGGTGTCCAGCACCAGGGCGAGATCGGGATTTACAGCTCGGCTGGCCGTTTGCCCGCCCCGCAGTCCGACCTCTTCGCTGGAACTCGCCACCAGCCACAGCTCGCAGTCCAGCGGTGTGGCGTGCAGCTCGCGCAGCAAGGTTATCAGCAGATAGCAGCCGAGACGGTCGTCAAAGGCTTTGCCCATCACGCGCTGGTGGGGAAGGGACTGAAAACGGGTGTCAAATGTCACGCGGTCGCCCGCGTCTATACCTGACGCCAGAACCTCGTCGGCGGATGTGGCCCCGATATCGACGCGCAAATTCTCGACGGTTTCGCCCTTCGTCTCGCCATCCAGCAAGCCGGGAATTTTACGCCCGTCGCGGGTAGTGATCCGCACCGGCTGCAGCGTACGCGCCATCATGCGGACATTGCCGACGGGCAACACGTCGATAGCCCCTTCTCGTGAAACAGAGCGCACGATGAAACCGACTTCATCCATATGGGCGCAGACCATCACCTTTGGACCGTCGCTGTGATTGACGCGGATAAGCACTGAGCCAAGCCCGTCAAACTGCACTTCTTTCCCGTAATGTTGTGCTTCGATAAGCAGGAGATCGCGCACCTCTTGCTCAGAGGCGGCGATGGCATCGGCTTCGCTCAGCTTTCGCAGCAGTTCTGTGTCCATCAGTTTTCCCCTGTGGCCAGTAGCGTTTTTCCCATAGTGTAAAGAACCTCAGCACCCGTGGCCGTCATCAGCACCACGTCTTCAATACGCACACCGCCCAGGCCATCGATATAGATACCCGGCTCAACGGTGAGCAGCATGCCGGGTTGTAGCAAGGTCATGTCGGTCGGCGAAAATCGCGGATTTTCATGCACGTCGATGCCAATCGCATGCCCGGTGTTGTGGCCGAACTGCGGGCCGAAACCCGCGCGTTCGATGACCGTTCTGGCGGCGGCATCTATCTGCTGACAGGCGACGCCCGGCCTGATAGCTGCGATGGCGGCGAGCTGTGCCTCAAGTACCGTCTGGTAAACGCGGTAGAGCGGATGGTCCTCCGGTTTCTGGCCTTGCCCGGCGACAAGGAACGTCCTCGTCATGTCCGAACAATACCCCTGGTGTTGGGCGCCAAAATCGAGTGTGACCATCTCGCCGGCGGCAATCACTTTGTCCGTGGCTTTACCGTGTGGTAATGCTCCGCGTGCTCCGCTGGCAACGATGGTGTCAAAAGAGGGTTTATCCGCTCCCTGCTGCTTCATAAACCATTCCAGTTCAGCCGCCACCTCGCGCTCGCGCATGCCGGGCTGGATAAAGCAACGAATATGCTGTGCCGCGCGGTCGGCAATCTGGCAGGCCGCGCGAATACGGTCGATTTCATCCGCGGTTTTAATCTGTCGCAACGCATCGAGGGAGATACTGCAAAGCTTCGCATCCAGCGTATCGCGCCATTGGCTTCCGGTTTGCCAACTGACCTGTTCGCCTTCAAAGCCCAGCGTGGCGATCCCCTCTTCAGCGATCAGGCTGTTTAGCAACGCAGTCAGCGGGTTAGCTGCATCCAGCAGGTGAAGGCTATAACCCGACACGCGCGAGGCGATATCGCTGTAATAGCGAAAGTCCGTCAGGATATGCGCGGCTTGATGCGTCACCAGCACGTAGCCCGAAGCGGTTGAAATCCCCAGATGCGGCTGTTTGTTCTGGCGCGAGGAGATCAGCACAGCATCCAGTTTTTCGGCGGTCAGCCAGGCGCGCAGCCTTGTCAGTAACTCCATCTTAAGACCTCTTTACAGCGTATCGACGGAGAGTTTTCCGCGCTTGTGCATGTTGTTGCGAATCAGCACCACCAGCAGGGCGGTGATGGTTGCACCCACCAGAATGCTGAGCATATAGGCTCCCAGATTGGTGACCAGCGGCCACGCCCAGATAGCGGACTCCGGGAACCACTGGACGGCACCGAGCGCAGTGGCCGTCATTGCCCCGGCAATCGCGCCCACCATATAGGCCGGTAAAGTGGCGAGCGGGTTCTCCAGCAGGAAGGGAATGGCCCCTTCGCTGATGCCCATGAACGCCAGGAACATCGCCGTTTTCCCCTGCGGGTAAAGCTGCGGGCTGAACAGGCGTTTGCCGGTCAGGCGGTGGTCGATCAGCGTCGCCAGCCCCAGACCAATCGGCGGGATAACAATCGCGACGGCGCGGGAGGTGATCGGCAGCACGTGGTCGGTGGTGAGACCGAGCCCGACGAAACCTGCCGCTTTGTTGATCGGCCCCCCGAGATCGATAGCGGTCGCCGCCGCCATGCCGATGGCGTACATCATCGAGCCGGACTGGCCTGCGGCGAGCAGCAAGGCGCGCATACCGGCATTTAACCAGCCGCCAATTGGGGTGATGACGTAATACATTGCCAGCATCACAAATAGCGCGGAGAGGATCGGGATCAGGAAGGTGCTTTTAAACGCCAGCAGATATTGAGGGAGCGCGATTTTGCTGTTCAGCCATTTAACCAGATAGCCCGCGGCAATGGCGATAATCAGTGCGCCAATAAAGGTCGAGGGCACCGGTTTTGTCGCAAGCCAGGTGAGCTTTTCCGCGTCGAAATTCAGCACCAGCGTTGGCTGGGTGGAGACCAGTCCACCGATAAAACCGGCCGGAAAGGCCAGCTTGCCGCCGATGGAGTTGGCGACAAAGGCGGAGAACATCGGAATGGCGAAGCTGAACAGCAGCCCGCCGAAGGATTCCGTCAGATAACCAAACTTCAGCACTGACAGGTTAAAGCCCGTAAATTTCCCGGAATTTAGCGCATCCATAATGCCGGTATCCGGCGGGATTTCCAGCCAGACATAGGCGATGAGCTGTGAAATGGCGAGGATCACCCCGCCCATAATAAGCGTTGGCACCATGCGGGAAATTCCCGACATGATGTGCTGCGGAAGTTCTTTCCAGAAGGTATTGCCCGTTGCGACGGGGGCAGCTTTGAGGGCAAGAGTATCGCCTTCGTGACCGTCCGACCGAACCGCACTGCGTTTTTTAATTGCCATAACGAAGACCCCTGAGGTGGAGGATTATTGTTGTTCTGCAGCAATCAATTCTTCGATGTCCTTCAGGGTTCCCGCCGCATTTTTAATGGCGTCCTGAAGGGTGATTTCGTACACATCTCGCGTTTCAAAGCGCTCGTTGTCTTCCGGGGTGATGGCGATGGCGTGGATAATGATGTCTGCTCCCGCGATATCCTGTGGCGTTAAGCGGTTCTGAATCCCATCCGCCCCCTGAGTTTCAATTTTGACTTCGTAGCCCGCTTCTACTGCGGCCTCTTCCAGCGCCTGAGCGGCCATAAAGGTATGGGCCAGCCCCATCGGGCAGGCGCACAGCGCAATCAGTTTTTTAGCCATGTGAACATTCTCCTGTTGATGACACCGCGATTATGGCGGGGAGGTTTCACGATTGTTTACCGGAGAAATGATGCATTGGCTGGATAAAAGTGATGTGAGATCAGAAGTGTGACGCTGGTCGTCATATAAGGGAAAAGGATGAAACGCCGGACGCGGGATCGTCCGGCAGAGGATCAGTAGCCGACTTTATCGATGACAAACTGCTTGCCGCAGTTGCCTGGATGAGGCTGCGGGGCGAAGGACGCGGCAGTCAGCGGGGCGTTGATCGTCGCGGCGTTGAGTGAGATCTGCATTTCGGTGAGGTAAGCGGGGGTGTTGTTACAGGTCAGTTTGACCGCTTTGACCGACGCTTTGCCCCAACTTTTGGCGACTGCTTCGTCAAAGTCGCGGCGCGAAACGGTTTTACCGTAATTATTGGCAAGGAATTTCCCCAGTGCGCTGCCTTTCACTTCCTGATTCATGCGCACCATAGTGCCAAAATAGGCATCGGGGTCGAACCCAAAGCATACGCCGTGCTTGGCGTATTCGTAGCGTTCCAGACAGGATTCACCGCCAGCCCCTGGCATTACGCTGTTGAGCTTAGCGGCGGCTTCGAACGACAGCCCGGTTTCGGCAGCGGCGCATTTACGGCTGGCTTTGGCTTCCGGCATGTTGGGAATAGGGCGAGTGGCGCAGCCAAAACGCGTCCAGCGGCGATCGTCTACTCCACGCGAGGCGATAGATTTAGGCAGGCTCGGCCATAGACCGTGAACCGTCAGGAAGTCCGTTTTGTTCTGGCTCTCTTTTTGCAGTCGGCACTCGTCAGGTTCGTTTCGATCGCGATCGTGCATGCTCTGGCAAAATCCAGTTTGCCAGGAAAGTGCCAGAACGTAGCGATCGAAATCGGCATACTGTGTGGCCTGAAGCGGGGCGGCATGGGCTGAGAATGCGCACAGCGCAAGGGCGGTTGCACTGAACCGAAGAAAAATATCCTTCCTGAACATTTGAATTCCTGATGATTAAAGGGAAATTAATTCCAGGAACTTATTAAAGCACAAAAAGCGCCCGTGGGCGCTTCGGTGTGATGTTTGATGCCGGGTGGCGCTGCGCTTACCCGACCTACAAAACGACTCTGCGGTCTGGTGCCCTCACCCTGGCCCTCTCCCACGGGGAGAGGGAACAAACATTAAAAACGACAACTTACGTTGCCGTTTTGCTTTTACCTCGCTTAATGCGCGACCGTACCCGGCACCAGAATTTCGGTGGCGATAATCACAATCACCAGGCCGACCAGCACCGGAACGGAGGTGCGTTTCACAACTTCGAACGGCGAAATTTTTGCCATCCCAGCGACCGCCACGACCACGCCAGATACTGGCGAAATTGTACGACCAAGGTTGGAAGCCTGCAGCATTGGAATCGACAGATAAGCCGGGTTAATACCGGAAGAGTGCGCCAGTTTTGGAATCATCTCTACAAACGCATAGAACGGCGCGTTACCGGAACCCGTGGTCATCGCCGCCAGCATGGTCAGGACAACCAGAACCAGCATCAGAATAATGCTGGCAGAGCCGAACGAGGTGGCGATGGAAATCAGGCTCTGGATAAAGCCGATGGTGCTCAAACCCTGGGCGAATACACCCGCCGCGACCAGCAGCATGACTACGCCCGCGAAGGCATCTGCCATTCCGCGATACGCGACTTCCAGCCCGGAGAACACTTTCTGAGTGTTAAAACCACGCACAAATTCCAGCACCGCCGCCAGCAACATGCAGATCACCAGAATGGTAATAATGTGCAGCTGTGGACCCCATTTGCCGTCAAAAATCAGTACGCCAATGATCGGCGTGAACGGCAGAATGGCGTAGAACGAAGGCGCGGTGGTGGTGATTTCGCTGACATCCAGCATCTCGTGGCTGATGTTCTCTTTTTTATCGAGATACTTCTGCCAGAAATAGTGCGCGACAGCCATGCCAATAATCGCGGCAATGGAGATTGGCAGCGTAGTTTTAAAGGCAAAGTCGATGAGCGGCATTTCGGCGGCTTTCGCAGCCAGCACCACGTCGCCCGATGTCGGAGAAAGAATAATCGCCGCAGGGGAGGCGCAAATCGCCGCAGCAGCGCCACGGCTGATCCCAACGTTCACCATGACCGGGAACAGGGTTGCCATCAGCAGCACGCCGAGACCGGTAGCGGATGAGACCGCCAGCGACATCAGGCATGCCACGAAATAGGCGGCAATCATCAGAATGTACGGGGAATTAATATATTGCAGCGGTTTAGAGGCCAGTTTGACGACCATATCGTTAGCACCGATATGGGTCATATAGGCGGCAAAACCACACAGCATCATAATCATCATACCGAGGTCGCCACCGCGACTCATCAGCAGAATTTTAATATATTCCACAATATCGGTGGCGGTATATCCGGTGCTGGTTTCGCTGGCCGGTAACACCTGGTGGCCCATTAGCGCGCTAATAATCAGCAGGGTTAAACCCCCGACGAATAATACCCCGGTGGCTGAATAGCCTTTAATGATGTAGCGCGCAACGCCGACAATGACGACCACTCCGATGAGGAGTTCGATAAAGGTAAGCATGGTTTCCCCTGTGCGTGCGCTCCCCAGAGAGCACGGAAAATCAAAAAATAAGAAGTGTGGAAATGTGCCGAATAAATGGGCAGTCATTGATGACTAAAATCAATAAAACCACTACTAGAACTATCATCGACGATATTTTGCCACCACTGCGTCATTTGTGTCATCACACTATTGACCGTAGCTATGATTATTATATGTCACTAAGTTGATAATTAATTGTTGTGATATTTGAAGGGTTTTATCAGCGAACAGATAAAGAACGTAAAACTATTTAAAATAGCTTTAATTTCAACACGCGCTGTTCATATACTCGGGCTCCTTTTGATACCCGACGACGCGAATATGCATGCCAGCTGGACTTACCGCCTGCGCTTTCTGAAAAAACATCTGCTGATGTTTTTGCTCGCGTTTGGCTGGCTGCTGATCCAGAGCCAGGTCGCGGTGGCGTCTCATGACTGCTCCCTGAGCCCGCGCGGCGAAAGTGCCATGATCCAGCATATGGATATGATGGACACGCCGCAGCATCACCAACTCAGCACTATTTCTCCCCTGTGTGAAAAACACTGCGTGCCGGATCAGGTGCAAAAAGATCCTGCTCAGCCGCAGCTGGTCGCTATTCCGGCGGCCATGACGATCACCTTAAACACGCCGTCGTGCAGCGAAGTCGCGCATTCGGCATGGTCCCTGACCCCTCCCGCAGCAGGGCCGCCGGCAACGATTCGTTTTTGCCGGTTCCGGGAATAACTCACTGTTAATTCGTTGAATTTATTTTTCATTTACGATTAACAGGAGTTTTATCATGCGTTCAATTATTGTTTCTGCGCTTACGGGCGTACTGCTTTCCCTTTCTTCTCTTTCTGTTCAAGCTACCGAGCCGTCCGCTGCGCAGCACTGGCAAGGCCAGGGCGTGGTTCAGGAAATCTCTCCGCCACAAATTATCCTGCAACATCAGGCGATTCCCGAGCTGAACTGGCCCGCAATGACCATGCCCTTTGTGCTGGCGAAAAGCGCGGATACTGCCTCGGTGAAAGTGGGCGATCGCGTCACCTTTACGCTCGAACGAGCGGGTGACGGATTCCAGATTATCTCGCTGACGCCGCTGCACTAAGGGAGCACACCATGAAACCACAAACACTGAGCCTCTGGCTCGGTGGGGTGCTGCTCGGCTTTTTAAGCTCAGCGGTTCAGGCGCAGCCCTGGACGCTCGCGCAAACCCTGACCGAAGCCCAGCGCTATTCCGCCGAACTTTCTGCCAGCCGTAATGAGGCGCAGGCCCTGGATATGATGGCGGATTCTGCCACGCAACTTCCCGATCCTAAGCTCAAATTTGGCATCGAAAACGTGCCAGTTCAGGGAAGTAATGACCAGCGTTTTACCCGCGAAGGGATGACGATGCAGCGCATTGGCATCATGCAAAGCTATGTGAGTGCTGAAAAACGGGAGCGTAAATCGCAGACGTTACAGGCACAAGCGCGCGGGGTGGAGGCGAAATCCGAGACCATTCGCGCCGCGCTTCAGCGTGATACGGCCCAGGCGTGGCTCGATCTGGCTTTATCAACTCAGGCGTTGGATGCAGCTAAAAAACTGGTGAACGAAACGGAACGCCAGCAGGGTGCGCAAAAAGCCAGTGTTGGCACGGGAAGTGCGGCGCCGGATAGTGTGCTATCGCTGCAAATGACCCTGAGCGCGATGCGCGACAAAGTCACCCTGGCGACACGGGATGTTCAGCTGGCGCAAAGCCGTCTGTTCCAGCTCACCGGACAATCCATCACCGAGGTGCAAGGCCCGCTGCCGCGCTATCAGCGCTTGCCCGCCGATGAGAAAACGCTGGAGGAGGCGATTGTCCGCCACCCGGAAGTAGAAGCCGCACAGCGAGAATCGGAAACGGCGAAAGCGCGATCGGCACAGTCAGCGGTCGCAGCCATTCCCGACGTCGATGTGGAAGTGTTCTATTCCCATCGCGCTGAAGGGTATGACGATATGGCCGGGGTGATGTTTACCGTGGATCTGCCGTTATTCCAGTCGCGCAGGCAGGACAAAGATTACGCCGCCGACGTGTCGCGCTCGATGCAGGCGGTGGATCAACTGACGTTGATTCAGCGCGAGCATGTCGCGCAAGTGCAGTCGCTGGTGGCGCAATACCAGGCCGCCCAGACTCTGTGGCAGCGCCAGCGCGATGACATCTTGCCGCTCCAGCATAAACGGCTGGACGTGCTCGCCGCACAGTACCGAGCCGGGCAGTCGGAGCTTCCGGCGCTTCTTGAGGCGCGTCGCAGCGTGCTCGACACCGAACTGGCAGCAAACCAGGCCGAGCGCGAAATGGCGCGGACCTGGGCGGCCATTCAATGGCTTTCCCCGCAGGAAATCACACAATGAAAACACTCGCCCTTAGCGCGATCGCGCTGGCCGTGCTGTTGGCGGCAGGCGGCGGCTATTATTTTGGCCAGCATCAGAATCATGTTGCTTCCGACGCAGCTAAACCCGCCGAACGCAAAGTGCTCTACTGGTACGACCCCATGATGCCTGGCCAGCGTTTTGATAAACCGGGCAAATCCCCCTTTATGGATATGGAGCTGGTTCCGCGCTACGCCGATGAGGAAAAAGCGGCGGCAGGCGTGGCGATTAGCACGCAGCAGCAGCAAAACCTCGGGATGAAAACAGCCCGCGTTGAGAAGCGGCAGCTCGCGCAATCTTTTTCCTCTTATGCGACGGTATCGATTAATGAACGCAGTCTGACCAGCTATCCGGCGCCTGCCGCAGGAGTGATCGCCAAACTGTACGTTCGCGCTCAGCAGCAGCAGGTCAAAGCCGGTGAGCCGCTGGCAGAGATTTGGGTTCCGCAATGGACAACCGCGCAGCAGGAATATCTGGCCGTGCGTCAGTTGGGTGACGCGACACTTACCCGCGCGGCGCGCGAGCGACTGGCGTTGCAATTTATGCCGGAAGAGATCATTCGCGGCGTCGAGCGTAGCGGCAAACCGCAAACCCGACTGACGCTGCGAGCCGAACGCGCTGGATATGTCGTTAAACTGGAGGCCAGGGAAGGGGCGCAAGTGGCGGCCACTGCGCCGCTGTTTGACATCGCCGCGCTGGATACGGTTTGGCTGGTGGTGGATTATCCGCAAACGCAGGCGCAATCGCTTATCGCAGGCAGTGACATGATCGCCACTTCCGAAAGCTGGCCGGGGATACGTTTTCACGGAAAAGTCAGCGAACTGTTACCGCAGATGGAAACCACCACGCGTACGCTCCAGGCGCGCATCGTGCTGGACAACCCGGATAACAAACTGAAGCCAGGTATGTTCCTGAATGTGTCTCGTGCAGAACAAACACATGGAGCGGCAGTGCTCGCCGTTCCGGAAGAGGCGGTTATCAATAGCGGCGAATCTCAGCGGGTACTGCTGGCAACGGGCGACGGCTATTTCCGTCCGGTTAACGTGACGACGGGGGCCACCGCCGGGGGCTGGACTGAAATCACCACGGGCGTGAAAGAGGGCGATAACGTTGTCACCTCAGGGCAATTCCTGATCGACTCAGAAGCCAGCCTGCGTAGTGCGCTGCCGGAGGTGACGCAATGATTGCCGCTGTGATTCGTGCTTCGCTGCGTAACCGGCTGTTAGTCATTCTCGCAGCAGTGATTATGGCAGGCTGGGGCTGGTGGGCAATGCAACGAGCACCTCTGGATGCGCTGCCTGATTTGTCTGACGTGCAGGTGATCGTCAAAGCCAGTTATCCCGGTAAAGCACCGCAGGTGATTGAAGATCAGGTCACGTGGCCGCTGACCACCTCGATGCTCTCTGTGCCAGGCGCAAAAACCGTGCGCGGCTTTTCAATGTTTGGCGATGCGTATGTCTATGTGCTGTTTGAAGATGGTACCGACTTGTACTGGGCGCGTTCCAGAGTGCTGGAGTATTTAAGCCAGGTTCAGTCGCAATTACCGACTGGGGTGAAAGTCTCGCTGGGACCGGACGCCACAGGCGTGGGCTGGATTTATGAATATGCATTGATCGACAAAACAGGCAAGCACAGCCTGGCGGATTTACGGGCGCTTCAGGACTGGACGTTAAAGTTTGAACTGAAGACCGTGCCAAACGTCTCGGAGGTCGCCAGCATTGGCGGAATGGTGCGCCAGTATCAGATTGTGGTATCGCCTGAGAAAATGCGCGCCCTGAATATCACGCATGGACAGGTCGTGAGTGCGGTTCAGGCGGCCAATAAAGAGAGTGGCGGCGCCTTGCTGGAGATGGGCGAGGCAGAATACATGGTGCGCACCACTGGCTATTTACGCGCGCTTGATGATTTTCGCAACGTGGTGCTCACCTCGCGCGACGGTAAACCGGTGTTGCTAAGTGATGTCGCCACGGTGAACTACGGTCCCGAAATTCGTCGCGGCGTGGCTGAACTGAACGGCGAAGGTGAAGTGGCCGGCGGCGTGGTAGTGATGCGCTACGGGCAGAACGCGCTGGAAACCATTCATGCAGTGAAAGACAAACTCCAGGCGCTGCAAAAAACGCTGCCGGAAGGGGTAGAAATTGTTCCGGTGTACGATCGCTCAACGCTGATTGAAGATTCGGTCAAAACCCTCACCCACAAGCTGCTGGAAGAGTTTGCAGTGGTGGTGCTGGTGTGTGCGTTATTCCTCTTCCATTTCCGCTCGGCGCTGGTGGCGATCGTCTCGCTGCCGCTGGGGATTTTGGGCGCGTTTGTGGTGATGCACTATCAGGGTATCAACGCGAATATCATGTCGCTCGGCGGGATTGCGATTGCTATCGGGGCGATGGTGGACGCTGCGATTGTAATGATTGAAAACATGCACAAAGTGCTAGAGCAGTGGAGGCATGAGCATCCGGGTCAAGAGCCGTCGTCAGGCGACTACTGGCACCTGGCTGAGCGCGCGGCGGTCGAAGTGGGTCCGGCTCTCTTTTGCAGTTTGCTGATCATAACGCTGTCGTTTATTCCGGTCTTCTCCCTCGAAGCGCAGGAAGGGCGGATGTTCTCGCCGCTGGCTTTCACCAAAACCTGGTCGATGGCGATGGCCGCAGGGCTCGGGATTACGTTGATTCCGGTGCTGATGGGCTATTTCATTCGCGGCAAAATCCCGGATGAGAAAGCGAACCCTATCAACCGTTTTTTGATTCGACTGTATGAACCGCTGCTGGATAAAGTGCTGACGTTCCCAAAAACCACGCTGGCACTGGCACTGGCGCTTTTACTGGTGACATTGTGGCCGCTCAGCCGGTTGGGCAGCGAATTTATGCCGCCGCTGGACGAGGGCGACTTGCTGTATATGCCATCGACGTTGCCGGGGATTTCGGCGCGCGAAGCCAGCCGTCTGCTGCAACAAACCGATCGTCTTATCAAAAGCGTTCCAGAAGTCGCCAGCGTATTTGGCAAAGCAGGACGGGCTGAAACGGCTACCGATCCTGCACCCCTCACGATGGTTGAAACCACCATTCACTTCAAACCACGAGACCAGTGGCGACCGGGCATGACGCCCGAAAAGCTGGTGGATGAGCTGGATAAAACCGTCTCGGTTCCTGGCATTGCCAACGTGTGGGTGCCACCGATTCGCAACCGTCTGGACATGCTGGCAACGGGGATTAAAAGCCCGATTGGCATCAAGGTAAACGGCAACAATATTGGCGATATCGAGCGCGTTGCCGCGCAGATTGAATCGATTGTGAAAGAGGTGCCAGGTGTGACCTCCGCGCTGGCTGAACGGCTGGCTGGCGGGCGCTACGTCGATATTCGTATCGACCGGCAGAAAGCGGCGCGTTATGGCGTTTCTGTCGATGAGCTGCAAAGCATGGTGTCTACGCTTGTGGGCGGTGACAATATTGGCGAGGTAATCCAGGGGCGCGAGCGCTATCCGATTAACGTGCGTTACCCCCGCGACCTGCGAGAAAACGTCGATAAACTGCGGGTGTTGCCGGTGGTAACCGCGAACGGCGGGCAAATTGCGCTGGGCGAGCTGGCGGACATTGTGGTGACAGAGGGGCCGCCAATGTTGAAAAGCGAAAATGCGCGATTGTCGAACTGGATATATGTCGATTTGCGCGGGCGGGATTTGAAATCGGCGGTGGAGGAAATGCAACAAAGAGTTGCCGAAAAGGTCACATTGCCGCAGGGCGTTTCGCTCGCGTGGTCAGGGCAATTTGAATATCTGGAGCGTGCGACGGAAAAACTGAAAGTGGTTCTGCCAGTAACGCTAATGATTATCTTTATATTACTGTGGCTGACGTTTAAACGCGTTTCAGATGTCTTATTAATTATGGGGTCATTACCTTTCGCACTTATTGGCGGCGTCTGGTTACTGTGGCTGCTGGGATATAATCTTTCTGTCGCAGGTGCTGTTGGGTTTATTGCGCTCGCAGGCGTTGCCGCTGAGTTTGGCGTTATTATGGTGCTGTATCTTAATCAGGCGCTGGATAAGTATCCCGGCGGCGGAAACACTCAGTTGATGCGGGCTATCCACGAAGGCGCGGTGCTGCGCGTGCGTCCAAAAGTGATGACAGTGGCGACGATCATGGCGGGGTTGCTGCCTATCATGTGGGGAGGTGGCAGTGGTTCGGAGGTGATGCAACGCATCGCAGCCCCGATGATCGGCGGGATGATAACGGCGCCGTTATTGTCGATGCTGGTTATTCCTGCTTTGTATAAATTGTTACATAAACGTTAAGTTGTGTATGCGCCTCGCCTATATTGAGGCGCATCCTTACCGTTCAGTAGGAATATTCCCATTTTGAAAGTAAATAATTCGGAATAAAACCGATTTTATTAAGTCTTCATTTAATTAAAATTTGTTAAGATCGCCCCGAATACAAAAAATGGTAATCTCATTGTGACGGTAAGAAATAATATTTATTTAGTGTTGTTGTTTATTTTGGGGCAACTGGCGTTGTCGTCTTCGGCAATGGCAGAAGAGAATGCAGCAGGCAAAGGCTGGTTTTCAACGTTCACCGATAACGTGGCGCAAACCTGGAATGAACCAGAGCATTACGACCTCTATGTTCCGGCAATCACTTGGCATGCACGCTTTGCCTACGACAAAGAGAAAACGGACCGTTACAACGAACGCCCGTGGGGTGCCGGTTTCGGTCAATCCCGTTGGGATGAAGAGGGTAACTGGCACGGTCTTTACCTGATGGCGTTTAAAGACTCCTATAACAAATGGGAGCCGATTGGCGGTTACGGTTGGGAGAAAACCTGGCGTCCGCTGGCGGATGATAATTTCCATCTGGGTCTGGGATACACGGCAGGGTTCACGGCGCGTGATAACTGGAAGTACATCCCGATCCCAGTGCTGTTGCCGCTGGCCTCGATTGGCTATGGCCCGGCGACATTCCAGATGACCTACATTCCGGGCACTTACAATAACGGAAACGTTTACTTTGCCTGGATGCGCTTTCAGTTTTAACTGAAAAATGGCGCCTGACTGGCTGAAAAATACACGTTATTTGTGTCAAAAAGAATAAAAAGCCAGCCGATAAAATTAACGCGACTTTTGTCACTTTTTGATAAAGAACCGCTGGACAAAACGCCCCACAATTGTTGTACTGATACCCGACACAGCATTTGTGTCCATTTTTCATGTAAAGGTAATTTTGATGTCTAAGATTAAAGGTAACGTTAAGTGGTTTAATGAGTCCAAAGGATTCGGTTTCATTACTCCGGAAGATGGCAGCAAAGATGTGTTCGTACACTTCTCTGCAATCCAGACTAATGGTTTCAAAACCCTGGCTGAAGGCCAGCGCGTTGAGTTCGAAATCACTAACGGTGCCAAAGGTCCTTCTGCTGCTAACGTAACTGCTCTGTAATTCGAGCCGTTCAGCAAGAACTTCAAAACCCGCTCATTGAGCGGGTTTTTTTTGGCTTTTTTTTCAGCTAAAACAGATAGATTTTCAGGAAGCTGGCGACGATAAGTACACTCAGTAACACCATGCCTGCGCTCATCACTTTATCTTTCATTTGATCACCCCTGGTCGGTTTGTCGACCAGAGTGACAGAGAAAAATTAAGCTAACATTAATGTGCCTGCGCTTAGTGCGCGCTGGCGGCAGAAAATAACCAAAATGCGAGCGCGGTCATTGCAAACGAACCGAGCATATTGACAGCGATGTTGGTCAGCGCCCAGCCAAAACGCCCGTCCTGGAACAGGAATACCACTTCGGCAGAGAAGGTGGAAAACGTTGTTAAGCCGCCGCAAAAACCGGTGGTAATCAGTACCTTCCAGACGGGGTCAATATTGGTCATTCGGTTAAACCATGCCAGCCCCATACCAATAATAAATGCGCCAATCAGGTTGGCGGCAAGCGTTCCGATGGGAATGGCCTGATGCATAGGATTAAAACGCATGCTGAGAAACCATCGTGCAACGCTTCCGGTGCCGCCACCAATAAACACGGCTAAAAGGAGTTGTACCACTTGCAATTCCTGCTGTTTGATTGAGTCAGAATAGAGAGTGTATCGCTAACTGAAGTAAGGGGAAAATATGTATGTTGCGGTCGGGCAGTTTGCGGTAACGCCATTGTGGGAGGAAAATGCCCGTCAGTGCGTCTTATTGATGGCACAAGCGGCGCGTCAGGGTGCGGCGCTGTTGGTACTACCGGAAGCGCTGCTGGCGCGTGATGACCAGGATCCGGACCTCTCCGTGAAGTCAGCACAACCGCTGGACGGTGGTTTTCTGCAGACATTGCTGGAGGAAAGCCAGCGCAACCGACTCACCACCGTATTGACTGTACATATACCGACGACGCAGGGCAGGGCGGCGAATACGCTGGTAGTTATACGCGAAGGGAAAATCATCGGGACATACGCCAAGCTCCATCTTTATGACGCCTTTACTATTCAGGAATCGCGGTTGGTCGATCCTGGAGGCCAGCTCCCGCCGTTGATAGACGTCGAAGGCATTACATTGGGGCTGATGACTTGCTACGATTTGCGCTTTCCCGAGATGGCGCTGAATCTGGCACTGGCGGGCGCTGAAGTGTTAGTTCTGCCTGCTGCGTGGGTTAAGGGACCGCTCAAAGAGCATCATTGGGCGACCTTATTGGCTGCGCGCGCATTGGACACCACCTGCTATGTGGTGGCTGCGGGAGAGTGCGGAAACAAGAATATCGGGCAGAGCCGGGTTATTGATCCCCTCGGCGTGACTATTGCGGCGGCGGCTGAGGCCCCTGCGCTATTGATGGCAGAAATCGACCGCGAGCGCATAGTGCAGGCGCGGCGGCAATTACCAGTGCTGATGAACCGACGGTTTGCGCCACCGCAATTATTGTGATGTTTTTTTCATCAGAGCTTGATTCACCTTGTTACAGATTGCTATTGTGTGCGCGCGTCGAATGTCCGTTAATAACATCAGGTTTTCTGGCGCTGTATGCAGCCTGTTTTAAGTGAAGAAGGTATCTATGGGTGAGATTAGTATTACTAAACTGCTGGTGGTTGCGGCGCTGGTCGTCCTGCTGTTTGGTACCAAGAAGTTACGTACTCTGGGCGGAGACCTGGGTACGGCCATTAAAGGCTTCAAAAAAGCGATGAATGACGACGATTCCTCTGCGAAGAAAACCGCAGATGATGAAGTCCCGGCTGAGAAGCTGTCGCACAAAGAATAATGGCTACATCCTTCCAGAACTCTGGAAAGAAAAAAACCGGCGTAATAGCCGGTTTTTTTATGCCTGAAGTGTAATAAATTATTACTTCACTTCTTCGCCTTTCGCCTGCATGTCGGCATGATAGGAAGAGCGAACGAATGGGCCACAGGCAGCGTGGGTAAAGCCCATCGCCATTGCTTCGGCTTTCATCTCGTCAAACTCATCCGGGCTCACGTAGCGCTGAACCGGCAGGTGATGGCGGCTAGGTTGCAGATACTGGCCCAGGGTCAGCATCGTGACACCATGACGGCGCAAATCGCGCATCACTTCGATGATTTCCGCATTGGTTTCACCCAGACCGACCATCAAACCTGATTTGGTCGGAATGTGTGGATGCGCTTCTTTAAAGCGTTCCAGCAGTTTTAGCGACCAGTTGTAATCTGCGCCAGGGCGAACCTGACGATACACGCGAGGAACGTTTTCCAGGTTGTGGTTAAACACGTCCGGTGGCGTGGCGGTAAGAATGTCCAGTGCGCGATCCATACGACCACGGAAATCAGGCACCAGCGTTTCAATCTTGATGGTCGGGCTTTTCTCGCGGATGGCGCTAATGCAATCAGCAAAGTGCTGAGCACCGCCGTCGCGGAGATCGTCACGGTCAACGGAGGTAATCACCACATAACGCAATGCCATGTCAGCAATGGTCTGAGCCAGTTTCTGCGGTTCATTGGCGTCAGGTGTGACTGGGCGACCGTGTGCCACATCGCAGAACGGGCAGCGACGGGTGCAAATGGCCCCGAGGATCATGAAGGTTGCCGTACCGTGGTTGAAACATTCCGCAAGGTTAGGGCAAGACGCTTCTTCACAGACGGAGTGAAGGCCATTCTTACGCATCGCCGCTTTGATACCCTGAATGCGTGACGAGTCGGCCGGGAGTTTGATTTTCATCCATTCCGGTTTTCTTAACAGCGCTTCGCGCTCCGTAACCACGTTTTTAACCGGGATAAGGGCCATTTTATCGGCGTCGCGGTACTTAACACCGCGTTCCATCACAATGGGTTTACTCATAGCGTGCGTGTTCCAGTTGCGAAATTCGAGGGAAAGCGTTTCAATTCAAGGGAATGTTGTATTTATCAACTATTTTTGAACGAACGACAGGCAGTATATCATTGATAAGGGCGATAAAGCAGCCTGTGAGGTCGCCAAATTGTAAAATAGTTGTTGTTTTGTGCCCTTTGCCCCCTACGGGACGGGGGCTTGCGCTGGGGAGAGACGTCAAAACGCCTGACGGATAATATTGATCACGTTTTCAAGAACCGGGTCACGCAGGCTCAGTTTGTTGTAATGCAGTGAGATTTCGATAGATTCCGCATTGAGGGGCGCATAGGGAATATGCTCCAGCGGCCAGCACTGATTGAGCAGGTTGTAAAGACGAGCAGGCATAACAGAGAGTAAGTCGCTGCTGCCAATCAGGGCGGCAATCGTGAACATATTGTAACTGCTAAAACTGATTTGACGATCCGGGAACAGTTCATTAATCCGCTGGTGAAGCTGATTGAGATTCTGCCCGTCGTTCATGAACAGCGCGTATTCATATTCACGCAGATTTTCCGCCGTTGCCGTCTGGCTCAATGCCGGATGGTTTTTGCGACACACCAGCAGCAGTCCGTCGGCATAGAGCACATTCTGGGCCAACGCACGGGCACCGAAGGCATTGCTGTCGACGATCAGGTCAGTCTGGAATTGCGATAGCTGGGTTTCGGAATCGCTGACAGGAATATTGCGCAGCAGCAGCTGTGGGGCTTCGCGTTTGACTGCCTGGTAGATAGTAGGTAACACCATCGCACCGACGGACGGTGAAGTTCCGATAGTTATTGTGCGCTGTTTGTCGTAGCTACCGGTGAGATCCAGTGCGCCAAGAATAGACTCCAGACCCTGACTAATGTACTCATGCAGGTGCGTGGCATAGGCGGTTGGTGTGACGCCCTGGCCCTTACGAATAAACAGAGGGTCAGGAAATATCGCGCGTAATTTCTGAATAGACTGACTAATTGCTGAGGGTGTGAGATTAAGAATTTTCGCAGCATTTACGATACCCTTATGGACATATACAGCCTCAAAGATTGTCAATAAATTGAGGTCAATATTACGTAAAGTCCTAAAAACTTGCGGCTTGTCCTGACCGCCGGGCTCATTCAGTCGTTTAGCTGGTAAATTATTATAATCCACGCTGTCACTCCGTATTCATTCACAATATGAATGATAGTTGAATTTAATTATTGTGCTTATTGTTATTGGTAAAGATATTTATGGATGTCATTTGTTTAAGAAAATCAAGAATCTGTGTAATTTTCAATCAAATGAAGGCCAATTCGACAGGTGGTATTCACGCACTGAAATTAAAATAGGCAAATAAGTAAACCTGCTCAAGCGCTTCGAAAATATAGAAACAATGGATTATTGTAAAGCGTAAATGCGGTAAATACGCGATGGTCCATCAAATAAATGGACCATGATGTATTATATATTAAGCGGGAATATATTCGTGCGGTGGATTGTTTAGCAGCGCTAAAAGATGACTGACAAGCGAAGGGCGAATAATATCAGGTGTGGCTTTTTCTACCCACTGACGCATTTGGGTCATTTCCATTCCCGCATAACCGCAGGGATTGATGCGCAGGAAAGGCGAAAGATCCATATTGATATTAAGTGCCAGACCGTGGAATGAGCAGCCTTTGCGGATGCGTAGTCCTAGCGAACAAATCTTCATCTCTCCGACATACACCCCTGGCGCATCAGCGCGCGGATGCGCATCAATGCCGTATTCTGCCAGCGTATTGACCACGGTTTGTTCCAGTACGGTGACCAGTTCACGCACCCCGAGTTTTCGGCGTTTCAGATTCAGCAGCACATACATCACCTGCTGACCGGGCCCGTGGTAGGTCACCTGACCGCCTCGGTCGCTTTGAATCACGGGAATATCACCGGGAACCAGAACATGCTCAGCTTTACCCGCTTGCCCCTGAGTGAAGACAGGCAGGTGCTCGACCAGCCAAATTTCGTCAGGAGTGGTGTCATCGCGTGAGTCAGTGAAATCATGCATAGCCTGAGAGACAGGCTCGTAAGGTTGCAGCCCGAGATGGCGGACAAGAATTTTATCCTGATACAAAACGGCAACTCCGGGGGATGTAGCGACAAAAGGTGAGCGGAAGTATATCACAGAGGAAGAGCGGGTTACCCGGCAAAGCGGGTAACCACGAGGGGACTACAGCACCATACGGACGATTTCGATATTGCCGAGTTCTTCATACAGCGTCTCGACCTGCTCAATATGCGTAGCAGTGATGGTGATGGAAACCGAGTGGTAGTTGCCCTTGCTGCTTGGTTTTACCGTCGGAGAGTAGTCACCCGGCGCATGGCGCTGTACCACTTCAACCACCTGGTCAACCAGCTCCGGCAACGCCTGACCCATTACTTTGTAAGTAAACGGGGTAGGGAATTCAAGCAGTTCGTTAAGTTTGGTTTTCATGTCAGCTCCGGCATTACATCAAAAAATAATAACTCCCACGTGCAGGTGGGAGTTATCAGGATACTTAGTATATGGGGATCAAAATCACACTTTCAAGTGTTCAATTTTTAACCAAACCAATGATGGAACATCAATTTAATGTAATCAATGATTTTGCCGAAGAAATTACCTTCTGGAATTTCGTCCAGCACCACCAGCGGACGCTGATCGATGGTTTTACCGTCCAGCTGGAAGTTAATGGTACCCACCACTTGGTTCTTCTGCAGCGGAGCGTGAAGTTCGCTGGTGTTCAGCACGTAGCTGGCTTTCAGATCTTTCATGCGGCCACGAGGAATGGTCAGGTACAGATCTTTATCTACGCCGAGGGATGCGCGGTCGTTGTCGCCAAACCACACCGGCTCTGAAGCAAACTCTTTACCGGCTTTCAGTGGGTTCACGGTTTCGAAGAAACGGAAGCCCCAGGTCAGCAGTTTTTTACTTTCCGTCTCACGACCTTTAAAGGTACGACCGCCCATCACTGCGGAGATCAGACGCATCTGGCCTTCGGTTGCGGAGGCCACCAGGTTGTAGCCTGCTTTATCCGTATGGCCGGTTTTGATGCCGTCCACATTCAGGCTGTTATCCCACAGCAGACCGTTACGGTTGGTCTGGCGGATGCCGTTGAAGGTGAACTCTTTTTCTTTATAGATAGTGTATTCGTTTGGTACGTCGCGGATCAGCGCCTGGCCAATCAGCGCCATATCGCGCGCGGAGCTGTACTGACCGTCTGCATCCAGGCCGTGAACGGTCTGGAAGTGGCTATTCTTCAGGCCCAGCGCGGAAACGTAGCTGTTCATCAGGCCAACAAAGGCGTCCTGGCTACCGGCGGCGAAATCGGCCATTGCCACACAGGCATCGTTACCGGATTGCAGGTTGATACCGCGGATCAGCTGAGAAACAGGCACCTGCATGCCTGGTTTCAGGAACATCAGGGAAGAGCCCTTGAACACCGGGTTGCCGGTGGCCCAGGCATCGTTACCCACGGTGACCAGATCGGTTTCTTTAAATTTACCGGCTTTCATGGCCTGACCGATGACGTAGCTGGTCATCATTTTTGTCAGGCTCGCAGGATCACGGCGCGAGTCAGCGTTCTGTTCTGCCAGCACTTTGCCAGAGTTGTAATCGATCAGGATGTAGGATTCCGCATCAATCTGCGGGACGCCAGGGATCATGGTCTTGATATTCAGGTCATCAGCGTGAGCGGCTGAAAGAGCGGCTGCGCAAAGGGCCGTGGTCAGCGCCATGCGCTGCAGGAATCGAGCGGAGAGAGTGGTCTTCATGGTCAGAACTACGACATCCGTGATGGAATTAAAAAAAGTGCCTTACTATAGCAAATGCTATACAGGCAGGCATCCGACTTTCAGCGCGAGTTTGTGAACGCAAGTTACATAAGCTGACAATTCGGATACCGCCGATTAATTACTTCGCAACAGCGATAAACGATTGTAATTGCGCTTCGCTTTGCAAACGTTGCTGCAACGATGCGGCCTGAGATTTGCTGGCAAACGGCCCCATCTGAATACGCCAGACGGCTCCGTTTTGCTCAACGCGGCCAGGGACACCAAATTTTTGGCTCAGCTGCTGCTGATACTGCTGCGCACGCGCTTGATCGCTCACTGCACCCACCTGAACCACAAAACTGCCGCTGGCAGAACCCGCCGCTGGCGGCGTTACGACAGCAGGAGCGGTTACGGGGGCTGGTTGAGTAACAGGCGTGGCTGCAACGGGGGCTGGCGTCGGTTCGCTACCTTCGAGAACGCCTGAAGCCAGCGGTGTTGCTGCACCCAGGAAACCACTGCTGTTCACCGGTGCGCCGGTGGCGTCGTCGCTTTTCAGGGTATCGTTGCTGATAGCGCGAACGTTATCCGCAGGTGTGGTGTCCTGTGGCATAGAAGTGGCGCTGCCCATCCCGCCGTTTAAATCCGGGCGAGCAGGGAGGGCGTAAGTCTGTTTTGCCACGGTCGTACACGCCGTACCGGGGCCAGACAGCGTACCGTCTTGTGCCACAATAATCGGGTCGATGCGTACTTTGGTGTTGTTTGAGGTATTCAGACGATCGGCCGCAGCACGGGACAGCGAGATCACGCGGTCGTTGCCATATGGCCCACGGTCGTTGATACGCACCACAATCATACGGCCATTGGCCATGTTCGTGACGCGCACATAGCTTGGGATCGGCAACGTCGGATGCGCGGCAGTGATCTGTGCAGGGTCAAACGCTTCACCGGACGCGGTCAGGTTGCTGCCGGGTTCTGCATCATAAATAGCGGCAAAACCGGCCTGGCTGAAACGCGACGGGTCCTGAACGATTTTATAGCTCTTGCCGTCACGTTGATAATCCTGATTCGCCGTGGCGTTCAGCGGTTCATAAATCGGGTCCGCACCGCTGATTTCAACGACCGGACCGTTACATACCGCAGGCTGCGGCGGCGCGATAGTCGCCTGTTGCTGACCATCGTCACTTGAACAAGCTGCAAGTAAACTTGCTGCGATGCAGATTCCCAGCCACTGCTTACGCATGGCGATCCCCTTATTGTTATACGCTTTTGGACAACATTTTTCTGTGGGTGTGGATAGACATTACTATCCCAAACCCGGCCATCAACACGATCAGTGCCGAGCCTCCGTAGCTCACCAGCGGCAGCGGTACGCCCACCACAGGCAGAATCCCACTCACCATACCAATATTTACGAAGACATAAACGAATAAGATAAGCATCAATCCGCCCGCCATGACGCGACCAAAGGTGGTCTGCGCGCGCGCGGCGATCCACAGTCCGCGCATGATAAGCAGCAGGTAAAGTGACAGCAAAATCAAAATGCCGACCAGACCCAGCTCTTCAGCCAGAACCGCAAAGATAAAGTCCGTGTGACGTTCCGGCAGGAACTCCAGCTGTGACTGCGTCCCGTGCAGCCAGCCTTTGCCACGTAATCCACCCGAGCCAATGGCAATTTTAGACTGAATAATATGATAGCCTGCGCCCAGCGGATCGGTTTCCGGATCGAGCAACATCATGACGCGCTGACGTTGATAGTCATGCATCAGGAAGAACCACAGTATCGGTATAAAGGCCGCCACCAGTACCACCGCAATGCCGATTAAGCGCCAGCTTAAACCTGACAGGAACAGCACGAACAGGCCGGACAATGCGACCAGTATGGACGTTCCCAGGTCAGGCTGCGCCGCCACCAGCAGAGTGGGCAGGAAGATCAGCACCAGCGCAATGGCGGTATTTTTCAGTGAGGGTGGACAAACGTCACGGTTGATAAAGCGTGCGACCATCAGTGGAACGGCGATTTTCGCGATTTCCGAGGGCTGAAAACGCACAATGCCAAGGTCCAGCCAGCGCTGTGCGCCTTTTGAAATCGCCCCAAATGCATCCACCGCAACCAGCAAAATGATACAGATGAAGTATAAGTAGGGTGCCCAGCCTTCATAGACGCGAGGCGGGATTTGCGCCATCACCACCATGATCACCAGACCCATCGCGATCTGACCAATCTTGCGTTCCATCATGCCGATATCCTGGCCGCTGGCGCTCCAGATAACGAGAGCACTGTAGGTCAGTAATGCCAGCAGGATCAGCAGCATGGCCGGGTCGATGTGGATTTTGTCCCACAGCGATTTCTGATTTGGATTATCCGTCATGTTTATTGGTCCTCCGCCGCAGCGGCGGCTGGGTTTTCAGCCGGAAGTTCGGTGTTGTTGTCGCCCAGCATAATGTGGTCGAGGATCTGGCGCATAATGGTACCCACCGCCGGGCCTGCGCCGCCATTTTCAAGAATAATCGCTACCGCAACCTGCGGTTTATCATAAGGCGCAAACGCGGTCATAAGTTTATGGTCACGCAGACGCTCGGCAATTTTGTGCGCGTTATAGGTTTCGTTCGCTTTCAGACCGAAGACCTGCGCGGTACCGGATTTCGCCGCGACTTTGTAAGGGGCCCCGGCGAAGTATTTGTGTGCGGTCCCGTTAGGACGGTTGGCCACGCCGTACATGCCGTCTTTGGCTATTTCCCAGAAGCCGGAATGAATATCGCCCACCGGCGCTTCATGTGGCTGTGACCACGGAACCTGCTTGCCATCTTCGACGGTACTCATCAGCAGATGCGGCACTTTCACCACGCCATCGTTAATGAGGATCATCATCGCTTTGTTCATCTGAATTGGCGTTGCGGTCCAGTAGCCCTGGCCGATACCGACCGGGATGGTGTCGCCCTGATACCACGGTTTTTTAAAGCGTTTTAGCTTCCACTCGCGCGTCGGCATGTTTCCTGAACGTTCTTCAGATAAGTCCACGCCAGTGTAATGGCCATAACCAAATTTGCTCATCCATTCCGACAGACGGTCGATCCCCATGTCATAGGCGACCTGGTAGAAGAAGGTATCCGCCGACTCTTCCAGAGATTTGGTGATATTCAGATGACCGTGACCCCATTTTTTCCAGTCGCGATAACGCTTATCTGAACCTGGCAACTGCCACCAGCCGGGGTCAAACAGGCTGGTATTGCGATTGATGACGCCAGCGCTCAGCGCGGA
This sequence comes from Lelliottia jeotgali, assembly GCF_016771845.1. Taxonomy (NCBI): domain Bacteria; kingdom Pseudomonadati; phylum Pseudomonadota; class Gammaproteobacteria; order Enterobacterales; family Enterobacteriaceae; genus Lelliottia; species Lelliottia jeotgali. The sequence continues at coordinate 47,392 of NZ_JAENMQ010000004.1, read as the reverse complement.
GACGGCGACATAAGGCTTGACGGTAGATGCTGGCGGGTAAACACCCTGGGTGGCACGGTTCACCAGCGGGGTGTTTGGATCGTTCAACAGACCGGAATAATCTTTGCTGGAGATCCCATCGACGAACAAGTTGGGATCGTAGCTTGGCATGGAGACCAGTGCCAGAATTCCGCCGCTGCGAGGGTCGGTGACGACTACCGCAGCGCGACTGCCTGCTAACAGCGTTTCGATATACTGCTGGAGCTTAAGATCCAGCGTCAAATAGACGTCGTGACCGGCTTGAGGCGGCACTTCTTTCAACTGGCGAATCACACGGCCACGGTTGTTAACTTCAACCTCTTCGTAGCCGGTTTGCCCATGCAGAACGTCTTCATAGAAGCGCTCAATGCCAAGTTTACCGATATCATGAGTCGCGGCGTAGTTCGCCAGCTTGCCGTCTTTATCGAGCCTGTCGACATCTTTATCGTTTATTTTGGAAACGTAGCCGATGACGTGCGTCAGCGCGGAGCCGTAAGGATAGAAACGACGCTTATAGCCTTTGACTTCAACGCCGGGGAAGCGGTACTGATTCACCGCAAAGCGGGCGACCTGAACTTCCGTTAAATTGGTTTTTACGGCGATTGAGGTAAAACGGTGTGAACGAGAACGTTCTTTTTTGAAGGCGGCGATATCATCATCAGTGAGATCCACCACGCCTTTCAGCGCATCCAGCGTGTCCTGCACATTATCGACTTTTTCCGGCATCATCTCGATTTGATAGATGGTGCGGTTTAACGCCAGCGGCGTGCCGTTACGATCGTAGATAATCCCGCGGCTTGGCGCGATGGGCACCAGCTTGATTCGGTTTTCGTTGGAACGGGTTTGGTAGTCGGTAAAACGGACGATTTGCAGATTGTAGAGGTTGGCGACGAGCACGCCAGACAGCAGCAAAATCCCGGTAAAAGCGACCAGCGCCCGGCGCACAAACAGCGCGGACTCAGCCGAATAGTCGCGAAAAGAATTCTGTAGTTTCATCCGCTGCTTAATTTGCCCTGGTCAATCATTACTCACGGTGATAAGGGTGGTTGGTAGTAATGCTCCACGCGCGATAAAGACTTTCTGCCACCAGCACCCGAACAAGTGGGTGGGGCATCGTCAGCGCGGAGAGGGACCAACTTTGTTCTGCGGCCGCTTTGCAGGCGGGGGATAACCCTTCCGGACCGCCAATCAACAGGCTAACGTCGCGGCCATCCTGCTTCCAGCGTTCCAGTTCAAGCGCCAGCTGCGGCGTATCCCAGGGTTTTCCTGGGATATCGAGGGTCACAATGCGGTTTTTGCCAGCGGCCGCCAGCATTAACTCACCCTCTTTGTCGAGAATACGTTTGATATCCGCGTTCTTGCCGCGCTTTCCTGCTGGGATTTCCACCAGTTCGAACGGCATGTCTTTAGGAAAACGACGCAGATATTCAGTAAAACCCGTCTGTACCCAGTCCGGCATTTTTGTGCCGACGGCTACCAGTTGCAACTTCACGCATTAACCCCAGAGTTTTTCCAGCTCATACAGACGACGGCTCTCTTCCTGCATGACGTGGACAATCACATCGCCAAGGTCGACAACAACCCAGTCAGCAATGGCCTGGCCTTCTACGCCCAGTGGCATAAGACCTGCCATACGCGATTCCTGAACCACATGGTCAGCAATAGAGGCAACGTGACGCGTGGATGTGCCGGTGCAAATGATCATGCAGTCGGTGATACTGGATTTACCTTGAACGTCGATGGTGATGATGTCCTGACCTTTCAGGTCATCAATTTTGTCGATAACAAAATCCTGGAGTTCTTTACCCTGCAAGTTTTCCCCCTGGTGAGTGAAGTTGAGCAACGATTAAATGGATAGCCTGGCAGTATACCTTAACTGACGGCTGTGTCGGGACAAATGTCACCTGACGGACTTTTTAAGGCGGGTATCATCCCATCCCCGGCCTGACAATGCATCGCCATTTTTGTAAAACAATTTCTGTAAAGCTATGACTGGCAGGAACTCAGGCTGCGGAGGATATCAGCCTGAAAAGGGCTGTCAATGGCAGGGCGGTGAATTACGCGATTTTTCGCGTATCGCCTCATTCATCTGTGCTTTTCTGATACAACCCCTGCTGGCGGATGTAGTTGAGAACGGGCGCGGGCAGAAGGTCGTCGCAGGATAAATCTTGCTGTAGACGTTCACGAATGAGGGTTGCGGAGATATCAAACCACGGCGTCTCGGCCAGGTAAATTTTACCGGCGGGCAGGGTGTGCAGATCTTCCACGTTGTTCGTTAGATGGGTGTCGAGCCACTCCTGGTGCTGCTCTTCCTTCATGGTCAACGGGTAGCCCGGACGGCGGCAGACGATAAGATGACTGTTCTGCAGAATGGTTTCGTATTGATGCCAGGAGGGGAAATTCAGCAGCGAATCCTGGCCGATAATAAATCCCAGCGGTTGTGTTGGGCCACGCTCAGCGCGCCACTCCTGCAATGTTTGCGAAGTATATGACGGCGTATCGCGGCGCAGTTCGCGCTCGTCCAACTGAAACAGCGGCTTATCCACAATAGCCAGTTCCAGCATGTGCTTACGCTGTTCAGAGGTAGCTTCAGGCTGCGGGCGGTGCGGCGGGACGTTATTCGGCATGATAATCACGCGCTGCAGGCCGATCAGGTTCGCCAGTATTTCTACCGGCTTCAGATGGCCGTAATGGACCGGATCGAATGTACCGCCAAACAGCGCCTGTAAAGAGCTCATATCATCCATCAATAAAAACGTCTGCCAGTGCCTTGTGGCACAACAGCAGAGAAAGACTTTCCAGTTCGGCCCACACCGACTGACCGTAATCCTGCTTCAGCGTCAGCTCAGCACGCGTCAGCAGGTGTACCGCCTGGCGAAGTTGTTCAGCGCTAAGACGATTGATCGCTTCAGTGGTCATGGCGCGGCGGTTTTGCCAGACGCGGTGTTTATCGAACAGCGCGCGCAAAGGGGTGTTAGCTGACTGGCGTTTTAACGTATTGAGCAGCAGCAGTTCGCGCTGCAGTGTACGCAGCAAAATGACCGGCTCGCTGCCTTCGAGCCGCAATTGCTGCAGAATATGCAGCGCGCGTTTGCTCTTGGCTGCCAGCAGCGCATCGACCCAGTGGAACGGGGTAAAGTGCGCCGCGTCGTTCACCGCCTGTTCGACACGCGGTAACGTCAGTTTGCCGTCTGGCCAGAGAAGCGACAGGCGATCCAATGCCTGCGCCAGCGCCAGCAGATTACCTTCGTAGCAATAGCACAGCAGCTGATTGGCCGCGTCGTCCAGCTGCAGATTATTTTGTTTTGCGCGCACTGCGACCCACTTTGGCAGCTGTGCCTGTTCAGGCGTCTGGCACGTCACCTGCACGGAGTTCGCCGCGAGCTGGGTAAACCAGGCGGCGTTTTCCTGCGCTTTGGTGAGCTTATTCCCGCGCACAATCAGCAGTAAATCCGGATGCAGAAGACTCACCAGCGTGGCGAGCTGTTCGTTAATGGCCGCATTGGGACCATTTTCCGGCAGCTGAATCAGGATAGTCTGGCGCGAAGCAAACAGGCTCATCGCCTGGCACAGCGAGAAGATCGTCTGCCAGTCGGTGCTGTTGTCTATCTGGAAGGCGTGGTGTTCATCAAAGCCCTGAGTCGCTGCCACCTGGCGCACGGCGTCCTGGCTTTCCTGAAGCAAAAGCGGATCGTTTCCGAGAAGCAGATACGCCGCGCGCAGCCCTTCATTGAGCTGCGCGCGGAGTTGTTCAGGATACAACCGAACCATTAGTTACCCAGGGTTCCGGTCACTTGCGGCGTAGTATCCAGCGGAACAGAGTGTTCCGTGCTGGTCTCTTTCGATGCAACCTGAATGCTTGGCAATTTACGGATCAGCTGTTCTGCAGCCTTGTCGTACATTTCATTGATAATGATCTGCTGCTCGGCATCTTTCGCCAGCGCAGTTTGCGGGTTATCAAAGAATGAACGGTAGACTTTAGTGCTGATCGGATAAATGTCTTTACCCGGTATCAGGACAGCAGCGCTGACCGACATCACCATCTGGTATTCCGCCGTACGACCATCCTGGAAGATGGACGCCGTGTCTTTGCTCAGGGAAGAGGTCAGTACACGGAAGGACGGAACATCCTGACGCAAGGTGCCTTTTTCGATAAGCTCAACGCCATTCAGGCGCAGCTGGTTACGAATAGCGCGGCTCAATGGGCCGTTCGGATCTCCAGAATCGAAGATCATGGTTTTCATCTGAGCAGGCACTGCTGTTGTATTACGCAGGTGCCAGCCACAGCCAGCGGTGACAAGCACCGCCAGAGATAAGAGTAATGTTGCCAGAAGTCGCACGTTTCCTCCCGCGCTTAGCCAACGACCAGATTCAGCAGTTTACCGGGAACGTAGATCACTTTACGCACGGTAACGCCATCAAGATACTTCGCCACCAGATGTTCCTGGCCAGCGCGCTCACGAACCTGTTCTTCCGTAGCATCGACAGCCACGGTAACTTTGCCGCGCACTTTACCGTTAACCTGCACCACCACCAGCATAGTGTTTTCAACCATCGCGGATTCATCCGCAACCGGCCACGGTGCATTATCGATATCGCCTTCGCCTTTCAGCTCCTGCCACAGGGTAAAGCTGGCATGAGGGGTGAACGGGTTCAGCATACGCACGATTGCCAGCAGCGCTTCACGCATTAAGGCACGATCCTGCTCGCCTTCCTGCGGCGCTCGCGCCAGCTTGTTCATCAGTTCCATAATAGCCGCAATTGCGGTATTGAAGGTCTGGCGACGACCAATATCATCGGTCACTTTGGCGATAGTTTTGTGAACATCGCGACGCAGTGCCTGCTGATCTTCGCTCAGCGCAGCCACGTTCAGTGCTGGCGCATCACCCTGAGAGGTATGCTCGTAGACCAGTTTCCAGACGCGTTTCAGGAAGCGGTTTGCGCCTTCTACGCCGGATTCCTGCCATTCCAGAGTCATATCCGCCGGAGACGCAAACATCATGAACAGACGCACGGTATCTGCGCCGTAGCGCTCTACCATCACCTGCGGGTCGATGCCGTTGTTTTTGGACTTCGACATTTTGCTCATGCCGGTATACACCAGCTCATGACCTGCCGCGTCTTTGGCTTTCACGATACGGCCTTTCTCGTCGCGTTCAACGATGGCGTCAACCGGAGACACCCAGTTGCGCTCGCCGTTTTCGCCGAGATAGTAGAACGCATCAGCCAGAACCATCCCCTGACACAGCAGCTGTTTGGCTGGCTCATCAGAGTTCACCAGGCCCGCATCGCGCATCAGTTTGTGGAAGAAGCGGAAGTACAGCAGGTGCATGATCGCGTGTTCGATACCGCCGATGTAGATATCCACTGGCAGCCAGTAGTTAGCGGCTTTGGAATCCAACATGCCTTCCTGATACTGCGGACAAGTGTAGCGCGCGTAATACCAGGACGATTCCATAAAGGTATCGAAGGTGTCGGTTTCACGCAGGGCAGGCTGGCCGTTAACGGTGGTTTTTGTCCACTCAGGATCGGCTTTGATTGGGCTGCTGATACCGTCCATCACCACGTCTTCAGGCAGGATCACCGGAAGCTGATCTTCAGGCGTTGGGATCACGGTGCCGTCTTCCAGGGTCACCATTGGAATTGGCGCGCCCCAGTAACGCTGACGAGAAACACCCCAGTCGCGCAGACGATAGTTCACTTTACGTACACCGACGCCCAGCGCTGCCAGTTTATCGGCGATGGCGTTGAAGCCTTCTTCGAAGCTCAGGCCGCTAAACTCACCGGAGTTGAACAGGGTGCCTTTTTCGGTCAGTGCGTGCTCGGACAAATCGGGTTCAGAACCGTCTGCTGCCAGGATAACCGGCTTGATGTTCAGACCGTATTTGGTCGCAAATTCATAATCGCGCTGGTCGTGGCCCGGAACCGCCATCACTGCGCCGGTACCGTATTCCATCAGAACGAAGTTAGCTGCCCAGACAGGGATCGCTTCACCGGTCAGCGGGTGAATGGCGTTAAAGCCCGTCGCCACGCCGCGTTTTTCCATGGTCGCCATTTCGGCTTCGGCCATTTTGGTATTGCGGCATTCATCGATGAAGGCAGCCAGTTCTGGATTCGTTGCCGCAGCCTGTTGTGCCAGCGGATGACCCGCAGCCACGGCCAGGTAAGTAGAACCCATGAAGGTGTCTGGACGGGTGGTATAAACGGTCAGTTTCTGATCGCTGTTCTGCACGTCGAAGGTTATTTCTACGCCTTCAGAACGGCCAATCCAGTTGCGCTGCATGGTTTTAACGGTATCTGGCCAGTGGTCCAGATTATCCAGGTCGCGCAGCAGTTCGTCAGCGTAAGCGGTGATTTTAATAAACCACTGTGGGATCTCTTTACGCTCAACTTTGGTATCGCAGCGCCAGCAGCAGCCGTCGATAACCTGTTCGTTCGCCAGAACGGTTTGATCGTTAGGGCACCAGTTCACAGAAGATGTTTTCTTGTACACCAGGCCTTTTTTGTACAGCTCGGTGAAGAATTTTTGCTCCCAGCGATAGTATTCCGGGGTGCAGGTCGCCAGCTCGCGGCTCCAGTCATAACCGAAGCCCAGCATTTTGAGCTGGTTTTTCATGTAGGCGATGTTGTCGTACGTCCACGGCGCAGGTGCGGTGTTGTTTTTGACGGCCGCGCCTTCGGCTGGCAGACCAAACGCATCCCAGCCGATAGGCTGCAGAACGTTTTTACCGAGCATACGCTGATAGCGTGCGATCACATCACCGATGGTGTAGTTACGCACGTGGCCCATGTGTAGTCGACCAGAAGGATAGGGAAGCATCGACAGGCAGTAATACTTCTCTTTGCTCTCGTCTTCAGTGACTTCGAAGGTACGCTTCTCGTCCCAGTGTTGCTGGACTTTTGATTCTATCTCTTCCGGGCGGTATTGCTCTTGCATGGCAGCCAGTGGTCCTGTTCTCAATACAGCTACAAACGTAGCCAATGGATGTGGTATTTCAGATCCGCATAGCATAGCCCAAACGCCCGCGTCAAAACAGCCCTTATCTGTCTGCACAGAAGGAGGCGTAAATTGACGTTTTTAGCAGGGGTCATAAATGATCAGGTTTCATATTCCGATAATTGCCTGTGGGTTTCGTCCTCTTTAATGTACTGAAAAGGCAGCAGATGTATTTTTGCCTGGTGGAAAAACCACTCTGCATTGTTGCGCTCAAGGGTATCGCCCGGTTGAAAGCATACGCCTGATGCCTCGCGCACAATGGCATATTTGCCATTGCTGAAGACAACGCTGTGGATGCAGAAAGGGTGGCATGTTTCTCCGAGCCGTCGGCTTTCGACGATATGCCCTTCAATAAACACCGCTTTTTTGGTTTTCATAAGCCCCTCTCTGCATACAGCAATAATGGATAGACCCTGTTAAGTATAGGCCTTTAATGCTGGGTAATTTCCACCTGATGATGATTCCCGTCATCCACGAGTGGAATCTGATCATCCGGGAGCTGCACGCCATCCATTGTGACCCGGTAAAGCTCGCTGCCCCTTGAAATGGAGATCTGATACTGACTGCCGCCATGCTGATACGTCATGCTGATCGACGGCCAGTGGGCAGGTAGCTGTGCATGGACAGTGATGATGTCACCGAAACGCTTAATCCCCAGTAACTCCTCGGTCAGCAGACGATACGCCCAGCCCGCCGAGCCGGTATACCAGCTCCAGCCACCGCGTCCGATATGCGGCGCGACGCTATACACATCGGCGCTCATGACGTACGGCTCGGTTTTATAGCGCTCAACGTCATCGGGAGTGAGGGCATGGTTGACGGGGTTGATCATCGACCACAGTTGCCACGCGCGTTCCGAATTGCCCATCCGCGCAAAGGCCATGACGGCCCAGATGGCACCGTGCGTGTACTGTCCGCCGTTTTCCCGCACGCCGGGCAGATAGCCCTGAATGTAGCCCGGGTTCGGCCCGTGACCGTCGAACGGCGGCGTCAGGAGTTTGATAAGCCCCGCGTCGTCATCTACCAGCAGTTTATCCAGCGACTGCATGGCACGCGCGCTGCGCTCAGGGCTGGCCGCACCAGAGAGAATCGACCAGCTTTGTGCAATGGCATCAATCCGACAGTCCTGCGAGGCTTTCGATCCCAGCGCTTCGCCGCCGTCAAAATAGCCGCGTCGATACCACTCTCCGTCCCAGGCGGAGGTTTCGAGGTTTTTCTGTAGACGGGAGGCTTCAGTGCGGCACAGTTCCGCAATCGTATCGTCCTGACGCAGTTCGGCGAGATCCGCAAAACGCTGCAAAATGTCGTACAGGAAAAAGCCCAGCCAGACGCTTTCGCCTTTTCCGTCGATGCCGACCCGGTTCATTCCGTCATTCCAGTCCCCCGCGCCCATCAGCGGCAACCCGTGCGAGCCGAACTGCAAACCATGCCGGATGGCTTTCACGCAGTGCTGCCACAGGGTTTCTTCGACGGCGCTGATGACCGGTGTATCGTAGACCGACTCTTCGCCGGGCTGGAGCAGGCGACCATCCAGATACGAAACACGCTGCTCAAGTACGCCGGTGTCGCCGGTGGTTTGCACGTAGTGACAGGTCGCCAGCGGCAGCCAGAGATAATCATCCGAGCAGCGGGTGCGCACGCCATTACCGTGAGGCGGGTGCCACCAGTGCTGCACATCGCCTTCGATAAACTGCCGTGAGGCGCAGAGCAGAATTTGCTCGCGCAGGCGTTCCGGCGCAGGGTGGCTCAGCGCCAGTGTGTCCTGCAGCTGATCGCGAAAACCAAACGCGCCGCCGGACTGATAGTAGCCGCTGCGAGCCATCAAACGACAGGCCACCGTCTGATACAGCAGCCAGCCGTTGGTGAGTAAATTGACGGAGGTATCAGGCGTGTGGACGACGATTTTATCAAGTACGCTGTGCCAGTAACGGTGTACGCGACTGAGCTCCTCGCGGGCGGCATCTTCATTCAAGTATCGCGCGAGAAGCGTCTGTGCTTCGACCGCGTCTTCGCCAACGCCCAGCACAAATATAAAGGTCTTCTGATCGCCATCGATCAGTGTGACGGCAGATTGCACCGCACCACAGGGGTCAAGCCCTGCACCTGTTTTGTCCGACAACCAGCGCAGATGCATAGCCGCCGGGTTTTGCAGGGAACCGTTGCGACCGAGAAACTCGCGGCGGTCGCCCGTCAGGGAGCAGTGCGCACCCGTCACGGCGAAAAAGGCGGTGCGCCCGGCACCGTTGCTGCCGTAAAAGTTATTCGCCATCACGCCGCAGCCGTCCGCAACGCTGGCCGCATGGGTCACGATGTGCAGCGCCGATGAGGTGCGAGACTCGCCGAGCGTCCACTCCACATAGCCTGTCGCGGAGAGTTTTCGCGTCCTCCCGGAGTTATTGCTGATCGTCAGGATCGCCAGTTTGACCGGCGCCTCTTCGGCGACCAGCACCGTCAGTTCGCTGTCGATGCCGCTCTCTCGATGGGCAAACACGCTGTAGCCGAAGCCGTGGCGAGACAGATAATCCCCCTGACCGCGCACCGGTAAGGTGGTCGGTGACCAGCACGCGCCGCTCTCTTCGTCACGCAGATAAAACACTTCACCACCGCGATCGCTGACGGGGTCGTTTTCCCACGGCGTTAAGCGATATTCGTGGGCGTTTTCATACCAGCTGTAGGCTTGCCCGGCCTCGGACAACACGCTGCCGAAGCGGGCGTTAGCCAGCACGTTTGACCACGGAGCGGGTGTCGGTTCATTTTCCCGCAACACAATCTGGTACTCGCGACCGTCCTGCGAAAACCCGCCGTGACCGTTGAAATGCAGGAGTTTATCGGTATTCGGCGTCCAGGGAATGTGCAGATTGATGCCCGGAACGCTGTGAGCAACGAAGGGTCTTGGAACCGTTTTTAACGCGTGCAGGCGCTGATCGAGCTGTTCGTTCAGCCCGCCCGCGCGGTCATCCAGACACAGATGCGCCACACTTTGCAGCAGCAGTTTGTCCTCGGCGGAAAGATGTTCGCCGTTACGGACAAAAATCCCACCCGATTTATCCAACAGGCTGGCCTCAGACCCGGCATAAATCAGATCCATGATGTGATTTTGCAATGCTTGCTGATAGCCGCCGGGGCTGTCGTTGAGGATCACTAAATCCGCACCCAGCCCTTTGAGGCGCCAGTAGCGGTGCGCCTGAATCAAAGTGGTAATGGACAGAATACTCTCTTCGTTGCTGATGATGAGCAGCACGATCGGCAAGTCGCCGGAAATCGCCCAGCCCCACAGGCCGGACTGACCGCGCCGGTTGCGGCTGATGGCCTGTCCGTCGGCCCGCAACTCCTGGCACGGATAAAGAATGGCCCCGGCGAGACGGTTAAACAGCGCGGCGTCATCTTCGTTGGCGTTAATCTGGCGCAACACCACCAGGCTGTGCGACCAGGCAAGTTCAAATACGCGGTCGGCGATAGGGTGATCGCGATATTTTTCCAGCAGCGCCAGGCTGAGCTGGCGGTTTTCGCTCACGCCATACAGGATATCGACGGTGACCGGGAGGCCGGGTTGCAGGGTGATGGTCTGGCGGATCGCCAGCATCGGGTCCAGCACGGAGCCGGAGCTGTTACTGAGCGGCCCGCTTTGCCCGGCTGCCTGTGCATCCGCTGGCGTCCTGCCACGTCCGAGGAACTTCGCCCGGTCAGTTTCAAACGAGACGCTTTGACTGCTGCCATGCACCACCATCATGTGGAATAACCAGGGGCTCTTTTCGTCTGGTGCCCGCGTGCGGCGGTGGCACAAAATGGCGTTCTGCGCGGGGACTAGCTCCGTCTGGATAAACAGATTACTGAACGTCGGGTGCGCCAGATCGCTGGTGGCTGGGGCCAGCACGACCTCGGCGTAGGTGGTCAGTTCAATGGTGCGCGGCTGACGCCCGCGATGCAGAAGGGTGACGCGCCGCAGTTCGATATCGTCTTCCGGCGACACCACCACCTGCGTTTTGACGTTCAGGGAGCCGAACGTGCGTTTAAATTCTGCGCCCGCATCGGTAAAGATCACTTCGTCGTTGCTGTCTGTTTCGCCGGCCGGTTGCCAGGTATTGCTCCAGATGTCGCCCGATTGCAGATCGCGGATGTAGCAGAAAGCGCCCCAGTTATCGCGGGTGGTATCGCTGCGCCAGCGGGTGAGGGCCAGGTCGTTCCAGCGGCTGTAACTCCCGCCGGTGTGGGTCATCATCAGATGGTAATGGCTGTTGGAAAGCAGTTGCACCTCTGGGATCAGGCTGTCGGCAGCGGTGAAAATACGCGGTTCGTAGCGGACAGGTTTAACGCGCCCTTCGTGAGACTCAAAGTGACGGCGCGGGCTGTAGAGATCGACCGCATCAGGCACGCGTTCCTGTAACAGCAGGCTCGCGGACTGGAAGGCGGTGCTGGCCATAAACCGGTCGGCCATTGGCGCATCGAGCAGGACGTGCGCCAGCGCCTGGAATGCCATCCCCTGATGGTGCGCCATCCACGACTGCACCACGGCGTAAAGCTGACCAGTGGCGAGGCGCGACGGCGTATAGTCGAGCGCTTCATAGAAACCAAACTCGCCGCGCGCGCCGTTTTTCTCCAGACGGGCCAGATTGTCACAGGCTTTTTGTGGGGCAATCATCAGCGCAAGCAGCGTAGCGTAAGGAGCGACAACCATATCGTCCGCCAGGCCGCGACGCAGGCCAAGGCCCGGAACACCAAAGGCCTGATACTGATAATTCTGCTGAACATCAAACGCATGGTAGCCAGATTCCGACACGCCCCACGGCACGCCGCGCTCTTTGCCCCAGTGTATCTGGCGCGTTACGGCTGACTGGCTCATTTCATCGAGCAGGCTGCCGGGCCAGGTGGGCATCACCAGATTCGGCATCAGGTATTCAAACATCGAACCGCTCCAGGACATCAGGGCGGTGTCGCGATCGATGGTGGTAAACAGCCTTCCCAGCGCGTACCAGCTTTTCAGTGGCAGCTGGTTGGTGGCGATGGCGATAAAACTGGTCAGGCGAATTTCAGAGGGCAGCAGGTCGTAATGGCTTTTATCCAGCATATTGCTGTCGCAGTTGTAGCCGATGCTGAGCAGGCTGGTCACTTCGCTGTACAGGAAGGTGAAATCCATCCGTGCGTGCTCATTCAGCCGCTGTTCCAGTTCGGTAATGATATCCAGGCGCATACGCGCCAGGGCAATCGCCGAGGCGGACGGCGTGCCTTCCCCGCTGTGTTTAGCAGTAGCCAGCCAGCTCAGGGACGGCAGCGTCTGCGAGTCCCAGGCGGGCGTGATCCAGCCAAGGAGATGCGACCACTCGTGGCACATCATCACCAGTTGGCGCTGTAAATGCTCGATCCAGCGCAGGGTGAGTGTGTTGTCCTGATGACAGAGCGTGGTCAGGTGATTGCTTTGGGTACGCATCTGTTTCAATTCGATAAACAGCTGCGCGGGCGACAACGAAACGGCGCTAAGACAGTGTTTACGCAACAGCCGCAAACCCGTGGGGGCGTTCTGCCCCCAGTGTTTCTCCAGAATCCCCAGCGTGTCGTTCAGCCCGGCCAGCACCTGGACGCTGTTTAATACCGGCTGATTGCGCATCGCCGACAGCCCTTCGCGCAGGGTCAGCAGATGGCCCGCCATATTGCCGCTGTCGACGCTGGATACATAGCGCGGACTAAGCGGGGCGAGGGTCTGCGTGTCGTACCAGTTATACAAATGCCCGCGGAAATGCTCCATTTTATCGAGCGTATCCAGGGTCAGCGTCACGCGCTGTAACACTTCGCCAGACGGAAGATAGCCAAAGTCCCAGGCGGTCAGATTCGCCATCAGCGACAGGCCAATGTTCGTCGGCGACGTTCGATGGGCAATCACCGGGTGCGGGATCTCCTGATAGTTATCCGGCGGCAGCCAGTTCTCTTTCGCGATGACAAAGGTTTCGAAAAAGGCCCAGATTTCACGGCTCGTCTGGCGCAGTAACTGCTTCTGCTCTTTGTTCGGTGAAAACACGCTGCGGGCGGGCGAGCGACTCATCCAGCTCAGCAGCAGCGGCGTCAGGCACCACAGCAAACTGACCGGCAGCGCGATGAACGAAAACAGCGGTGCGATATGCGCGGTCAGAACGGTGAGCGCCACGCCGGTGGCGACATTCATCCACATCGCCCGGTAAAAGCGGATGGGGGAGGTTTTTTCCCGATCGTTGTCGGGGCTGTAGCTGGCCCACTGGCTTAGGTTGCGTTGGCTGAATCCCAGACGCCAGAGCGTCACGGCAATCGCATACAGAGAATATCCTGCCTCATGAGGCAGGATGGCGAAATTCATCCCGACGCGGGAAAGGCGTTTCAGCGCCCCGGTGGCGACCAGCAGCAGATGCTGCACAACAGGGCGACGGGTCGGTTTGTTAAGCAGATCCCAGGCGACCGCCAGCCCGGTGGGCAGGAGCCACACCAGTACCAGCACACCCAGCCAGTAAAACGGATTCGGCACCCACAGCAGGGTGCAAAACAGCAGCGCTAACAGGGATGGAGCGACCAGGCTGCGGCGCAGGTTATCGAATAATTTCCAGTACGACAGAGCGGAGAGCGGGTTTTTATCGCGTGTGCCATCCGCTTTTCTGACGCGCGGTTTGAGCCAGTTCAGCAACTGCCAGTCGCCGCGGATCCAGCGGGTCCGGCGTGCAACATCGGAGAGATAGTTGTTCGGGTACTGCTCGTAGAGCAGCACTTCGCTCAGCAGCCCCGAGCGGGCGTAACATCCTTCCAGCAAATCATGGCTGAGGACCAGGTTTTCCGGGCAGGTGTTGTGCGTGGCCTGCACAAAAATATCGACATCGTAAATGCCTTTCCCGACAAACGATCCTTCGTTGAACAGATCCTGATAGATATCAGACGACATCATCGAATAGGGGTTATTTCCGGCGATGCTGCTGCACATGGCGGCATAGCGCCCCTGTCCGTTGCGCGGCATCTCTTCGGCCAGCCCCGGTTGCAGAATGCCGTAGCCTTTCACCACGCGCTGGCGGGCGGCGTCATATTCCGGTTTGTTCAGTGGGTGCGCCATGGTGGCGACCAGCTTATGCGCCGTATCGCGTGGCAGAAGGGTGTCGCTGTCGAGAGTGACTACGTACTTGATCCGCTCCGGCAGCTGGTGCGCAGGCAGGTCGGCGACGCTGGAAAATTGTTTGTCCGGCTGGCGTAACCAGCTGTTCAGCAGCGCCAGTTTCCCGCGTTTGCGTTCATAACCCATCCACACGCCCTGCGGCGGGTTCCATTCGGGGGCGCGGTGGAGCAGATAAAAACGCGGGCGGCTGGCCGGATAGCGCCGGTTGAGATCCTGCGTCAGCGACATGGCCTGGTCGAGCAGGGCCGTGTTTTGCGAAGAGGATTCATTCGCCGAATCGGTAAAGTCCGTCAACAGAGCGAAGCACAGATGCTCGCTCTGATTGCCCAGCCAGCATACTTCCAGACTGGCGATCAGCTTGCTGAACCCGTCGGGGCTGGTGAGCAGGCAGGGGATCACCACCATGGTGGCGGAATCAGCCGGAATACCGCTGGAATAATCCATCCGCGGCAGCGGGCGTGGGGTGCGAAAACGGGTGGTCGCCTCGCTGAGCAGATCGCTGGCGAGCTGACTGAGCACAATAATCAACGGGATTGCGAGGAGGATCAGCAGCCAGCCCAGGCCTTGCTGCGCGGTGTGGTGCAGGATTTCAGCGGTAGCTGCGGTGGTCAACAGGCTCAGGCTACCGAGCCAGGACATCAACGGGATCTGGTTGAAACTGTGCCGCAGGCGGATGAGCCGTGAGGCATCGGCGGATAGCAGGATTTCCAACTGCTGACGCCCTTCGCCCATCAGGTAATAGCCAATATGGGCGCCCGGCGTGTCGGGGGCGTTTTCACCGGCCAGCGCCAGCACGCGGCGGGCCACTTCCGGCTCGCTGAAATGGCTGTCTCGCGCCAGAAGTTCAATCACGTGGCGATAGTGATCGCGCGTATCGAAGTGCATCAGCGGGTAAATCCCGGCCGGATCCTGGCGCAGCGTCTGTTCAACCACGCTCATGGCCTCGGCAAAGTCTGCCCAGTTAGTTTCACTCAGCAAGCGCAGGCCCGCGATGCTGTTGCTTACGGAAAGCTGGCTGGCGGCTAACTGCTGATTGAATCGGTGAATGAGGGTATCCGTGGTCACGCCCTGTTCAGTCAGGCGCTGTTCGATCCAAGTCAGGGGCAGCGCCAGCATATTGCCGCGTCCCTGCAGACGACGCACCAGTTCCGCCACAAAGGCGCTGCTTAACGGTGGGCGCGAGCGTGCCATATCGGCGATCACCATGATCAGCTCGGCGGGCGTGTTCTCTGCGCACTCGAAAATGCGTGTGACCCAACTGTCCGCCAGATTGCGTTCCTGCTGGGCTTTGACAACGTCGATACTGACCCGACGCAGGTTTTCGATTAGCGCCAGACGCATCATGCCCGGCAACGCCCAGACTTCGCCCAGCGTCAGCGGCGTTTCCTGCTGATAAGCCGTGATGTAGCTGGTCAGATTCGCGGCGTCCCAGCGCCCGTCACCGTGGGCGATGGCTTCGGCGGCGATATCATAGATGCGCGGACAATCATGCGGCGAAGCCAGCGCCGGAAGCCCTTTGCCGAAATTCTTCGGCAGGTGCTGGCGCACGATGCGGATCTGCTCCTCGATCAGGTAGTAGTTATCCAGCAGCCATTCTCCGGCGGGCATGATGCTCGCTTTTTTTCCGGCATTGAGGACGTAGCAGTTTTGTGTAATCACCGTCTCATTGTCATCGAGGCGTTTGAGCAGGTAATAGGGCAGCTTATTCGGGGATAACTTGTGCGAGCGGGCCAGTTTTTGTCCGTATCGTGCCATCTGGGCCGTCGAAAATAGCTCAGCTTTAAAACTGTTTTCTGCTGCAGGTTCGTGGCCCAAAAGGGCAGGAGCCAGCGCAGGGGGCAACGAACGGGAGCCACTCCGCCACTTCTTAAGGTTCATTTTCATAGCGATGCTCTGGTGCGACGTGAACGCGCAGGAGCAGTTGCGAAATCAGATCAGAAACGTTCTCTCAGGATGGGTGTGGGGCATCAGGGATTTAACAGCTGCTGGAATCTTACTTAAGTATAGAACACCGATTTTGCGCCAGAACGCGCGTGGGGATCAGCGCGGCGCAACAAACAGCGCTTTACAGCCTGGGCACAGCATCGCCTGTTTCAGACGGATTTTAGATGTTGGGTGTGAGGATTTGAGCCCACAGTGCGGGCAGGTGACGGTGGTGGTCGATGCTCCACCGATGAGCTTCATTGCGTAATCGAGAAGAGACATGATGATTAACCTTTCAATGAATGAGCTTCATCTTAGCACGAAGTGTTCAAATACTATGCAAGGTATCGCATTTCCCCTTTGCAGGAATTTACCCGCTGTGTGGCTGACCTGACAAAGCGGTTGCCAAATAAGGTCTATTATTAGAGACAGTTACTTACCTGGGAGGCGAAAGGATGAACAAGGTTGCTCAATTTTACCGCGAACTGGTTGCCACACTCACGGAACGCCTGCGTAACGGCGAACGTGATATCGATGCTCTTGTCGAACAGGCACGGGCGCGCGTCGTGCAAACGGGTGAGTTAACGCGGACTGAAGTAGAAGAGGTGACGCGGGCTGTGCGCCGCGATCTGGAAGAGTTTGCGCGGAGCTACGAAGAGAGCCAGGACGAGGTCACCGACAGTGTATTTATGCGGGTGATTAAAGAGAGTCTGTGGCAGGAGCTGGCGGATATTACGGATAAAACCCAGCTGGAGTGGCGCGAAGTTTTCCAGGATTTGAATCATCACGGCGTGTATCACAGCGGCGAGGTGGTAGGGCTGGGGAATCTGGTGTGTGAGAACTGCCATTTCCATCTGGCGGTGTATACGCCTGACGTCCTGCCGCGCTGCCCAAAATGCGGGCACGACCAGTTCCAGAGAAGGCCGTTTGAGCCGTGATTTTCCACCCTCACCCTAACCCTCTCCCTGAGGGAGAGGGGATCAGATCGGCGTGGTTTTCTCCCTCTCCCTGTGGGAGAGGGCCGGGGTGAGGGCACCAGACCGCACTAGTTATAAAACTTCAACCGTTCTGCGATTAAATCTACAAACGCTTCCCGGTCGACATCCACCATCAGCGTGGTATTTGGCGTATTGCCGGTCAGGGAGTAGTAATCCACGACCGTCATCCCCTGGGTATATTTCCCCTGCGTCTCTACGCCGACCCAGCGATTCACCGTGGTAAAAATCTCCGGTTTTAGCAGCCAGGCGACAGTGCAGGGATCGTGCAGCGGCGCGCCGTGGAATCCCCATTTCTCGGTTTTATGGTATTCCATAAAGAAGTCGAGCAGCTCGGCGACGGTGGTCGCGACAGGATTGCCGATGGCGCGAAAACGCTCAATATCTTCCGCCATGATCTGCGCCCGGTGGGTGACATCCAGACCGGCCATTACAATTGGTATGCCCGACTGGAAGACAATCTCTGCGGCTTCCGGGTCGACGAAAATGTTGAACTCCGCCGCTGGCGTCCAGTTCCCCAGCCCCATCGCACCGCCCATGATAACGATCCGCGCGATCTTCGCGTGCAGTTCCGGGTGGCTGTTGAGCAGCAGCGCGACGTTAGTTTGCGGGCCCGTTGCCACCAGCGTCACCGGCTCGCGGCTGTCGCGCAGCACTTTCGCCATCAGCTCAACGGCAGTGCAATCCTGCGGTTTAAAGCCCGGTTCAGGCAGCGCGGGGCCATCCAGGCCGCTTTCGCCGTGAACGTTATCGGCGATGATCAGATCGCGCATCAACGGTTTTACCGCACCGCCCGCCACCGGAATATCCGTACGTTTAAGCAGCGTTAACATGCGCAAAACGTTACGCAGGGTTTTATCCGGCGTCTGGTTGCCGGCAGAAGAGGTGACCGCTTTGAGGTCTAATTCCGGTGACGCGAGGGCAAGGACCAGAGCGATGGCGTCATCATGACCGGGATCGCAATCGAGAATGATTGGCTGTGGCATAGCAAGCTCCATTTTTGGCGTTATTTTGTGACAAGGTTAACGCTGCAAGATGAAGCAGACGAGAAGCAGAGACGTAAAGCGTGAAGTGGTGCGCAATCCGAAGATTACGCACCGTATTGATTAATGCAGGATTTTGGCGAGGAAGTCTTTGGCGCGGTCGGACTGCGGGTTGGCGAAGAAATCTTCTTTCGGCGAATCTTCGACAATTTTGCCTTCGTCCATAAAGATCACGCGGTTGGCGACTTTGCGGGCGAAGCCCATTTCGTGCGTCACCACCATCATGGTCATCCCTTCGTGCGCCAGTTCAACCATAACGTCCAGCACTTCGTTGATCATTTCTGGGTCGAGCGCGGAAGTTGGCTCATCGAACAGCATAGCAATCGGGTCCATACAGAGCGCACGCGCAATCGCCACGCGCTGCTGCTGGCCACCGGAAAGCTGCGCCGGGAACTTATCAGCATGAGCCGACAGCCCAACGCGTTCCAGCAGTTTTAAGCCCTTATCACGCGAGGCTTTTTTGTCGCGTTTCAGCACTTTTACCTGCGCCAGCGTCAGGTTTTCAATAATCGACAGGTGCGGGAACAGCTCGAAGTGCTGGAACACCATCCCAACGTGGGAACGCAGCTTTGCCAGATCGGTTTTTTTGTCGTTCACTTTGGTGCCATCGACCACGATCTCGCCTTGCTGCACGGGTTCAAGGCCATTGACGGTTTTAATCAGCGTCGATTTACCGGAGCCGGAAGGGCCACACACAACGACCACCTCGCCTTTTTTCACTTCGGTTGAGCAGTCGGTCAGCACCTGAAAGTGCCCATACCATTTAGAAACATTTTTCAGGGAAATCATGAGACCGTCCTTTTCTTCAGCCAGGTCACCAACAGCGACGCGCTTAAACTAATTGCAAAATAAACTGCACCTGCGAACAGGATCATCTCGACCTGCGTACCGTCACGCTCACCGATAGTGGAGGCGGTGCGGAAGAAGTCCGCCAGACTCAGCACATACACCAGCGATGTATCCTGGAAGAGAACGATACCCTGCGTCAGCAGCAGCGGGACCATAGCGCGAAACGCCTGTGGCAGAATAATGAGCTTCATCGACTGCCAGTGGGTCATGCCTAGCGCCAACGCCGCGCTCGATTGTCCGCGGGAGATACTCTGAATACCCGCGCGAATAATTTCTGAATAGTAAGCGGCCTCAAACATCGAGAACGCCACCATCGCCGAGATCAGGCGGATATCCGTTTTAGGCGACAGTCCCAGTACGTTTTGCAGCAGGCCAGGAACAATCAGATAAAACCACAGCAGCACCATGACCAGCGGAATGGAGCGAAAAACGTTGACGTAGGCGGTCGCGAACCAGGCGAAAGGCTTGAAGCTCGACAGGCGCATGACGGCGAGGATCGTGCCCCAGACAATGCCAATGACGATAGCAATGGCGGTGATTTTTAAGGTGATGACCAGCCCATCAAGCAGATAGGGCATGGCAGGAACAATGGAACTCCAGTCAAACTCGTACATTATTTGCCCCCCAGATTGCCCGGCAGGCGAGTTTTACGTTCAACCAGGTTCATCACCAGCATGATGAATGCGTTAATCAAGACATACGCCACGGTGATGGCAGTGAAGGATTCCCACGCGTGTGCGGAGTAATCCAGCAGCTTGCCCGCCTGCGCCGCCATATCGACCAGACCGATGGTGGAGGCGATGGCCGAGTTTTTCACCAGGTTCATCATCTCGGAGGTCATCGGCGGAACGATCACGCGATAGGCGTTCGGCAGCAGCACGTAGCGGTAGCTTTGCGGCAGCGTCAGGCCCATTGCCAGCGCGGCGTTTTTTTGCCCGCGCGGCAGAGACTGAATCGCGGCACGCACCTGCTCGCAGACGCGCGCAGCAGTGAACAGCCCAAGGCACAGCATCGAGGAGACAAAGAACTGAATGTTCGGGTCCAGCTCCGATTTAAACCACATACCGAGATTTTCCGGCAGCAGTTCAGGAACGACCAGATACCAGGTAAAGAATTGCACGATTAACGGAACGTTACGGAACAGTTCGACGTACAGCGTGCCGAGCATAGAGAGAAAACGGTTGGGGACGGTACGTAAAATACCGAACAGCGAACCGACCAGAAACGCGATAATCCAGGCCGTTATCGATAACGCGACGGTGACCTGAAAGCCGCTCCACAGCCAGCCTAAATAGGTGGTGTTGCCGAACGGGGCCTGTTGCAGAAAAATGCCCCAGTTCCAGTCTATTGACATAATAAACTCCAGAAAAAAAAGGGTAGCAGCGCTACCCTCGAAGATTGGTGAGAAGCTCAATGTTCGCGCTGAGTGGGGAACGACCACTCAACGTATAGTCTGTCCGCGCTTCCCGACAATCGAGAGGGCAGGAGATCCCGCCCCTTAATGGTTCTAATTAGTTAAGTGCTTTGTCGTTAGGTTCTTTAAACAGGGCTTTCATGTCGTCAGACAGTTCAAAGTTCATGTTGAGATTTTTTGGTGGAATCGGATTCTTGAACCACTTATCGAACCATTTTTCCGCTTCGCCGGAGGTCTGTACCTGAGCGATGGTGTCATCGATCAGTTTTTTGAAGCCTGCGTCGTCTTTACGCAGCATACAGCCGTACGCTTCTTTCGACTGCGCCGTGCCGACGATTTCCCAGTTGTCTGGTTTCTTCGCTTTCGCACGTTCACCCGCCAGCAGCGCGTCATCCATCATAAATGCCACCGCGCGGCCGCTTTCCAGAGTACGGAAAGAGTCACCGTGGTCTTTGGCGCTGATGATGCGCATATCCAGTTTCTTCTCGTCGTTCAGCTTGTGCAGCAGCACTTCAGAGGTGGTACCGGAAGTCACAACGACCGCTTTGCCTTTCAGGTCTGCGAAGTCTTTAATCTCGCCGCCTTTTTTGGTCAGCAGACGCGTACCAACCACGAAGATGGTGTCGGAGAAGGCCGCTTGTTTCTGACGTTCGAGGTTGTTAGTGGTGGAGCCACACTCAAAATCGAAGGTGCCGTTTTGCAGCAGGGGAATACGGTTTTGCGACGTAATTGGAATTAGCTTCACCTGCAGATCAGGTTTGTTGAGCTTCTTCTTGACCGCTTCTACGATCGCGTTGGAGTAGTCCTGAGAGTAGCCTACGACTTTTTGCGTGTTGTCGTAGTATGAGAACGGGACGGAAGATTCACGGTGGCCGACCACGATCACGCCATTTTTGGCAATCTTGTCGAGAGTGCTCCCGGCAGCCGGTGCGTCTTCAGCGTGAACGACGCCTGCGGACACGCCCATTACCAGCATTGCTGTGGCCAGTTTACGTAATTGCATACCCAACTCCTTTATTATCTGCGCCAATGACGCATTGATACCCATTGTGATGTTGTTATATCTCGCGCGATGCGAGTGCAGTGTTATGCAAGCTTGTTAACATTTAGTCTGGCTTAATGTAAAGATTTTGCTGCGTTATTGTTTATTTTTGCGAAGCGCGCCGCACCATTCAGAGGCAAAAATATCTCGTTGCACCTTTTGGGTGCTACCGATGAACTGCGATGGTGCGACAAAGTTGCACGTTAAGCCAAACCACTGTATCTGTGATTTAACAAAGCAATAGGCGTGCCAGAAATGGAATTTGAGAGGGGATTTGCCGGGTGACGGCTGTGCCTTACCCGGCCCACGGGGATGGGTTTTGCAGGCCCGGCAAGCGAAGCGCCGCCGGGCAGAAAGGACTATCTACGACGCTGACGAAGGCTCATCAGCAGTGCGCCAAAACCAAACAGCGCGGTCAGAATCCACAGCGGCCAGTTGCCGGTGCGAGCATACGGCGTCAGGCCCGTCGTTGGCGTGACTTTGGTGGTCAACACCGCGCGGGTGAACTGCGGGAGCATCGCCTGGATTTCGCCTTTCGGACCAATCACCGCCGTAATCCCGTTGTTGGTGCTGCGCAGCAGCGGACGTGCCAGCTCAAGCGAGCGCATGCGTGCCATCTGGAAGTGCTGCCACGGGCCGATCGACTTACCAAACCAGGCGTCGTTGGAGATGGTCAGCAGATAATCCGTATCCGGACGGAAGTTATCGCGCACCTGCTCGCCCAGGATGATTTCGTAGCAGATCGCCGGCGTCAGTGCAAAACCGTGCGCATGAAGCTGCGGCTGAACGTAGGAACCCCGGCTAAAGGACGACATCGGCAAGTCGAAGAACGGTGCCAGCGGGCGCAGAATCGATTCCAGCGGTACAAACTCACCAAAAGGAACAAGGTGATTTTTGTTGTAGCGATTCGCCGATTCGTAGCTGTACGGATTGTCTTTTCCGAGCGTGATAATGGTGTTGTAAGTGTCGTAACGGTTCTGCTGGTTCAGACGCGCATCGACAATCCCGGTGATCAGCGTGCTGTTTTTGGCGCGCAGGAGATCGTCCATCATGCTCAGGAAACGCTGCTGATTGATTTCCAGATCCGGAATCGCAGACTCCGGCCAGATGATCAGGCTGGATTTACCCATCTCTTTTTGCGTCGCATCAAGATAGATTTTCAGCGTATTAACCAGCTGGTTCTCATCCCATTTCAGCGATTGTGCAATGTCTCCCTGCACCATCGACACCTGCGTCGCGCGTTCCGGCTCCAGGGTAAACCACTGGATAAAGCGCAGTGGGAAGGGAAGGGCGAACAGTACAACGGCGGCGACCAGCGGTTTCCAGTTTCGCTGAACCAGCGCCAACACCAGCAGGCCGCTCACCACCATCAGCAGGAAGTTGATCGCCTCCACACCCATCACCGGGGCCAGGCCTTTCAGCGGGCCATCAATCTGGCTGTAGCCGAACTGCAGCCACGGGAAGCCGGTTAGCACCCAGCCGCGCAGGAATTCGGTAATTTGCCAGACCACGGGAGCGGCAATAGCGACGCGCAGCCAGGTGGTTTTCGGCCACAGGCGCGACAGAATGCCCGCAAACAGACCCGTATACAGCGAGAGATACGCAGCCAGCAGCACCACCAGGAAGACGTTCACCGGGCCAGGCATTCCGCCAAACTGCGCGATACTGACGTACACCCAGTTAATGCCGGAACCAAACAGGCCCAGACCCCAGAAGTAGCCGATAGCCGCAGCCTGAACCGGGCGACGATTCAGCGTCAGCCCTTGCAGCCCCATCAAAGAGAGAAGGGCAGCAGGCCAGATATCATAAGGAGAAAAAGCCAGCGTTCCGCTGGCTCCGAGCAACAGCGCCAGCAGCAAACGGACGCGCTGGCGTTCAAGTAATGGGGCAAATGCCATTTACATTAATCTTCCAGTTTTGGCACCGGGGAGTCGTCCGGCATTCTGACGTGAACCTGAATAATACGTCGGCTGTCGGCCATAGCGACCTTGAACTGGTAACCATCGATGTCAACGGACTCGCCGCGCGCCGGGAGATGGCCAAAGGCCTGCATCACCAGCCCGCCAATGGTGTCCACCTCTTCATCGCTGAAGTGGGTGCCAAAGGTCTCGTTGAACTCTTCAATGGACGCCAGAGCGCGCACCGTCCAGGTGTGACGGCTCAGCTGACGGAATTCGATATCGTCTTCTTCGTCGTACTCATCTTCGATTTCACCGACGATCAGTTCGAGAATATCTTCGATAGTCACAAGGCCGGAAACACCGCCAAATTCATCGATAACAATCGCCATGTGGTAGCGCTGGGAGCGGAACTCTTTGAGCA
Organism: Lelliottia jeotgali; assembly: GCF_016771845.1. NCBI lineage: Bacteria > Pseudomonadati > Pseudomonadota > Gammaproteobacteria > Enterobacterales > Enterobacteriaceae > Lelliottia > Lelliottia jeotgali. Next base: position 23,669 of record NZ_JAENMQ010000004.1, on the reverse strand, counting down.
TGCGGTCAACGCGCTTGCTTTCCGGAACCACCACCGCCTGGCGTAACACTTTTTCCATGCTGAAAGCGTCGGCATCGCTGCGCATAAACGGCAGCAGATCTTTCGCCATCAGAATCCCTTCGATGTGATCTTTGTCCTCGCTAATCACCGGGAAACGCGAGTGGGCCGATTCGATGATCACATCGAGGCACTCGTCCAGAGTCTGGTTGCGTTTCAGGGTAATCATCTGCGAGCGGGGGATCATAATATCGCGAACGCGCTGGTCGGCGATGTCCATGACCCCTTCGAGCATTTCGCGCGTATCTTCGTCGATAAGATCGTTCTGCCCGGAATCACGAATCAGCTCCAGGAGTTCATCACGGTTTTTCGGTTCACCGTGGAAAAGCTGGCTCAGAATGAGGGAGAAAAATCCCTTCTTGCTGGTTGTCGTGTCGCTACTGTGTGAATTGTCGTCGCTCATGGCGTAAGTTTAGGGTTCTCTTGTGAGTGTAAAGCTCGCCGCCGCAATGTTCCTTGTGCGACGGCATGGTCGGTCAGTGTCGCAAGATGCTTAACTGACTATTCTTTCTCGGCAATGTACGGATCCTCATAGCCCAGAGCAAGCATTATCTCTGTCTCGAGGGATTCCATCTCTTCCGCTTCTTCGTCTTCAATATGATCATAGCCAAGCAGATGCAGACTGCCGTGGATAACCATGTGCGCCCAGTGTGCGTCGAGCGGCTTTTGTTGCTCTTTCGCTTCCTGTTCAACCACCTGGCGGCAGATGATCAGGTCACCCAGCAGCGGCATTTCGATGCCCGGCGGTGCTTCAAACGGGAAAGAGAGCACGTTGGTCGGCTTATCTTTCCCGCGATAGGTCAGGTTCAGCTCGTGGCTTTCCGCTTCGTCAACCAGGCGAATCGTGACTTCTGACTCTTCCTGAAACTGCGGAATCACCGCATCCAGCCATGTTTGAAACTGACTTTCTTCCGGTAAACCGGAATTGTCATCACAGGCCAGCTGTAAATCGAGAATTACCTGACTCATTTGTGTTCTTGCTCCTGGGCTTCGCGTTTACGTTCCGCGGCCTGTTCTGCTTTACGTTTTTGTTCTGCTTCTTCCCATGCTTCATAGGCGTTAACGATGCGGGCGACCACTGGATGGCGCACGACATCTTCGCTGTTGAAGAAGTTGAAGCTGATTTCGTCTACTTCCGCCAGCACTTCGATGGCGTGACGCAGACCGGATTTAGTACTGCGCGGCAGGTCGATCTGAGTGATATCGCCAGTAATGACCGCTTTCGAGTTAAAGCCAATACGCGTCAGGAACATCTTCATCTGTTCGATGGTGGTGTTCTGGCTCTCGTCGAGAATGATGAACGCGTCGTTTAACGTGCGCCCGCGCATGTAGGCGAGTGGCGCTACTTCGATGACGTTACGTTCGATCAGCTTTTCGACTTTCTCAAAGCCGAGCATTTCAAACAGAGCGTCATACAGCGGGCGCAGATACGGATCCACTTTCTGACTTAAATCGCCAGGCAGGAAGCCCAGCTTTTCACCGGCTTCTACCGCCGGGCGGGTCAGCAGGATACGACGAATATCCTGGCGCTCCAGCGCATCGACAGCAGCGGCGACGGCCAGATAAGTTTTACCTGTACCCGCCGGGCCCACGCCGAAGGTGATGTCGTGGTCGAGAATATTGGCGATGTACTGCGCCTGATTTGGTGTTCGCGGCTTGATGACGCCACGCTTGGTTTTGATATTGATGGCTTTACCGTAGTCAGGCACGCTGTCGGCGCTCTGCTCCAGCACGCGCGCTTCTTTGATGGCGAGGTGGATATGTTCAGGCTCAATGTCCTGAGTCTCGCCGCGCATCGGGGCGGTATCGACATACAGGCTGCGCAGAATATCGGCAGCGGCGTTGACGCAGATGGCGCGTCCGGTAAGTTTGAAATGGTTATCGCGACGATTGATTTCGATACCCAGACGTCGCTCCAGTTGTTTGATGTTGTCATCAAACGGCCCGCACAGACTCAGCAGGCGAGCGTTGTCTGCTGGCTCAAGGGTAAGTTCACGCGTTTCTGTATTCAAACTGTTCCTCTTAATTTGAGTGTCGTCTTACAAGAAATTATTCACGCCACAGAAAAAAGGCGCAAGCTTATGCTTGCATATTGGGGACGCCGAGGGGAAATACAAGGCCTGCCAGAGCGACAGGCCTGAAGGAATTAAGGCTGGTAAACACCGACACCTAAATCATTCTCTTTACGGGTACGGGCGATAACGGACTCCGGCGTTTCGGCCACGCGCAGTCCCATTTCCGCTTCGGTGCGCACCAGTTTGCCGCGCATGGAGTTGGTCAGCACTTCCTCAATCTCGATATCAACAAACTTACCGATCATATCTGGCGTACCTTCGAAGTTCACCACGCGGTTGTTCTCGGTGCGCCCTGACAGCTGCATCAGACTTTTACGCGAGGTGCCTTCCACCAGGATACGCTGCGTGGTGCCGAGCATACGGCGGCTCCAGGCGGTCACTTGCTGGTTGATACGCTCCTGCAGAATATACAGACGCTGCTTTTTCTCTTCTTCCGGCACATCGTCCACCATATCGGCGGCAGGCGTGCCTGGACGCGCAGAGAAGATAAAGCTAAAGCTGGTATCAAAATTCACTTCACCAATCAGCTTCATGGTGCGGGCGAAATCATCGGTGGTTTCGCCAGGGAAGCCGACGATAAAATCGGAGCTTATCTGGATATCCGGGCGCGCTTCACGCAGTTTGCGGATAATCGCTTTGTATTCCAGCACCGTATGGGTACGACCCATCAGGTTCAGCACGCGGTCGGAACCGCACTGCACCGGCAGATGCAGGAAGCTCACCAGTTCAGGCGTATCGCGATAGACATCGATGATGTCATCGGTAAATTCAATCGGATGGCTGGTGGTGAAACGGACGCGGTCGATACCATCGATAGCAGCCACCAGACGCAGCAACTCGGCGAACGTGCCGGTAGAACCATCGTAGTTTTCGCCACGCCATGCGTTCACGTTCTGACCGAGCAGATTCACTTCACGCACGCCTTGGGCGGCTAGCTGGGCCACTTCGAACAGAATATCATCGCACGGGCGGCTGACCTCTTCACCGCGTGTATAAGGCACGACGCAGTAGGTACAGTATTTGTTGCAGCCTTCCATGATGGAGACGAACGCGCTTGGGCCATCGGCGCGCGGCTCTGGCAGGCGGTCAAATTTCTCGATTTCCGGGAAGCTGACGTCAACCACCGGGCTGCGATCGCCGCGAACCGAGTTGATCATCTCCGGCAAGCGGTGCAGGGTCTGCGGGCCAAACACGATATCGACATAATGCGCGCGTTGGCGAATCATTTTGCCTTCTTGTGAGGCCACGCAGCCGCCGACGCCGATAATCAGGTCCGGATTTTTCTTTTTGAGGAGTTTCCAGCGACCTAACAGGTGGAAGACTTTTTCCTGCGCTTTTTCACGGATTGAGCAGGTGTTAAGCAGCAGTACATCGGCTTCCTCTGCCACTTCAGTCAGTTGATACCCGTGGGTGGCATTCAGCAGATCGGCCATCTTCGATGAATCGTATTCGTTCATCTGACAGCCCCAGGTTTTTATATGGAGTTTTTTAGTCATCGACTTGCTCAGGCTCAGGATTGCAAGCCGCGTATTGTAATGGTTTGGTGGGGTTGTGACCAGTATGAAGGTTGGCTGCCTCAAGGGCGAAAAAATCCGGTAAACTTAAGGGATTCTCTTAGAAAGGATTATTGACCATGACACTCCAGAAAACCGAAATCGCCGTGGTCGGCGGTGGGATGGTCGGCGGCGCACTGGCGCTCGGACTGGCACAACAGGGATTTCAGGTAACGGTTATCGAGCAGGCTGCGCCGCCCGCGTTTGATGATGCTCAGCAGCCGGATGTGCGGATCTCGGCGATCAGTGCCGCGTCGGTCGATCTGCTGCGCGGTCTGGGTGTATGGGAGGCGATCCTGGCGATGCGCGCCCATCCGTATCGCCGTCTGGAGACATGGGAGTGGGAAAACGCACACGTGAAGTTTGACGCCTCAGAGCTCAAGCTGCCGCTGTTGGGTTACATGGTGGAAAATAACGTGCTGCAGTTAGCGCTCTGGCAGGCGCTGGAGGCGCACGACAACGTGACGCTGCGGGTGCCGGATTCCCTGAAAGCACTGCATTGCCATGAGGGCGGATATGTGCTGGCGCTGGATAACGGTGATGAGCTGGCTGTAAAGCTGGTGGTTGGTGCTGATGGTGCAAATTCACAGGTGCGGCAGATGGCCGGGATTGGCATTCATGCATGGCAGTATCAACAATCCTGCATGCTGATTACCGTTAAGTGCGAAAACGATCCGGGCGACAGCACCTGGCAGCATTTTACCCCCAACGGTCCGCACGCCTTCTTACCGCTGTTTGACTGCTGGGCGTCGCTGGTGTGGTACGACACTCCGGCGCGTATTCGCCAGTTACAGAGTTTGTCGATGGAGCAGTTACAGCGTGAAATCGAGAAACACTTCCCGGCGCGTCTTGGCAAAGTCACTCCGGTGGCGGCGGGTGGATTCCCGTTGACCCGTCGCCATGCCCTGCAATACGCGCGCGAAGGGCTGGCGCTGGTGGGGGATGCGGCGCATACCATTCATCCACTGGCGGGGCAGGGTGTGAACCTGGGCTATCGTGACGTGGAAGCGTTGTTGTCGGTGATGAGCAGCGCGCGCGGCCATGCGGAACCCTGGGCGAGTGCCGGTGTACTTAAGCGCTACCAGACGCGGCGTATGGCAGATAATTTCCTGATGCAGTCGGGGATGGATCTGTTTTACGCGGGGTTCAGCAACGATCTCGCACCAGTGCGTGTTCTGCGCAATATCGGCCTGATGGCAGCAGAACGCGCAGGCGGCCTGAAACGTCAGGCATTGAAGTATGCGCTCGGACTTTAGGCAGCTTTTCCCCTCTCCTTTGGGAGAGGGCCAGGATGAGGGAAACAAGCCGCACCGAGCAAAGCACAAAAACAAAAAAGCCCGCAGAGCGGGCTTTTTTGCTGTTAAGTGGCTGGGGTACGAGGATTCGAACCTCGGAATGCTGGTATCAGAAACCAGAGCCTTACCGCTTGGCGATACCCCAACAGGGTGCGTTAAACATCTAACGACTTTTTGAAATTGGCTGGGGTACGAGGATTCGAACCTCGGAATGCTGGTATCAGAAACCAGAGCCTTACCGCTTGGCGATACCCCAACAATTTTTTCTAGTTTACCGAAATAATCGATAAATTTCTAATTTGGTGGCTACGACGGGATTCGAACCTGTGACCCCATCATTATGAGTGATGTGCTCTAACCAACTGAGCTACGTAGCCAAACTGCTTTCTTCGATGGCTGGGGTACCTGGATTCGAACCAGGGAATGCCGGTATCAAAAACCGGTGCCTTACCGCTTGGCGATACCCCAATAATGCGGAGAACCGCTAAATCGAAGAATATGGCTGGGGTACCTGGATTCGAACCAGGGAATGCCGGTATCAAAAACCGGTGCCTTACCGCTTGGCGATACCCCATCCGTACAACGCTGACCTGGAAATGGTGCGGGAGGCGAGACTTGAACTCGCACACCTTGCGGCGCCAGAACCTAAATCTGGTGCGTCTACCAATTTCGCCACTCCCGCAAAAAAGATGGTGGCTACGACGGGATTCGAACCTGTGACCCCATCATTATGAGTGATGTGCTCTAACCAACTGAGCTACGTAGCCATCTTTTTTTCGCGTTACCTTATCGGCGTTGCGGGGCGCATTATGCGTATTGAGCCTTGCAGCGTCAATATCTTTTTCAATGAAAATCGCTGGATTGTGACTGTTTGGTTAGGTTGCGAACAGCGTGGCCGAATAATCGGCAATTATTGGTTATTAATCGCTTTTGTTCAGCAAAACGTGAGCAATAAAAAAGGCCCCGAAGGGCCTTCATGCGATCTCTGCGATTACTTATACGCTGACTGGTGAACCCCGACAGCGCGTCCTGATGGATCGTTCATGGATTTGAAAGATTCATCCCATTCGATGGCTTTCGCCGAGGAGCAGGCCACTGACGGGCCGCCAGGAACACATTCCGCAGCGCTCGGTACCGGGAACAGCTCTTCGAAAATTTCACGGTACAAATATGCTTCTTTCGAGCCTGGCGTGTTGTACGGGAAGCGGAAGCTGGCGGTTTCCAGCTGTTGATCGGTCACTTGCTTCGCCGCCACTTCTTTCAGAGTATCGATCCAGCTGTAGCCCACGCCATCAGAGAACTGCTCTTTCTGACGCCATGCGACGCTTGCTGGCAGGTAAGATTCAAAACATTCACGCAGAATATGTTTTTCCATTTTCCCGTTGCCGCACATTTTATCCTGCGGGTTGATGCGCATCGCCACGTCGAGGAACGATTTATCCAGGAACGGCACGCGGGCTTCAACGCCCCACGCAGACATCGCTTTGTTCGCACGAGCACAGTCAAACATGTGCAGCGCCTGCAGTTTACGCACCGTCTCTTCGTGCAACTCTTTGGCGTTTGGCGCTTTATGGAAATACAGGTATCCGCCAAACACTTCGTCAGAACCTTCGCCCGACAGCACCATTTTAATGCCCATCGCTTTGATTTTACGCGACATCAGATACATCGGCGTCGAGGCGCGAATGGTGGTCACATCGTAAGTTTCGATGTGATAGATAACGTCGCGAATCGCATCCAGACCTTCCTGCACGGTGAAGTGAATTTCATGGTGCACGGTGCCCAGATGGTTTGCCACTTCCTGCGCGGCTTTCAGATCCGGCGCACCTTCGAGGCCTACGGCGAAGGAGTGCAGTTGCGGCCACCAGGCCTCAGAGCGTTCACCGTCTTCCACGCGACGTGCGGCGAATTTCTTGGTGATGGCAGAGATAACGGAGGAATCCAGCCCACCAGAAAGCAGCACACCGTACGGCACATCTGACATCAGGTGGCTTTTGACGGAGTCTTCCAGCGCCTGACGCAGTTCGTTTTTGTCGGTGACGTTGTCTTTCACTGCGTCAAAATCAAACCAGTCACGCTGATAGTAATGGCGAATTTCGCCGTCTTTGCTCCATAGATAGCTGCCGGCCGGGAACTCTTTAATGGTGCGGCAAACCGGGACCAGGGCTTTCATTTCAGAGGCAACGTAGAAGTTACCGTGTTCGTCGTGGCCCATGTACAGCGGAATAATACCGAGATGATCGCGGCCGATCAGGTAGGCGTCTTTTTCGCTATCGTACAGCGCGAAGGCAAACATGCCCTGCAGATCGTCGAGGAACTCAGGCCCTTTTTCCTGATACAGGGCAAGGATCACTTCGCAGTCGGAACCGGTCTGGAAGGCGTAGCGGTCGCCATACTCTGCGCGCAGCGCCTGATGGTTGTAGATTTCACCGTTAACGGCCAGCGCGTGCGTTTTTTTCTCGTTATACAGCGGCTGGGCACCGGCGTTGACGTCGACAATCGACAGACGTTCGTGAGCTAAAATGGCTTTATCGCTTGCGTACACGCCGGACCAGTCTGGGCCGCGATGGCGCATCAGGCGAGAAAGCTCCAGTGCCTTTTTACGCAGTTCGCCCGCGTCAGTTTTAATATCCAGTACGCCAAAAATTGAACACATAACCTTCTCCGTTAACCCTGTTGCAGTGTGATGTTGCTTGCTTATGAAAATGCCGCAAAACAGGGTGTGCGCGCAACACTTTTACGGGTGGAAAAGCAAATAACGCAACAGGCATTGCCGAATGTTGAAAAAAGAGTATGTCGCGAGCGGTTTTATTGATGATTATTCAATGAATGACGATTTTTGTTAGATGCGGTGATGTTTTTGCGGCTTAAAAATGAAAAACCACGCTCGAGGGCGTGGTTTTTTGTCAGATAACGTCGATTTCAGCCACCGACGGATAAATCCAGCTCGGTCGGAACGGCATGGCGTCGATGTCGTCGAGCGTCGACACACCCGAGAGCACAAGGATCGTTTCAAGCCCGGCCTGGAAACCGGCCAGAATATCGGTGCGCAGATTATCGCCGACAATCACCGTGTGCTCGGAGTGGGCCTGCATTTTGTTGAGCGCCGCGCGGACAATCCACGGGCTCGGTTTGCCCACTACAAAGGGTTTGCGGCCAGATATTTTCTCGATACCGGCACAGAGCGCACCGCACGCCGGGTAGTAGCCACGGCCATGAGTGTCCGGGTTGGTGGCAATAAAGCGTGCGCCGTTCGCCACGAAGTAGGCCGCTTTGTGCATCATTTCCCAGTTAAAGGAGCGGGTCTCGCCGACAATCACAAAATCAGGATTCACATCGGTGATGGTAAAGCCTGCTTTATACAGCTCATGGATTAATGCGCCTTCGCCGACCACGTACGCTTTTTTCCCTTCCTGACGTTTCAGGAAATCGGCGGTCGCCATCGCGGAGGTGTAAAACACGCTATCCGGCACGTCGACGCCAGCGGTGGCGAAGCGGTTGGCCAGATCCTGCCCGGTCTGCGACGGATAGTTGGTCAGCAGAACCAGCGGCATTCCTTTTTCCAGAATACGGTTCAGAAACTCAGCGGCACCGGGCACCGCAACGTTATCGTGCATCAGCACGCCGTCAATATCACAAATCACATTCTGAATGGTCATGAACTACCTGGCATCTCAAAAAAAGAAGGCGTCACTATAAAGCGCTCTTAGCTTTCCAGCAAACGCTGGAGCAGCAGACCGTTAAGCATGGCGCGTTTCACCAGCGCAAAAGCGCCAATGGCGGAGCGATGATCGAGCGTCGAGCGCACCACCGGCAGATTCTGACGGAAGGCTTTCAGCGCCTGAGTATTAATGCAGCCTTCGATCGCCGGAAGCAGCACTTTCTCAGCCTCGGTGATCTCACCGGCGATCACCACTTTCTGCGGGTTAAACAGGTTGATGGCAATGGCGATGGTTTTGCCCAAATGACGGCCCACTTGCTCAATCACTTCGCAGGCGAGGGCGTCGCCTTTGTTGGCGGCTTTGCAGATGGTGTTGATCTTGCAGTCTTCCAGCGTGATGCGGCTTTGATAGCCCTGTTCAAGCAAATGGCGCACACGATGTTCAATCGCAGCATTGGCGGCGACCGTTTCCAGACAACCAAAATTGCCGCAGTGGCAGCGCTCGCCAAGCGGGTCTACCTGAATGTGTCCAATCTCACCGACGTTGCCGTTACGGCCAATAAAAATGCGTCCGTTGGAGATAATCCCGGCACCTGTTCCTCGGTGTACGCGCACCAGAATAGAGTCTTCGCAATCCTGACTCGCACCAAAGTAGTGCTCCGCCAGCGCCAGGCTGCGGATATCGTGCCCGACATAACAGGTGACGTTGAAACGTTTTTCCAGCGCACCGACCAGCCCCCAGTTTTCAACCTGAATATGCGGCATATAACGAATCACGCCGCTTTCCGGGTCGACCAGGCCAGGCAGGATAACCGAGATGGCGATCAGCTCGCGGATTTTACGCTGGCAGCTTTCAATAAACTGCGCAATGGTATTCAGCAGGGCGTGTTCCAGCGTTTCTTGCGTGCGTTCCGGCAGGGGATAGTGTTCTTCTGCCACTACTTTGCTGCTCAAATCATACAGAGTGAGCGTGGTGTCATGACGACCCAGGCGCACGCCAATGGCGTGGAAATTGCGGGTTTCAGTAATGATAGAGATGGCGCGGCGGCCCCCGGTGGAGGCCTGCTGATCGACTTCTTTAATCAAGCCGCGCTCAATAAGCTGACGCGTGATTTTAGTCACGCTGGCGGGTGCAAGCTGGCTCTGTTCGGCAATCTGTATGCGCGAGATCGGACCATGCTGGTCAATCAGGCGATACACCGCCGCACTGTTAAGTTGTTTAACGAGGTCAACATTACCAATTTGAGCTTGTCCGCCAGATGTCATACTTTTACTTACTCAGTGACGACCTCGTTACCATTAACGATGGTCTTAATAATTTTATAATCGCGTGTGAAGGCGGTGAGGTTGGCCACCATGCCCGGTGCGATACCGCCCAGCTCTTTATCCACGCCGATAGCGCGAGCCGGGTAGAGTGTTGCCATACGCAGCACTTCATCCAGCGCAATGCCGCAATGTTCAACCAGGTTACGTACCCCTTCGATCATCGTCAGCGCCGAGCCGCTCAGCGTTCCGTTCTCATCCACGCACAGTCCATTGCGGTAGTATATTGTTTTACCAGCAAAAATGAACTGCTCAATGTTTGCCCCTGCTGGCGCCGTGGCATCAGTCACCAGGCACAGCTTATCGCCCTTGAGGCGTTTCGCGTTGCGGATATTGGTGTAATCCACATGCAGGCCATCAGCGATAATGCCACAGTAAACGTCTGGCTCATCAAGAATCGCACCGACCAGCCCAGGTTCACGACCGGTAATGTACGGCATCGCGTTATAAAGGTGCGTTGCAAAGGTAATACCTGCACGGAAACCGGTTTTGGCTTCGGCGAGCGTGGCGTTGGAATGACCCGCAGAAACCACGATACCCGCGGCTGCCAGTTGACTTATCACTTCTGGCCCGGTCATTTCAGGCGCCAGCGTTACTTTGGTGATCACGTCCGCGTTGGCGCACATGAAATCGACCAGCTCGGCGTCCGGCTTGCGCACGTAATTCGGGTTATGCGTGCCTTTCTTGACGATGTTCAGCCACGGACCTTCAAGGTGCAGACCCAGCGCCTGATGCGGATATTTCGCCAGGTATTCACGCATCACGCGGATACCTTGCTTCATTAATTCGTCGTCGGAGGTAATGAGTGTTGGCAGATAGCTGGTACAGCCCGATTTCTCGTTGGCTTTCTGCATGATCTCCAGCGTTTCAACGGTGACTGCCTCTGGCGAGTCGTTGAACTGCACGCCGCCGCAGCCGTTCAGCTGGACGTCGATAAAACCGGGGGAGATGATTGCTCCATTGAGTGAGCGTTGTTCGATCTCCGGCGGCAGTTCAGCCTGCGGGCAGACACGTTCAATCAAGCCATTGGCGATAACAATCGCATGGTCATCCAGAATTTCATGGCCGGTATAAATCCGACCGTGGGTTAAAGCGTACATAAGACCCCCGGTTTAAAAATTCAGCCGCCTCTTTGGGAAGAGGCGGCTAGTCAATTACAGACCTTTAATATTTTCAGCTTCTAACTCGTTGAAGTATTTCAGCGTCTTCACTTTCAGTTCCATCGTAGATGGCTCGTCGCATACCACCACGGCTTTTGGATGCAGCTGCAGGCAGCTGATGGTCCACATGTGGTTCACGTTGCCTTCAACGGCGGCTTGCAGCGCCTGTGCTTTCACATTGCCCAGCACCAGAATCATCACTTCTTCGGCATCCAGCAGGGTGCCCACGCCAACGGTCAGGGCGTATTTAGGCACCTGATTCACGTCGCCGTCAAAGAAGCGGGAGTTTGCCACGCGGGTGTCATGGGTCAGGGTTTTAATACGGGTACGAGAGGCCAGTGAAGAAGCCGGTTCGTTGAACGCGATATGACCGTCGTTACCCACGCCGCCCATGAACAGGTTAATTTTGCCATAAGAGCGGATTTTTTCTTCGTACTGACGGCATTCTGCGTCAATATCAGGCGCGTTGCCATTCAGCAGGTTAATATTTTCAGGTTGAATATCAACGTGATCAAAGAAATTGCGGTGCATGAAGCTATGGTAGCTCTCCGGATGCTCCTTCGCTAAGCCTACGTATTCGTCCATGTTGAAGGTCACAACATGTTTAAAGCTAACCTGGCCTGATTTATGCATTTCGACCAGAGCCTTATACGCGGTCAGCGGGGTGCCACCGGTTGGCAGGCCGAGAACGAAAGGACGATCGGCAGTAGGTTTGAACGCGTTGATACGGTTAACGATATGGCGTGCAGCCCATTTACCGACTTGTTCAGCTGTAGCCAGGGGAATCAGTCTCATTGTTCACCTCTAAAGTTAAAGTTAAAAAAAGTGGGCGGATGGCGCGCCTTGACCTTAAATAAGCGTAACCTGGATCACGCAGGGCAGGGGTCAATCCGACTTGATTTTTTGAATGATAAAATAAGTTTTCACTGTTAGCCAGCAAAAGGGAGGGTTAATAACGGAATTTGGTGACAAAACTCACAAAAAGTATGCATTTAATTTGCGATACGAATTAATTTCTCACACACTCAGAATGCCAGTGATTCATCAACTGTATCGATAAGTTAGTGACACAATAAAAAACAGCTGAGAACGTGCCTTAAACGGGGTCTCATAGGGGGAAGCACAAGTGAGTATTCTAGGTTATTTACAAAAGGTTGGCCGCGCACTGATGGTGCCGGTTGCCACGCTGCCAGCGGCAGCAATTCTGATGGGTGTGGGCTACTGGATTGACCCAGTAAGCTGGGGTGGTGATAACGCACTTGCGGCGCTGTTCATCAAGTCCGGTTCCGCGATCATCGACAATATGTCTGTGCTGTTTGCGATTGGTGTCGCTTACGGTATGTCCAAAGATAAAGACGGTGCAGCAGCATTAACCGGTTTTGTGGGCTTCCTGGTGTTGACCACACTCTGTTCTCCGGCAGCGGTTGCCATGATTCAGAAGATCCCAGTGGACCAGGTGCCTGCTGCGTTCGGTAAGATCAGCAACCAGTTCGTCGGTATCCTCGTGGGTATCATCTCTGCAGAACTGTACAACCGCTTCAGCGGCGTTGAGCTGCCGAAGGCGCTGTCGTTCTTCAGCGGCCGTCGTCTGGTGCCGATTCTGACCTCCTTCGTCATGATCGCTGTGGCGTTCATCCTGATGTACGTCTGGCCGGTTATCTTCGACGGTCTGGTAAACTTCGGTGAGCACATTCAGAAACTCGGTTCTGCGGGCGCAGGTATTTACGCCTTCTTCAACCGTCTGTTGATTCCGGTCGGTCTGCACCACGCCCTGAACTCCGTGTTCTGGTTTGACGTTGCAGGTATTAACGATATCCCTAACTTCCTCGGCGGCGCACAGTCCATCGAAACAGGTAAAGGCATTGTCGGTATTACCGGTCGTTATCAGGCGGGCTTCTTCCCGATTATGATGTTCGGTCTGCCGGGTGCGGCGCTGGCCATCTACCACTGCGCACGTCCAGAGAACAAAGCGAAAGTTCTGGGTATCATGATGGCAGGCGCATTCGCGGCCTTCTTCACCGGTATCACCGAGCCGCTGGAATTCTCCTTCATGTTCGTGGCGCCGGTTCTGTACGTGATCCACGCTGTGTTGACCGGTATCTCCGTGTTCATCGCTGCTTCGATGCACTGGATTGCAGGCTTCGGCTTCAGTGCGGGTCTGGTGGATATGGTGCTGTCGTCCCGTAACCCGCTGGCGACTCACTGGTGGATGCTGATCCCTCAGGGTCTGGTGTTCTTCGTGATTTACTACGTGGTGTTCCGCTTCACTATCACCAAATTCAACCTGATGACTCCGGGTCGCGAGCTGGCTGTTGCCGGTAGCGAAGCTGATGGCCAGGACGTGAATGTGAGCGGTGATAAAGAGCAGGACGTTGCAGGCCTGGCGCGTCAGTACATCGCCGCTGTTGGTGGTTCTGACAACCTGACCGGCATCGACGCCTGTATCACGCGTCTGCGCCTCAACGTGAAAGATTCTTCTCTGGTTAACGAAGCGCTGGCAAAACGCCTGGGTGCATCTGGTGTGATTCGTCTGAACAAAACCAGCGTGCAGATTATCGTAGGCTTCGTGGCGGAAAAAATCGCTAACGCCATGAAAACCACCGGTCCGGTAGCGGCTTCTGAAGCTGCTCCTGTCGCCGCTGCACCTGTTGCGGCTAAACCTCAGGCGGTTCCTAACGCTACCACCATCGCGGCGCTGGTTTCTCCAGTCACCGGTGAAGTCGTTGCCCTGGAGCAGGTTCCTGATGAAGCATTCGCCAGCAAAGCGGTCGGTGACGGCGTAGCAGTGAAACCAACGGAAAAAACCGTGGTTTCTCCAGCAGCCGGCACCATCGTGAAAATCTTCAACACCAACCATGCGTTCTGCCTCGAAACTGAGAAGGGTGCTGAGATCGTGGTCCACATGGGTATCGACACCGTTGCCCTGGGTGGTCAAGGCTTCACGCGTCTGGTTGAAGAGGGTGCCGAAGTGGTGGCAGGTCAGCCGATTCTGGAAATGGATCTGGACTTCCTGAACGCCAATGCGCGCTCCATGATTAGCCCGGTTGTTTGCAGCAACATCGACGACTTTAGCGGTCTGGTTCTCCAGGCGAAAGGTCAGGTCGTTGCCGGTCAAACGCCACTGTACGAGATTAAAGGCAAGTAATCGCTCCTGAGTAGAGTCATGCCTTAAGCGGCGGGGGTAATCCTCCGCCGCTTTTTTTTGCAGCAATCCTCCCCAATATTCACTTCAAAGCCATTTTTTGCATAACTAAAGGTTGTCACTACGTCCGGCTTATAAGATCATATCCCGTTATACGTTGTTGACGCTTTGAGGAATCCACGATGAGTGAGGCTGAAGCCCGCCCGAGTAACTTTATTCGCCAGATCATCGATGAAGATCTGGCCAGTGGTAAGCACACCACAGTTCATACCCGTTTCCCGCCGGAGCCAAACGGCTACCTGCATATCGGTCATGCGAAATCCATCTGCCTGAACTTCGGCATTGCGCAAGACTACCAGGGCCAATGCAACCTGCGTTTCGATGACACTAACCCTGTTAAAGAAGACATCGAATACGTTGAGTCCATTAAGAACGACGTGCAATGGTTAGGCTTCAGCTGGTCTGGCGATATCTGCTACTCCTCGGACTATTTCGATCAGCTGCACGCGTACGCCGTAGAGCTTATCAACAAAGGCCTGGCCTACGTTGACGAGCTGTCTGCTGACGAAATCCGCGAATACCGTGGCTCGCTGACGGCGCCGGGTAAAAACAGCCCGTTCCGCGATCGCAGCGTCGAAGAAAACCTCGCGCTGTTCGAGAAAATGCGTGCAGGTGGCTTCGAAGAAGGCAAAGCCTGTCTGCGTGCCAAAATCGACATGGCGTCACCGTTCATCGTGATGCGCGATCCGGTGCTGTATCGCATTAAATTTGCCGAGCACCACCAGACTGGCAACAAGTGGTGCATCTACCCGATGTACGACTTCACCCACTGCATCAGCGATGCGCTGGAAGGCATTACGCACTCTCTGTGTACGCTGGAGTTCCAGGACAACCGTCGTCTGTACGATTGGGTTCTGGATAACATCACCATCCCTGTGCATCCGCGTCAGTACGAATTCTCTCGTCTGAATCTGGAATACACCGTGATGTCCAAGCGCAAGCTGAACCTGCTGGTGACCGACAAGCATGTCGAAGGCTGGGATGACCCGCGTATGCCGACTATCTCTGGTCTGCGTCGTCGTGGCTATACCGCAGCGGCTATTCGCGAGTTCATCAAACGTATCGGCGTGACCAAGCAGGACAACACCATTGAGATGGCGTCTCTGGAATCCTGCATTCGCGAAGATCTGAACGAAAACGCGCCGCGCGCTATGGCAGTTATCGATCCGGTTAAACTGGTTATCGAAAACTACCCGCAGGGCGAAAGCGAGCAGGTCACCATGCCGAACCATCCGAACAAACCGGAAATGGGCAGCCGTGAAGTGCCGTTCAGCGCTGAGATCTGGATCGATCGCGCTGACTTCCGCGAAGAAGCGAACAAGCAGTACAAACGTCTGGTGCTGGGCAAAGAAGTTCGCCTGCGCAATGCGTACGTGATTAAAGCTGAGCGCGTTGAGAAAGACGCCGAAGGCAACATCACCACTATCTTCTGCAGCTACGACGCGGAGACCCTGAGCAAAGACCCTGCGGACGGACGCAAAGTGAAAGGCGTGATTCACTGGGTGAGCGCAGCACACGCGCTGCCGGTCGAAATTCGTCTGTACGATCGTCTGTTCAGCATTCCGAACCCTGGCGCGGCGGAAGATTTCCTGGCGACCATCAACCAGGAATCATTGGTTATCAAGCAGGGTTATGCAGAACCTTCCCTGAAAACAGCCGAAGCGGGTAAAGCGTATCAGTTCGAGCGTGAAGGTTACTTCTGCCTTGACAGCCGTTATGCAACCGCTACCAAACTGGTATTTAACCGTACCGTTGGTCTGCGTGATACCTGGGCCAAAGCTGGCGAGTAAGCCTGGTCAATGAGAGACAAACGCCGCTTAACGCGGCGTTTTTTTTGCTTATCGATCATGCGATTACTTGAAGTGAATATTTTTGACGTAAAAATAGTGCGTCAATGAGCTGCTACTTATTTTTTTTAATAAAGTTTCGAGTAACTTGAATTAAGTCGAATAAAGAGATGTAAGCGCTATCAAATAAGTTTACCTACTGAATTTTACCGATTTTTTCCGCTTAAGCCTTGTCGGAAGCGATATGTTTCAAATCGCTACCAATTATGTGCACTTCGTCATAATCCTGCATTTTGCTCACTGAAAAGCATTGATAATTCGCGTCGCGAAAAATAGTCTAAAGGCGGTAGTTAATTCGAGGGTATTTCTGACTACCCCTGACCATTAGGTCTTTTAGATTTTTCGCCGTTTAAGGCGCTTTTATTCGTCAAAGAGGAACAATCTATGCGTACGTTCAGTGGCAAACGTAGTGCGCTGGCGATGGCTATCGCCGGTGTGACAGCAATGTCGGGCTTTATTGCAGCTCCGCAGGCTCAGGCAGCAGGCTTTATCGATGATTCGACACTCACGGGCGGTATCTATTACTGGCAACGTGAACGTGACCGTAAAGACGTCACCGATGGCGACAAATACAAAGTAAACCTTTCTCACTCCACCTGGAACGCTAACCTGGATTTCCAGTCTGGTTATGCCGCTGATATGTTCGGTCTGGATATTGCTGCGTTCACCGCTATCGAAATGGCGGAAAACGGCGATAGCGCGCACCCCAACGAAATCGCGTTCTCCTCCAGTAACAAAGCCTACAAAGAAGACTGGTCTGGCGATAAGAGCGGGATCAGCCTGTATAAAGCGGCAGCTAAATTCAAATACGGTCCAGTATGGGCGCGTGGCGGTTACATTCAGCCAACCGGCCAGACGCTGTTAGCACCACACTGGAGCTTTATGCCGGGTACCTATCAGGGTGCTGAAGCTGGGGCAAACTTTGATTACGGCGATGCGGGTGCGTTGAGCTTCTCCTACATGTGGACCAACGAGTACAAAGCGCCGTGGCACATCGAGATGGACAAGTTCTACCAGAACGATAAAAAGACCCGCGTGGAATATCTCCACTCTCTCGGCGCGAAATATGACTTCAAAAACGATCTCGTGCTGGAAGCGGCGTTTGGTCAGGCTGAAGGTTATGTCGATCAGTACTTCGCCAAAGCCAGCTACAAATTCGATATCGTTGGTGGCCCATTGACCACCAGCTACCAGTTCTACGGCACACGCGACAAAGTCAGCGATGGCAGCGTGAACGATCTGTATGACGGCACCGCATGGCTGCAGGCGCTGACTTTTGGCTACAAAATCGGGCAGGTGGATTTACGCCTCGAAGGGACTTACGTCAAAGCCGAAGGGCAGCAGGGCTACTTCCTTCAGCGTATGACGCCAACCTATGCATCGTCCAACGGTCGTCTGGATATCTGGTGGGATAACCGCTCTGACTTCAACGCCGACGGCGAAAAAGCACTCTTCTTCGGTGCGATGTATGACCTGAAAAACTGGAATCTTCCGGGCTGGGCAGTGGGTGCTTCCTACGCTTACGCATGGGATGCGAAGCCGGGTGACATGGCGACGCCAGACGCTTACTACGATCCTAACTATCGTCTGAAAGAGTCTTCTTACAGTCTCGATGCGATGTACACCCTGCAGGACGGTCGCGCTAAAGGCACTATGTTCAAACTGCACTTCACGCAGTATGACAACCATTCCGACATTCCAAGCTATGCAGGCGGTTACGGCAACATCTTCCAGGATGAGCGTGACGTGAAATTCATGGTTATCGCGCCATTTACCATCTTCTGATGAACTGTCCGGCGGGACATTCCCGCCGGAATGGAGACCGACATGTTGAAGAAATTAGTCATTGTCGCAGTACTGGCATCAGGACTGGCTGCGTGCGCTCAGCCTCAGGCCCCGAAAGAAGATTCTCGTCTCAAAGAGGCTTACAGCACCTGTATCAATACCGCTGAAGGCTCGCCGGAAAAAATCCAGGCCTGTCAGAGCGTGTTGACGGTACTGAAGAAAGAAAAGGCACATGAGCAGTTCGCCACGCAGGAAAACGTCCGCGTGATGGATTACCAGGCCTGTATCCAGGCGCGTAAGACGGGTAATGGCGAAGCGGTGAAAGCCGATTGCGGTCAGCTCTGGCAGGAGATTCGCAACAATAACGCGCAGTAATTCGCGTTGATTAACGCCCGGCAGCGAAAGCTCGCCGGGCGTTTTTGCATTTATTTCAGGCAAAAAAAAGCCAACCGTCAGGTTGGCTCAGAGTATGAAAACACGATTATTTTGTATCGTGAGCGTGCTCGTTTTCGCGGCAATCGCCTTCAGCACAGTGACCATACAGATACAGGCTATGGTTGGTCAGACGGATGCCATGACGAGTGGCGATTTCACGCTGACGTGCTTCGATAGAGTCATCGCTAAACTCAATCACCTTGCCGCAGTCGAGGCAAATCAGGTGATCGTGGTGATGCTGCTGCGTCAGTTCGAAAACGGATTTACCGCCTTCAAAATTGTGGCGGGTGACAATTCCGGCGTCATCAAACTGGTTCAGAACGCGGTATACGGTCGCCAGTCCAATCTCTTCGCCCATGTCGATCAGACGTTTGTATAAGTCTTCCGCACTGACGTGATGGTTGTCCGGTCCTTGCAGAACTTCCAGGATTTTTAAACGAGGAAGCGTCACTTTCAGGCCAGCCTTCTTTAATGCGGTATTGTTGTCAGTCATGCGGAATCTGTCCTGTTGCTAAACGGTTCACTTCTTTAGAGGAAATGAAAGAAAATGCAGTTGGGATAATGCGTCTCATTATAGAACTGCCATGCCTAAATGAAAACTGCAAGTCTCAAGCAAAGTATGCTTATAAAAACGTGGTATCACCAACAAACTTGTTCGATGGCATCCACTGTAACCCTGGGACATTGTACAGGTATGAACACAAAAGTTAAAAATTTGTAGCAATTATTTTGATTGGAATTATCTATCAATGAGGCATGGCGTAAATCGCCATGCCTCACAGATTTGATCAGGCGTTCAGAATATCGTCGAGGTGCAGTTCTTCGCGGATCTGTTTTACCCACTTGTCGACGCGCTCTGCGGTCAATTCTGGCTGACGGTCTTCGTCAATCGCCAGTCCGACAAAGTGATCGTCGTCCGCCAGGCCTTTAGAGGCTTCGAAATGATAGCCCGCCGTTGGCCAGTGGCCGACGATCGCGGCACCGCGTGGTTCAATGATGTCGCGAATAGTCCCCAGCGCATCACAGAAGTATTCCGCGTAGTCTTCCTGGTCGCCGCAGCCAAACAGGGCCACGAGCTTGCCGTTGAAATCGACTTCTTCCAGCGTCGGGAAGAAATCATCCCAGTCACACTGCGCTTCGCCGTAGTACCAGGTCGGAATGCCGAGCAGCAGAATATCGTAGCCTTCGAGATCTTCCTTGCTGCTCTTAGCAATGTCATGCACGTCGGCAACGTCTTTACCAAGCTGTTTTTGAATGTTTTTTGCGATGTTTTCGGTATTACCGGTATCGCTGCCGAAAAAAATGCCGATGATTGCCATGAGTGAAATAACCTCTTGAAACTTAATGGTATGGTGGCGCAATTTGTCCACGGATAAGGGCAATCATAGCAGAACAGGGAAGTCTGCGGAAACAGCTATCACGCGGGACTGCACTCTGTGCTACATGAAAAGGACTATTGGGTGGATTTTCGGACGATCACCTGGTGCTGCGCCATGCCTGAAGTTGTGCCATCAGCATCTCTTCAATCAGCTCACTGCGGCTGATCTCGCGCGCATCGGCCAGCTCCGTTAAGGCGTCGACAGCCTCCGCGTTGAGTTTTAGCTCGACGCGTTTAAGCCCACGACTCTTGTCGCGTTTCAGCTGATTGCGCTTATTGATGCGCAACTGTTCATCACGCGAAAGCGGATTGGTTTTTGGTCGTCCCGGTCGACGTTCAGTCGCGAACAGATCTAATGTCGTGCGGTCCGTTTGTTCTTTGGCCATGATTCAGAGACTTCGGGGGAAAACAAGCAGCCCTGCTATTGCCGGGGCGATGAGCGCGACATCATACATGACGTCAACCTGCACGCCAACGACTGGTAGCCTGCGGGCAATCAGTCGCTGGCTTTTTAATCAAATCGCGTTATCAGAGAGATAGCGGCGTATTGCTCGCAGCACCGCTTCTGGTTTTTCGGCGTGAACCCAGTGCCCGGCTCCGGCAATCACATGCGCACGCGCCTGTGGGAATTGCGCCAACAGGGCGTCGCGATATGCGTCGGTCACATACGGAGAATTGCCCCCGCGAATGAACAGGGTAGGGTGCGGCCAGGCCGGAACCTTCTGCCAGCCGACAATATCCGAATACTGGTCCCACAGCACCGGCACATTAAAACGCCATGCGCCATCGACGAATGATTTCAGCAGAAACTGCACCACGCCTTCTTCATCAAGATGCTCGCGCATTACCGCAGCGGCTTGCTGGCGAGTCGACACGCCTGCATCGGTCACGGCATTAATGGCGGCAAAAATTTCGTCGTGACGGCGCACGTCATAATCCACCGGCGCGACATCAATCACTACCAGCTGATCGATACGCTCAGGCGCCAGCGCCGTCAGCGCCATCACCGCTTTGCCACCCATCGAATGGCCAATCAGCGTCGCCTTTTCAATATTGTTCGCATCGAGCGTATCCAGCAGATCCTGCGCCATCACACTGTAGGTCATCTCCGGGCTGCGATCGGAAAGCCCGTGGTTGCGCATATCCACCTGCAGGATATCGTGGTCGGCCACCAGATCGCGCGCCAGCACGCCCAGGTTATCGAGACTGCCAAACAGGCCATGAACCAGTACGATGGGGGAATTATTGTTCGGCGATTGTGCAGATTGCGCTCGGCTATTCAATTTCATGGCAAAGTTCTTTTTTTACAGGTGTCAGGTTAGGGTATTATGTTGACCATTCTGCCGCCCGGCTGCAAGGTTCCAGTTTAATCTGACTTTTTGCCGCTGGCCGGGCTTGACCCTATTCGCGGTTGGGATTAGCCCTTATAATCCCAACGACTTGTATTCAGATAAGATATTGCACTGGATTAAGATGAAAACAATCGAAGTTGATGATGAGCTCTATCAGTATATTGCCAGCCACACGCGACATATTGGCGAGAGTGCGTCCGACATTTTACGGCGTATGCTGAAATTTTCCGCCGCCTCACAGCCTGCAACTCCGGTTTCTAAAGAGGTTCGTCAGCCAAATGCGGTTGCTGAAGTTAAAGCCGTCGCTCCGGTGAAAGATAAAGTGCGCGCGGTGCGTGAACTGCTGCTTTCCGATGAATACGCCGAGCAGAAAAAAGCGGTTAACCGCTTTATGCTGGTGCTGTCTACACTCTATTCACTGGATAACAAAGCGTTTGCTGAAGCCACCGATTCGCTTCATGGCCGTACCCGCGTCTACTTCGCGATCGACGAGCAAACGCTGATTGCAAACGGCAATCAAACCAAGCCTAAACATGTCCCTGGTACGCCGTACTGGGTGATCACCAATACCAATACCGGACGCAAATGCAGCATGGTCGAACACATCATGCAGTCGATGCAATTCCCGGCGGAATTGATTGAAAAGGTTTGCGGTACCATTTAACCCTTGCACAGGAAGGACCAGGCAATGGCAAATCACGATCGTGCGGGTCAGCCTGCACAACAAAGCGATTTGATTAACGTCGCTCAACTTACCGCTCAGTACTATGTACTGAAGCCAGAAGTGGGTAACGCAGAACACGCAGTGAAGTTTGGGACGTCTGGCCACCGTGGCAGCGCGGCGCGCCACAGCTTTAACGAACCGCATATTCTGGCCATTGCCCAGGCCATCGCGGAAGAACGCGCCAAAAATGGCGTGACCGGTCCGTGCTATGTCGGTAAAGACACTCATGCGCTGTCCGAACCGGCATTCATTTCCGTGCTGGAAGTGCTGGCCGCGAACGGCGTTGACGTTATCGTGCAGGAAGACAACGGCTATACCCCAACGCCTGCGGTCTCGAATGCCATTCTGGTGCACAACAAAAAAGGCGGCGCGCAGGCTGACGGTATCGTCATCACCCCTTCGCACAACCCGCCGGACGACGGTGGTATCAAATACAATCCGCCAAACGGTGGCCCGGCTGATACCAATGTCACCAAAGTCGTCGAAGACCGCGCCAATGCGCTGTTGGCTGATGGTCTGAAAGGTGTAAAACGTATTTCTCTGGATGCCGCGATGGCTTCCGGTCATGTGAAAGAAGTGGATCTGGTTCAGCCGTTTATCGAAGGGCTGGCCGATATCGTTGATATCGCCGCGATTCAAAAAGCGGGCCTGAAGCTGGGCGTGGACCCGCTCGGCGGCTCCGGTATCGAATACTGGAAGCGCATTGCCGAATTCTACAAGCTGGATCTGACCATCGTTAACGATCAGGTTGATCAGACCTTCCGCTTTATGCACCTCGACAAAGACGGCGCCATCCGTATGGACTGCTCCTCCGAGTGTGCGATGGCCGGTCTGCTGGCCCTGCGTGACAAGTTCGATCTGGCGTTTGCTAACGACCCCGACTACGACCGTCACGGTATTGTCACCCCTGCGGGCCTGATGAATCCGAACCACTATCTGGCCGTTGCGATCAACTATCTGTTCCAGCATCGTCCACAGTGGGGCAAAGAGGTGGCCGTCGGTAAAACGCTGGTCTCTTCCGCGATGATTGACCGCGTGGTGAACGATCTGGGCCGTAAACTGGTAGAAGTGCCGGTGGGCTTCAAGTGGTTCGTTGATGGTTTGCACGACGGTAGCTTTGGCTTTGGCGGCGAAGAGAGCGCGGGCGCGTCATTCCTGCGTTTCGACGGTACGCCGTGGTCCACGGATAAAGACGGCATCATCATGTGCCTGCTGGCAGCGGAAATCACCGCCGTCACCGGTAAGAACCCGCAGGAGCATTACAACGAGCTGGCCGCTCGCTTTGGTGCGCCGAGCTACAACCGTATTCAGGCCAGTGCTACTTCCGCGCAGAAAGCGGCGCTGTCTAAGCTTTCTCCAGAGATGGTGAGCGCGGATACGCTGGCGGGTGACCCGATCACCGCGCGTCTGACGGCGGCACCGGGTAACGGCGCGTCTATCGGTGGCCTGAAAGTGATGACGGCGAACGGCTGGTTTGCTGCGCGTCCTTCCGGTACGGAAGATGCGTACAAAATTTACTGCGAAAGCTTCTTAGGCGACGAACACCGTAAGCTGATTGAGAAAGAAGCGGTAGAGATTGTGAGTGAAGTGCTGAAGAACGCATAACTCTGCGGTCTGTTTGCCGGGTGGCGGCTCCGCCTTACCCGGCCTACAAAACTGCTCTGCGGTCTGATGCCCTCACCCCAACCCTCTCCTTGTACGGTCCGGGGACATGGTAGACAGGTGTTCGGGGACATGGTGAACACTATTTAACATCCTTTACCCATGGTGATCGACTTTTTCTTCAGGTCGATCACCCCCACTTTCGTGCTGTACCACCACA